>NZ_PEHF01000005.1 GCF_015762685.1 Candidatus Symbiopectobacterium sp. 'North America' | reverse complement strand
AAGGTACAAGTATAGATAATTATACTTGATTGAGGGTGTGTGCCACCATGATAGGGGAAGACCCAAACAGTTTTGCCGTGAAGCTTTATACCAAAGCGTCTTTTTACATTATTTGGTCAGGCCACTTTTCACCTTGCTCTCCTACAATCTCCACCGTCAAGGGCGAGTGAACGCGCTAACGCATGATGGCCTACCGTACTCAGGGATATTGTTATGACAACGTCGACCACCGCAACGCATCACGCCACCCTTGCCAACACCCCGCTACCAGAGGACGTACGCCAACCCCAGTACGATCGTAATGCACTCACAAGCCGCATGGTACACATCGGCTTTGGGGCGTTTCACCGTGCGCATCAGGCGCTGCTTACCGACCGCGTTCTGAGTCAACAAGGCGGTGACTGGGGATACTGTGAAGTGATCCTGTTTGGCGGTGAAAGCCTGATTAGCCAATTGCGTGAGCAGGACCACCGCTATACCGTGCTGGAAAAAGGGGCAGAAGGCAGTCAGGCCATTGTTATCGGTTCAGTCCACGAATCGCTACATGCACGTCTGGAAGGTATCTACACCGTGGTGGAAAAGCTGACAGAGCCACAAGTTAACATTGTTTCCCTGACGGTTACCGAGAAAGGCTACTGCATCGATCGTACCAGCGGCGGCGTAGACATCAATAATCCGCTGATCAAGCAAGATTTGGAATTGCCGACCGCGCCTGCTTCTGCACCAGGTCTGCTGGTAGAAGCACTGCGCGTGCGTCGTGAACGTGGCCTGAAAGCGTTTACCGTGCTTTCTTGCGATAACATGCCGGAAAACGGCAATGTGGTGAAACGCGCGGTGCTGGAGCTGGCACAGCTGCGCAGCACAGAGCTGGCGGACTGGATCGCGGCCAATGTCACTTTCCCCAACACCATGGTGGACCGCATCGTGCCTGCCGCCACGCCGGAAACGCTGGCTGAAGTGGAGCAGGCCATTGGCATCGCCGATCAGGTAGGCATCGCTTGCGAACCTTTCATTCAATGGGTGGTGGAAGACAACTTTGTTGCGGGTCGCCCACAATGGGAAGTGGCCGGCGCACAGTTGGTGGATGACGTTCTGCCGTTCGAAGAGATGAAGCTGCGCATGCTCAACGGTAGCCACTCCTTCCTGGTTTATCTGGGGTATCTGGCCGGTTACGAACATATTAATGGCTGCATGGCGGATGCCCATTACCGTCATGCGACTCAACGCTTGATTCTGGAAGAGCAGGCACCGACGCTGCACGTTAACGAAGATTTACCGGGCTATGCCGCGCAGTTGATTGCCCGTTTCACCAACCCGGCGCTGAAACACCGCACCTGGCAAATCGCCATGGACGGCACGCAGAAGCTACCGCAGCGTATGGTGGAGTCCGTGCGCTGGCACCTGCAAAACGGCAGCGATTACAATTGCCTGACGCTGGGCATCGCCGGTTGGATGCGTTATGTGGGCGGCGTGGATGACGCCGGTCAAACTATCGACGTACGCGATCCGATGGCAACACAACTGCGCGCTGTCGTCGATGCAACACAAGACGGTGCAGCACGCGTGCAGGCCCTGTTAGGATTAACGGCTATCTTCGGCGACGATCTGGCGAAGAATCAAGAGTTTGTACGCCGCGTGACCAAAGCGTACCTGCTGCTGAGTGAGAAAGGTGCGAAAGCGGCGGTATCAACGCTGTAACATCCCCTCGTTGTCCCCGGCATAGGCCGGGGACAACGAACAGAAGAAACGCGTGTAACCTGCAAGAGCACGGAAATCTCTTACAGGAGGCGCTGGAGCTATTGTTATTACGTTTCCTGCGGCGCAGGCACCGATTCAAACAGATAACCGTCGAACGCCGGATCGTCAACATCCGAAATTTCCAGCAGTTTATGCTTCACATTCTCCAGATGCTGCCACATCTCCTGACGCGCCTGTTTGGCATCGCGGCGGGTCACCGCGCGCAGAATACGTTGGTGATCGTCCAGCCACTGACGCTGGTAGCTGAAATCTACCGTGTGCGAGTGCAAACCGTGCCACATGGAGCTGCGTTTACGCGCCTGCCACACTTCATAAATCATATTGGCCAGCACGCTGTTTTGCGTTGATTGCGCCAGCAAACAGTGAAACAGCTCGTCCGCGCTCTCGTCTACGCTGCCGTTATCCAGCGCTTGACGCTCCTGATCGATAGCCTGCTTCATCTTGAGAATATCGGTCTTGGTCGCCTGCATAGCTGCAAAGGCTGCCACTTCGCTCTCCAGCAGTTGACGCGCCTGCATCAGTTCAAACGGACCGTAACCGCTCTCTGCATTGCGGTTCTTATCTTCGGTTGGAATCTGAATCACATACACGCCGGAGCCTTTACGCACCTCAATCAGTTTCTCTAGCTCCAGCATGATCAAGGCTTCACGCACCACACTGCGACTAACGGAAAAACTCTCTGCGATATCACGTTCGGGAGGAAGACGATCACCCACCTGATATTTGCCATCCAGAATATCTGTCCGAATCTTGTTACCGATGTCTTGATATAATCGCATTTTATTATTTTCCCTTCATAAATAACGATGGCGCAAAATTGGCCTGACCAAAGAATAAAAAATACGCAAATCTGACGCAAGTATAACATTAAGCTGTCACATAAATTGCCACCGGCTGCGCATTTGAACAAACCGCATCCACCGGAGCGCAGAGCACGCCAAGTTAGCTGACCGCTTACTACGGCGGTCGACCACCGTTGAAAGTAACGGCAAATCCATTGCCGAAAAATCCGCCATTCTCTATTATTCATTCGGAACTGCCTTGCGCTTATTTCACCGGACAACAATTCTCATCGGACAACAATGGATTCATCGATGGCATTGATGCGCTCTGCCCCTTTATCTCGCTCGCACTACTGGCGCGGCCTGTGTATGTTGATACTGCTGGCGTTTTTGAGCGCCTGTAGTCGCACACCTCCGCCTATTACGCCGTTAGGGCAGCCAACCTTTGCCCGCTATCAGCAGGAAGCTACGCGTTGGGTTGAGGAGCATCGGCGTTTTCAAACGCTGGATAAGGCGTTGGAATTAACCTGGAACACGCCGTCGGAAGCCCGACCGACAGGCACCGCACGCAAAGGCATATTGCTAGTACACGGTCTGGGGGATTCCCCTGGTTCGTTTACCGATATCATTCCGGCGCTGACACAGCGGGGCTTTCTGGTGCGCACCGTGCTGCTCCCCGGCTATGGCACACAACCCGCTGATTTGATGCCTGTTTCCGTAGAAGACTGGCGGCGCGTAGTGGCTGAGCAAGCCGCTTTGCTGCATAAAGAAGTGGGCGAGGTCTACCTGGGCGGCTTCTCGACGGGTGGCAATCTGGTGTTGGAATACGCCTTACAGCATCCGGAAATTCAGGGGCTGGTACTGTTTTCTCCCGCTATACGCTCTGACTAGCCGCTCGATTTTCTGGCTCCGCTGCTGGCCTCCGTGACCGATTGGCTGCGCCCGCCGCGACCGGGGCAGCCGCAGCAGATTGCTACGCGCTATCTGCGCGTTCCCACCAACGGTTTCGCACAATTTTATTACTCCAGCGCCAACGTACGCCACCTGTTGGCAAAAAGTCCCTACGACAAGCCGGTGCTGATGGTGCTGGGCGCAGCACGATTCGGTGCTCAATACCGCCGCCATGCTGGCACAGTTTGACAAGGTGTTCCCTCACCCAGCCCGTCGCGTCATTTGGTACGATAATCACCCGACACAGCCGGTATCCGAGCGCGTACTGGTGCGTGTCGATCGTCTGCCGGAATGACGCATCAGCCAGTTTTCCCACATGTCGATCCTGTTTTCCCCCGATAACCCACTCTATGGACGAACAGGGTCATTACGTTTATGTTCTAACGGCCCCGCCACACCCGCCGCCGATGACTGCAAGAAAAGAGAGGACGTGTGGTATTTCGACTGGGGCTACCAGGAGCCAGGAAAAACGCATATCCATTTAACCTTTAACCCCTATTTCGACTGGCAAAATCAGGTCATGGCCAGTGTATTGAACAGCGAAGGCACCGTTGCCGCAGCACCGTGATTGTGACAAGAAAAATCGGCGTCACAATAGCGTCATTAATACCGGGTAAAGTGTGGGGGGAATACGGTTTCCCCCACACTGGACTGATAGTGACCCAATGGACGCCACACCCGAGTTATCGCAGAACAGACCCTACAGAGGCGCTCCCACGGCCGCCGACTTATGCATTGTTACACCCGAGGCCAGCCCCGAAACGGATAACGCCACGGTCTTGCAGCTTTTCAATAAATACAAAGAATTGGTGAGTTTGCCAGTGGTAGAGAACGGCAGACCATTCGGGCTTATCAACCGTCATATTTTTTTGTCACAAATGTCGCGACCGTTTTATCGCGAGCTGTATGATAAAAAAAGCTGCATCGCTTTTATGGACAAAAATCCACTGATAGTCGATGCCAATGCCTCATTAAATACCGTTTATAATCAAATTGTTATTTCAGGAGGTAAATCGCTTACCGATGGTTTTATCATCACCCGCGAGGGCACCTATCTGGGCATTGGATTAGGCATCGACCTAATCAAAGCGGTATCGGACCTGCATTTGCAACAACACCAGCAGGTGATGCAAAGTATCGAGTACGCCAGCATCATCCAGCAGGCGATGATTTCCACCTCTGCGCAAACCATGTCTGCCACGCTGAGCGACTGGTGTCTGGCATGGCAGCCTCGCGACTGCGTGGGCGGCGATTGTTACGCGTTTAAAACCACGGCTGATGGCTGGCTGGCGGTGATAATCGATTGTACCGGTCACGGCGTCCCCGGCGCATTTATGACCCTGATCTTTGCCTCAGCGCTGGAACATGCGCTGGTTACCTGCCCCCCTGACGATCCCGCGCAGTTGCTGCAAATTATCAATCGCTACATCAAAAATACGCTGGGACAACAGCAGAACGGTGACAGCAGCTCAAATGATGGTTGTGACATCATTGCCGTACATATGAACACAGCCACGCGCAACCTGACCTGGGCCAGCGCGCGCATGGCGGCATTTATGCTGGCACAGGATGATAACGATGTGCGCCCGCTGACTACCGATCGCATGGGCGTCGGCTACACCGATACGCCCTACGACTATGCCTGGACTAACCATCGGTTAACGCTGGCAGATCGAGACCTGTTTTTCACCACCACGGATGGATTAACGGATCAGGTTGGCGGTGAGCGACGCATCATGTTTGGCAAACGTCGGCTTCAGGCAGCATTACTGCGCTACCGTGCATTACCGATGCCCGAACTGGCCCGACAATTACAACAAGAGCATCAACGCTACCAGGGTCAGCAGCCCCGACGGGACGACCTGACTTTTTGGGGCTTTAGACAGTGATTACAACCAGGCGACCTTGACCATGGCTATTCAACAGCACGGCACCTCAGCTTCCACCTTTCCCGGCAATGCGCCAGGAGAGTACGCCGCCCCACAGGGCGCGCTGTTCCACACCGGCGTGGCGCGCGATATCTCGCTCTAATATATCGGCTACTTTTCACAGAGCATCATCAGCTCACTGGCAGAAACGCTACGCCTCCAGTTTGAGAAAACCGAGGTACCCTCCCCGGTGCGGAGCAAATTGTTCTCCAGCTTTATCGAAATGGGCCAAAACATCACCCGTTACTCCGCCTTGCCGTTAACCACACCCGACCAGCAGCAGGAAGCGCGACAGGGCTCCGTCTGCCTTGGGTGGGAAGACGGGAAGTATTTCCTGTGGTGTGCCAACCCGGTACATCCCGAGGATATGGAGAAACTGCGGGTGCGGCTGGAACTGCTGCGCGCCATCACGGCAGACGAAATCAAAGTGGCCTACAAAGCATCGCTGCGTCAGAAAGCCCCCGCATGGAGCAAAGGTGCGGATATCGGGCTGTTAACCGTGGCACGAGACGCCAGCGAACCGTTGCAATTCACCTTTCAATCAGATGAATCAACGGGTTTATCCACGTTTTATCTGAAGGCGATCATCTGAAATGATAAATATAACTCGCATCGATAATGTTCATCTCGCCGGGACAGCATCCACTCCCAGCGTTGATTTTTGCTTTGACACACATCGGTTATCCCTTTCCGGTGAATCCTATCCAGAGAACGCCGCTGCGTTTTATCGGCCGCTGATCGAGAAGGTGGAAGCCTATCTTGCCGAGCTATCGCACCGCGATGACGCGCTCGCAACCGAAATCGAGGTGCATATTTCGCTGAGCTATTTCAACAGCTCCAGCACCAAAATGCTGTTTAGCCTGCTCAATGTGCTGCACCTGGCGGCGCAGGACTCGCTCGCTATCGCCCTGCACTGGTATCACAATTGTGAGGATGATATCGCTCAGGAGTTTGGCGAAGAGTTGCATATCGACTTCCCCGCGTTGGATTTTCACAGCCATATCATGGAGTAATCATGAGCACCTTTGAGCTGTTCACCCCGGAATATGACATCCTGCTCGCCGCGCGCAACGTGGCTGCTCAGCCTGACAGGCCCGCGTAAGTCTACCGGGATAGCCTGCTGGCACTGACCGAGCACTATCAGCGTCTGGTGCGTGAATCCCACGGACTAATCTCACGCAGCGATCGAGCAGAACGCGAATTGACGCGCTTAAAGCATCAGCTGGCCGATGAACTGGCCTACAAAGCGATACACGACCCGCTCACGGACGTCTACAACCGTGGTGCCATTATCGACATCATCAGTACGGTGCTCACGCAACGCCAGGCCTCGCTGATTGTGTTGGATATCGACCACTTCAAGCGGGTGAACGACAACTTTGGCCACCCAACAGGCGATGCGGTGATCTGCGAGCTGATCACCCGTGTGCGTCACGCACTGGGCGGTGTCGGCAGCATTGGGCGCGTGGGCGGAGAGAAGTTCACGATTTTGCTGGATAACGTTGCCCTGCAACAGGCCGTCCTGTATGCGCAGCGCATCCAAGACGATCTGAACCGCTCAAACCTGGCAGCGTTGCCTGCTTATCAGGTGACAGCCAGCTTTGGCGTCAGTTGGGCCCCGGCAACTACCGGATTTGATACCCTGTACAACGCCGCTGATGCCGCGCTGTATGAAGCCAAACAGCAAGGGCGTAACCGAGTGATGTTTCGCTAGGCCGATGTCTGCGTTCTCCAACGTAAAAAAAGGTAAAAATGGCAAGGAACGCCAGAGCACATTAGCGCGGCGTTGAGTCACTTTTGCTACTGTGATGATAGCCCGTGTTGGATGGGTTGCCAAAGGAGAGCGTATCGTCATGCCACGTCTTACTGCACAAGATTTCCAACCTGAACTGCTAGAACTGTATGACTACTACGCGCATGGGAAACTCACCAAGCGAGAGTTTCTGGAACGCGCGGGTAAATATGCGGTGGGCGGCCTGACAGCCATGACCCTGCTGTCACTGCTCAGCCCCAACTACGCCCTGGCACAGCAGGTCGAGTTCACGGACCCGGATATCCTCCCTGAGTACATCACCTATCCGTCACCCAATGGGCACGGCAGCGTGCGCGGTTATCTGGTAAAACCCGCCAACCTGACCGGCCTGGTGCCTGCGGTGGTGGTGGTGCACGAAAATCGCGGCCTCAATCCCTATATCGAAGACATTGCGCGCCGGCTGGCAAAAGCCGGTTTTATCGCGCTGGCCCCTGACGGACTCAGCAGCGTCGGCGGTTATCCCGACAATGACGAAAAAGGGCGGGAACTGCAACAAAAGGTCGATCCCACTAAACTGATGAACGACTTTTTCGCCGCTATCGAATTTATGCTCAAGCACCCGGACAGCAACGGTAAAGTGGGCATCACCGGTTTCTGCTACGGCAGTGGCCTACCCGGAAATGGCCTCTGCAGTGCCTTTCTATGGTCGCCAGCCTAAACCGGAAGACGTTGAGCGCATCAAGGCGCCGCTGCTGATCCATTACGCCGAACGCGATGAGCGCATTAACGAAGGCTGGCCCGCCTACGAAAACGCGCTGATTGCCGGAAAAAAGGTGTATCAGGCGCACATTTATCCCAACACCAAACACGGCTTTCACAATGACTCCACCCCGCGCTATGACAAGGCTGCCGCTGATCTGGCGTGGGAACGCACCCTGGCCTGGTTCCGGCGCTATCTGGTCTAGCGTATGCTCAGGATAAACCATGCGCTTTGATTTCAACGACTTGCGCCTGTTTCTTCATGTGCAGCAGGCGGGCAGTATCACCGCAGGCGCCGTCCGCTCGCACCTCACGCTTCAGGCCGCCAGCGAGCGCATTCGCGGCATGGAGGAGGCACTTGACGTGGCGCTGCTAACCCGCGTCAGTAACGGCATGACGCTCACCGAAGCGGGCTTTGCGCTGGCTCACTATGCCAATACGCTATTGCAGCAGCGCAATCATATGCAAAGCGAGTTGCAGCAGTTTGGCAACGGGTTGCGTGGGCATATCGCCCTGCTCTGCAATGCGTCTGCGCTAAGCCTGCACCTCCCGTCGCGCTTGAGTGACTATCTGCTCGCCCACCCGCGTATTTCCCTTAGCGTCAGCGAAAAGCCCAGCCACGACATTGTGGATGCGATTAAAAACCAGCGCGCGGAAGTGGGTATCATTGCCGATTCAGTTCCGTTGCAGGGCCTGGAAATGCGTGAATTTGGTCTGGACCCGCTGGTGGTGGCGGCTGCGGTCACTTCACCGTGGGCGAGTTCGACCGAGCTGGCGTTTGAAGCCCTGCTGGATGCGGAGTTTGTCGGTTTGAACACGGGTAGCGCGTTGCAGGAGCATATCGACCACCATGCGCGCCAGCGCGGCAAGCGTCTTAAGTACCGCGTGCGCTTGAATGATTTCCCGGCGTTAATCGGGTTAGTCCAGCAAGGTATCGGCATCGGGATTGTGCCCGAAAAAGCCCTGGCGCACGCGGATACGCAACAGGTGCGCGCCATTTCGCTCACTGACGCGTGGGCGCAGCGCCGCTTGCTGCTGTGCGAGCGCCGGTTCAGCGAGCTGTCAGGTCACCTTCAGGAATTTGTCGAACAGATAAGCGGCATGCAAGCATCAGCCCCCGATGCTGAGCACCATGGTGACCCCCAGCGCGATCAATCCGAGAAAGAAGCAGCGGCGAAATAGCGTTTCACCAATGTATTTTCGCACGTGTTGACCCAGCGCCATACCGAGCAGCGCCGGGATCAGTGCCAGCAGCGATAACGACAGATTCAACGCAGGCAACCCACCGCCCTGCGCCAACGAAAGTGCCAGCCCCAGTGTTGAAACCGTGAATGCCAGCCTGAGCGCCTGCACCAGATCATCTTTCTTTAATGCCAGACACTGCAAATAGGGCACCGTCGGTATCACAAACACTCCTGTCGCAGCCGTAATCATTCCAGTGAGGTAGCCTATGACTGGAGAAAGCCAGATTTCATGACGACCGGGTGCAGGCAGGCGGCGTGCAATCAGCCCCCACACGCCATAAACCACCAGCATTCCCCCCAGGAAAACCGGGGCCCATGGCGACGCGTCCACCAAGGTCGGGACGCCGCTCCACAGCGTCCCTATCAGTATCGCGACCAGAAAGCTGCCAAGACGCCGTGCCAGCAATAAAAATGCCGGGCCAGCAAACAGTTGCCACAGATTGGTGACGAAAGAAGGGATCAGCAGCAGCGCTTGTCGACGGCATGGTTAACGCCATAAGCCCCATGGCGACCGTCGGCAAACCGAGGCCGACAATGCCTTTAATCATGCCCGCTAACAAAAACATGGAGAGTATCGCCACCATCCCTTATCCTTATTTGCCACTGATTCCGAGGGGTAACACGAAAATACGCATAGCCTGGCAAAAGCGCGATAGGGAATTTATTGAGGGAGACTCAGGGAAAACTTGCAGGGGAAGCGCTCGCGCCTCAGCAAAAGCGGCGCGTAGCGAAAAAACTCAGCTTTTCTTCACAAACTCGGATTTCAGCTTCATCGGGCCAAAACCATCAATTTTACAATCGATGTTATGGTCGCCTTCGACCAGACGGATACCTTTCACTTTGGTACCGATCTTCAACGTGGAAGAGCTGCCCTTCACTTTCAGGTCCTTGATAACCGTCACGCTGTCGCCATCGGCCAACAGGTTGCCATTGGCATCACGCACGACCAACCCGTCGTCATCAGCGGTTTCCGCATTCATGGACCACTCGTGACCACACTCAGGACAATTGAGCTGTTCATCGGCCTGCCAGGTAAAGGCAGAGTCGCATTTTAGACAATTTGGTAAGGTTGACACGGCATGACTCCTGAAAATTCAATAAAAAGGTAAAATAAATAACAAAATCATAAGAAAACGTGATGCATAGTCACTATTTTACGCTATTTCTCTCACAGCGTACAGCCAAACGCCCTGCAACCCCATGGCGCAGCCCTGCACAGCAATAAAGCAATGCGCACCACATTGACACAAAACCACCGCCGTTTGACGCACTATCGTCTGGCGCAAACGCGCTCTGGTTGTGCATTACTGACTCAATAGCGTGCAAAGCGCCGCAACGACACTATCGAAAAACAAGATTGCGTTATTTGGCATTTTTTATGCATGGCAACCATTATCTTCTTATTGCGTAATGCCCGGAGATGCCAATGATAAAAATAACGCTTCCTAGTGGACCTTATTACGATGAAATGCTCACGGCAGAGGGACAGCAGCGGCAGCATTACGATCCATGGTGGCGCTGGCTGCAACGCACCGATCAGCAATCGGTGCTGCAGAAGAAGGAGCAGGCAGAGCTGCTGTTTCATCGGGTGGGTATCACCTTCAACGTCTACGGCGACGATGAGGGTACTGAATAGTTAATCCCGTTTGACAGTGTGTCGCGCATTATTCCGGCGGCGGAGTGGCGCAAACTGGACAGTGGCATTCGTCAACGCGCTGAATGCCTTTCTGCATGATATCTATCACGATCAGCACATCCTCAAAGCCGGCATCATTCCCGCCGAACAGGTGCTGGCAAACGAGCAATTCCAACCCTGCATGCAGGGTATCACCCTGCCCAATCAGATTTATGCACATATCACCGGCATCGATATGGTGCGCAACAGTGACGGTGAGTATTACGTTCTGGAGGATAATCTGCGCACACCGTCCTGCGTCTCTTACATGCTGGAAAACCGCAAGATGATGATGCGCCTCTATCCGGATATGTTCGCCTAGCAACACATCGCCCCGGTAGAGCTCTACTGTAGTTACCTGCTGCAAACCCTGCGCGAAAGCTCACCGGTAGACGATCCCTGCGTGGTGGTGATGACGCCGGGACGTTTTAACAGCGCTTACTTTGAACACAGCTTTTTGGCCCAGCAAATGGGGGTAGAGCTGGTTGAAAGTGCCGACCTGTTTATCAAGGAAGGGGCGGTTTACATGCGCACCACCGAAGGGCCACGCAAGGTGGATGTTATCTATCGCCGCATTGATGATGCCTTTCTCTATCCGCTGGCGTTCCGCGCTGATTCCATGCTCGGCGTGCCGGGTCTGCTGTCGGTGTATCGTGCGGGTGGCGTGGTGCTTGCCAATGCCATCGGTACCGGCGTAGCCGATGATAAATCCATTTACCCTTACGTACCGGAAATGATCCGTTTCTATCTGAGCGAAGAACCGCTATTGAACAACATCCCGACCTTGCAGTGCCGTAAGCCGGAGGATTTGCGCTTCGTGTTGGATAATCTGGATCAGATGGTGGTGAAGAAAGTTCACGGTGCAGGCGGCTACGGCATGCTGGTAGGGCCGCGTGCCAGTCGCGCTGAAATAGAGGAATTTCGCCAGCGTTTGTTGGCCAACCCGGCGAACTACATTGGGCAGGAGACGCTGGCGCTCTTCACCTGCCCGACCTTTGTGGAGCAAGGACTGGCCCCGCGCCATATCGATCTGCGTCCCTTTGTGCTCTACGGGCAGGAGATCCGCCTGGTGCCCGGTGGGCTGACACGGGTGGCGCTCAAAGAAGGCTCGCTGGTGGTGAACTCTTCGCAAGGGGGTGGCACCAAGGACACCTGGGTAATGGAGGATGACGAATCATGCTAAGCCGCACAGCCAGTGAGCTGTTTTGGATGGCGCGTTATCCGCAGTTTTCCATGGCGAACCTGATCAATTTTTTTGCCCTCGACAGCGATAACCCCAGCAGTATCTACAGTTGCGTCGAGATGGCCTGGAACAACGCCCATGCGGTGCGCGGCAGCCTGTCCGCCGAAGTGTGGGAGTGCATCAACACCACACGTATTCAGCTGCGCACGCTGCGGCAAAAAGGGGTGGAAGAAGTCGG
The DNA here is from genome assembly GCF_015762685.1 of Candidatus Symbiopectobacterium sp. 'North America'. Classification (GTDB taxonomy): domain Bacteria; phylum Pseudomonadota; class Gammaproteobacteria; order Enterobacterales; family Enterobacteriaceae; genus Symbiopectobacterium. Next base: position 14,937 of record NZ_PEHF01000005.1, on the reverse strand, counting down.
GATCGACGCCTTCTTTGACTGGGTAAAAGATCGCGCCCATCTGTTTCGCGGCGCGGTGTTCGGCACCTTGTTGCGCAACGATGCACTGTGCTTTATCCGTATCGGCACGCTGATCTAGCGGGCCTTCGCCACCACACAACTGCTGTTGCTCAAAGATCAGCAACTGAATAACGACACCGATCCGGTGCGTGAATATTATCGGCTGGACACGCTGCTGCGCGCGGTCAGCGCACGCGAGGCCTATAACAGCATCTATCGCCAGCCGGTCACGCGCGATACGGTGGCTGAACTGCTGATCCTGCGTAACGACGTGCCGCGCTCACTGCGCGCCTGCATCGAAGACGTTGTCGGTCAATTGGAGCAGATCGCTAACACCCGTTCTCACCTGCCGCTGCGTCTGGCGCACCAGTTGAATGTCGATCTGCGCTTCAGTACGCGGGAAGATTTGGCGCAATCGGATATGCAGGTGTATCTCACCGGTCTGCTGGCCCGAATCAACGCGCTGGCTGACAGCGTGCGACAAACCTATCTGGAGACGGTATGAAACTGACCATTAATCATCTCACGCGCTATCGCTATGATGAACAAGTGAAATTCAGCACCCAGTATCTGCGTTTGACGCCGCGTGACTCCGCCCGCCAACGCGTGGCTTCATGGTCACTGACGCTGTCTGATCGCTCGGCGGTCGCCACCACCGACACCTGGGGCAACGTGCTGCATGTGCTGACGTTGGATCACCCGCATCAGGAAATCGTCATTCACGCTCAGGGAGTGATAGACATTGCCGATAACGATGATAGTGAGCCAGAGGATGAGCTGCTGTCACCGTTGGTGTTCCTGCGCAGCACGCCGCTGACGCAGGCAGATGCGCCGATTCGCGCGTTCGCGCTGCGCTACTACCGGTCGGAAGCGGCGGAAGAGAGCCTGAACGCGCTGATGGCGGCACTGTTGGTCAGCATGCCTTACACGCCCGGTGCAACGCAGGTGCAAGATAGCGCTGCGCAGGCCTTTACATGCGGGCAGGGAGTCTGTCATGATCACACCCATGTGTTTCTGGCCTGCTGTCGCAGCCTGCACCTGCCAGCGCGCTATGTCAGCGGCTACGTTCACAGCCCGGATTCGGGCCATGTGGCGATGCATGCCTGGGCGGAAGTGTGGCTGAATGGACGCTGGCTGAGTTTTGATATCACTAACAACTCGTGCAGCCTGACGCAGCATTTGCGTCTGGCAACCGGGTTGGACTATTTGGATGCCTGCCCGATACGCGTCAGCCGTCTGGGTGGCAGCAGCGAAATCCTGTTTTCTGAAGCTGAAGTGTAGCGCTTTTCACAACAGGTGCAGCAGCAATAACCATGAGATGATCGGATTATGACTTACTGTGTGGCCATGTGCCTGTCGGACGGACTGGTGTTCGCCTCGGACTCCCGCACCAATGCCGGGGTGGATCACATTGCAACGTTTAAAAAACTGCATGTGATTCACAGCGCCAACGATCGGGTATTGGTGCTTCAGTCCGCCGGGAACCTGGCCACCACACAAAGCATTGTCAGCCTGCTGGAAACGCGCATGCGCAGTGACAACGAGCCTAACCTGTTGCAGGTGGCTATCTTGTACGATGCGGCGACGCTGGTCGGTGCCACCTTGTGTGAAGTCATCGATCGCGACAGTCGTATGCAACAACATACCAGCATCACCAATTTTGGCTGCAACCTGCTGTTAGGTGGGCAAATCGCTGGAGAAGTCCCCCCGCCTGTTTCATATCTATCCTGAAGGCAATTTTATCGAGGCGACGCGCGACACGCCTTATTTCCAGATTGGCGAAAGCAAATACGGCAAACCGATCATTGACCGGGTATTAACCCGAGAAACCACGCTCGAGCAGGCTATGTGCTGCGTGCTGATCTCGATTGATTCCACGCTGCGCAGCAACCTGTCCGTCGGGCTGCCACTGGATGTGATGATCTACTGGGCTGACAGCTTTGATGACAGCGGGCAGCGCCGTATTACCGAGGATGACCCCTACTTTGCCACCATTCGCAAAGCCTGGTCGGAAGGATTACAGAACACGTTACGTCAATTGCCGCCGTTCTCGCTTTAACGCGTCACACTCGTCCGCCGTGCTGCCAGCGCACGCAGCAATACCGCAAGGGTGGTGCCATTGTGCAGCAGTGCGCTGCCGCCCGGAGATAAACCGCCCAACGCCTCCGTCAGCATGATGCCGCTGTTGACCCACTCGGTCAGGGCAATGTTGCTGTGCACCAGTTTCATCGCTTTCAGCGCCAGTTCACGCGCCAGCACCACGCCGTGCAGATTATCCTGCATCAGCACCGCATCAGCCGCCTGCTGCGCCAGCTCGGTACTCTGATTCATGGCCAGCCCGACATCCGCCTGCGCCAACACCTGGGCGTCATTTACCCCATCGCCGATAAACAGCACGTTGCGGCCCTGCTGTTGCAGCGCCTGAACCATATCCACCTTACTCTCTGGCGTGCATTCAGCCACGCATTCATCCATCGATAACGCGTTAGCCAGTTGCTGCGCCTTTTCAACGCGATCGCCAGTCAGTAACACGATGCGATCGATCCCCGACTGGCGTAGTTGTGCGATCACCTCGTGTGCTTCCGCCCGCAAGTTATCCTGCAAGCCAATCATGCCAACCAACCGCTCATCGAGGCTGATGAACAGCAAATGATACCCCTGCTGAGCCAGCGCGGTAATCTCGGTCTCATACGGTGAGAACACAACCTGATAGTGCGCTTCCAGAAAATGGCGGCTGCCGATCGCCATGCGATGGCCATCCAGTTCACACAGCAGACCGTGCGCAATCACATACTCCACTTCACCGTGATTGATGTGGGGCAACGCATGGTGGTGCGCCGACGCCACCACCGCTTTCGCCAGTGGATGATTGCTGTGTTCTTCAACAGAAGCGGCGATCGCCAGCAGGCGCTCCGCCCAGGCACGCTCCGGATCGAAACTGACCACTTCCGTCACCTGCATATCACCGTGCGTCAAGGTGCTGGTTTTGTCGAACACCACCGTATCAACCGCAGCGAGTTGTTAATAGCCCGCCCGCTTTTCAGCAACAAGCCGCTTTGCGCCGCGCGGTACATGATGGATTTAAACGCGATCGGCGTGCTTAGCTTCAGCGCACAGGCATAATCCACCAAAAATACCGATGCCAGACGCCGCCAGTCACGCGTCAAGGCAAACACCGCCCCACCTACGCCGAGTGTGATCGCCACGCGCCGGTCGGCCATCGCCTGTGTCACTTTCTGCGTTTCGCTTTGCTGGCTTAACGATTCACTAATAAAGCGGCGGATGTTGGCAATCGAGGAATCTTCCCTCACCCGATCGGCCTGTACCGCAATATTGCCTTACTGCACCTTTGTGCCCGCATACAGCCAGGCCCCCTTCTCCCTCCGCACCGGTACGCTTTCTCCGGTCATGGAGGCCTGATTAATCAGGCCGACACCGCGCAACACCTTGCCGTCCGCCGGGATGGTGTCTCCAGGTCCAAGCAGCATTACGTCACCAACCGTCAGCGCAGACGACAGCATTTGACGACGTTCGCCTGCGTGCTCGACCCACACGCGGTGTTCCTGCGGTCGTAACAGGCTGGCTAACAGCGCATCGGAATGACGGCTGGTCTCCTGCTCCATGTACTCGCCCAACGTCAGCATCGCGGTGCGGTTATCCCCCCGCAGCACGGAAAGCCCAACTGCCAGTGCATCTAGCACCTCAACGTTCAGCTCTCGACGTGTCAATGAGGCTACGCCTTCAGCCAGCGTTTCCCCGGTCAGCAGCAGCGTCGCCAGCGCCGCCCAGCGTCGAGGCAGGCACTGCGCTAACAGCAAGCCCCCCGCGTTGAGCAGATTATCGCCACCGCAATATTCCGGTTCATGCTCGCTCTCGGTGCGCTGCTGCCAGTCAATGCCAGCCACCTGTGTCAACAGTGTGGATTCGTCGGTCTGATCCGGATGGTACTCAATCACCACCGAGCCAATCGCCGGCCGCAGGTGCACCCTTGTGACGCCCAGTAGCGCCAACAATTGGTGGCGCAGCCAATTCGCGCCATCAGGGAAACGTACCAGCAGCGTCATACTCAGCCGCAAACGTCCGGGCAGGCGGTGCTTGACCCGAATCCCCGGCGCGAGAGTGACCTCTCGATCGGGCATCACGACGCGTCATTCTCCTGCTGACGGTAGTAATCCAGCTCGGCTTGGAGATCCGCCAGCCGCTCTTTTAACTCTTCTACTTCACCGCGCACGGTGCCCCACGCTTTTTTCGCCGTGGCGGCGACCCCTTGCTGCACCTGCGGGTTGGTCAGCAAATAGGCAATGGCAGCGCCGGCCACTACGCCGGTGACAAAGTGGGTTTTGCTGTTGGCCTGACGATAAGGGGCCGGAGGCTTGGCAGGCGGGTAACTGGCATAGGCAACCTGTCCGTTTGGCAACCGATAGGCGTAAACATAAGGCATGTTGGAAGGGTTCATTCCTGCACTCCTTCTTGAGTTTGGTCCTGTAATGATTCACGCCGCTGCATGGCATCCAGCACATAAAGGCTGGCAATACCGGCGCTCGCCAATGTCAACCAGGTCAGCAAAGGCCGCCCCGCGCTGGCGCTGGCCACGGCCATTACCGTACCGCTCACCACGCCCGCTTTGGCGGCGTCACTTGCCACCTTGACGGCGCTTTCATTCAACGTGGTTTCACCGCGCTGGTAACGCCGCCATTGTTCGATACAAGAGCCCACCTGCGCACTAGCCACCACCGCACGATTGATGGGCTTAACGCGTCACGGTTGTTGCTCATTCGGCGTCTCCTCAGGCGCGGAAGCTGTCGCGCGCTGGCGCTTTACCGAGGCCTGAAATTCCGCCTTACCTGCCTTCACCGTGTCGCGAAAAATGGTGCTGCCCGCCGCTACACTCTCTTTCACACTTTCGGCACCGCTGGCGACAGAGGATTTGACTTTATCGCCGCCGGTTTTTAACAGATAGCCTGCTCTTGTCAGAGTCTGTGTCAGCGTCTGGCGCACGCTGTCATTGGTTAGCAGCAGTGTGACAGCCGCGCCGATCATCGCACCTTTCCAAAACTCCTTATCATCCGCGCCGATGGTGCTGATCAGGCTTTTCAACAGCCCGGCCTGTTCTCCCATCACATTCTCAACCACACCTTGCGCCTGCGCGCTCCAGTCCATGCCCGGTGCTGCATGATGACCGTGATGATGTGCAGCTTGCGGCATCGCATTTCCGGGGAACAGATACCCTGGCAGCGGATAGCCGGGCGGCAAATACCCTGGAGGCAGTGCGCCCGGCGCCATCTGCGGATACCATGCTGGCTGCGGCGGCCATCCTTGTGGTGGTGGAAAAGCCCCTTGTGCGGCAGAATCGCCTTGTGGCACGTAATAGAGATAGCCATAAGGTGGGAAATAGGGAGCCTGATTCACAGGATTATTATCATTACTCATAACGACCCTCTCTTGACTAGGTTTACTGGGAGAGCACGGCCTGAATTTGCGTCAGCGCCTGTTGCGCCGCCTGATCATAGTGACCAAACAGATGCGTCAGCAGCGTGGGGGAAAGTGTGCTGGCACAATATTCCAGTACCACGCTACCGGTTGCGGCATTAATGCTGTACGATTTCAGACACCCCCTCGGGGTGACACAGTGATTGCAGCGCAGCCAACCGGCTTTGGCTGAGTGCGGAGACCAAGCGATTGGTAAAACTGAGGCGAATGCGCCCCGGAATATGGTGCGCTACCGTGACAAAACGGCGTAGCGCCATCAAACTCTGCAAATCATCTGCCGCCATAACGGTGACTACAGCCTCCCTTTGCCTACCAACATCAATGCCGCTTCAATCTCATGCGACATCAACCCATGCTGCGCGCACAACACAAGGTGACAAGGTTACCCCTGCCACAACGTTAGGAATGTAAATATTTTGCGCGAAGACAACGTCACAATAACGTAACGTCAGGAGAATCACTTAAGATTTATGCAGTTAATTGCAGGTTGTTTGTTTTTTATCAATTCGCGCTATAAACAGAGGTGATAGACACTCTCACTACGATAATGTAAATTGTTATCATTATAATCCCTACGAGTCGCGGCGACATGTCTCCCTATTTGCATCAAACACAGAATCGCATTCGAATTCGCTCCGAATATATTCAGCGCAACCCGGAACGCGTGACCGAGACGATTGCGCAGCTGCGCCAAATCGCGGGCGTGCAGGAGATTACACATCGTCACTATGCCGGTTCTGTCGCGATTTGTTTTGACAGCAAGATCCTGTCTGGCGATACGCTGTTGGCACACATTGAGCCGGCAGGATGGCTTTCCGTTGCCAGAAACCAAACCTACATCGACAGATCGCTTCATCGCTATACGCGTTCACTGGCGAAAGGACTGGCGCTGATGACGCTGGATATGGCGATCAAAGGTCCACTGGTTAAACGACTGGTCACTCTCGTGCGTTAACCGCTGCCAACATAAATACGCTTTGAGCACCGCGCGCTATATGTGAGAATATAGCGCGCGGTGCTGCATTTGTACCCGTTACATGCATTGGGTTTGAGAAAACATGGAGTTACACCTTTGACTCGCCTTTGTCGGCGTGATTACCGTTTTAATTGCCATTCCCGGTCCGTCAGCGTTGATCAGCATGACTCATGGTTTGCGCTATGGCCGTGGACGTGCTGCCGCCACCGTACTGGGCGACGTGACCGCAGCGCTGGTGCTGATGTCACTCTCGGCGCTGGGATTGGGAGCCGTATTAGCCGCTTCAACAACCACGTTTATGATCTTGAAAATCGTCGGCGCGCTCTATCTGATTTGGCTCGGTATTGCCTCATGGCGTTCAGCCGCCGCCGCCCATGCGCCTGAACACGTGCACATGGACGCATCTCCCACGCGTGTTGCGCTGTTTCGTAAAGGTTTTTTAGTCGGTATCAGCAACCCGAAGGATTTGCTGTTTTTTGCCGCGCTGTTTCCCAACTTTATCAGCGCCACAGAACCCCATGCGCTTCAGTTTTCTATTCTGGCGCTGACCTGGGTACTGTTTGATTTCAGCATCATGTTTTTCTATGCCAGCACCGGACGCCATCTGTCCGGCGTATTCAGCAATCCGCGCCGCATGGCGTTGCTTAATCGCGCCACGGGTGGCGTGTTTGTGTTGGCGGGATCGGCGTTGGCGATCTCCAGCCGATAATAAAACCGCCCGTTTTCGCTGTTGCTATCCTGCGTCCAATGGGATAGCAACGCCAGACCATCCTGCTTCAGGCGTGATGAATCTCCCCGCTGTCATCATTGAACGTAATCGTTTCTCCGTGACGTAACGCCCACGTATGGCCCGGCTTGTCGATAAACACCGGAATCCCCAGCACCGTCGCCAGAATCGCCGCGTGAGCGTTTCTGCCGCAATCGGTGAAATAAACGCCTTTGATCCAGGCGGGATCCAACTGCACCGCTTCGGAAGGCAACAATATGTTGGCGACGATCGCCATCGGAGAGTGGCAGGGCGTGACCACGCTGTCTGGCTGATGGCTCAAATGCCGCAACACCCGCAGACCGACATCATAAATATCGATATAGCGTTCACTCAGGTAGGAATCTTCAATCCCCTGATACTCTTGTGCCAGAGAGCTAATCACCGTCAGCCACAGCGCATCAACCTGCACCGCGGCTTGCCCCATTCGCTCGGCAACCGCATCGTATAGTTCGTCATCTTCCAGCATCATACGCTGCGCCATAAAAATCCCGGCTTCTTTATCAGAAAGGCGCTGCACGGTAAACGCATAGAGCTCATACAGGTCTTGCACGGCAGCCTCAATCGCCTGTACCAGTTGAGCCAGTTCAGCCTGCGCGCTTTGACTGACGCGCGGCGTCACGGCGGGCAACGTCCGTTCGACCCGACACACGGTGGCCGTTACCAATTCTCCCAGGGGATGTCTCTGGGGGCGAGCCAACGCGGCGTCTTTCGCTTCTAAACGATCGCCAAAATTATCGTGCGCCAGCAAGGCAAAGGCATCAATCGCCTGTTGCGCCTGCGCTCCACTCGCGCGCAGCGTGACATCATCGCCATGCTTAATCGCCAATAGCGCGATATTGTTGACACTTTTCCCGTTCACCGTCTGTGCACCTTTCATCAGTTGCACATCGGCATTGTAGCGGTTAAGACAGGTGGCAATGGCCGACGCCGGGCGCGCGTGAATGCCGGCAGGGTTAGCCACACGCCAAGAAAAAGTGAGTGCTGACGATGGCGCCTCCTACGTCAAAGCAACAGGGGAGATGGCCGCCGTAAGCCTGTCATCCTGGCTCAACTGGTGATATTTCGCTGCCAGAGCCTGATGCGCTTCGGCAATCACCTGGCGAATATCACCACCGGACGCGGCCACGACAGCCGCCGCGATCGTGCCTTCCACCAGGGGCGCAGCGCAAACGTGTACTCGGGTCGCATAGGCCTCACCCAGCAGTTCCAACGCCAGGTCGGTGCTCAAAATCGCACTTCCCATGTCGACCATCACCAGCACATCCCCCTCATCTTGCACCTCCTGTATTGCCGTCATCACAGCAATCGGATCGGTGCCAATCGGGTTATCGGGATCGCCAATGCCAGCCGCCACCGCAAATTTTACGCTGCCGTGCGTCATCTGCGCTGCCAGTTCCACCACCCCTTCCGCCAAGCGCTTACTGTGAGAAACCACCACGATATTGACCATTTTCTACAGCCTTACCCAATCGGGTCATCAGGGCATCACATATCCACGACATCACAGAGCGTTTTAAACAGCAGATAGCTGGATGTTGCACCAGGATCCTGATGTCCGATAGCGCGCTCGCCAAGATAGCTGGCATGACCTTTCGCCGCACTCAGTGGGATAGTGCTTTTCATTCCCTGCTCCGCCGCTTTCAGCGTTTCCGCCAGCGCCGAGGAAAGCGGATCTTCTTGTCGGGCTTTCAGCGATGCGACAATCGTGCTCAGCGTATCCACCATGGTTTTATCGCCGGGATGTGCCATGCCGCGTGCGATAATGCGCTCTGTCCCTTCCTGATACATATGGTAGAGATCTGTTACCGTCAGCTCTTCTTTTGCCATGACGGTCTCTGCCGCTTTGATAAAGAAAGTGCCATACAGCGGTCCGCTGGCCCCACCGATGGTGGAAAGCAGCACCATGCCAGTATTCTTCATGATGGTGCCGATATCTTTATCTGCCAGCGTAGGAAGCTTTTCTTTTACCTTGCGAAAGCCACGGTTCATGTTCAGCCCGTGATCCGCATCGCCAATTTCACGATCCAAATCGGTGAGAAATTCTTGTTGTTGTTCAAATACATCGGCCGCCGCATCCAGCCAGGAGATCATCTTGCTTTTGGTTTTCACCATCATCGCACCTCAGTTTTCATCGCATCAATGCCGGATGCAGGCTCTCCCTGCATCTGCGCGCAAGCTGCCGCCAACGGCGGCAGCTTGCATTACTTGACTACATTTTCCATCTCAGCGCTGGTGTGCTGACCGGGAAATCCCACAGCGAGATCATTTCGTCATCCGCTTTCAGCACCGTGATGGAGACGCCCTGCATATCAATCGCACTGCAATAGGTGCCGATCAGATTACGTGCAATGTTGATGTGTTTAGCCGCCAGGATCTCCGCCACTTTGCGATAAACGCCGTACAGTTCAGAGGCTGGCGTCGCGCCCAGTCCGTTAACCAGCACAATCACATTGTCACCTGCGTTGAGCGGCGTCGTGGTGCGGGTATCGTCAAACCATTCGTCCTTTTCCCGATCCCATTGGCGCAGCGTTCTCAAGTAAGGGGTGTTATCAAGGATTTCATCGAGCATGGCGCTGAAAATGGTGTCACCATCAGTGTACTTTTCCCGACGGATGCCCGGTTCACCGTGAATACCAATACCAAATTCGATTTCATCTTCTGGCAACAAAAAGCTGGGCTTACCAGCAGCCGGTACCGTGCATGAGGAGAGCGCGACGCCAATAGAACGGCCCTGATCGGCAATACGCGTCGCCAACGCTGAGCATTGCTCCAGGCTATATCCCTCTTCTGCCGCAGCCCCCAACAGTTTCTCTGCCAACACAGTGGTGGCAACGCCACGACGGTCCGCCGTGTACGAGCCGTCTTTCACTGCGACATCATCGTCAATGACGGCCACTTGTACGGAAATGCCTTCACCATGCAGCAATTCTGAGGCGGTCTCAAAATTAAGGATATCCCCGGTATAATTTTTGATCAGCAGCAATACGCCATTTTCGTTACTGACTTTCTGCGCACACTCATACATTTGATCGGGCGTAGGCGAAGTAAAAATATGGCCGGGACATGCGCCATCCAGCATGCCAAAACCGACAAAACCGGCATGCATCGGTTCATGCCCGGAGCCCCCGCCGGAGATCAGCGCCACTTTAGGCTTGTCCGAACGGCGTCAAACATAGAAAGGCTCGGTATTCACCGTCAATTCGGGGTGGGCGAGTGCGAAACCTTCAAGCTGTTCTCTGATAATATCATCGACTTTGTTGATGAGCTTTTTCATGACCCTTCCTCTTGATGACCGCCCTTTCGCTGGGGAAAGGACGATTTCCATGGGTGAGCGGCGTACCGCCCGTTAGGCAAAAACCGGTAAAAACTTGTAGCACAGCGCACCGATACCACTACCGATCAACGGACCGACAATTGGCACCCAGGCTTATTCCCAATCGGAATGACCTTTATTTTTGATGGGCAACAAGGCATGAGCGATTCTTGGCCCTAAATTACGCGCCGGGTTGATGGCATAGCCCGTGGGGCCCCCAACGACAAACCGATGCTATACACCAGAATCCCCACCGCGAACGGACCAAAACCGGACGCAATCCCGTTATGCGAATTAAAAATCCTCAGTACGCCAAAGACTAAAACAGCCGTACCGATAATTTCTGTGACCAGGTTCCACTTAAAGTCGCGCACCGCAGGCCCGGTAGAAAACGTCGCCAGTATCAGTCCGGCATCTTCAGTCACGTCGTAATGTCGTTTGTAAGTAAGATAGACCAGAATCGAGCCGAGAAAGGCGCCGATACATTGAGCAACGACGTAGGTCAGAGCCATTGCGCCCGAGATACTGCCATACAACCACATGCCAAAAGTAACGGCCGGATTCAGATGCGCCCCGCTCACCCAGCCCGTGATATATACGGCTATTGCGACTGCAAATCCCCACCCGGCGGTAATAACGATCTAGCCGCTATTACCCCCTTTGGTCCGCGCTAGCACCACGTTGGCTACTAGACCGTTGCCAAGCAGTATCAGCACCATGGTGCCAATCAATTCTGCAAGAAAAACGTTCATCGCTGTCTCCTTCGTTTTCGGTTGAGGGGTTACCCACATGACGGAACGAACACGATGAGAGTAGGAAGCCGAATCCATGCTGTAAAAAATAATTTTTTGTTCAATTCAGGAACATCGTTACGCCGTAAAAAGAACCAAAATGAAACATCAATAACGCCATTCGCCCTGTTATTTGATACCTGTCAAACTGTGAGGAAAGTTGTGCCGCAACTCACACTTCGTTGAGTGGAATAATAAATATATTTAAATTCAATATATTAAATTTAATCATTCGGTTTACCGCATCACCACGGGCGGTTGGCGATGTGCATCACAGATTCGACATAATATTTTCAAAATGGAACATAAATGCGTTACCTATCTCCTAAAGTGGCGCGATAAAGGAGCAACCGGTGAAACAGGCTGAATTGAAAACCCTCTGGCACGATTTCATCACGCCGGACCCAATACAGTATCCCGATGCCGCCAGCATGGAACATCTCGCGCTAAAGCCCTATGTCACTGAATCCTGGCTGCGTTGCCGGCGACAACAGCGTCACGACCATTGGTCAACGCCGTTCTACGCCAAAGGCATTACGTTCAAGTCCCTGCGCCGCAACCGTGCCGATATGATCAATATCGCTGCGCCAATACTGGAGGATATCTTTGCCTATCTCACCACCGCGGAATGCGCCTTGTTATTGACCGATGAAACCGGATGTACGTTGAGTTTTCACGCCTCTCCGGCCATGAGCCAACGGCTGATGGCTCTGGGTATTGGTGAAGGCATTTACTGGCGCGAAAGTATGATGGGCAATAATGCCGTCACAACGGCACTGCTGTTACACGAGCCGGTTAGCCTGCAAGGCTATGGGCATTTCAATCAGCATTTGCATCAATTTTCCTGCTTCGCCATGCCGGTTTTCGACAGCTACAGCGCAGTGATGGGGGCGGTTGGGCTGATTCTGCTGAACAACAGCGATACGGTTTCCGCCCTGGCGCTAGTGCATTCCACGGCACAGCAAATCAGCGCAAAATTGCACACGGATATGATTTTGGCTGAATCCAACCAGCATTTGAGTGAAGTACACGCCCTGCTGGATGGCGTGGAAGAAGGCGTTCTCGCCTGGGATCATAAAGGCACCATCCTCTATCTGAACAAAAATGGCAGCGACCTGCTCAATGTAAAGGGTGAGACGTTGTTAGGAAAAAATATTCAGAATATTCTGAACTTACCGCAGCGGATCGTTCATACCATTGCGGAAAACCGGGATGTCTACCTGTTCGAAACCGCGGTCGAGTTCCAAGGCGCGTTTATCGCACTGGCAATGTCGCTAAAAATAGTGAAAGGCATCGCCAATACGCCCGACCGTTACATTGCCCTGTTGCACCCTATCGATCATATTCGTGAACTGGTGCATCGCCACGGCGGGGCGTATGCCCGCCTGACATTTGACGATCTCAATTACGTTGGAACATCCAGCGCTATCCGACGTGTGGTTCGCCTTGCACAGCAGGCAGCTAAGGGGCGCGGTTCAGTCCTGCTGCATGGTGAAGAGGGGCTTGGTAAAGCCTATCTGGCACAAGCCATTCATAACGCCAGCGAGCGTCGGGATAAGCCCTTTATCACCATTAATTGCCAGGCAATACCGCGAGAGGCCATGGAAAGCGAATTTCTTGGCAACAACGCACATACCGATAAACCGGTCATTTCCAAATTTGAGTTGGCGAAAGGCGGCACACTGCTGTTAGAAAATGTCGAATACCTGACACAAGAAGTGCAAACCGCGCTGTTACAACTGTTGAAAACCGGATTGCTCAACAAAGCCAACCAGACGTTGGTACCGCTGGATGTCAGGTTGATCACCACTACGGATGTGGACATCAATCAGTTTGTTGAGGAAAACCGCTTTCGCCGTCACCTGCTGTACGAGTTGCAATCGTTCGACATTCACGTGCCAGCCCTGCGGGAGCGTAGTGAAGATATCCCAGCATTGATCAAACACTACCTTAAGATCATGAGTCGCGAGATGGGGGCTAATGTGACGCTTTCAGAAGATGCGCAGCAGTTACTTATGCGCTATGCCTGGCCGGGAAATAACCGAGAACTGCGCAATGTGCTCGAACGAGCCTATAGCTATAGCAGCGGTAACCGAATAAAAGTCAAAGATATTCCTGCACCATTGAGTGAAAACATTCTTGAGGCATCCTCCCGAGAAGCGAGCCCTCATCCTCAATCATTACAAGAGATGGAGCGTGATGCGCTCATTCAGGAAGCGATCCACTGCCGGGGCAAAGCCTCACAAATGGCTTCATCATTAAAAATTGGCCGCACGTCCCTGTGGCGTAAACTCAAGCAACTTAATATCCACCTTGCCGATTACAAGGTGGGTTGATTTATTCCGGGACAAGACCCATCGACGAAGCGTTCAACAATATCGTGCACCGTCAGCGCAGCGTCTATCTGCGCTGACGGGATCGTCACCCCGAATGTCTCAAGCTGCATCAGTAAATCGATCATCTCGACCGAATCCAGGCCCAACGTGGCGATTACGCTATCATGCAACCCAATGCTGTCAATCGGGATACCGCTCACCTGATGAATCAATGCTTTCATCTGGTGCTCATTATCACTCCCGCTTATCACGCCATCATCCTCGTGATATCTGTGAGGACAGGGTACGCCTCACGCCAGGCGTGGTGGTCAAAACCCGGGAGTTGCATTTTTCGCTGTATTTATCTACCAACGCCTGAGCGTTGCGGCTTAGTTGGAAAAAATCTTCGTGCAATTGCATTTTACGAAATGACTCGTTGATATAGGTCTTCTGCATATCACTGCGTTCTTCAGTGCCAGCTTCCGCGAGAAATGCTCTTGATCGAGCGTCTGGGTATACAACCCATCCTCACGCAGGATCAGTTTATTAATGCTCTCCTTTTCCTTTTCATTCTCTTGGACTTCATTTCCGAGCCAGCGCTTCAGCAATGCCAGATCCTCGCTGTTGATAGCGGATGAAGAACTTCCTACTGAAGAGGCTGCCCCCGAATGGCTCGCTTCTTCGATCGCAGAAGAATCGTCATTTGCCGCAGGCACCGGCGGAGAGATCGGTCCCGACGGTACGGTACGCCTCTAGTGAGGCCAAGGGGTTAACGTTCTGCCTGGGCGACAGCGAGCTAATCTGGAAATTATCCAGAGGCGATCGCGCTGGTGACATGGACGATACATCAGAGCTAACGGAACTACTGGCAGAAGCACGCCGCTTTACCTGAACGCGGGCTTCCTGTTGCGGCTCAGCCACTGGCGCAGTGGGCTGCGCGCTATCCGTATCGATAAAGAGGGGCTCTGTCACTGTGGCGCTATTTCCATTCGGCAGCGTCGAATGGGAGGATAAATCTTGCATACTGACGCCGTTCAGTCGGCTAAGCAGTGGGTAGCGGTTGAAAAAATTCGCTGGCGTCTCGCGCCTTTCTCCCATCGCGGCAATCAAATCCTTCAACAATATAAGACATTGATCTTGTTTGATTTTATTCGAAGCCAAGAGCTTTTCCGTCATAGAACTGTAAGCACACCGGTTTTAGTTCCACGCACTTTTTGAGATTTCCGGGTTTTCAGCCATCAGCC
>NZ_PEHF01000056.1 GCF_015762685.1 Candidatus Symbiopectobacterium sp. 'North America' | reverse complement strand
AACTGTTTATGAATGCCGCTTCACCGTTTCCCGGTAATCAACATGGGCTGGCTAAAGTGGAGCGGTGATATGCAAAGTTATTTAGTCAATGTCGGTGTGATTTTTTACTTTTTTATTTTTCTGGAAGTCTATTGAAAACATTCAGGTGACTAAATAAACGTTTTTCGTGTTTATGGTGAACGTCTGCTCTTTTGAATAAAGATGTTTAATTCATCGCCATATGAATATTCAGTCGATATTTGAACATCAGTAATTATGAATTATAACCAGTAAGGTATATGTAAATGAAAAAGATCGTTTTCTCCTCCATTTCTATTGCAATGATGTCAGCTGGCCCGGTACAGGCGGCATCAACCGGCACTATCACTTTTAATGGACAACTGAATTCAAATACCTGTGATGTAGTGGTTGATGGCCAGGCTGCGGATGCCACCGTGGTGCTGCCGACTATTGGAACGAACCTGTTGTCTACCACTGGCCAAACGGCGGGGGATACGGGCTTTACCATGGCGCTGAATAACTGTGCGGGCACATTGGAAACCGCATCTGCATTCTTTGAAGCCGGGGCTACGGTAGATTCTGTGACTAGGCGTTTGAATAACACCGGGACTGCGACCAACGTCAGCCTGCAATTGCTTGATGGTTACAGCCCCTCTCGCGCGGTCATCGAAGCGGGTAACCAGAGCCAGGTTAACGGCAATACCTATGTCAATATCTCCTCGGGCAGCGCCAACCTGCCATATATCGTGCGTTACTTTGCAGAAGGTGCAACCACTGCCGGTACGGTTGTTAGCAACGTTGTCTATTCAGTATCAGTAATTGTTCGCGGGAGGGGGAATTCCCTCCCAATTTTCCTTCAGGAGTATCGTATGAAATTTCCCTCTTTCAATCTTCAGCGAATGTGCTTACTTGCAACGGCTTTGTTCAGCATGACAGGACAGGCCAGCGTCGTTATTAGCGGTACCCGGGTTATATATCCCGCTGATGCCAATGAAGTGAGTGTTAAAATCAATAATGGAGGCCCGTCGCCGGTATTGCTGCAAAGCTGGATCGATAACAGCGATGTTGATGCCAAACCTTCCGCCATTAAAGTGCCGTTTGTATTGACACCACCGATGAATCGCGTGGAGTCGGGTAAAGGGCAAACGCTGCGTATCACCTATACCGGTGATACATTGCCATCGGACAGAGAATCGGTTTTTTGGCTGAACGTATTAGAAGTGCCGGTTAAATCTCAGGCAAAAAGCGAATAGAACCGTTTGCAGATGGCTTTTCGTTCGCGAATCAAGCTGTTTTATCGTCCTGTGGGGCTGGAAGGTAATGCTAATGAGGCGGCAAAAGCCATTACCTGGAATGCTCAGGGTAATCGCCTTCAGGCAACCAATCCGACGCCGTATTATGTCTCTTTGGTCAATATCGCCGTAAATGGCAAAAAACTTGATTATGCGATGGTCGCACCGCGCAGTGCCATGATGTTGGAATTATCTGCCAGTGCCGGAAACAAGATCAGCGGTAGTTTTGTTAATGATTATGGTGCCGTGCATACCTTTGAGTTTGTTGTGAAATAATACTTTCTACGTAATAAGTTTTTTAATTTATACCCATCATCATTCAGGAAAAGGGTGTTGACAGGAATTATTATGTCAAAATATTTGCAAGCCGAACTCAACAATAAGTCGCTGTTATTGAATGCGACTATTATGTCTGCGCTATTTATGGGTGATGTTGATGCTGAAAGCATTCTTTTGGAAAACGCTAATAATTTGGAGTTTGATGCTTCTTTCCTGAATGTTGATAATGCTGCTTTGCTCGATCTTAGCCGCTTCGCTGCTGGTGCTTCAGTGTTGCCGGGGGTTTATAAAACGGCAGTCTATATTAATGATCAGTGGGTCAACAATGTGGATGTCGAATTTAAAGCACATACGGATAAAACGGTATATCCGTGTCTTTCAATCGATCTGATTAAAAGTATTGCGTTTAATTATTATAAATTGCCATCGGATTTTTTCAGTTCACAGACTCTGGGCGATCAATGTGTCGATTTGTCGCAACAGCTTCCTGACGCGCAGATTAATTATGACAGCAACGAACAACGGCTGGACATCGTTATTCCACAGATATACATGCAGAATACCGCACGCGGTACGGTGAGCCCGGCATTATGGGACGATGGCATTGCTGCATTACTCATGGGCTATAACGTCAATGGTTACACCAGTGAATCGCAGGGTAAGACCTTTAATTCGTTATTTGCCGGGTTGAATGCCTGCCTCAACGTTGGACCTTGGTATTTACGGCACAACGGCGCTTATACCCATATGGATAACGCGCCCAGTAAATACAGCAGCATCAATACTTACCTCCAGCGCGACATTCCGACACTGAAGGCGCGGATGCTGGTGGGGCAATCAAACACGGTTGGGCAACTGTTCGATACGCTGCCCTTTACCGGCGCGCAGTTGATGACCGATGAGCGGATGTTACCGGAGTCCCAGCGA
This sequence comes from Candidatus Symbiopectobacterium sp. 'North America', assembly GCF_015762685.1. Classification (GTDB taxonomy): domain Bacteria; phylum Pseudomonadota; class Gammaproteobacteria; order Enterobacterales; family Enterobacteriaceae; genus Symbiopectobacterium. The sequence goes on along the minus strand of NZ_PEHF01000056.1, from coordinate 26,602 downwards.
AGCTATGCACCAGAGATTCGTGGTATCGCTCGCACCAATGCGCGAGTCACGGTGCGACAGGGTGGGCAGGTTTTGTATGAAACCACCGTCAGTCCCGGCGAGTTTCTGATCAATGACCTCTATCCAACGGGTTACGGTGGCGATCTGAATGTCACGGTACGTGAGTCCGATCGCACCGAGCAAAATTTCAGTGTGCCTTATGCGTCGGTGGCTCAGCTGCTACGCCCAGGATCATCACGCTATGCGATCACCGGGGGAGAAGTGCGCAGCGATAATCTGCGCGATAAGCCATCGCTCTATCAGGCGACGTATCAACGCGGTTTAACTAACGCGATTACGGGGTATGGCGGTGTGCAAGCCAGTGAAAATTATTCCGCAGTATTGCAAAATTACTGGAATGAAACGAGCAGCGAAAAGCAGTACCAGATGGGCTATAACAATCGTTATAAAAATCTTTCTTACGGCGTTAGCGTTAATCGCAGCTTCTCCAGTGTGGGGTCTGAGCAGACGAACTATCTGTTGAGCTTCAGCATGCCGCTGGGCCGAAACGATGATTCTCATACGCCCTATTTGCGTATGGATCTGTCTCACGACAGCAGTGGCCGTTATGGTCAGCAGGCAAGCGTGTCTGGCGCTGTGGGAACCGATAATCCGCTTAGTTATGCGGTGACGGCGATGCACGCCAACCAGAATAGGGGATCCAGTGGTTCAGTGAGCGGTAACTACCGTAACGCGGCAACGGCGTTGAGTGGCGCCTACAGCACAGGTAAGGGATATCACTGTGTGTCTGCCGGGATGAACGGTACGGTTATTGGCCATGCGGGTGGCGTGACCTTCACGCCGTACGCGTCGGATACCTTTGCATTGGTGGAAGCCAAAGGCGCAGAGGGTGCCAGCGTGTCATCGTATCCGGGCGTAAGCATTGATTCACGTGGCTATGCCGTATTGCTGTATTTGAGCCCCTACCAGATGAATGAGATCAACATCGATCCCAAAGGCGCCTCAGCGAATCTGGAGCTGGAGCTGGAGCTGGAGCTAGATAGTACCAGTATGAAAGTGGCACCGCATTCCGGTGCGGTGGTTAAGGTGAAATACAACGCCAAGAGCGGTACTCCCATTTTGGTTAATGCCACCTATCAGGGAGAGCCCGTGCCTTTTGGTGCCGATATTTTTGATAGCCAAGGCAACAACGTTGGTGCCGTCGGGCAGGGCGGTCAGTTATATGCGCGTGTGTCACAAGACAAAGGACAACTGCGTGTGAAATGGGGAGAAGACCCGGATATGTCGTGTACGGTTGGCTACTTGCTGATGCCAATGGCGAAAGGAAAAGAACAACGGCAGATTCAGCAATTCAATTCCGTGTGTAAATCAGCGGTGGCTTCTGCATAAGCAGTAACCCGGTTGACCGAAAATAGACAGTGGCGAGTTGCCGGATGGTTAACCGTTGCTACTCAGAATGTGTGCTTTTCGGTCAATGCCGCAAAGCGGAGATAAGATGTTATGAAATATGCAATTAATGCTCTTGTTCTGCTGCTCGGAAGCGTCCTGCTGGCGGCTGCCAGCAATAATAGTTGGGCGGCAGCATCCTGTCGATTCGATACCGGTTCAAACTCAGTTTTGCTTACGGTGCCACTCAGCCCACCCATTATTTCAGCAGGTGCAGATATACCGATAGGGACCATTATCTATCAGGGGCGCTGGACAAATGCGCCGACAGTCAGTGTCTTTTGTGAATCTTCTGTCGCAGGGTTTCTTTACAACTGGGCGGTAGGGATTGAACAGGCACCACTCACTCTGAGTGGGCTAAACTCGGGGCCTTTTGCGGGTGCCGTGTATCAGACCAATATCCCTGGCATTGGCGTTGCAATCTCACGCCAAAATAACAGTGCAGCCGCAACGCTTGGTGCCTTTGGCTATCGTAGTAACGATCTTACATTTGACGACACGGTTGGTATCGCCCTTTTTGGCTCCGCAACGCGGTATATATCGTTAATTAAGATCGGCCCACTTACGCCAGGGAGTTACGCTATCGCCGCGTCCAGTTTTCCTATGGCGAGTGATAACATGGTGAGTTCCCCGGCCGGAGAGCCGATTCAGGGATTGCCACTCCAATTAAACCGCGTCACCTTTACCGGAAATTTGACGGTAACGGCGCAAACCTGTACCACGCCGGACGTTAATGTAGTGATGGGAGCCTATGATATCCGAGAACATTTCAGAAGTATCAATTCCACGACGCCGTGGATTGATGCATCGATTTCTCTGCAAAACTGCCCGACATTTCATAGTTTTTATAATCAAACGAACACCACCACATTCATGAATTTCAATACCGGGAGTGCGGCTGCAACAACATCCATCAATAACAGCATTGGTGTGCGATTGACGCCAACAACGGCTGTGAAAGATGCTGCCAATGGGATCATGGATATCGACTCATCGCTGCTCGGTGCGGCTTCAGGAGTCGGCATTCAGATCGGTTGGGGGTTGAATAATCAAACACCAACGCTGTTTAATTTCTCGTCAGAGCAAGCCATGACGTTACCGAAAGATGGCAGTCCGACGATCCGGGTTCCGTTATCCGCACTCTATATCCAAACGGATACTGTTGCGACTGCTGGGAGAGCCGATGGTAAAGTGGTGTTTACCATTAATTATTACTAGTCGATGCTGTTCGGATGCATACCCAGCAGAAATGCAATGCGATGACTATAAACATCCCATTGCTTTCGCTAACGTCCCTTTGCGGGATTTGAGCTTAGTGGCTACGTCCTCCGGCAAAGAAGGCCAGATATTCAGATGCGGTTTGGTTTTGGCTTCTATCTCATTAATCGTGACCTGATAGTGACAAATATTGGCGGATCGGGGGGGTATCCTGATCCATAATAAACGCAGCAAACTCGCCTGTTTCCGGACGGTTTCCAGCGAAGATAACCTTCCAGTAACCGCTTGGGATCTCGACGTCAGGGGCTGCTGGCAGCGTTGCTATCTTGCGCGTAAATAAAGGGCCAGTAACCACGTAAACGGGGGGCGAATCTGGGCGGCTTGCCAGCAAGCGTTCTTGCAATTCCAAACGGGCCCAAGGACCTTGGTTTAATGCTGACCTCTGTGGCGTGATATTCGACAAATAGTTGAGTGATTGCCAATCGGATGAGCCAGTAAGCCCCGCGAGCGGAGCCTGATGTCCGCGATAGATAGACAGTGCAGCATTTGCACCGGTGTAGGCGGCTGGGGCAAGCGTGTCCGAGTCTGGTAGCACGGGGTCGAGCCTCCAATTTCTGGTACCGCCATTGGCAATAGTGTTATGTGTGATTTTATAGGCTACCCAATTGGCGAACCGGGTATTGCGATTATTGTTTAATGTATAGGCTTCGCGTATCACGGTTTGTTGGCTTCCCCCCACAGGACATCCCACCGCACAGTTATCAATCTCTGGTTCATCTTCCGATTCGCTCATCGGGGAAAATGTGTTTGTTGCTACCGGCTCAGGCTGTTTTGTTGTGGTACAGGCCGCGAGAAAAATGACTGGGAGTAGTCGAAAAAAGGTATATTTCATGGCTTCATCCAAGTGCTGACAATATCGGCATAGAGGGATAAACGCGACCCAATAAACGCTTCGCATAAAAATGAGGTGACATGAGTTTTTTTAACGGCAGTTTAATATCAACCAATACAATAAAAACAAATGATGATATTGAGAGGACTGTTCCAGACGGAAATAGTTTTTTGCGGCGACGCATTCATAATGTCGTCACCGAAAGGGGTACTTCGAAATTGAGGTACGCGTTTAGTTCGCTAGTTGACTAATCATTGGGAGGGATGCGAAACCCTTTCAACGAAATAACAAACATCCCTGCTTTCTTGCTGATCTTTGCACCTTGCGCACACCATGCATCAGCGATTTTGAAAAAATCGTCAGTAGTCACGGAATAATCAAGAAGCACTTTGCTGGTGGTGCCGGAAGCGAGCAACTTTTCAGCTTCACTCGTACTTTTGGCATGAATGGTTATCATTTTTTCATCTCCAGATGGCCGAGCCACCATTATGTGTATCAATGATGACACTATGATGACGAAGAGATGGGCATGTTAAATAAAAAAGCCAGCGTGTCGCTGACTTGATAACCGAAGATTAACGGGAGAGATTATCCGCGCAGGCGTGATGCTACAGCGGCAACACGTGCTCCATACTGCTTCGCGGTCTCCAAATCACCGGAAGGAATATCATCTGCCGGGCCATCGGAAGGGTATTGCACCAGAAGACCCACGGAGCCACCAAGGTTGTTAACATCGTCGCGTGTCGCTGTTTTGGTGTTAGCGGGCAGTAAGCGCAGGCTCACCCACAGGCCACCATGTTGAGAAGCCAGGGTTTGCATCCAAATCAGGCTAACCTGCTTGTCACCGTTCAGGCTGGCGCTGTTGGTAAAACCGCCAAAAACCTTATCCTGCCAGGCACGAGTAAACCAGGCTTTAGAAGAAGCATCCGCGAATTTTTTAAACTGCCAGGGCACCGAACCCATATAGGTGGGAGCACCAAAAATGATGGCATCTGCTGTATTCAGCGTTTCCCAATCATCAGCGGTAATGTCACCGTTTTCATCCACGGCGATACGCGTTGCATCAGCACCTTGTGCAACATACTCCGCGACGCGTTGGGTGTGGCCATATCCTGAGAAATAAACAACAACAGTCTTACTCATGTTCACTTTTCCTTTCATCAGTAACAACAGGGACGGATGCGATGGTTTTGTAAGCGATTGAAGAAAGCATCAGTTTTCGATGGAAAAATAGTATATATGGTATACTGTGTTGATAAGAAGGCACCTGAACGATACCAGGTTTCCTGGAGGATATTATGCAAATACACCCCATTCAGGGCGATACCGCACCCGGTTACAGCGTATATTCATCGCACTGCCCGGCGCGCCAGTTTTTGGAACGGCTGGCAGACAAATGGACCATACTGATTATTGGGCGTTTGAAGTCAGGTGAGACGCGTTTTAATCAATTACGGCGGGATATCGAAGGCATCACCCAGAAAGTATTGTCGCAAACGCTGAAAAAGCTGGAGCGAGATGGCTTGGTCGCTCGTCGTGTGTTTGCCACGGTTCCGGTTACCGTAGAGTATTCACTGACGCCCGTTGGACTGACGTTGGTGGAAACGTTCGAAAGTTTGGCACACTGGGCAGAATCCAACATTGAATCAGTGCGGTTGGCACAGGAACACTATGACCGTTTACACGCTGTGACCAGCAGCTAAAGACGACGTTGAGGGCATACGCCGTGAAAGTGAATGATATTGTTACAGTAAAAACCGACGGCGCAGAGCGACGGGAAGGCGTGGTGTTAGCGGTCGAACCGTTTCTGGAAGGGACGATGTACCTTGTTGCCATACCGGACTATCCAGCGGGAATCTGGTTTTTTAATGAAGAAGAAAATCCGGAAGGCATTTTTGTGGAACTGAAACAGGAAAGCGCGCACCGGTAGTGGAGCAGGTCTGCAAGCAGACCTGCCCGGCCAGTAAGCAGTTAGAATGTTTCCCAATGCTCGCTGCTGTTAGTGGCTTTCTTATTCCCTGGCGGCAGTGCAGTCGGTGCGCTTTTGGCTGATGCGAGTGTGTATGACGCAGGTGTCGGCGTTGCACGCTGTTCTTGCAACTTGAACACGGCCACGGCGCGTGTCAGCAGTGCAGCCTGTTCTTCGAGCGAAGCGGCGGCTGCCGTTGCTTCTTGCACCAATGTGGCGTTTTGCTGCGTGACGCTGTCCATCTCGGCAATCGCTTGTCCTACCTGACCAATGCCACGGCTTTGTTCGTCAGACGCGGACGCGATCTCGCCCATAATGTCGGTCACATTGGTAACGGCATCAACAATCTCCTTCATGGTTTGCCCTGCCTGATCGACAAGCGTCGAACCACTGCTCACCAGCGATACCGATTCAGAGATTAATGTTTCAATCTCTTTTGCCGCCTGCGCACTGCGCTGTGCCAGACTACGAACCTCGCTGGCGACCACGGCAAAACCACGACCTTGTTCACCGGCACGCGCTGCTTCGACGGCAGCGTTCAACGCCAGAATGTTGGTTTGGAAAGCGATACTGTTAATTACGTTGGTTATTTCAGAAATCTTGCGCGAACTGCCGGAAATGCTATCCATCGTTTCAATCACATTAGAAACGATATTGCCCCCTTGCTTGGCTTTATTGGAGGCGTTGGCTGCCAACTGACTGGCGTGGTGCGCGTTTTCGGAGTTCTGCTTAACGGTTGCCGTCAACTGTTCCATACTGGCGGCTGTTTGTTCTAACGCGGCAGCCTGTTGCTCAGTACGAGATGACAGGTCCGTGTTGCCGGAAGAGATTTCGGTTGAACCCTGATAAATGGAATCAGCGCTTTCACGCACGGTGGCAACGGTGTTGACCAGTGAGGCCTGCATGTGTTGCACATTATTGCCTAACGTACCGATTTCATTCGAGCCATAGTTCACCGAGTGCTGCGTGAGATCTCCCTGGGCAATGCGTTGAATACGTGCCACCAGTGCGTTCATCGGCCGGATCAAGGCGCCGCACAGGAACGTAAAGGTCAGCAAAGAGAGCAACAGGGCGATACCAAAGCTGGCACCCATTAAGGCATACCCTAAGGTGGCGTTCTCTGTTGCTATCTTGTTGAGTTGCTGTACACGCTCGGTGCGGTAAGCGACCGCATCCAGCAACGGTTTGTTGTAATTAGCATCAAGAACGCGAACTTCTTCGGCCTCATGACTCAGGACTTCTTCGAACAAACCGTCCTTTGCCGACGCCATCATGGGAGTTATCCCTTGTTTGATATAGTCTTCGTATGCTTTGGTTAATCCGGCATCGAGCGAAATATCATATTTAGTTTTTATCGGGCGATTTTCATACAGCTGAAAGGCTTTTTGTGATTGCTCGACGCGTTGCGCTGCTTGCTTCAGGTTTTCATTGTAGACAGCTGAATCACCGATGCGTGCAGCGGAAGACGCCTGAATCAGGAGTAAGCGCGCGGTGCGTAGGTGATTGGAACTCTTGGAAAGCCCCATGCGAACGTCGATTTCTTGCGTGACGTCTGCGAGGTATTGATTGCTGCGTGCCAGAAAATAGCTGGAAGTCCCTATCGACAAGGCGAACATCAACATGATGCCGCCGAGAATGATAACGAATAAAGGCACTAAGCGTAAATTATTCAACACACTTGTTTTCCCCTGCTGCTCAGATTGTGACGTTATTTTCATGTCCATTCGCTCATTTTTCAGGAAAAGTGATTACAATTTACCAAACAACAAGACACATCACGCATCTTTGGTATTCAGCACCCTTACAGTAACAACGAGTGTTCCTTTTAGTCGCAACCAATATAAAAGATAATCGGCCTATAGTGAAAAGCCTTAATTGTAGTCGTCGGGATCTCGATCACAATTTTTGATTTTTAAAACGTATTTTCATTTTGGTTGCTGATAAAGTAGCTTGTGGAGTTTCGTAACGTCGTTGTAAAAAATTTGTCGTGAAAAAATAAATGCCGATCCGCCTACTTTTATTGCATCAGTGGGCTGTTTCTATTGGAGTCTTTTTTGAAGAATACAACCGCATTTTTTACCAATGAAAAAATAGTTTTTGCGCTAGCAACCCTTTGCTGCTTGTTGTGGGGAAGCTCCTATCCGGCCATCAAAAATGGCTATGCCTTGTTCCTGATAGCAGAGGGGGACATCGCCTCAAAGCTGGTGTTTGCCGGTTACCGCTTTGTGCTGGCGGGCGGGTTATTGCTACTGTTGGCGCTGGCGAGTGGCAAGGCGATTGCGCGGTTTAAGCCAGGGCAACTCCGGCAATTAGCGGTGCTCGGGATCACACAAACGACGTTACAGTATATTTTCTTTTATATCGGACTCGCTTATACCACAGGGGGAAAAGGGTCTATTATGAATGCCACCAGTACGTTTTTTAGCGTACTACTTGCACATTGTCTTTATACCAATGATAAAATAACACCAAATAAAGCTATCGGTTGCCTGTTAGGTTTTTTAGGTGTGACTGTTGTTAATGTAAAAGGCCTTGATGATTTCAGTTTTACATTATATGGGAGACGGTTTTGTTGTTATTGCTGCATTTATTCTATCAGCGGCAATAATTTATGGGAAACGTATTTCTCAAACCATGGATCCGATAGTGATGACAGGGTATCAATTGGCGATTGGTGGTATAATCCTTACGCTGACAGGGTATTTAAGCGGTGGTTCACTGAGTGTTTATGGCTGGAATTCTGTCTTGATTCTTTTTTATCTTGTACTGCTTTCATCGATCACCTTTGCGTTGTGGAGCCAATTGCTAAAATATAACAAGGTTGGCACTGTCGCCCCTTTCAATTTCCTGATCCCGATTGCCGGTGCTGTACTCTCCGCGCTGTTTCTCGATGAGAGCATCCTTCAGTGGCGTTATGCTGCTGATTTGGTGCTGGTGTGTCTGGGGATTGGGTTGGTAAACCGGTCTCCCCAGACAAAATAAGCCGATATCCCCTTCGTGCAACCGCCGAGGGGATCGAATTTAATAGCTGAGTGTCAGAATTTCTCTTGCCATTACTTCATCAATATCCTGTCTTTCACCCTGCGGTAAAAGATTAAAGACTTTCAGATTGTGGATTATCGCCTCCACCGCGTCCGGTGGTAATCCATAATCGCGCATGCGGGTTTTGATACCCATGTGTTCAAAGAAATCGCGCGTTTTTGCAATCGCCTGGGAAATGCGGGTCTCCTCATCACCCTCGGTTATTTGCCAGATGCGCATGGCATATTGCAAAAGCTTCTCGTGCTTATTATTGCGCTGCACATATAATAAAGAAGGAAGTAATACGGCGAGCGTTTGTGCGTGGTCTAAGCCGTACAGTGAGGTGAGCTGATGGCCGATACGGTGCGTAGCCCAGTCTTGTGGCACACCTGCGCCGATAAGCCCGTTTAACGCCAACGTGGCGCTCCAGGTTAGCGTGGCTCGTACATCGTAATTTTCAGGCTGCGTAAGCGCTTTGGGACCTTCTTCCAACAGTGTTAGCAGTAACCCTTCAGCGAAGCGGTCTTGCACTTTGCCATAGACGGGGAAAGTGAGATATTGCTCGATAACGTGGACGAAGGCATCTACCACGCCGTTAGCGACTTGCCGAGCGGGCAGGGTATAGGATTTCTCAGGATCGAGAACCGCAAACTGAGGGAAGAGCAGCGGATGGTTAAAACCTACTTTGGCGCCTGATGCAATGTTGGAGACCACCGACGTGGCATTCATCTCCGAACCTGTGGCGGGTAAGGTCATGACACAGCCCATGGGCAGCGCCTGAGTGAGTGGTGTTTTATTAACCCAATGATCCCACACATTTCCATGGTAATAGGCGGCGGCAATGAACTTGGTGCCATCCACGACCGAACCGCCACCCACAGCCAGTAGATAATCGACATTGTTCTCTTTTGCTAACTGTGTGGCCTTCATCAAAGTTTCATAGTGGGGATTGGCTTCAATGCCGCCAAACTCCACAACGAAACGCTCACCAAGTGCTTGCCTGACTTCGGCAAGCGTGCCGTACTTTTCCGCACTTTGCCCGCCGTAGGTAATCAGCACCCGCGCATTGACGGGAATATGTTGATTAATCTCTGCAATTCTTCCCTGACCAAACACGATGCGCGTTGGGTTGTAATAACTAAAGTTGTACATTTTATAATCACCCTAGATTCAAAGTAACAAAAAACGGCTTTGATACTACTGCAAAGTTAGGGCGAGTGACATTTGGTTGAGACATAATGGTTATCCTCTCCTACACTTATCGCCACGGAGTACTCACGTTGGGTATCGCTGACAGGTGCGTAATCTTGTTACATTTTTTATATATCTATCATTAAGATAAACCCATTTGAAAAAGGTATAACTGTACCCGCTTTAGTGAAGTGAAATGCTACTTGTGAAAAAGATGGGCAATAAACGATCTGGTAAGAGTTCTTACCACACGGCTTTTTGTGATAATACCTTTCAATTATGTGACTTGTCTCACATAATTACTAAAATGATTCTCTGGTCGCGTTGTGTGTTTGAGGGATTAGGCGGTACAGTTGCGAAGATTTAGGAATAATCCTATGCTTTCTGATGCAGTGATTTAGGTTGTCATACGGGGTTAATGGATAAGCGAGTTGGGCAGCAAAAGAAGTTGGCTGTAGCGTGTGATTGTCATAATAAGAAAGTAAAGTAACAAAAAATAGTCTCTGGCACCGAATGCTTTCATGCCATCGATGGAGAGTGATTTTTAACCGGGCGATAGCCTCTATCCCCCAACTTATGCTTTGAACATAGCCTGTCGAGATGGGAAATATGGGTACCTCTGAATTACTCAAGCACATTTATGACATAAATCTGTCTTATCTGTTACTGGCACAACGTTTAATCAACGACGAAAAAGCTTCTTCAATGTTCCGTTTAGGTATTGATGAAACCATGGCAGATACTCTGATGCAGCTCACACTGCCTCAGATGGTTAAACTGGCGGAAACCAATCAACTGATTTGTCATTTTCGCTTTGACGATCACAACACGATCAAGTTATTAACACAAGAATCCCGCGTGGATGATTTACAACAAATCCATACTGGAATTTTGCTGTCGAGTCACTTATTAAACCAGTTATCTTCGAAAGATGATAACTTGCCTAAGAAAAGGGCATAATAATGACGGAAAAGAGTATTGTTCAGGAAGCAAAAGACATCCACTTAGCGATGGAATTGATCTCTCTGGGTGCTCGATTGCAGATGTTGGAAAGCGAAACACAATTAAGTCGTGGGCGTTTAATTAAACTTTATAAAGAGCTTCGGGGGAGCCCACCTCCAAAAGGAATGTTACCCTTTTCCACGGACTGGTTCATGACCTGGGAACAGAATATTCATTCTTCCATGTTTTATAATGCGTACGCTTTTTTGTTAAAGACCAGTCATTGTAATGGCGTTGAAGCCGTTATCAAAGCATACCGTCTTTATCTTGAACAGTGCGCACCCAACAATGATACGCCGTTACTTGCCTTGACTCGCGCCTGGACATTGGTGCGTTTCGTGGATAGCGGTATGTTACAGCTGTCGTCGTGCAATTGTTGCAACGGGATGTTTATTACGCATGCTCATCTGCCGAAAAACAGTTTTGTTTGCAGCTTGTGTCAGCCACCCTCCAGAGCGGTAAAAAGACGTAAACTTTCACCGAATCTTGCCGATATACTACCGCAACTACTGGATGAACCGGTAAAGCATGCTGTCTGAGCCTGGTGGCGGTTGTGAGTCTGTCTCAGCCCGTGTTGTTTCGGGCTGAGTACATCCCTCCTCAAGAAATTCCTGCTCGACGAATGTTTTACCTCAGCTTCCACCCGCGATTTGTTATAAGGAATTCTTGTGCTTGTTATATTGGGTTATCTCGTAATAATAGGTTCGATACTGGGTGGTTACCTCATTGTTGGCGGGTCGCTGGGCGCGCTGTATCAGCCCTCGGAACTGCTGATTATCGGTGGTTCGGTGCTGGGCGCGTTTATCGTCGGTAACAACGCCAAAGCCATTAAAGGTACGGTTCGCGCCTTCCCTCAATTGTTCAAAGGATCCAAATATAGCCGGGATCTCTACATGGATCTGATGGCGCTGTTGTTTCGTCTGATGGCGAAATCGCGTCAGCAGGGGATGCTTTCTCTGGAAGGTGATATCGACAGTCCGCGTGAAAGCGAGATTTTCTCCAGCTACCCTCGTGTGATCGCCGACAGTCACGTCATTGAATTCATCACCGACTATATGCGCCTGATGATCAGCGGCAACATGAATGCGTTCGAAATCGAAACGCTAATGGACGAAGAAATCGAAACGCTAGAGCACGAGCTCGAAGTGCCGGCAATGAGTCTGAACCTGATGGGGGATGGACTTCCTGCGTTTGGTATCGTTGCGGCGGTTATGGGGGTAGTGCACTCCTTGGCCTACGTCGATCGCCCTGCTGCTGAACTGGGGATGATGATTGCGCATGCCATGGTGGGGACGTTCCTGGGGATCTTGCTGGCATACGGCTTTGTTTCGCCACTGGCATCACTGCTGCGTCAAAAGAATTCAGAAAAGGTAAAAGTTCTGCAATGCATCAAGGTGACGCTGCTCTCCAGCTTGAACGGTTATGCGCCGCAGATTGCCGTTGAGTTTGGGCGTAAAACGCTGTACTCCACAGTCCGTCCGACCTTCACTGAGATGGAAGAACATATTCGTCGTGTGAAAGCACCGGCTCAGCAGGCTGCGGAAAATGAATAATGAAACATCAGCATCCGATAATACGCAAGAAAAGGAAGTCTAGCCACGCGGCGCACCATAGCGGTTCATGGAAAATAGCTTATGCTGACTTTATGACCGCTATGATGGCGCTATTTTTGGTAATGTGGCTTATCGCCATCGCCAGCCCATCACAATTGACGCAGATTGCCGAATATTTTCGGACTCCGCTCAAAGTTGCGTTAACGTCGGGCTCTCGCGCCAGTGAAGACAGCAGCCCGATTCCCGGCGGGGGCAATGATTACAACCAGCAGGAAGGTGCCGTCAAGCGCGAACCGGAGATGCCTCCTGAAGCCAATCAGCGCGACAGACTCGATGACATTCGCTTGAACAAATTGCGCGAGCAACTGGAACAGCTGATCGAATCTGACCCGCGCCTCAGAGCGCTACGGCCGCATTTGCTGATTGAAATGGTCGATGAAGGGTTACGCATCCAGATCATTGATAGCCAAAACCGCCCCATGTTCAAAACCGGCAGTGCGCAGGTTGAGCACTATATGAGCAATATCCTGCGTGCGATAGCCCCCATTCTTAATGATATCCCCAATAAGATCAGCCTGTCAGGGCATACTGATGACGTACAGTACGCCCAGGGGCAGCGTGGCTACAGTAACTGGGAGCTGTCTGCGGATCGCGCAAATGCCTCCCGGCGTGAGCTGATTGCGGGCGGTCTGTCTGATGGCAAGGTTCTGCGTGTGGTGGGCATGGCGGATACCATGAGTTTAAAACAGGCCGCGAACAAAAACGACGCCATTAACCGCCGGATCAGCTTAATGGTGCTTAACCGTGATGCGCAGCGAGCCATTGAGCAAGAAAACAGCGAAAGCCGCGCGATTGATATCGACAAAGCGGAAACTTTGCAAAATTTGCCCGCCGAGAACACTAAACCCGACGAGCCGGCTGCCGACAATAGCAATAACGGTGCAAGCAATGCGCCGGTCTCGAGAGGCGTCACGGGCGTGGGGCCAACGAACAGTGCGCCTTCCGGTAGCAGCAACACCAGTTCGAGCAGTACCACAACCAATAACAACAGCGCCACCAATAACAGCAATGTAAGCAGTATCAGTAATACCAATACAAATAATAGCGGCGGTGCAGCATCGCCGCAGACAGGGAATGGAGTACCTGCTTCAGGGCGCCAGCAACCAACCATCGCGTTGCCAGCCGCTCGGACAGCCAGGCAACACCTTCATCAATAAGCCACGATTCGCAGCAGAGGTGATCACGTGAGCATGGACATGAGTGCTTTTTATCAAACTTTTTTTGATGAAGCAGATGAATTACTGGCGGATATGGAACAACATTTGTTGTTATTAGATCCACAAGCCCCTGATACTGAGCAAATGAATGCCATCTTCCGTGCCGCCCATTCCATTAAAAGCGGCGCGGGAACGTTCGGTTTTACCGTATTGCAGGAAACCACCCATTTGATGGAAAACCTGCTTGATGGTGCGCGACGCGGAGAGATGCATTTGAGTACCGATATCATCAACCTGTTTTTGGAAACAAAAGATATTATGCAGGATCAGTTGGACGTTTATAAAACTGCTCAGGAACCCAATGCCGAGAGCTTTGAGTATATCTGTCAGGCACTGCGCCAACTGGCGCTCGATGCCAAAGGAGAAGGCAGAGCGCCGGCCGCACCCGCACCAACGCTCGCGCAGGCTGAAAACGGTGAATTGCGCATTTCGCTCACCGGACTTAAAACGCAAGAAATTCCGCAAATGCTTGAAGAGCTGGGCAACCTGGGAACGGTGAAAGATCCCCAGCAGACGGACAGCAGTCTGGATGTCACGTTGGTGACGTCTGAAAGTGAAGATGATATCAGCGCCGTGCTCTGCTTTGTGTTAGAGCCTGAACAGATCCATTTTGGCGCGCCTTCAGCCTCTACGCCAAGTGCTGCTCCCGTCGCCGAACCTGCGCCTGAACTGGCCGTAGCGCCAATCGCGCCAGAGCCTGTGGTTGAAGCCAAAGTCGAAGCCCCTTCCGCATCTGTTGCTGCGGCCAAGGCGCAACAGCCTGCACACGATGCCAACAAGAACCGGCCAAAAACGGGTGATACCAGCATCCGTGTGGCGGTAGAAAAAGTTGATCAGTTAATCAACCTGGTCGGCGAACTGGTGATAACGCAATCCATGCTGGCACAGCGCTCTACGGCGCTCGATCCGGTGGCGCATGCCGACCTGCTGAATAGCATGGGGCAGTTGGAGCGAAACGCGCGCGATTTGCAAGAATCCTTGATGTCTATTCGTATGATGCCAATGGAATACGTATTCAGCCGCTTCCCACGCTTGGTGCGCGATTTGGCCGCCAAACTGGACAAGCAGGTAGAATTGACCCAGATCGGTAGCTCCACCGAATTGGATAAGAGCCTGATTGAGCGAATTATTGACCCACTTACTCACTTGGTACGTAATAGTCTCGATCACGGTATTGAATCGCCAGAGAAACGTATTGCTGCCGGGAAATCGCCGGTGGGTAATTTGACGCTGCTAGCTGAACATCAGGGCGGGAATATCTGCATCGAAGTTATCGATGACGGTGCGGGGCTGAACCGTGAGCGCATTTTAGCGAAAGCAATGTCGCAAGGCTTGGCGGTGAATGAAAACATGTCTGACGAAGACGTCGGTATGTTGATTTTTGCTCCTGGTTTCTCAACGGCCGAAAAGGTAACAGACGTCTCTGGACGCGGCGTGGGAATGGACGTGGTAAAACGTAACATCCAGGAGATGGGTGGACATGTTGAAATTCACTTCCAGGCCGGCAAGGGTACCACTATTCGTATCCTGCTCCCGCTCACACTGGCAATACTGGATGGCATGTCCGTCAAGGTCAGCAAAGAAGTGTTCATTCTGCCGTTGGGTGCAGTAATGGAATCGTTACAACCGCGCGCCGAGGACATTTATCCGTTGGCGGGGGGAGAGCGTGTGCTGCAAGTGCGCGGAGAATATTTGCCTCTGGTTGAGCTGTTCCACATTTTTGATGTTGAAGGCGCGAAGACTGATGCGACTCAGGGTATCGTCGTCATTCTACAGAGCGCAGGTCGCCGCTATGCCTTGCTGGTTGATCAATTGGTTGGTCAACACCAGGTTGTAGTGAAGAATCTGGAAAGCAACTATCGCAAAGTGCCGGGTGTTTCCGCTGCGACCATTTTAGGTGACGGTAGCGTGGCATTGATTGTCGACGTTTCGGCGTTACAGGCATTGAACCGTGAAAAGTGCGTTGTTGAGACCGCGGCGTAATAACACATAGAACGTG
Organism: Candidatus Symbiopectobacterium sp. 'North America'; assembly: GCF_015762685.1. Taxonomy (GTDB): domain Bacteria; phylum Pseudomonadota; class Gammaproteobacteria; order Enterobacterales; family Enterobacteriaceae; genus Symbiopectobacterium. The sequence goes on along the minus strand of NZ_PEHF01000056.1, from coordinate 11,034 downwards.
AATAATTAAGGTGAAAAACATGACTGGACTTGCCAACGTCACAAAAATAGCCGGTGAAACCGTGGGACAGGAGTTCCTGATTTTCACACTGGGCGACGAGGAGTACGGCGTCGACATTCTTAAGGTGCAAGAGATCCGGGGTTACGATCAGGTTACACGCATTGCAAACACACCCTCCTTTATCAAAGGGGTGACTAACCTGCGTGGCGTTATCGTACCAATCGTCGATCTGCGCATTAAGTTTGCCCAGCAGGAAGTGGATTATGACGACAACACCGTGGTGATTGTCCTCAATCTGGGACAGCGCGTGGTGGGGATCGTAGTTGACGGCGTGTCTGACGTACTGTCGCTGACGGCGGATCAGATTCGCCCTGCGCCAGAATTTGCAGTAACCCTGTCCACAGAATATTTGACAGGTCTTGGCTCACTGGGTGAGAGAATGCTCATCCTGGTCGATATCGAGAAATTGCTGAGCAGTGAAGAAATGGCATTAGTTGATATCGTTGCAAAAGCATAATCTTTTTTTCAGAGCCATCGCTGGATGGCTCTGACTTTTCTTGCTCTTTTCTCTATTTAGGTTATCTGGAACTTATTCCTCTCTGATGCTGGTCTTCCGGCTATTCGTTTACTTAAAAGGCGTCATATGTTGAATCGTATCAAAATTGTCACAGCGCTACTTTGTGTACTGCTACTATTTGGTGTCCTGCAAATTGTTTCCGGAGGGCTATTTTTTAATGCGTTAAAAAATGATAAAGAGGTATTTGGCAATACGCTTATCATTAATAATCAAAAATCTGCGTTTGATGCGAGTTGGTCATATTTATTGCAAACGCGAAATACCCTTAATCTCGCAGGAAGTCGATTTGCGCTCGATGCCACTGGGCGGGCACCGGGTCATCGGTAAAAGCGTTGCTGGAGGATGGACAGCGGCAATTAGGCAGTACAAACAAATAGTTCGCAGGCTATGAACGCGTAGCGCGCTCGACACAGCAGAGCAATGCCATCGCGCAAGATGTCAAACAGAATTATACGACATTAAATGTTGCATTGACCGAGTTAATTCAACTGCTTTCCGCAGGAGATATAAAAAAGTTTATCGATCAGCCAACGCAAAGCTATCAGGATGGATTTGAAAAAGCGTACAATGCTTATAAAGTAGAAAGTGAAAAATTATATAACACAGAAATTTCACGTAACGAAAGCGCTTATCAATCGGCTCTCTGGATTTTTGGGGCAGTAATTTCTGTTGTTGTCGCTGTAATCTTGTCTGCCTGGTTTGCTATCCAACGTATATTAATTCATCCGCTGAATAATATTGTGGAACATACGCAACACATTGCGCGCGGCGATCTGACTCAGAACATTAATTATCATAGCCGCAATGAAATGGGCATATTGGCAGACAGCATGCGCCACATCCAGTCAGAATTGATCAGCACGGTGAGAGCGGTGCGCCATGGTGCCGATGCGATCTACACCGGAGCATCAGAAATCAGCGCAGGGAATAACGATCTCTCATCGCGTATCGAGGAGCAAGCGTCGTCACTGGAGCAAACGGCGGCCAGCATGGAACAACTGACGGCAACGGTGCGACAGAATGCGGAAAATGCGCGTCAGGCGAGCCAACTGGCGTTGAGCGCATCAGAAACCGCACAACGCGGTGGCAAGGTGGTCGATAATGTCGTGAAAACCATGCACAACATTGCCGGTAGCTCGCAGAAAATTGCCGATATTACCAGCATTATTGATGGTATCGCGCTCCAGACCAATATTCTGGCGTTGAACGCGGCGGTTGAAGCCGCACGAGCGGGAGAGCAGGGCCGCGGTTTCGCCGTGGTGGCGGGAGAGGTGCGCAATTTGGCACAACGTAGCGCCCAGGCAGCGAAAGAAATTAAAACTTTGATTGAAGATTCTGTAAATCGTGTCGATGAAGGATCTGTATTAGTAGAAAGCGCGGGCGAAACCATGGGCGAAATTCTCAGCGCGGTGACACGCGTGACCGACATCATGGGGGAAATCGCTTCTGCCTCTGACGAACAGAGCAAGGGCATTGGGCAGGCTGTTACGGAAATGGACCGCGTAACTCAGCAAAACTCTGCGCTTGTAGAGAAATCCGCCGCCGCTGCGGCCGCACTCGAACAGCAAGTTATTGGATTGAACCAGGCCGTTGCGGTCTTCCAGTTACCAGCAACGGGGGGACGTTCGCGGATCGCATCATCCGCACTGGCCACGGTTGACACGGCGACGCGCCCGGCATTGCTCCCGACCGCCTCTGCGGACAATAAGAAAAAAGCAGGGGCTGCGGCCTCAGATAACTGGGAAACGTTTTAACCGAAAGGCCACGCGTATTTCAGGCACAGTGATTTATAAATAAGCATTTTAAAACAATAGCTTATCGATCGTGTCGGTGTGAAGCTGACCGATCACTGAGGTTGGAGGCAGTATGTTGACGCGGATTCGTGTTTCTACCGGTTTGTTTGTGTTGTTGTTTGTGTTTTGTGCCGTGCAGTTGGTATCCAGCAGCTTATCCTTTACGGCGTTCAAAATGGACTATCAGAATTTTACGCGCGTGGAGACCGTCAGCCAGCAGCGCGACAGTTTAAGCCAGAGTTGGGTGGCATTGCTGCAAACCCGTAATACGTTGAACCGTGCGGCAACCCGCGCGGCGCGTAACGTGCCGCAAGAGCAAGTCTCCGTGTTGATGAATAGTGCCCGTGCCTCTCTGGCGCAGGCGGATGTCTATTTCAAGCAGTTTGTTGCTACCACGCAGTTAACGGAGGAAGGACAGCGTCTGGCTGAGGGCACTAAAGCGAGCTACGACAAGCTCAACGGTGCGTTGGCCGAGCTGATTGGTTTTCTGGATAAAGGCCAGCTACAACCTTTCCTAGACCAGCCTACCCAGTCATTTCAGGATAATTTTGAGAAGAGCTTTTCTGCCTATCTGACCTACGTTCAGACTCATTTGCAGCAGGCCGGTCAGGCAAGCCGCGATTCCTATGACCATTCAACCTGGTCGTTTGGCATTGTTGTGGTGCTTTCCTTGGCGCTGGTCGCTGTGGCCGTGGTGTGGCTGCGCAAAATCATCCTGACGCCGTTGACCATCATGCGTGAGCATTTTGAGCATATCGCGCAGGGACACCTGACGGTAAAAATCGCCGACTACGGTCAGAATGAAATTGGGGTGATGTTCTCGGCGCTGCAGCACATGCAGACCTCGCTTGCCTCGACGGTACATACCGTGCGGCAAGGTGCTACCGGGATGCTGATGGGTGTGCGTGAGATTTCCTCCGGCAACGTGGATTTATCATCACGCACTGAATCACAGGCGCCTGCGTTAGAACAAACAGCCGCCAGCATGGAAGAACTGACTGCCATCGTGAAGCAAAATGCGGACAATGCGCATCAGGCCTCCAAATTGGCGCAGGAGACCACGAACACTGCCCATAAAGGGGGGGAAATCACCGCCGGCGTAGTGAAAACGATGCAGGATATTGCTGTGAGTTCACGTAAAATCAGTGACATTACCGGGGTGATTGATGGCATTGCTTTCCAGACCAATATTCTGGCGCTAAATGCAGCCGTTGAAGCGGCGCGGGCGGGCGAACAAGGGCGTGGGTTTGCCGTGGTGGCAGGCGAAGTACGCAGTCTGGCACAGCGCAGTGCGCAGGCAGCCAAGGAGATCAAAGCGCTGATAGAGGAATCGGTGGGCCGCGTTGAGCAAGGCTCGGTGCTAGTGAAAGACGCGGGTAATACCATGGATGATATCGTTACGTCAGTGAAGCGTGTGACGGACATCTATGGGTGAAATTGCGTCTGACGAGCAGAGCAGAGGCATTGAGCAGGTTGCTCAAGCGGTGACAAAAATGGACAGTGCAACGCAACAGAATGCCGCGTTGGTGGAGGAAGCCTCATCCGTCTTTCAGGCATTGGAAGCCCAGGCGATGATGTTGACGGATGCAGTTTCAGTTTTCCGTCTTGACGTGACCGACGACGAAATATCGACTAATACTTACAAAGTAACACCTGCACTCGCGTTGAAGGAAAGGCTGGATTGACTCTCTCTATAACCTTAATTGATGTTTGAGCGGTTTGATATGAAAAATAACCCATCGCCAAATCGTCTTAAATCTGCGTCTATTCTGACGCAGATGGTCGATAGATTGCCGTTGTCGGATACCCATTTTCGGCGTATCAGTCAGTTGATTTACCAACGTGCTGGCATTGTGCTGGCCGATCATAAACGGGAAATGGTTTACAATCGCTTGGTAAGGCGGCTGCGTACTTTGGGGCTCAATGATTTTGGGCAATATCTGGCGCTGCTGGAAGCAGACGTCAATAGCTCTGAATGGCAGGCGTTTGTTAATGCCATGACGACAAATCTGACGGCGTTTTTTCGTGAGGCGCATCATTTTCCTATCCTTGTCGAGCATGCGCGGTCAAGGCCGAATGGCTATACCGTATGGAGTACGGCGGCATCCACCGGTGAAGAGCCGTATTCATTAGCGATAACGTTGGCGGAGGTGCTGGGTAACCGCGTTAGTGGGTGCCAGGTCTGGGCCAGCGATATCGATACCCAGGTGCTGGAAAAAGCCACGGCGGGTATTTATCGTCAGGAGGAACTGCGCACGCTTTCTCCCCAGCAGTTACAAAAATTCTTTTTACGCGGGACTGGACCACACAGTGGCTTGGTACGCGTAAGGCCTGAGCTTGCCGCGATGGTGCATTTTCAACAGTTGAACCTGTTGGCACCGACTTGGGATGTTCCTGCGCCTTTTGATGCTATATTCTGCCGTAATATAATGATTTACTTTGATAAAGAGACGCAGGAGCGTATTTTGCGTCGCTTTGTTCCTATGCTTAAGCCGGGTGGGTTATTATTTGCCGGCCATTCAGAAAACTTCAGCCAGATCAGTCGGGAGTTCTACTTGCGCGGGCAGACGGTCTATGGGCTGGCTAAGGAAAGATAATGAGCAAGATTAAAGTACTTTGTGTAGATGATTCAGCGCTTATGCGTCAGATCATGACGGAAATTATTAATAGCCACCCAGATATGGAAGTGGTTGCGACCGCACCCGATCCGCTGGTTGCCCGCGATCTGATCAAAAAATTTAATCCGCAGGTATTGACGCTGGATGTGGAAATGCCGCGCATGGACGGATTGGACTTTCTGGAAAAACTGATGCGCTTGCGGCCGATGCCTGTGGTGATGGTCTCGTCGCTGACGGGGAAAGGGTCCGAGGTGACGTTACGCGCGTTGGAACTGGGCGCGCTGGATTTTGTCACCAAGCCGCAGTTGGGGATTCGCGAAGGCATGTTAGCCTACAGCAAGATGATCGCTGAGAAGATTCGCATGGCGGCTAAGGCGCGCCTGCCGCAGCGCAGTGCGTCCAGCGAGCCGACCAAAATTATTCATCACATGCCGATTCTCAGCAGTGAAAAACTGATCGCTATTGGTGCGTCGACGGGGGGGACCGAAGCGATTCGCCAAGTGCTGCAACCATTGCCGACAAACAGCCCGGCTTTGCTGATAACCCAGCATATGCCGCCGGGTTTCACCAAATCTTTTGCTGAGCGCTTGAATAAACTGTGTCAGATTACGGTAAAAGAAGCGGAAGATGGTGAGCGCGTTTTACCCGGGCACGCGTATATCGCACCCGGAGCACGCCATCTGGAGTTGGTGAAAAGCGGTGCCAACTATCAGGTCAGGTTGAATGACGGGCCACCGGTAAACCGGCATCGTCCGTCGGTAGACGTATTATTTCGTTCGGTGGCGCAGTATGCCGGGCGAAATGCCGTGGGGATTATCCTCACGGGGATGGGAAACGACGGTGCCGCAGGGATGTTGGCAATGCATCAGGTTGGTGCTTACACTCTGGCGCAAAATAAGGCAAGCTGTGTGGTGTTTGGTATGCCACGCGAAGCAATTGCGATGAGGGGCGTCGATGAGGTGGTAGATTTAAGCCAGGTGAGCCAGCGTATGTTGGCACAAATTTCTGCCGGACAGGCATTACGTATATAGCAACAGCAGCTCCCAGGGAGCAATAAAAATTAGGAGTAGGTATGGCCGATAAAGAACTCAGATTTTTGATAGTGGACGACTTTTCGACGATGCGCCGCATTGTTCGTAACCTACTGAAGGAACTGGGCTTTAATAATGTGGAAGAAGCAGAGGATGGTGCTGACGCGTTGAATAAATTGCGCGCAGGCGGTTTTGACTTTGTGATTTCCGACTGGAATATGCCCAATATGGATGGTCTGGAGCTGCTGCAAACGATCCGTGCTGATGGTTCACTGTCGAGTCTGCCTGTCATGATGGTCACGGCGGAAGCGAAAAAAGAGAACATCATTGCTGCCGCTCAGGCGGGCGCTAGCGGCTATGTGGTTAAGCCGTTCACAGCTGCGACCCTGGAAGAAAAACTGAATAAGATTTTCGAAAAATTAGGCATGTAAGGGGATCGTATGACATCACATCCTATGCTACCGGTGAATGATACTGCCTCTGCAACGGAGATCATTTCCCGTATTGGCCAATTGACGCGCATGCTGCGTGACAGCTTGCGTGAACTGGGTTTGGATCAGGCCATCGCAGAAGCCGCGGAAGCGATTCCCGATGCGCGCGATCGTCTTGACTATGTCGTGCAAATGACGGCACAGGCGGCAGAACGCGCATTAAGCAGCGTTGAGGCCGCACAACCCGTCCAGAACCGACTGGAAATGGAAGCCAAGGCGCTGAAAGCGCGTTGGGATCAATGGTTCGAAAATCCGATTGAACTGGCGCAAGCAAAAGAACTGGTCACGGATACGCGTAATTATTTGAATGACGTACCGCAGCACACCTCTTTCACCAATGCGCAACTGATGGAAATCATGATGGCGCAAGATTTCCAGGATCTTACCGGTCAGGTTATCAAACGCATGATGACGGTAATTCAGGAAATCGAAAAACAATTGCTGATGGTGTTGTTGGAAAACATGCCAGAGCAATCGGCTGAGAAGAAACGGCCAAATGACAGCTTGCTCAATGGTCCTCAGATGGATAAAACCGCCGCAGGCGTGGTATCCAGTCAGGATCAGGTTGATGACTTGCTCGACAGCCTGGGTTTCTAATGCAGTCAGGGGAGTGCGGCAGTGCAGGGCCTCCCACTGATGCACGCTTCTTTTGCACAGTTATTGATCTGTGGATCAGTCACTGTGTTTCTATTGGTATTACTCTATCCCTGAATAAGCTATAGGTTTGTTTCGTTGTTCAAGCCATAAGGATTGCGGACATTTGTCATGCTAAGCATTAATCCTTAACCTGAATGAATGCGATCGGAACACGGCTGTGGCTGAAGATAGCGATCTGGAAAAAACAGAGGCCCCCACACCCCACCGTCAAGAAAAGGCGAGGGAAGAGGGGCAGATTCCGCGTTCGCGCGAATTGACGTCGCTGTTAATGTTGATTTCAGGGCTGGCACTCTTATGGTTTGGTGGCAGCTCTATGGCGCGGAAACTTTCGGGCATAGTGGCGCAAGGGCTTCATTTTGACCCCAGGTTAGTCAGTGATGAGAAGCTATTATTACGCCATTTGGGGTCATTGTTGATGCAAGGTGTTTCAGCGTTGGTTCCTTTAATGGTTGGCGCTGTACTGGTGGCTATTGCTGCCCCGATGTTACTGGGGGGAGTGCTGTTTAGTCCCAGCTTCATTAAATTCGATCTGACAAAGCTGAATCCGATCAGTGGATTAAAGCGCATATTTTCTTCGCAAGTGTTGGCCGAGCTGTTTAAAGCCATCCTCAAGTCTATATTGGTAGGATTAATTGCTGGCTGGTTCTTGTTACATAACTGGCCAAAGATGCTCCATCTGGTCTCTGAACCGCCTATTGCCGCGTTAGGAGATGCGCTGGAGCTGGTAGCAATATGCGCATTTTTTGTCATTGTGGGGCTTATTCCCATGGTGGCTTTTGACGTTTTCTGGCAGCTTTGGAGCCATTTAAAAAAATTGCGGATGAGTAAACAGGATATCCGCGATGAACATAAGCAAAGTGAAGGCGATCCGCATGTGAAAGGTCGGATACGTCAACAGCAACGTGCGCTGGCCCAGCGACGGATGATGACCGATGTGCCAAAGGCAGATGTGATCGTTACCAACCCGACACACTATTCTGTCGCCCTGCAATATGATGATAAAAAAATGAGTGCACCCCGGGTCTTGGCAAAGGGGGCTGGAGAAATTGCCCTGCGTATTCGAGAGCTTGGTGCCGAACATCGCATTCCTGTTTTGGAGGCACCGCCATTGGCGCGTGCTCTGTTTCGCCATGCAGAAATTGGCGAACACATTCCAGCAACACTGTATGCTGCCGTGGCAGAAGTATTGGCATGGGTTTACCAACTAAGACGTTGGTGGCGTGAGGGGGGACTCATCCCGCGTAAACCCAAATATCTTCCTGTCCCGAAAGCGCTTGATTTTGTACCACCTGAAGAGATGAATACCGATGCCTGATTTGGCCTCTTTACTGCGACTACCTACAGCGTTTAAAAACACCCAGTGGCAAATTTTGGCGGGCCCAGTTCTCATCCTTCTGATCCTTTCCATGATGTTGTTGCCGCTGCCTCCCTTCATTTTGGATCTGCTCTTTACCTTCAACATTGCGCTCTCCATCATGGTGTTATTGGTCGCAATGTTCACGCAACGCACGTTGGATTTCGCTGCCTTCCCAACCATTTTGTTGTTCTCTACATTGTTGCGTCTGTCGCTGAACGTTGCATCGACGCGTATTATTTTGCTGGAAGGTCACACAGGTACAGCGGCAGCGGGACGCGTGGTAGAGGCATTTGGTCACTTTTTGGTGGGCGGCAATTTTGCTATCGGTATCGTGGTGTTCATTATTTTGGTGTTAATCAACTTTATGGTGATCACCAAGGGTGCCGGACGTATTGCTGAAGTAGGGGCCCGTTTTGTCCTGGATGGGATGCCCGGTAAACAGATAGCAATTGATGCAGATTTAAACGCCGGTTTGATCGGTGAAGATGAAGCGAAAAAGCGTCGTGCGGAAGTTACCCAGGAAGCCGACTTTTACGGTTCAATGGACGGGGCCAGTAAATTTGTGCGTGGAGACGCTATCGCTGGTTTGATCATTATGGTGATCAACATTGTCGGTGGGTTGTTGGTTGGGGTTGTGCAGCACAACATGTCGATGGGCCAGGCAGCAGAAAGCTATACCTTGTTGACCATCGGTGATGGTTTGGTGGCGCAAATACCAGCGTTAGTTATCTCGACAGCGGCAGGTGTCATCGTTACCCGCGTGAGCACAGATCAGGATGTTGGCCAGCAAATGGTCACTCAACTGTTCAATAATCCACTAGTGATGATTCTTAGCGCTGGGGTGCTGGGGCTGATCGGCATGGTACCGGGGATGCCTAACTTTGTCTTCTTGCTCTTCACCGCAGCGCTACTCGGATTGGCCTGGTGGATGAAAAACCGTGAGGGCGTTGTGCCTGTCGCTGGCGTTGAACAACAGTTACATGAGAAACCCAAGGTCATTGAAGCAACCTGGTCTGATGTGCAGTTGGAAGATCCACTGGGAATGGAAGTGGGTTACCGACTGATTCCCATAGTCGATCATCAGCAGGATGGTGAACTGCTGGGGAGAATTCGCAGTATTCGCAAAAAATTCGCGCAAGAGATGGGCTTCCTGCCGCCAGTGGTGCACATTCGTGACAATATGGAATTACCTCCTGCAAGTTACCGTATCCTGATGAAAGGGGTTGAAGTGGGACACGGCGAGGCTTATCCTGGTCGCTGGATGGCCATTAACCCTGGAAATGCGTTTGGCGAATTGCCGGGTGACAAGACACAAGATCCGGCATTCGGTTTGCCTGCTGTGTGGATTGAAGGGGTGTTGAAGGAGCAGGCGCAAACGCAAGGTTATACGGTAGTGGAAGCGAGCACCGTGGTTGTTACACACCTTAATCATCTTATTGGGCTCTATGCGAGTGAGCTGTTTGGCCGCCAGGAAGCGCAGCAACTGATGGACCGTGTCACGCAGGAAATGCCGAAGTTGACTGAGGATTTGATCCCGGGTGTTGTCACGCTGACCACCTTGCACAAGGTGTTGCAAAATCTGCTTAAAGAGAAAGTCTCTATACGTGATATGCGTACTATTGTTGAAACACTTGCTGAGCACGCGCCTATACAACCCGATCCTTATGAGCTGACGACAGTGGTGCGCGTTGCTTTGGGCAGGGCCATTATCCAGCAATGGTTCCCTGGCGATGGGGAGTTGCAAGTGATTGGTTTGGATAGTTCCCTTGAGCGAATCTTATTGCAAGCGCTGCAAGGTGGTGGAGGATTGGAACCGGACCTTGCCGATAGACTTTTGGCACAGGCCAGGCAGGCGCTAAGTCGCCAGGAAATGTTGGGGGCTCCTCCGGTTCTGTTGGTAAACCATGCATTACGTGGTTTGTTTGCGCGCTTTTTACAACGTAGTTTGCCGCAGATGGCGGTGCTATCCAACCTTGAAATCAGTGACAGTCGGCAGATAAGAATGACGGCAATGATTGGAGAAGCATAATGAGTTTGAGACGGCTCTCAGTCTTGTTATTGGCACTTGTACCTCTGGCCGTTTTTGCAGGACAAGGTGGATGGAACGCCAGCAAATCAGGGGTGATGTTGACGTATCGCGGCCAACTGCTCAACTCTGCACCTTTGGCTCCTACACCGCTGCAAGGCGTCAACCCGGATAATTCGATCACTGTGGTATATTGGCGCTATGCCATCGATGGCGTATATGACCCCGGCTTACGCGTTAAATTGTGTACAGTACAACGCTGCACTGAAATTGAGGGTGGAAGTGGGCAGACACAGGCTTTTCGTGGTTTGCCAGCCACCAGCGAGTTTCGTTTTACCTATTTCTTGGAAGGTAAAGGGCGTGTTTATCGCCCGATAGACATACGGCGAGTAGAAATCGCCGTTAATTATGAGTAACACGCCTAAATAACTTTGCATATTACCGCTCCACTTTAGCCAGCCCATGTTGATTACCGGGAAACGGT
>NZ_PEHF01000038.1 GCF_015762685.1 Candidatus Symbiopectobacterium sp. 'North America' | reverse complement strand
GTCTCTACGATTTCTACTAAACCGAGGTTTTCTGGAGTGAGGTTAATATCTTTCGAGCAATCAAATGCAACACCATTAATTTTCCTTGCTGTCGCTAGTTTAGTGGCCGCTGCCGCCGTTCCAGCAGCAGGCAATGCGCCGATATTGGCTGGAGTAAGTGCGATATTCGCTGTGCCATCGAAGGCCACGCCATTAATTGTGCGTGCTGTTGCCAGCTTAGTCGCCGTTGCTGCCGTTCCTGCCACGGGTAATGCACCGATATTAGCCGGAGTTAATGCAATATCCGCCGTACCGTCGAATGCCACTCCGGCAATTTTTCTGGGCATTGATAATTTTGTGGCTGCTGCTGTTGTCCCTCCTGCAGGCAACGCGCCAATATCTGCCGCTGAGGGCTTATTGTTAGGACTGTAGACGCGCTGACCTTTTTCCTGAAGCACAGAGGCGTTAGCCGTGTGACCAAACTCAATATTTCCTGTGACCAGGTCAATTCGAAGTGGTCGCAGGCTATTGAATGCTCCGTTGGCCGCATCCTTATTCGTCAGTAGAATATAGAATCCACCGCCGTCCTGTCTGACAATGGCTCCATACCCTCCAAAAATCATGCGTAACACATCTGAGGCCGTCGAAACCAGATTGCCCGTCAGAGTGCCGCCAGTAACCGCTAATACACCTATATTTGCAGGCGTCAGTATGATATCGGCAGTGCCATCAAACATCATGCTAGCAATTTTTCTCGCGGTAGCCAGTTTCGTTGCCGCTGCCGCCGTGGCAGTTTTCCCTAAATAGCGACCATCACTAAGCGTAATATCCGGAATATCCGGAATATCATCCCCTCCCGTGCCTACCGCCCGTGTACCGGCCGATTTTAATCCCATATTCTCCATGAATTTTGTTTTGTCGGGAATGTCTGCGCCGTTTTGTTCCTTCTCCAGTTTTTGCGCCAGCTTATTCAATATGGTGGTCGAAAAGTTAGGGTCATTTCCCAACGCAGTGGCCAGCTCTTTTAACGTATCTAATGCACCTGGAGAACCATTGACCAGCGCAGCAATAGCCGCCATCACATAGGCCGTTGTGGCGATTTGTGCGTTATTGACGCCCGCTGCTGCAGTTGGCGCTGTTGGCGTTCCCGTCAACGTGGGGCTGGCTTTAGGTGCGTACTGTGTATGTGGGTCAGCCGCTTTGGTATGAGATAATAAATCCTCACCTGTTTTTTCCTGCTGGTCTTTCAGATATGCAGTACGCTTGGCCAACTGTTCCGCTTGTCGGTTGGAAATACCACCGGGGCCACCGATAACGGGGTCAGACGTCTCCAGTTGATAAATACCATCAATCCATTCTTTTTGTTCAGGTAGGTTAGCCATTATGCACTCCCGTAATTGTAGCAACCGTCATATGACGCGGTTTCGTTGTAGCGAATAGGCACCCCCAGATATTCCAGACTGGCCAAAAGGCAGCGGGCGGGGGGTAATCATTTCCAGTGTGTTACGCAGCATCTGCGCCTGGTCATTGGTGATGGGTTGTTGTAGCAGAACGCGGTAAACCGGCCATTTACTGGGGTCGCCGTAAACCATATGGCCGTTATAACTGCGGATACCGTTGTAACTGAGGCGTCTGATGTGTTCGATTAACTCAACATTACCAAAGTCAAGACTACGGATAACGTCACGAACGGCCCATTCAGTTCCTTTGAATCGATGCCGCTCTATCGCTGACTTAATCATGGCGCGGCGGGCATCTTCAGACTCAGCCAATCGCCAACCGTCTTCCTTCAGTGAGAACTGCTCGGCAAGTGCATCCAGTGCGCTGCTGTCGACGATATCGACCAGATAGACAATGACGGCTTCAACCTGCAGCACGTCGAATCTGTCCAGTAGCGATGCCAGCACGCTAAATCGCAGATCAGACGCCAGCGGGGGCGGGAGAAGGCTTTTACTCATCAGCCGCACCTGCAATGGTTATTGCGATGTCGGTACAGATAGCGAGTTGCCAGTCATCAAGCACCAGCAATGCCGGGGATAGCAACTCAACGCTGTAAACCCCATCGAGCAACAAGGTGGCATTAATCTGACTGGAGACGATGTCCTGTCCTAGTGTTGCCCGACGTTGTTCTGTCCAGGCTAATGCCGCCTGTTGTGCCGCCTGTTTCACTGGCAATGCCTGCACATCGCGTTTGAGCGTCAATCTGGCATGAAGTGAGTATTCAATCGGAACCGGGGATTTTGCGGCTACCGTATCCGTGAGTGGCCGGACTTTTTCATCTGAACAAACGCTGATTACTTGCGCCAGCACACTGTCATCAGGCAGGCCCGTCGACAGCAATGGATATAAATGCACAGTGCCAGGTTCAGCGCTGACCACCGCAACGTCGACAATATCGGGGTGAGCGCTCAGCGCATGATACCGATAGGCCAGCTTTGAGCCTGCCGTGCTGAAGGACTCAGGGGCTAACTGGATGCGTTCGCGCAGCCGGTCATCGATTTCTTTTCATCAGAACCACCAGCACTGGCAGTAAGATTCCTTACCGTGAAATCGATATCGTCAATTTCATCCAGCAACGTGCTGATTTGCGCCGGTTGCCAGTTGTTGCCAACGTCCCCCGCCTGCGTACAGGTTGCAGCCACTGTTGTGCTCAGTGTATCAGCCCTCATTATCACATCGCTGTCGGTCGCAAATACGACGCTGTCGGATGCGCTGACGCGGGTTCCTGAAGGGATCAACGTATCGGTCAACAACACATTTTCGACGCTAAACTGCAGCGTTGTCTGCCCGGCCAATGCCGCGAGACGATACGTTCCCACCAGTTCGCCGAGATAATCCAACATCGGCGCACGGGCATAACGCACCAGATTCTGTTTGGCCGCATCCTGAATCGCACTGCGTACCAGCATTTCACGGTAGGCCATCAAATCAATCAGCTGGCGTTTAGCCTGGGCGGGATACAGTATCTTACCGCTGTCTGCCTCATATTTAGCAATCAACTCAGCGGTAATCTTTGCCACATCGCGTTCAATAAAGACCGGTTCGGTTGTTACCGCCATAGCACCTCCGTAGCCTGTGGTACGCCGCTGGTTGTTTCCCAACTCAGGCGCAGTGTCATATGCGTGCCATCAATCAGCGGCTTCACGGCCATAAGCTTACAGCGCGGCTCCCAGCGTTTGATCGCTTCGACCGTCTCCCGCACGACGTGCGGAATTGCCCGGTCAATCGGGTAGTCGATGTAGAGGTGCAGGTTGCTACCAAATTCGGGACGATGCGGATCGCTGCCGCGTGGCGTGCGCAGAATGATGTGAATGGCCTGTGTGATATCGGCAACGCCCTCGACAAGTTCGCCAGGGTGTTGCAGGGCCGGTTGCCAGTAAACAGAATGAATATTCATGGAGGCAGTATCGCCCCCGCTAGGATGGTTGGTTATTAAAGGGGATGAAAAAGCATTTTGTTAGTGCGAGTGATGATTCGAGTTGCCGCCCTTGTCCATGACCTTACCACCGGCATCCATCACTGTGACGGTGGCATCAATATCACCCTGAACGCTGACATTGCACTGAATGGTTGCTGCCGTGCCATTCCCGCCAGAACCCGCCATGCCGCCCTGATAGGTCAGCATACCTTTCACCAGTAAATTGCCCGTGACTTCCATTTCTGGCGCATCAATGCTGGCTCGTTGTGTCTTCACCGTGACATCCGTACCACAGACGATCACGATATGCTCAATGCCGCCGTTGATGGTTAATGTATGCGCCTTACGGTCTTAGTAAAACGCGGCGCTGTCGGAATAGGTAACACCGCGTGCCTCCGGGTTGTTGACCGGTGTCTTATCGACGCTGGAATAGACCGCGCCCAGGATAACGCCATCCTCACCATTTTCATCCAGCAGCACGACAACCTGCTCACCGACGTCGGGCAGCCAGTAGTCCTTATTGTTCTGGGTATTGTGTTGCAGGACATCAAGCCAATTGGTGCGCATATTATCGCATTCGGGCAGGCGAACGCGGGCGCGGACGCTCTGCGGGTCAACGGCACTGACGGTGCCCACCTGTCGTGATACGCTCATTTTTTCTTTTCCTTCACGGTCGTTGTCGTAGTGGTCGTGCCATCCGCTTTGTAAACCGTCAGCGTCTGCGTTTTTTTCTTTTTCTTGCCATTGGTCACCGGGCCTCGAGCGACTTCCAGTTCGGTCACGTAACCACTACTGCGATCAAACGAATGCCGGGCGCTAGTAATAAGCCATTGCCCGGATAGTTGACCAAATTTCACCAACTCTATTTTGTTGCCTGCGGTGAGTTGCGGCACTCCCATCGGAATGGTACGTCACCAGTTTCTTGTCGCTGGCCTTTTGGTGCTTCAGCTTTGCCGACTTATAGACCTGGTTGATGGTGTCACGCAGAGAATAGCGGGCGACATCAGCGGGCTGATAATTGCTTTACGGGGTCAAGCTGTCGCAAGGTGCCCAGATGGGAAAAGATCAACTGGTCGCTGAGGACTTTAACGGCATAGCCATACTCGCTGGCCAGTCGTTTCAGGAAGCCGACATCGATTTTCGCATACTGCGTGACGCGATCGACCTTTATTGATTCAATACCGCCGACCAATTTCAGGCTGTGCTTTTTAGCGATGCGACCTGCGATAGCAGCCAGCGTGGTATTTTCAAAGCCCCGGCTGGATTTGGTGCGCAGCGCGGTGTTGACCGATGTGGCCACACCGCGAATGGATACCGTTGACGGTGGCGCACTGATTTCAATCTCATCGATAGAAAATGTGCCGCAGGACAGCAGCCTCTCACCACTGTAACCGAGCTTCAGCGTTAGCGTATCGCCTTTACCCGGATACCATTTATCCAGCCAGCGACCATCGGTGTCATCCAGTGCAACCTCAATGGTGTCCGACTCCGATTTGATATTGTCGCTATAGCTGACGCGGGTGACGTAAGGTGCGATATCGTTGGTGATATCTTTTTTCAGATACCACAGGGTAAACACCGGCTGCAGGACTTCGGAGGTTCCCGAATGCGCAGTCGTTTGGGGAATTAACGTAGCCACGGCGCGACCTCCTCAGCATTTTCGACTTCATCCTGTTCAATCATTGGGATCAAGAGAACAATGCCGGACGGTAATGAGGGCGTAACGGCCACATGTGGGTTTGCCATGATGATCCGGTCATAGCCCAGCGGATCACCATAATAATACTGAGACAGCGAGTCCCAGCGGTCACCCATTTTCGTCACATGCTCGATGTATTTCATGCTTTCCTCGCCACAATGGCCGATGTCATCTTACTAAGCGCCGGGGAGCTATTTTTCAGCAGTACGCCTGCAGCATCAAACTGCCCGGAGACCGTGTTCAATGCCGCAGCAAGATTACGGCTATCAACGTCTGCCAGAGATTGCCGTGCTGACACGATGAACGTTGCAGCCTGACCTGTGTCACGGGCTAACCGCACCGCATCGGGAAAGGCATCTTTGACGGCATTCAGCGCCATCCGGTTTGTCCGTGCCGCATCGCTGGTTGCCGCTGCTGCTGCAAGTCGGTTCTGCTGGCGCTGTAGCTGTTCCATTGTTCGCCCGACACGTTGCAGGTCGCTGTTTAATCGCTGACTGGCGCGTGAGCCCAGTTGACCATAACGTTCTGTTGCTCGCGTTAACGCATTTTGGCGTTCCTGCAGGCGACGCGTGGTTTCGCCAATTGAATCCAGCGTGCGGCGTGTTCCCGTTACGGCACTGCGAAATGCGCCGGATATAGCCCCGCCAATAATCACACCTATGAAAAATTCTGTGGCCACGATTTATGATTCCTTTTAACGATGCGAAACAGGGATACGGATATGGAAAATGCGCTGATGGCATGTAAAGGACTGCTGATAACGGTATTTGGCGGGACATATATTTATCTGCTGGCAAAACTGATTATCTATACTGTTAACAGCAGCAGTGAGCCGTTTGTCTGGATGCTGATGATTGGCGGCGGTGCGGCACTATTATCGCTGGCCCTGGCCGCGTTTCTCCTGCAACCCGCCGTCTATCTCCTCGCCGCGTTATTTGCGGGTGTCGGTGCCCTGATTAGTCGCTATCGCCGTTCTCACGCTTAATCTGTTCGCTGGCTGTTTCCAGCCAGCTTTCAAATTCATCCAGCCCCAGCTCATTCAACTCACTTGGCTGAAACCGAAACCACCTCGCCAGCAGCGCCTGCGCCTGAATCAGCGTTTTCGGATGATGTAACCACCCCTGTAAGGTGCTGAAATCGTTTTTGCAACGCCAGATAGTCAGCCAAATCCATCCCATCCAAATCTTCAGGCGGCAGGCCACTGGCGCGGGCAATCAGCAAGTCATCCCAGTCCTCCGCTTTATCACTGATTTTACGCACGGCTTTCAGGTCTTTGACCTACAGACGCCGTAGGGACAGGGATTCAAGCTTGACGCCTGCGGCAGTGCTATGGGGGATCGATAATGGAAAGGTTTCAGACATATTTATGCTCCTGAAGCAATTAATGCGAATTAGCGTTCAGGGGCAGTATGGCGTGGGGTGCGGAAAATCAATATTCATGGCAGTTAACGAAAAAAGGAGGGAAACCTATCCCTCCTTTATATAGAAAAAATACAGCGGTTGCTTAGTTCAGTTGCAGTACGCCATGCTGCTCAGACTCGGAATAGGCAATCAGCCCGCTATACTCCGGCACCATCGTGCCATCATTGGCTTCAAAAGCAGGAATAGTGCCGTGGGTGATGGTGTAAGCAGGCTGGCCTTCCGACTTTGCAAAGTCAGCCAGCACCTTAATCTGATCTGCGCGTAATACAATTTACTCACTCATGCTATTTCTTCTTAGCCCCCGATATTCATGCGATAGTCCGTCAGTTGGTCGATGCCACCCACGCGGAAGATGTTGGCCAGATAATCCAGCTCCAGCAGCTCTTCGTCGTCAAGTACCTGCTTTAGATAAGAACAAGTGAAGCTACTGGAGAACTCGGCGTTTTCATGCTGCTTGAAGGTTCCCAGCGGGTTCTTCTTGAACATGATGGTCATGTACGTCACCAGTGGGATTTCATCAATACGCCCCTGCGAACTGTAGCGCTCGACGCTGGATCGGTACTGCAACGCCAGCGTCTTGTACGGGTTCGCTGCGCCGAGCATCGCGTCACGATAGAACGAGTTCCACTTGATTTCGCCTTCCAGTTTGTCGAACCCGGCAGGCAGTTCAACTTTGCCCACCATCCCCAGCGCCTTATGCTCTTGCATCACCATGCTGACATCCGGCAACTTTACTTCTTCAGCACGCCCCAGCAGGTTCACCCCATCAATGTAAATATTGGCGTTGGTGATGCGGTTTACTTCAATTTTTCCAGCCATCAGCTATTGCCCTCTAACGTGACCAGATATTCGGAGGTGATCTCCGTCTCGAACGTCAACCGCTCTAACGGCGGTGGCGGCATGTATTTGTAGCTCAGCAACAGGTGGCCCGCGGCCAACTCTGTTTCTTCATTACGTGCCGGGTCATACCAGCATTTGAAACCCAACTGCGCACCGTCGCCAATCAGCTTGCGGCCATAGCCGTTCACCGACTCGGTCAGTGCGTCGATCAGTGCCTGGGTGATCGGCATATCGATGTATTGCTGGCTGAAGTAGCGGATGGA
This sequence comes from Candidatus Symbiopectobacterium sp. 'North America', assembly GCF_015762685.1. GTDB lineage: Bacteria > Pseudomonadota > Gammaproteobacteria > Enterobacterales > Enterobacteriaceae > Symbiopectobacterium. Next base: position 21,797 of record NZ_PEHF01000038.1, on the reverse strand, counting down.
GTCATTGATCACATAGCCAGTGCGGCGCACATTCTCAAAGTTACGCATATGGGTAACGGTTGGCCACGCCGCGCAGCGATTGCCCCACAGGCGCAACCCGGAGCCGTAGCTGTTGAACACGGTAGTAATACCTTGTTCGTTCAGCAGGTCCACTTCACTGTTCGGATCGTCGATCATCGCCGATAGTTGACGCTCAACGCCGGTAATGCCCAGCAGTTCCTGATTGGAAGACGACCACCAGAAACCTCGCTCCAGGTCGACTTTGGCACGTAACCCTGCTGCACGCTGCGACAGCGGCTCCAGCCGTTCGCTGTTGGTTTGTGCGTCATAGACCTTGACGTGCGGATAGCACAACCGCACACGGTCTGAACTGGTATTGAAGTTGATGCTGCCCGCAGGCCCACGACCTGCCAGCACCTGCGCAAACGTGGTACCAATCGGCGCATCGATATAGGTGATGGCATCCAGTTTGTCAGCCAGCGCAATCAGCTCCACGCTGACGCTGTTCTGGGTACAGAACACCGGCGCAATGAGGATTTTGGCAAAGAAGCCGAACTGGTTATAGGTATCGTGCAGCAGCTTCATGCCGGTACGGTTTCCCGCTGCGTTGACCGCACCAATAATCTCTGCCGCCGTCACTTTAGTCGGGTCGGCATAATCGTAGCTGGCCAGTACCGCGTCATCGGTCGGGATATTGCTGTTCAGCCGGGTAATGACACCGGTTTGCGCATCGAGCTGGTAGTCCGTGCCATTAATATACGGCGTGGTTTCCAGCGACTGATGTAACAACAGATTAGCCACCGCCCGCTGTGCCAGTTGCGCTTTTCCTGTCGCAGCGGCAAACGTTACGCTGACACTATCGACATGGGTTTTATGCACGTCTGGGTCGAGCACATTAATCACCAGCACCGTTCCCGCGCCGTGGTCGTAAATCGCATCCAGCTCCTGCGGAATGGTGAAACCGCTGTACTGGCTGCCGAACTGTGCCGCATCTTTCTCTGACAGGCACAGCGTGACGGTATTGACCGGCCCCGTGGATGCCGTACCGATCAGGCCGATAACGGCGGACTTCACGGTTTTCACCGGACGTGCGCCGTTTTCCACTTCCGTGGTTTCGACGCCGTGTAAATAGTTAGCTGCCACTGTTCACCTCCAATTTCTCTTCACCGGCATTTTTACGGCGGGAGGTGGATACAATGGTAACATCCGGCTCGGCGTGTAAATGTTTTAACGCGACCAGCGTTTTGACGTAATCGTGCGCCTCAGGGAGATCAACCACACTGCCTGGCCACAGCAGCATCTCGGTGCCATCAGCCAGCGTGACGCCACTGGATGGGCCGGTATAACGGTATTTCATGATTCACTTTCCTCATAATTAACGACGGTCAGTAACGGCCCATCGGGTAAATCGGTGTCTTCCATCTGGACGGATTCGGTAGCGAAATCCAGCGCGTACTGCCACAGCCCGCCGACATTGCCCAAAAAAACATCACGCACCAGCCAGATTTTGCGACGGCAGTTCGGCGGTTTGTAACCGCACATCACCCGACGCACGACATCCAGCACCGCCACCGTGCCTTGACGCCCGTTTAACTGACGGAAAACGACAGTTGTATTCAGGGTGAGGGTGTGGGACTGCATCACTGCGCCGATATCCTCCGGCTTGCCAAAGCCAGAACCAGCGTAGCTCACCAGAATCGCCCCCACGGGATGATGGAGGCGGAAATCGGCGGGCTTCTCCGGAAAATACTCAATCTGTAGCTGGGGCAGCTTTTCTTTCAGACGAGCAACCACTGCCTCGATAACCGGATTGACGTCCATCAGTATTTCTCCAGCATGCCATTGTGGCCGCCAAAGGTTGCTCGACGCGCCCGTACCCGAAACTCGCCGGACTCGGGTACATCCTGACTGGTTGACGGTAAGGCCAGTGTCAGCTTCGCATCACGAATATCAATCAGTTGACGCGTGGCCGCTTTATTGTCGTCTTTTACCGTATCTGGCATCGCCCCTTCCGGGCGGCGGGCATACAACCGGTAACGGGTTAACGTGACCGCGATGTCGCGTAGCACGGTGGGGATTTCTGTCAGCGGTAAGGTGTAACGCCCACGCAGATGGGCGTCGATCAACTCATCGGCATAGCGGATTCAACTGTCCACTACCGTGGTGTTAACCGGTGGTGGTGCATCAAAGCCAACCGCCTCATTGGTCAACTGGATCAGCGTGGACTCCGGCACCTGTTCGAGTAAATCCGCCAACGTGCAGTACATGGTTACACCCCGCGCAGGATACGGATGACGTCGCCTTCGGCGAGGGCTGCATCCAGTGCGATGCCATTCGATACGCCCGCTTCCGTCAGCAGAACGGCGCGGGCGGTATCATCGGACTGGACTGACATACCACGCCCGACAGCTTCTACGACAATGATACCCAGCACATTGACCGGTACTGCATCGCCCCACGCGGCATCGACTTCAGCCACGCCTAATGCAGCAGCACCCGCCTGACAGGGGGCGTTATCTGCACCGACAAAACGCTGCTGTACCAGGGCAGCGGTGGCGATCACCGTGGTGGTCAGAGTGACCTGTTGAGTGGCTCCCATAATGCCCTCGTTATTTCAGGATATTGGTGATGAGATACCCAGCATCGCCGCCAACCACCGAGACTTTGTAGATATCGGTGAAACGCGCGTAAGAGACTTTGCCGCCCACGCTCGGATATTTGTCAGAAACAGGCATCCCTTTGCGGCGGAAGGTGTAACCGAACGATGGTTCATTTTCGTCCGCACTTTCAGTGCCTGGCTGCGGTGGTGAAACGTAGTGCAGCATCAGGTTGTCAGCCCAGATATCCCCCGTATCTTTCTTCTCCGATTCCGATGAAACCGGCTCGCCGATCAACACCTTATTGATTTGGAAAATGTCTTGCAGGATTTCCGCTGTGATGCGCTTGCGCTCATTGGCACCAATCTGTGCCTGAATAGCAGGGTGATAACGCAATGCCGACATCACACTGGCACCCATCGTCATCAAATTCGGGCGTAAGCCCGTTGCATTACGGACAGCTTCGATACCTGCTTCAATCGCAGTGACGGGTTCACCCTTACCGTTTACCCAGCGCTCCGCAGCAGCCAGTGCTTTTTTAGACGCAGCCAGATAGACCTTCGGGTCTTGTGCCAGTCGGACGGCATAAAGTTCGCGCTTCAGATTGACGCCGTTAGTCGCACGACGAATGGCTTTTGCCTCTTCATTGAACAGCGATTCGGCCTGTTCGCGGTAGTCCACTGGCGCAGCCAGATCGTGCTCGTTGAGCACCAAATCCATCGAACTGGATTTCTCACGCAGCAGAACATTACTTTCTGCGCCGATTGCACGTTCGGTGTCATATTCAACGAATGCGCCTTTACCAAACAACGGCACTATGAGGCCTTCTTTCTCTACCTGAACGATGGGTAAGATGCTCTCGCCGATAAACGCGGCATTCTTGTAACCCCGTGCCACACTGGTCAGCACAGGATCAACAACGCGTTTACCTCTTAAATAATCAAACATGATGCTTCCTTTTCTTACGTTACGGTTACGGATTGCTGCGGTTACAGGCAGCGTGCGACAGCAGCGTCGTAGCTGATACCTTCTTTCTTCGCCAGCGCGGTGGCCTTTTGGTGCAGAGCCAGGCGCTCAGGGTCTGCTTCAGCAAATTCTGCTGACGTCGTGGTGAGATCGACGTTGACGCGGTCTTTGGTGGCGTGCTCACTGAAATCCAGTACGGGTGTAGTACCGCCTAACAGTTCCTTAAACGCGCTGGCCAGAGGCTTTTTCACCTCAACTTCAGCGAATTCAACGGGCTGTTCGCCTTTAGACACTTCATCCAGTAGCGCCACGACGACGGCCTTTGCCGCTGGCACCAGACGGCCTTCCGTCACCAGTTTTTCAGCAAAGGCGACGTTGCCGGTATGTACCGTTTCCTGCCGCTGCTTCACATCAGCAGCCAGTCGGGTGGCTGCGTCTGCCTTCAGGCGGGCGTTCTCGGCCTGCAGGGCCTCAATTTCTTCTTTGGTCACAGTGGTGTCCTCATGGGGGGATGTTGGGTTAACGGGAATGGGTTCCTGAAATGCCGGGTCGGTTTGTACGGTTTTGTCCTCCCGCATCGCTTCATCACGCAGCGTGTCGAGTTGCCACGACGGCAGGACGCTGTCGGCTTCTTCCATGCCGAATTTGCTGATGATGAACTCACGCAGGAGCCTGAACAGGCTGGCGCTGGTCATCATTCCTCAGTCGGCGAACTCGACCACGCCGTCTTCCTGTTCATTAAAGGCCACCTGCCGCAGCCCCTTAATCGACGGCGGCTGTGCGCCGAGGAACCCTACGTGGCGCAGATAGAGCGTGCCGGGCTTCGGGCTATTGGGCGAATCAGGCAGGTAGAACGAGGCGGAAACCTTCTTGTAACGTCCCGCATCCACCAGTTCGGCGAACTGTGGATCGACCTGCTTAGGTTCAGCCAGCAGATCTCCGCCGCTGGTTGACAATGAAGCCACCCAGCCATAGGCCGGTGCATCCGCTTTCGGGTGGCCGATCACCATAGGGGCCTCATGCACTGCAGGGTCATATGCCGCCGCACACACCGCCAAATCAGCAGGTGTGAACGGCAGTTTCGTGCCGTGCATATCGATATGGGTGCCGGATTTAAAAATGTGGAGCGGCATAGTGCTGTCCCGGTTTGGAAAACTCAGGTCAGTGTCAACGGAATCGCTAAAGTTGGCTGTTAACCCCCATTAAGAAAAACAGGGAGCAAAGCGGGTTTGGGGTGGTGGGAATAGTGCGGCTGTAAAGCCTTTATAAAGGAATGTAAGCCATTTTTCAGGATAGGCGGCACATTGGCTTACCCGTGCCGCCTGAAATCAATACAAGACCTTTGATTAAGAAGGTTTCGGCTTATTCCTACTTTTAGCATCTTGTGGCGGTTTGGCGTCCTGTGGTGGTTTGGAATCCTCTGGTGGTTTAACACTTTTTGCTGGTTTGGAATTCAGCTCTTTTACCTTTAACCAAAATTGTCCTGATGCCACGATTTTGCCTAACATATTGGCTAGAGACTCTTGATCCCAGCAGTCCGAGCGTTCGCCTAAAAACTCAATGGTAAAGGGATAGCCATCAGGGTGCTGTTCCCAGCGAGCAATGGGTTCATGAGTGTCATCGTTAAACGATATATCCAACGTGCCTTTTCCGGCAGGTTTTTCTATCGAAATAGCCGGTTCCATCAATTCTCCCTTTGCCATAGCGTAAGCTTTCGCCATATCAAAAAGAACACCAGGCTTAATGATAACTTATTGAATCGTAAATTTTTACTTAGTTTGTTCTTTTAATGCATTATTCAATGCCAAAAAAACTTCATTGATGCTTTTACGATTCTGCTCAACCTCGCTGGCTGAAGCCATACCCGTTTTAATAAGTTCTTTAAACTGAAACATGAGTGGCCTCTCTTTTCCTGATGTAGCCGATCACCGGCATGTGGTCAAAACAGTGTTTATTGTTCATTATGGCAGCGCGTATTTTATCGGTCAAAACCACGCCGGTAGCGGATTCTTCCAGATACCACGGCCCGGAGCTAAGGAAATCGCCGGAAAAGATAATCTGATCGAAAGCCGACAATGTATTGCGATTCCCGGCTTTACTGTAACAGGTGCCAAAATCATGTTGCTGTTCATCAATCGAGAATGGCACTCTTGCAGAAAGGGTCTTCCAGTAAGGATTGTATAGCCAATAATCTGGTTCCGATAACACTAAATCACGATCGTTAGTAGCCGACATGTTTTTAAACAGGCTGTGGGCGTAAGGTTCGTCATTATAATCTCCCATCAAAATAACCTGTTTTTTATCAGTCATAAGGGTTTCAACAAAACCTCTCAGACCTATTGAGCACTTGTTTCTGAAGTCTTTGGCAATGGTTTGTAATTGACTGGGCCAATGAGAAACAAGAACGTTGAGTAAGGATGGACTCTCTTCTTTTATAACAACATGTAATTGCTGAGCAATTTTTATAGAAGATGTTCCTAAGTGACAGATATGCGCACGACCATGCTTAACTGCAACTTGGTTCGAATCATAGAAATAGCCAATATCAAACTTGCTTCCCGTTGATGTTTTGTCGTCCATGTATTGTGATAAAAAGGCAAACTACTAAGCGCGTTTGAAAGAGATTCAAATGACTCATTATTCACTTCGCATAGTGCCATAAAGCCTATCTTTTCCTTCACAAACAGTTCGGCGATAACCTCAACCGTATCAGCTATATTGGCTGGTGACTGCATTCCTTTTTTCCCCGGCGGCGACATCGCGCAATTCCAGAATGCGAAACGAAAATCCAAAGCGATCCCTCTACTAAACGTGTTATGAAATGCTGAATTATAATCATAAAATGCCTATGGCTCACGGAGCGATGAGAAAAAATCAACGCTGCGCCGCTGATGCAAGATGGCGTTGGATGGTGTCCAATACCGAGTTGACCGCCTCGGATGGCAGGTTGCCATCCTCATCGATCGGCAGATACGGTCGGGCGGGTAGTTCGACGGATTCATTGCGCCCAGTCTTGCCGCTGAACTGATGGATGGCACCATAAACGGTATTGGTGCCGATCATCGCCGTGCGGGGATCATATTCGGTTGATACCGATCCCTGCAGTCGTCCGGTTTTGCGCAACGTCTGACCATTCCGGTCTTCTGCCGCCTGCGACACAATCCATTCAGGCCGTCCGCTCTCATCAAAATTGCTATCGGTTTCTGCGTGCAGCGTGCCTGCAATCTTGCGCATCGCCGGGGTCATATCCGCCGCCGAGCTTTCCAGTTCCCTCAATCCACGCCGCAGATCACTGTCGTTGATGGTGATAGAGACTGTACTCATGACGATAACTCCTGTTTAGCCAAGGATGATAGTCCGCCCTGATAACGGGCCAAATCCGGGCGGTACGCTGCACCCGGTGCATACGACCAGCCAAGATCGGTACTGATTGTTGTGCTGCCCGTATTGAACATGGCCACGCGCTGCATCTCACCGGTTTTCTCTGAGACCAGTTTCAGCTCCCAGCCCATTGCATTAATCGCGTTGGCTACCTTCAGCCCACGCCGTTCGATATCACGTTGGCTCAGCGCAATGACGCTACAGCGGCAGCGCCAGCCGTTCGGCGGGTAGAAAGCCTGCCAGAATGGAGCATCGAAACGAAAAACCAGCCCGTGCATCGACAGATGGCTTTGCCGCGTATGCTTGTCGCGGATAGCGCTATACATCCAGTAGGGCCGGTCATCGACATTTTCCATCTGCTCAGCCCAGCGGCCAGCGCTGTAGAGCACTGACATATTGGTACGGAAGATGGTATCCAGCCGCCATGGGCTACTCTGCTGAATAGTGACGGGTTCACCGGTCACCGGGTCGGTGGTATCACGCGGCCCCCACCAACCTTTCTTCTGCAGCACTGGCTCCAGTTCTTTACGAAACCAGCGGTCAGTCTTGCCGTCATCCATTGCTTCCTGCAAGGCGCAGCGGATATCTTCCAGAATATCCAACCGGGTCACTTTAGCGACGGTAAAGGCGCGGGCATGAGATTCCTGCCAGACCGCCTCCCAGTCCCAGCTTATCGCATAGCCTTTCGCCTGTAGGTAACTGATAGCCCGTTTAGGCGGTAGCGTCATGCAGTACGCCAGTTCAGTCGCGGTGATGCTCATGCAGACGCCCCCAAAGGTTTGCTACGAATAATATACGCGCCAGCCGCTCTTGCAGGTCGTCGGCCTTCATCTGCGGATACAGCTCCGCCAGTTCGCCCAGCAAATCGCCGGGACGAACGCCGGACTGGACGCGCTCAAACAGTGGGGCCAGCAACGGCTCCAGCGTGTCGTCGAGCTGGCCACCGTTCATCAGAATGTCCAGCGCCGCATCGAGTGTATCCTGTGCGTTAACGTCGGCATTGACGGCTTCCGCGAACGCCAGCGATTGGCCAGTGAACGTCTCTCTGGGCGTTTCGTCGATATCGCCGTCCTGCAGTTGACGCTTCCAGTATTGCGGGGTAAAGAACCACGCATGCGCTGCTGAGCCGTTCGTCACGCTCGGCCTGCACCTTATCGACAGATTCCTGCTCCCACAGTTGATACACCAGCGCAACAACGTTGCTGCCGAAATTAAGGTCAACCACCCAGCGGATCAACTGATTGATCGCGCTGGTCACGATATCGCTGTCGCCATCACGGATATCGTCGGTGACCTCCAGCCCTGCCTGTGCTGAGACTTTGTTCGCCGTCGCTTCGGTGGTCTGGTTCTGTCCCAGCAACGCGATAGCGATTTCGCTGCGCGAGACGGCGATCAGATTCTGGTAAATCTCACTGCTGTCGGCTTTGCCCGCCGCTTCTTTGATATCGACGGATGAATCATCGGGAATAGCCGCTACAGCATCCTCGATTCCAGTGAATCCAGCAGTTTGTCAATTTCCCTCTGCGGCGTGCCGCGAGGATGTTTACCGATCACCCAGGGTGAACCGTATTTCTCGGCAAACCGTACCCAGAATTTCATGCCGCCTTTTTTGAAGATAACAGGCCAGAAACACATCGACAGGTCGGGGAGGCCATACGGGTTGTCATAGGTCGCATCCTGACGCGACACAAGGAACTTGTAGTCTGGTATGGCTTCACCCTCAAACCCACTGTCACGAGAACGGAAGCGCAGCCGGTTGTCAGTGTCGAACTGGAACCAGTCAGCGGGCTTACCGACGATGTCGACAACATGCCAGCTTGTCCCAGAGCGCTGCCACATGACTTCACAGGGCTGGTAGCCGTACAGCACCGCATCCGTCATTTCCCCGATAATGCACTACATATCCATATCCGTCAGCATGTCACGGATAAAGCTGAATACCTGGACAGAGGCGTTCCCTATGTCCACGCCGCGCTCCAGCGTTTTCACCGCCGCCTTGCGGCGACGAATACAGCCGCCGACCAGCGGATCGGTGCGGAGCTCACGATAAATACGGACATCCTTTCCCTGTGCTTTCAGGATCGGGTCGGGATTGGGCAGGTACATCCCCAGCCCATAGAAATCCATGCTGCGATCACGTGAGGCGATCTGTTCGCTGAGCGATTTCTTAGGCTCGGAAAAGGAAACAAATTCGGTGGGGGACACCCAGAGTCCGCGCGCCATTAGTAGTTCTCCAGTAAACGTGCAGACGTTCTGCGTCTGCGGTAGGATGCCGTCACCGGCCCTTTATTGATTTCCCGGCTTGCGTAGTAGGCCAGCGCCAGTGCAATGGCTGCGTCACCGTGACGTTTACCGCCGTCAGATTTGGCTTTTGAGCGCTGTTCCGGCACGCGGGGAACGCCATTCACGACCTGAACAGCCCGCAGATCATCCAGCGTATCCTCGTCTTTGGGTAGATCGACAAGATTACCGTCTTCCAGCGCGGCTTTGACGGGCGGCATATTGTCCCGATACCAACCCTCCGTGGGCATTACCTGTTGTACCCGACTGGCACCGTAACGCTGCATGGCGTATTCCGCCAGATATGCGCCATTGCCCTGTGCATCGAATGCCGCCCCCAGCAACATCGGCAAGCCGTCCATCAAATACCAGGTGATCTGCTCCTGCTGCTTGAATGGCACGTTACGCAGCTCCAGCACGAATGGCACCTGACGTACCAGATTCTTTAGCTGTAACAGGGGATAATCCACCACTGCGGCCAAAGTCACGCCCCAGAAACGAGCGGGCACCTCTCGGTAGCGCATCCAGCAGCGGTTTCAGATGGGTGTCCAGCCAGCCCTGTGTTTCGCTCCAGCGTGTTTCATCGGATTTCAGCTCATAACCTTCAGGGCAGGTCAGACGTAAAACGGGGGTATCTGCTGACATCCGGGATTCAATCAGGGCGCGGGACAGCCAGGCTCCGCCACCATTAGCCGGGATACAGTCCAGCTCTTCGGATGCACCGGTGCCGTAGAATTTGTATACCGAGGCCATCCACTCGGCTTCTGCAGCGGCAGACCATTCACGCCCGGTACGCAGGCACACCCGATGGAACAACCCTTCCGTAACCGCTTCTTTAAAGGTGATACGCTGTACACTGCCGCCCTGACGCCCAGCGCGGATATCCCCGATCAGCGTATTAAAGGGGTTGTCATCACCATCATGGGTGGAAATCACGCGCACCTTACCGCCCCAAATCAGCATCGCCAGTGCGGCCTTCAGCAGTTCATCCAGTTGCTCATGGAATTCTGCTTCATCAATCACGATGATGCCCTGACGGCCACGCAGGTTGGATGGACGACTGGACAACGCGACGATACGAAAGCCTGAGTCGGGGAATTTGATGGTGTAGGTCTTATGTCGTCTTCATCTTCCTGCCAGAAGCCTTCTTCAATCTCGCTGCCCGCGTAGTTGAACGCCCGCGCCCACATCGCGCACGCCTGAATATATTCAACAGTCATGTCCTGGTTGTACGCGATGTAGTAGACATTCATTCCTCCGGCCACTGACGACGACGCAGCCGTCAGCACGTTATCGGAGGCTTCCGCCCAGGTAATACCGGTACGACGGCTTTTTTCAATGACCTTGAGCGGTGATGTATCGGCAACCCAGCGCTGCTGGTATGGCATCAGTGCGACAGGTACGTCCATCTGCGAGGTATCGGGCAACACCGAAGCAATATTTCCAGATAACTTTGTCATGAGGCAATTCCCAGGATCTCACGGCGCAGTGCCTGCACCGCGTCAGCTGATAGGCCACCTTTGCGGGCAATTTTCTCGGCATTGCTCGCCGCTTGCTGCGCTTTGGTTCTGACTTCTGCCTGGAACTTCTTCAGGTTGACGCTGGCCCGTGACAGCGTGGCGACGTTCTTTGCCACTTTGGACAACAGCGCGACATGCACTTTGGGATCGATTTCATCCTCATCAGCCTCCTGCAACTGGACGATGCTCTCGAACAGTTTAGTCTGGAGCAGCGCGATGACCGCCTCCGAACGCGCATCCTGATCGTCCGCTGCCCCTTCGGTCAACATGCGGGCGGCTTCCGTTGCGGCACGAATAGCACCGAAACGTTTTTCAATCTTCTGGCCATAACGGTGGATCGCCGATTTACTGATGATGTAACCCTGCTCACGCAGCAGGCTTTCCAGTTCGGCATAACCGCTGAAACCCGATTCTGTCAGCGCCCGCTTCAGCCAGCGGCGGGCCTCTTCCGGCAGTTTGTCGATAGTGCTGCGACGGGCCATATCATTCGCTCCAGTATTTTTCAGGTCGGGCGATCCCTGGGCCACATTCCACGGTGCACTCAACGATATCAACGCCAAGCCGCGTTAAATCAGCGAACCAGTCGCCTGACGGGCGTTTGGAAAGATCCATCAGACAGATAGTCCAGTTCTCGTCGCAACTCCAGCGGCGTGGTATCCGGGTAAATGGCCCGTGCGATATCCAGCAACAGCGTCTCACTGGCGGTGTACGAGCGGGTTTTATTGAGCGCGACCAGCAGACTCCAGCGCAGTCCCTCACGGCGCACGCGGGTAATATCAACCATGTTGTCCTCCGTTCATTCGATGCTGTTGCACCAGTTCCAGCTTGTTATAAACCGCGTCCAGCTTGGCTTCTATCACCGTTTGTCCACGGATGTAATCCTCGCGCCGGACATAGGTCACAGGAAGGTCGGCCCGAAACGCCAGAAATTCCCGCTCCAGCCGCTGCCAGCCTTTTTCGCTCTGAGAGCGGCCTTGCTCCAGTGCACCAAAACGTTCATTCAGGCGCTGTTCTATCTGCGCCAGCAGAATTTTCCCAGCAGCAAAGACGAACCCTAAAAAACCCAGCAACAGGCCCACCAGTTGCCAAAACTCCACTTCAATTTTCATTGTTCCTTCCTGTTCTGTAGCGCAGCGAGGTGATCCAACAGGCCATTTACCTGCGCGGCAAGCTGCTGGTAACGTTCTCCGGCGTCGGCGCTGTGGGCGAGAATGTCGCGTTGGGTAACGCCGGAGTCGCGTAACCGGGCGTCAAGGGTGGCAGTGGCTTCGGACGTATCGCCAGCCCTGCTGTCAGCGGTGGTAGCGCCTGTTCCTGTAACGACACCAAAGGCGGTGTTGTACTGCTGCACGAAGCCAGCGGTAAACACTCATTCAATAGGGAGGCTCTGGCCGCGTTCATCAATCCAGCGTTGCGTGACATCATCAATTCTCCGCTTCAGGTTTTCGTTTTGCTGGCGTAATAACGCCGTGGTGGTGAAGTATTGCTGTTCGGCGGCATGGGAGGACGCGACAAGCTGCTGATAGCGCTGCTGCCATGCCTGTAAGGCGGCAGTGGCCTGTTCCGCACGTTGCTGTTGCTGCTGTGCGATATCTGCCTGAAGTGAGGCTAATGCCGCCTTGCTTTCAGCTCGCTGTTTTTCCAATGCGGTATTGCCATCGGATTCAGCCCTAGTGAATCCACTCTCATAACCGCTCTGGTAAATCAGCCACAGAACACACAGTAAGGCAGCAACCCATAGCAAGGTTTTCCACGGCAGATTTTTAAGCAGGTTCAGCACAGCTACGGCCTCCCCACGTCAGATAGCGCGGCGCTAACGCCAGCAGGATACGCTGCGGGTAATGGCGGTTCTCACGCCAGTTAGCTGCAGAGCGCCCGGCATTGCCGGTGGCGACATGCCCAAACCAGCGCTGACGGTCTAACCCACGCTGCGCCGCCAGCGTCTGATCGCGCTGTACCCAGCCCAGCCCACCGTTGTAGCCGGAGAGCGTCATCGCCATTCGCTGGCAGTCGTCAGCGGCAGTAATGCGTTGCCAAATCCAGAGGTCGTAGCGGGTCAATGCGCGAATCGACCAAGCTGGATTAAACGGCTGACTGGTTTTCAGTTCCGGCATGAGGTCGCTAATCCACGTCGCCGTCGCACGCATAAACTGTGCCAGCCCCTGTGCGCCAACGGGCGAGACTGCGCGAGGATCCCAGCCGGATTCCTGATGAAGTTGCGCCGCGAAATCGGCCACGGGTGCATTCAGCCCACAGTCCAGCCGGGCGTTACGGATAAGCTCGCTACGGTATTGCTGGGCCGCAGCAGGCGGCTGGGCAGCATCACTATCCAACGCACCGACCAGCAGCAGAATGAATAGCAGTAGCAGCAGACCAGTGCCTGGATCGTTGTTACGGATTCGATGAGCCATTTTATAGCCCCATCGCCACGGCCAGACAGACCGCTGCCACGATGATGGCGCGACGGATGAGAGCCACGGCGAATACCTGCTCGTAACCGGGTTTGATGGGATAAACTCCCCGGGCCATAAATGTCGGGTCGTACACCAGATACTGACCTAATGTGGCTTTGGGGAATAACGAGCGATCCAGCCAATAGCCCAGCACAGCTGACAGCGTGATCAGTGAAATTTTGTAGATAACGATGGGGAGTTGCTGCGGCGATACCAGCACGATGACCGCCAATAACAGTGCGGCAGTCAGTTGCCAGCCCAAAAGACGCTTCAGGCGCGTGATACGGGATTTTTTGAGGTTCATGTTGCCGTCTCCTTAGTGTAAGTGGAGACAGCATGACGCATTGCATGCCCGCAGGGATTTTAAACGGCGTTAATAGTGGCAAGACAGAAATAAACGACAGTATGGCGGGGAAAAGAGCGACCTGTCTGGTGGTGGAACACCGGACAAGCCGTCAACACACAGATGTGACCTGTGAGTCAACCGAGGCTCTCCCGTTCTCGATAACCGGAAAAGCCTACCGTATTTTCATCCTGTGAAAAAGGCTTACAGATAATGAAAGAGCAATCTTTACCCATCGTCCCGTGGATTGGCGGTAAACGCCGCCTGGCCAAACACATCTTGCCGCTATTTCCTGCTCATACCTGCTATGTTGAACCGTTCTGTGGCACGGCAGCATTGTATTTTCTGAAGCACCCCAGCAAGGCTGAGGTGATCAACGATATCAATGGCGAACTGGTGAATCTTTATCGGGTGGTGAAACACCATCTGGAAGAGTTTGTACGGCAGTTCAAGTGGGCGCTGGTCAGCCGCCAGATCTACAAATGGTTGCAGGCTGTTCCAGAAGAGACGCTGACGGATATTCAGCGTGCCGCCCGGTTCTATTACCTACAAAAGCAGGCATTCGGTGGCAAGGTTGAAGACCGTACCTTCGGTACGGCAACGACATCACCGCCACGTTTTAACCTGCTGCGCATTGAGGAAGAGCTGTCAATGGCCCACCTGCGGCTATCCCGAACGGTGATTGAGCACCTAGATTGGGCGACGTGCATCCAGCGTTATGATCGTCCACACACGCTGTTCTACTGCGATCCTCCGTACTGGGGCACGGAAGGTTATGGTGTCGGGTTTGGGCTGGAAAATTATGACCGCATGGCGCAACTGGCACGGGAGATCAAGGGGAAGATGATCATCTCGGTGAATGATATACCGGAAATGCGGCAGGCATTTGACGGGCTGAACCTACAGAGCGTGGGGATCAAGTACAGCCTGTCGGGAAAGTCAGCCCCACGACGGGAGCTGGTGATTTGTAATTTTTAAAACGAAACATCATGAGCTGGATACAGAACGAAAACGGCCACTGGTGCTTTGAACTGCGCCTTGATGAAAATCTGAAAGAAGCCTATTACAGGTGCCTGGATACGCTTAACTGGCCATCGCCCGTGGATGGCCTTACGGTACACATCAGTGAAGCCGCCTGGGTTTGTCCGCTGGCTTTCATTGCTGCGGCTATCGCTCAGGCTCTGAATGATTCAGAAGATCCAGAGCTGCCTTTGTCCAGTCTGAAATTGGGGATGGCGACTCCTTCTTAAGCATCTCTTCAAAATACTCCCTGAGAGCCTGATTGGTAACAGTTTTTTTATTTTCCAGAAAGTGCAGCACTGCCTTCCCTACAGTGACGGGCAGCATTCCGACTGCGCCTGAACGCAATGTTTGATCCATTCAGGCTTTCATCTTTTTCGCTTTTTCTACGGGAGATTCATTGTTCACAAAAATAGAGTCTTTAGAGGAATGTATCGTTAGTCAGTAATTTTCACTTCTATTGAGAAACCTTCGTGGGTCGTAAGCAGGCCAATAAAATCGTCATAACCAATGAGTTTTCCATCAATAACAACCCCGTCAGACCTGATTGTTCCCGCCAATTTTTCGTTTAGCATAGATGGTTGGTCGGACTGCCAGACAAGGTGTCTCTGGGATAATGCACCCTGTATTTTTTATGCAGTCCCAGGTAAGCGATATAAGGTGAAGACTCAACGGCTGATTTAAACTGATACTCTGGCCCATCAACCCGTTCAGTCGCCCTAATCCAAAACCCCATACCACCGGGTATCTCATAGAGAACGTTCTCAAATTTATGGAGAGTATTGGTGCAATCCACATATTACCTGAACTCTGGTACTCCCAGAGCCAACATTTTGCTTTTGCTCACAACCCCTCCAAATATTTTGTCTAAGCCCCGCGGCGCATTACGCCGTCTTTACTTTTTGGCTTACACGTCCTTGTTCCGCCAGTGCAAAGGCCGTTCGCTCCAGAGCGGCTTTATCAGACTCACTGAGGTGATCATAGTTATTCAACAAAGCCGACTGGCAGCGACTAAGTGGAGAGAACTCACTGTTGCTCAGCCCCGAAAGCAACCAAGTCAAATCAACGCTAAACTCTTGGTGGATACGTAATAAAAAATCGCCACCTGGCACAGTCTTTCCTGATTCAATCTGACTTATACCGCCATTTGATATCCCTTGTTTCGCTGCAAAATCCCTTTGATTTAAACCACTTCCTGCACGGACTTGTTTTACGCGCAAGCCTATTTCTTCATTGCTCATAAAAATGTTGCTTCGTGTATATTGATTTGTGGTTATTAACCAAAACTTTTTGTTAGTCTGTCACCAGAGAAAACACATCACGCCCTCTTTCCTTTTTTGCTTACACTTCCTTGTTCCGCCAGCGCAAAGGCCGTGCGCTCCAGCGCGGCTTTATCAGACTCACTGAGGTGATCATAGTTATCCAATAAGGTTGATTTACGGCGAGTAAGTTCAGGCCGGAGTGCGGAGACTGATGTGTTATGAAACCCAGTAACAACATATAAAACATCAACACCAAGCGCCGATAGTGCAGATAACTGCACCGCTGTTGGTGACGTTCTATCTTTCTCCCAATCGATAAACGTTCTTTTTGCCACACCAATAGCGTCAGCCATCCCTTGCTGCGTGAGGGATAACCTTTCCCTTTCTTCTTTTATACGCAAACCTATCATGTGAGTTTTTCTGCACTCATCTATTGGCTGATAAGGAAATCCGCACCATGATTAACCACGTAATAACGCAACAAACCACGGATGCGATTAACCGCAATCTACCACAAGGGGAGAGCAAAAACAGCTATGACACGCGATACCCAACTCATTAAATCGGCAAATAAATGGCCTCTGCCGTATCCGCAAACGCCACAGTCGGCCCGTGAGTACATTCAGGCTCATGGCCTGTGTGTCAGCGATATCAGCCGTATTACGGGCATCAGCCGTTATACGTTTGTCGATTTGCTATCTGGGAAACAAAAGGGCCGACGTGGCAACGCACATAAAGCCGCTATTGTGCTTGGTCTGAAATGCCAACCGCAGGAGGCAGCATGAATAAGCCAAATACATCCAGTTCAGGCACTCGTATTCTGCGCGTTCTCAAGGCGCTGCGTGGTCATACCCTGAGTGGCGTTTCCAACGGTGAACTGGCGGTGGCGCTGGGTGATTCCCCAGTCAACATTAACCGGGCACTGAACACACTGATTGAAGAGGGACTGGCGCAAAAACTGGATAACGGGCGTTTTGTCCTGAGTATTCAGGTGTTGCAAATCGCTGTTGCTCATAGCAACGAAATATCCCGCGCTCAGGGGCGTATTGATGAGTTAAACCAGCGTGTTCTGGCTGGTAGCCGATAAGAGGAAAATAACGATGGCACGTACCAAATCCCAGTCAGTGGAGCTAGATCCTGACGCGCAACTGAACCCTGATCTGGCGGCAACACAAAACCTGATGGCGGTAGTCAGCAACCAGTTTAGCGACGAACGCGACCTGCTGAACCAGTTATTAGGGCAGACGCAGATGGCAGGTGCATTTGAGGATTTTTCCCGCACGGTGCGGACCTCTAAATTAGCGTTTGTTAAGGAAAACAAACTATATCGCCAATTGAAAGGTGCCAAAAATCCGCACGGTGCGGAAAAACTCTCAGGTACATGGGATGAATTCTGCAACCTACTGGGGCGCTCTGTCGATCAGGTTGATCGTGATATTGCGAACTTAACTGCTTTCGGCGAGGAAGCCCTTGAATCCATGTCCCGCATGGGTATCGGCTATCGCGAACTGCGCCAGTTCCGCCGCCTGCCGGAAGACCAGAAAAGCGCCCTGATTGAAGTGGCCAGAGACGGCGACAAAACGGCACTGCTGGAGCTGGCCAAGGAAATGATCGCCAAGCACACCAAGGAAAGCGAAGACCTCAAAACCGATCTGGAAATCAGCCGCCAGACCGTGGCCGAGAAAAAAGACATCATCAACGCCCTGGAAGATGAAAAAGAAGACCTGCGTACCCGTCTGACACGGCGCTCTGCCAAAGAGACCTCGGATGAAGAAAGCGCGGCGATTGAGACTGAGGTGGGCGGCTTTAAAAACGGGGTGGTCAGCGCCCTAGTCGAGCTGCAAAGCGGCTTCAAGACACTGAACGGTCACCACGAACGCACCGGCATCAACCACAGCCACTACATGCTCGGCATCCTTAATGACCTGCAACTCCAGCTCGATGACCTGCGTCAGCGGTTCAACCTGCCGGAATACCAGCCTATCGATACCGTACCGGATTGGGTAAAGGAATCAAAGGAGAACAACCATGAGTAATACACCTGTAATGGACAGCCCTGAAGTGCTGGGCTACGCGCTGTGCCGCCATATTCCTGATATGCGCAAGGGCTTCACTATCCAGACCCGCCACGGTGATATCTATGCCACAGCCGATGATGCCGCGCCGTTCGCTAACGCAATGGAGCGCGTATTGATGAGCAAAATCCGGCAGATTCAGAGCGTAGATGATACCTCTAGCATCACACTCCCAGAACTGACGCACAACCAGACGGCAAGCTTAATTAATTTTCTGATGAAAATCACAAGCGTCGGCGGCAAGCAGGTTATGGGAGTAAGCGAGGCGTTTCATGCACTGCGTGAATATGGGTTAAAACCCCGTTTTAGATGGCCCCAACGTTTTATCCAGCAGACTGAATGCGTGGCGTCACCTGAGCACGATAAGCAGCTTTACCAAGGCTTTCATACCACATCTAAATGAGGTGTTGATCATGAACCCCATGCTAATTCAGCGCCTGGTCGCTATTGCAGAAGCAGCGGATGCTGCCAGGCATGGCAGTAAAGAACCAGTTTATCAGGCTGCTTGTGAGGAGTTGCAGATGTCCCGCGCCACGTTACTCAAAAAGCTGAATGCCGTACGTCCGAAGAAAGTGCGCAAGCAGCGGGCTGATGCAGGGAAAACCGCGCTGACCCGTGACGAGGCCGTCACTATTTCCGGCATGCTGATGGAAACCATTCGGGATACTGGCAAGCGCACCATGAGTGTGGATAAGGCGATTGACAGCCTGCGAGACAACGGGTTTATACAGGCCGAAAAGGTCGATCAAAAGACCGGGGAAATTTCACCACTATCAACCAGTGCAATTACCCGTGCGCTGAAGCAGTACAAACTGCATCCCGATCAGTTGCGTGCGCCCGCACCCGCACAACAACTGGCCAGCCTGCATCCCAACCACGTCTGGCAACTGGATGCGTCAATCTGCGTGCTAACCCGGCTAAAGGGGTTCTCGGTGACACCGGATTACGCATCATGGATGAGCGGGAGTACAACGATAACAAACCGGCCAACGTAGCAAAGGTGGTTAACGACCGGGTCTGGTCATTTGAAGGCACTGACCATACCACCGGCTGGATTTACCTGGAGTACCGCTTTGGTGGTGAGACCACCGAGAACTTTACTTCATTACTGATCAACATGATGCAGGAGCGCGGCGGCGCTGATGTGCTGCATGGCGTACCGCGTATCCTATTTACCGACCCCGGCGCGGCGTTCAAGTCCCCGACGATGGCCAACCTTTGCCAGGCGCTGGGCGTTCAGTTAATTGCTCACAAGGCCCGCAATGCCCGCGCCACCGGTTCGGTGGAAAAAGCGCGTGACATTCTGGAGCGCGACTTTGAGCACGGCCTGCGCTTTTGCCGCGTGGACAACATCGACGAACTGAACCGGCTGGCTCATCTGTGGCGCATGAAGTTCAACCGCTCCGCCATTCACAGCCGCTACTGCATGACACGCACCGATAAATGGCTGCTGATCACCGAGCTGCAACTGATTAAAGCACTATCTGTTGAGGTATGCCGTGAGGCGGCGGTATCTGCGCCAGTGAGCTGCAAGGTGGACACCTTCCTGCGCATTCGCTTTCGCAAGCGTCAGTTTGATGTGTCCGCCGTGCCAGGCATCTATGTAGGCGACAGCCTGATGGTCGCCAGAAACCTCTACCGCGATGACCAGGCGCAGGTGGTACTGACCGGAGAGGACGGGTTTAAAACCTTCTTCCTGGTCGATGAGGTCATGAAGGATGAGCACGGTTTTGCCGTGGATTCGCCGGTAATTGGCCGTGAATTCCGCGCACTGCCGCAAAGCGTGACTGAGCAGCATAAGGAAGAGGTTGAACAGCGCGTGTACGGCACTCAGAGCAAGGAAGAGACCGAGGCTGCGAAGAAGGCCAAAGCTGTGCCGTTTGGCGGGCGTTTCAATCCCTATCTTGATATTGAACGGGATGATCATCCCACTTATCTGCCAAAACGCGGGCAAGCGTCAGAGGTACGTGGGCCACGTATTGAACAGCAGCCATTGACCCATGTGGAAGCAGCCAAAGTATTACGGGAGAAGTTCAGCACCACAGGCAAGGTATGGTCACCAGAGTACTATCGCCAGTTAACGGCGCTGTATCCAGATGGCGTCCCTGCTGACGAGCTAGACGACGTCACCAACGCACTGCTGACGCCGATTTCCGGCAACGTTATCAACATTGTCAACGGTAACTAGGGGGGAACATGCTGGTACTGAAACAACAATTAAACAGGCCCGGCTCTCGCAGGCCGTTGTCGCCAGAAATATCGCTGTGTCAGAGGCCACGCTGGCACAAATTGTTAATCACAACCAGTGGCGACGCACCAACACCGGGGAAATTCGCCAGCGTCTGACAGACTTTTTGTCGGCTAATGGCATTGAAACACTGAGTAGTTTTGATGCTGTGCAGGACGGCACATCCCGCACAGCAGATACAACAGACTTCAAAACGGAGGCAAACATGTTACTCAAAAAACAGGTGTTACTTCAAGAAACAAAAAAGGCATTCGGGCTGTTCCGTGACCCGTTTGCCGATGATGCCATGCAGGGGGCAGAGGATGTATTTACAACACCGGATATCCGCTACGTGCGGGAAGCGCTGTATCAGACCGCGAAACATGGCGGGTTTATGGCAGTCATTGGTGAATCCGGTGCGGGTAAATCCACGCTGCGCCGTGATCTGATTGACCGGGTTAACCGCAAGAACGCGCCGGTTATCGTTATTGAACCCTATATCATCGCGATGGAAGACAATGACGTTAAGGGAAAAACCCTGAAAGCGGCGTCGATTGCTGAAGCCATTATCAGCACAACTGCACCGCTGGAGAACATCAAACGCAGCCAGAAGGCGCCTTACCGCCAGCTACATCGCGTACTGAAAGACAGCAGTAATGCCGGTTACAACCACGTTCTCGTGATTGAAGAAGCTCATAGTCTACCAATCCCCACACTCAAACATCTGAAGCGTTTTTTTGAGTTGGAAAATGGGTTTAAAAAACTGTTGTCTATTGTTCTGATTGGACAGCTTGAGCTGGCTACCAAACTTTCAGAGCGCAATATGGATGTCCGGGAAGTTGTCCAGCGCTGTGAAATTGTCGGGTTGCCAGCGCTGAACAACAACCTGGAAGAGTTTTTGACGTTTAAACTGTAACGTGTCGGTAAACCGCTGGGCGATGTCATGGACACCAGCGCGGTGGATGCCATCAGGACCCGACTGAGTTTCAGTGGCGGCAACGACAAAACACCCTTCAGCCTGCTTTATCCACTTGCTGTCAGCAACCTGCTGATTGCAGCAATGAATCTGGCCGCTGAGATTGGCGTGCCGGTGGTTAATGCTGATGTGATCAAGGGGGTTTAAATGGCTGACGTTAAACGCTACGCAATTAACTGGTTCGGTGAGCTGGATTTGGTTGTTGAAATCGATCATGACGTGGTCACTAGCGACATGCTGGCAGAAATCAACAGCTTCTGGGATGACAGCCGTTCCCGTCTACGTGATGCAGATGGAGACGTACTCATTGCCATTCTCAAAATGTTAGCTCAGCGCTGTTTTCAGTTAACGACAGCATATGGCTATGGCATTCAAAGACTGATTCGGGAATTTGAAACTATCGAAGGATGGCCACGCATGGATGATTCACATGGTTTCAAACTCATTAACTGCGATGAATTGGAGTTTGAAACCTGCGATATTTCCGTTACTGAAGTCATCGAATAATACGTACAGGGGTGAAAAATGAAATCGATCCCGAATATTAAGCAGCAATTGTCAGACCTAAATTTAGCACTGGCATCATTGAATGCGGTAAATGCAACGGTACAGAGAGTAATGCTAAAGGGAAGCCAACCGATTATCCGCATTGCCAGAAATGGCCACTGTGCAAAATTGATTGAAAAAGGTGCAGCTC
>NZ_PEHF01000078.1 GCF_015762685.1 Candidatus Symbiopectobacterium sp. 'North America' | reverse complement strand
CTCTCCTGAAAGAAAAACACCCTGTCAGCGTACCGCTACAGGGTGGGGGTGACCATCTCATTAGCCCCGGCAATAACCGGGGCGTTGGGTATGGCCGGGTGTTTTATCACCCGGTGCTAACAGCACATTACTTCGCGATACGTTTGTATTTGATGCGGTGAGGTTCCAGCGCATCGGCGCCCAGCGTGCGTTTCTTGTACTCTTCGTACTCGGTGAAGTTACCTTCGAAGAACTCCACCTTGCCTTCATCCTGATAATCCAGAATGTGGGTAGCAATACGGTCAAGGAACCAACGGTCGTGGGAAATGACCATGGCGCAGCCGGGGAACTCCAGCAGGGCGTTTTCCAGCGCGCGCAGGGTTTCAATATCCAGGTCGTTGGTCGGTTCATCGAGCAGCAGCACGTTGCCACCGACTTGAAGCAGCTTCGCCAGGTGCAGACGACCGAGCTCACCGCCGGACAGTTCGCCGACGCGTTTGCCCTGATCGGTACCTTTAAAGTTAAAACGACCAACATAGGCGCGACTCGGCATCTCGGTGGTGCCAATACGCATGATGTCCAGCCCGCCGGAGACTTCTTCCCACACGGTTTTGCTGTTGTCCATGCTGTCACGGAACTGATCGACCGACGCCAGTTTTACTGTTTCGCCCAGTTCGATAGTACCGCCATCGGGCTGTTCTTGACCGGACATCATACGGAACAGCGTTGATTTACCAGCACCATTCGGGCCGATAATCCCAACAATCGCCCCTTTGGGCACCGAGAACGACAGGCCATCAATCAGTTGGCGCTCACCGTAGGCCTTGCTCAGGTTGGTGACTTCCACCACTTTGTCGCCCAGACGTGGACCTGGTGGAATGAACAGTTCGTTGGTTTCGTTACGTTTCTGGTATTCGGTGCTGTTAAGCTCTTCAAAGCGAGCCAAACGGGCTTTGCCCTTGGCCTGACGGCCTTTGGCACCCTGGCGCACCCACTCCAGCTCTTTCTCAATGGATTTACGGCGAGCCGCTTCCTGAGAGGCTTCCTGCGCCAGACGTTGATCTTTTTGCTCCAGCCAGGAAGAGTAGTTGCCTTCCCACGGAATGCCTTCGCCGCGGTCCAGTTCCAGAATCCAGCCAGCCACGTTATCGAGGAAGTAACGGTCGTGGGTGATGGCTACCACGGTGCCTTCGAAGTCGTGCAGGAAGCGTTCCAGCCAGGCCACGGACTCCGCATCCAGGTGGTTGGTCGGTTCGTCGAGCAGCAGCATGTCTGGTTTTTCCAACAGCAGACGACACAGCGCCACGCGACGGCGCTCGCCCCCGGACAGTTTGGCTATTTTGGCATCCCATTCCGGCAGGCGCAGCGCATCAGCAGCGCGTTCTAACTGGTTATCCAGATTATGGCCGTCGTGCGCCTTAATGATCTCTTCCAGCTTACCCTGTTCCGCCGCCAGCTTGTCGAAGTCGGCATTCGGATCGGCGTACAGTGCATACACTTCATCCAGACGTTTGAGCGCACCGACCACTTCCGATACCGCTTCTTCGACGGATTCACGTACTGTGTGTTCCGGGTTGAGCTGCGGTTCCTGAGGCAAGTAGCCGATTTTGATGCCGGGTTGCGGACGCGCTTCCCCTTCGATGTCTTTATCGATCCCAGCCATGATACGCAGCAGGGTGGATTTCCCTGCGCCGTTCAGGCCCAGCACGCCAATTTTTGCGCCCGGGAAGAAGCTGAGGGAGATATTTTTTAAAATATGGCGCTTCGGCGGAACCACTTTGCCGACGCGGTGCACGGTATAGACGTATTGAGCCACGTTGCGACTTCGCCTCTCTATGGGTTAAAGGATGCAGTGCGTAGCCTGCGCTGCATCGAGGTTAACGATGGATGAAGGTGGGGCGTCGCCCTCTTCGATTTATCGTTATGCTGATGCGGAGTGTAGCTGGTTTCGCTGTGCGATCCCAGCCATCATCCCTTACTGTCTGTCACTCTGTGAAATGGCTCTAAGGGCTGCGTTTTCGCGCATAGTGTCCTACTCGGAATTTATAAACGGTTATCCTTACGTTGCTTGACATTTTATTCCCTTTTACGACATATCGCCGCCGCGCATCCTGTGCCACACTGGAGGACAGCAAATGTCGTCTGGATGATGCAAATTTTGCTGATGCGAACACCTTGTTTGCACTGACTGCGGCATTCTGAGGCGAAATGTATCAGTGATGTGCACATTGCATGTCGATAACCGTTTGGGATGAGGTGGTTTGGATGAAGGGTAACATGGGGCGCTGAGCGCGCATTGCCATCCTGTGTCTGGCGGGGGTTACAAGCTCAGCCATGGTGGATACGCTGGATAAACAACGTCAGCTTTATCAGCAGATTAAGCAGGTGTGGGACAGTAATCAGATGGATACCGTGCAGGCGTTGATGCCAACCTTGCGCGATTACCCGCTTTATCCTTATCTGGAATACCGCGCGTTAACACAATCGCTGGGGCAGGTGAGCAGCAGCGACGTCAGCGCATTCTCGGCGCGTTATCCAACGTTACCACCTGCGCGTAACCTGAAATCCCTGTTTGTGAATGAACTGGCGCGCCGCGAGGATTGGGCGGGCTTGCTGGCGTTTGCGCCCACCTCACCCAAACCGGTTGCGGCGCACTGTAATCACCTCTATGCCCGCTTCGCAACGGGGCAGCGTCAGGGCGTGTGGGATGAAGCAAAGGCCATCTGGCTGACCGGCCGTTCGCTGCCTACCACTTGCGATAAGCTGTTCGCCGTCTGGGAAGCCACCGGTGAAAAAACGCCGATCGCCGTACTGGAGCGCATTCGGCTGGCAATGAACGAAGGCAGCACCGGGCTGGTGAACTATCTGGTGAAACAGCTTCCGCCTGATTACCGTACCATCAGCGATGCGTTGATGAAGCTACAGAATGACCCCAAAACCGTAGAGCGCTTTGCACGCAACGTGGGGCCAACTGATTTTACGCGCAATGCCACGCTGGTCGCCTTCCGCCAACTGGCTCGACAGGATGAAGAGGGGGCCCGCGCGCTTATCAGCGTATTGGTGCGGCTGCAAAAAATGAGCGAAGCCGATCGCCGCGAGATGGAAGAAGCGGTGGCCTGGCGTTGGATGGGAACCGGTGCGACACCAGAACAGGCCGCTTGGCGTGATGCTGTTACGCAGCGCAGCCAATCCACCTGCCTGATTGAACGTAGGGTACGTATGACGCTCGGAGAGGGAGATAAAGCGGGGCAGCGCTTCTGGCTCGCGAAACTTCCGGCTGAGACGTTACAGAAAGATGAGTGGCGCTACTGGCAAGCGATGTTGCTGTTAGATAACGGGCAGCGTCAGGATGGGGAAGCCATACTGCGATCGCTGATGCAGGGACGGGGCTTCTACCCGATGGTTGCCGCGCAGAAGTTCGGTATCCCTTATTCGTTGACCATTACCTCGTCCATCCCGGATAAGACATTGGCACAACGGCCGGAAATTGCGCGCGTGCGCGAATTGATGTACTGGAACATGGACAATCTGGCGCGTAGCGAATGGGGAGAACTTGTGGTGAACAGCGATAAGCCGCGTCAGGGGGCGTTAGCGCGTTACGCGTTTGATCAAGGCTGGGCTGACCTCAGCGTGCAGGCGACCATTGTGGCTAAGCTGTGGGACAATCTGGAAGAACGTTTCCCGCTGGCATGGCGTGACACCTTCCAGCGAATGACGCAAGGGCGTGCCATTCAACAGAGCTATGCGATGGTGATTGCCCGCCAGGAAAGCGCGTGAAACCCGCAGGCGCGCTCGCCGGTCGGTGCCTCCGGCCTGATGCAACTGATGCCGGCCACCGCGCAGCATACCGCGAAAAAGGGCAACCTGAGCGGCTATGTCAACAGCAGCCAGTTGTTCGATCCCGAAACCAATATTTTGTTGGGAACCACTTATCTGGATGATGTCTATCAGACCTTTAATAACAACCGTATCCTTGCCAGTGCAGCCTATAACGCCGGTCCTTCGCGCGTGAATACCTGGCTGAAAAACAGCGCAGGGCGTCTCGATCCGGTTGCCTTTATTGAAAGCATTCCGTTTACCGAAACACGTGGCTATGTGAAAAACGTGCTGGCCTACGATGCCTTCTATCGCTATTTCCTGCATCAGAATGACAGCGTATTGACGTCAGCAGAGTGGGGACAGCATTACTAGGTGTTGCGCTACCGATGCGATTTTTCACGCACGATATCGGTGATTTCCCAATGATTATGCTATGCTGCTGTACTCGTTAACGAGTATGGCAGCCCGCTATGACCCCTTTATCACATACCGATCCCGCGCTTTCCGAACACGGCAATGAAGATTGGCTCAAGTTTGTTGAGCTA
This sequence comes from Candidatus Symbiopectobacterium sp. 'North America', assembly GCF_015762685.1. Classification (GTDB taxonomy): domain Bacteria; phylum Pseudomonadota; class Gammaproteobacteria; order Enterobacterales; family Enterobacteriaceae; genus Symbiopectobacterium. The sequence continues at coordinate 25,326 of NZ_PEHF01000078.1, read as the reverse complement.
GTGAAGCTCTCCGTGGCGGAGGATCTGCATCACCCTCTGTTGCAACTGTTGTTGACGCCGGACGAACGCACGGCGCTTGCTACGCGTGTGCGCATTATTCAGGAGCTGATGCGAGGAGAGATGAGCCAGCGTGAATTGAAAAACGAATTGGGTGCCGGTATTGCTACCATCACGCGAGGATCTAACAGTTTAAAAGCGGCATCGCCCGCGCTGAAACAGTGGCTGGACACACAACTGCTGCCTGAGGGCAAATAGGTCTGTGGGATGTCGTAGAGGTTAAGGGGCATCGCGCCCCTTAAACGGGCTAGCTTGGCTGGCTGTAAATGAGGTTGTGGAAGGGCACCAACGCTAACAACAGTGCCTGATAGTAGACGCTGGTGCGCGTCAGTTTACCGTCGGTGAACACGCCAATCGCACCGCCCTGATGTTTAATGTCCTGAATGCCGGTCAAACGTGCCATTTCGTCTCCCAGCTCTCTTCCTTCCTTGATTCCTTGTAATATACTTTCCGGCAGCACCAGGCTGGCGGAGCGTGATTCACCACGCAGATGTGGGTTTTCAATCACCATCCAGGCGAACGTCATGCTCTCTTCAATGCCAGCTTCGACGCCGACCCAGAAGTTGGCCTCGGGCCGAACCTGACGGGCGCGCATAACGCGGTTGCGGGCTCCGGTACGCGTTTCGGTGGAACCCAAGGGTTGATGAGAAACGCCGCTGTCGACATCAACACCTTCGATGCGACAGTTTTCTTGGCCAAAGACATCCGTGAATGCGAGTGTAATAGCCTTAATTTTTGCCGGGTTGGTAGTGGCAGCGACAACATGGTACATAACGGTTCATACTCTTTTAGTTAATTTGACGCAGTATAATGGAAAAAAGCGATGTTACAGGTATATCTTGTTCGCCACGGTGAAACGGAATGGAACGTGGCTCGGCGTATTCAGGGACAATCCGACAGCCCGTTGACCGCACAAGGCGAACAGCAGGCCTATCAGGTTGCGAACAGTGTTAAAACGCTAGGCATCACGCATATCTTTACCAGCGATTTAGGGAGGACGCGCCGCACTACCGAGATTATTGCGCGGTCTTGCCACCACTGTGAAGTGGTTGAAGACCCTAATTTGCGTGAGCTGAATATGGGCGTGCTGGAAATGCGTGACATAGACACCCTCAGTCCGCAGGAGGAAACCTGGCGCAAGCAACTGTTGGACGGTACGCCGGATGGCCGCATTCCCAAAGGGGAATCCATGGCGGAGATGGCAACGCGTATGCATCAGGTGCTCGATCGCTGTCTGGCGCTGCCGCCTGGCAGTCGTCCGCTGCTGGTCAGTCATGGTATGGCCCTCGGCTGCTTGTTGGGCACCATACTTGGGCTGCCCGCCAGCGCGGAACGCCGTTTGCGGTTGCGTAACTGCTCGCTCTCCCGCATCGATTATCAGCAGAGCCCGTGGTTGGCGTCCGGCTGGGTCGTGGAAACCACCGGGGATGTTTCTCATCTTGATACCCCGGCATTGGATGAACTCCAGCGTTAACGGTGCGCGCGCTTAGCGACGGATAGGGATCAGGTATTCGCAGCAGATCACTTTCGGTGGTCCCTCTTCTTTCGTGCCATTCGGGGTAAAACGCTCTGCGTCACAGCCATCGCGACGCGTCAGCTCGAAGGTGGGCAGGCAGGTATCGTACAGGCTGATAATAAAATCCTGTAGCGCATCCGTGGGGCCTTCATAGACGAACAAAGCATACTCGCCGCCGGGGAGCGTAATCGGCTCGCCGGGGTGAACCCCTTCAGGGACGTGCTCCGGCTCCACCGCAGTGGTATAGAGCACATCATGCTCGTCTTCTTTATCCTTGCTCGGACGGGCGTGGTGCAAGCCATACAGCAAGGGGGGAATGCACTTGGCCTCGCCCAGATACTGCCGCCAGAAGTGCACGCGCATTTCCGTGCGGAAATTACAGATCTGCTCTAGAGAACAGTTGCAGTTTTGCGTGACACCCACAAGTTGCGTATCTGGCAGTGTGACAAATTCGGGCTGAGGCAGCGTAAATTCATCCAAGCGCAAAGGAGGGCGAATACCATAGGTATTCCACTCTTCGGCACGGCAATAAGAGGCTGGCGTCTGTGCAAACTGCTTTTTAAAAGCGCGGGTGAACGTTTGCTGTGAATCGAAGCGGTATTGCAGCGCGATATCAAGGATCGGTCTGCCGGTCATACACAGTGCCACCGCGGCTTTGGTCAACCGGCGTGCGCGAATATACGCGCCGATAGCGTGCCCAGTGACATCTTTGAACATACGTTGCAGGTGCCATTTGGAGTAGCCGGCTTTTGCTGCCACGTTATCCAGCGACAGTGGCTGGTCAAGATGGTTTTCCAGCCAATTGAGCAGGTCACGTATGATACTGGCTTGATCCATAGAACATCCTCGATAGAACACACAAAGCACGAAGCGCATAGAGATCAGGCATCATAGCAACTTTTTGCTGTTGTCACCGCTTAAGATTTTTGAATAATTAATACAAACAATCAGGTGAAATTTGCATACTTTAGCCCTATATCTAGTAACAGCATCGTCAGAGGGGGAAAAGCCCCTGTAACTTGTTTCCAGACAGAGAGAAATATCGATGAAAAACGCATTAATCATGGGAGCCTGTTTCGCGTTGTTGGGCGTAGGTAGCATCGCCAGGGCGGAACAGATTGGTTCTGTAGATACGGTTTTCAAACTGCTGGGGCCAGACCATAAAATTGTGGTGGAAGCCTTTGATGATCCTGATGTTGCGAACGTTACCTGCTATTTGAACCGTGCTAAAACCGGCGGCATCAAAGGGGGGGGGTTAGGCTTGGCAGAGGATACCTCCGATGCCGCCATTTCCTGCCAGCAGGTTGGGCCGATTACGCTGTCGGATAAGATAAAGAAAAGTGATGATAGTGGCACGATGGTGTTCCAAAAGCGCACGTCACTGGTGTTCAAAAAACTTCAGGTGGTTCGTTTCTATGATGAGAAACGTAACGCCCTGGTCTACCTGACGTACTCCGATCGTTTGGTCGACGGCTCGCCAAAAAACGCCTTGAGCGCTGTGCCGATCATTCCCTGGGGCACGAGCGAGTAGTGTCTTAGGGAATCATTGCTGAGACAGAAAAAGCCATTTTCCCCTCGTCATCCTCGGCGAAAGCCGGGGATCTCTGTGAGAAAAACGCGTTTCACCTGCAAGGGATTCCCGCCTGCGTGGAAATGACGGTAGGGCGTGAATAGACATTGTCAGATTATGCGGCGACTGATATGCCTCATCAACGTATATAAGACATAACAATCAGGGTTTAAACAATGAATTCAACGATCTGCACAGAACAAAAGTTCTCTCTTAATGAACTGACAGGGAATACCATTAGCGAATGTCGGTTCATTAATTGTGACTTCTCACGTGCAGATCTCACAGAAACTGTGTTTAAAAATTGCCATTTTTATGACGATGAAAGCCAGACTGGCTGTGATTTTACGCATTCGGTACTCAAGGAAGCGAGATTTATTGGGTGCGATATGAGCCTGTGTAATTTCCAGTTTGCAGAGGCATTTGGTATTGAAATCAGAAAGTGTTGTGCGCAGCGAGCCGATTTCCGTAGCGCCAGTTTCATGAACAAAATTACAGAGCGAGTTTGGTTTTGCAGTGCTTTCATTATTAAATCAAATCTTAGCTATACCAACTTCTCAAAAGCCGTATTAGAGAAATGTGAACTATGGGAAAATCGCTGGACGGCGGCAAATGTACTTGGTGCTTCCTTTATTGGATCAGATCTCTCAGGCGGGGAATTTAACGAGTTTGACTGGCGCTCAGCTAATTTTAGATTTTGTGATCTCACTGGCGCTGAATTGGGGAACCTTAATATCAGGGATACCGAACTCGACGGCGTGAAGCTTGATATGAATCAGGCAGGTCAAGTTCTGATGGATTTAGGGATTATTTTACAAGGCTAGAACGGGGTTGATACTTCGCCGCTGAATGTAACGCGCTGGGCGCGAATGAAAACAGGCATAAAAGCGATTGACGAGAGCGGAATCTGAGTCGAAAACAAAAGGCCGAAACCTGGAGGGTTTCGGCCTCAGACTGATGACAATGTCACTTTACCTCGTCATCCTCGGCGAAAGCCGGGGATCTCTGCCAGAAGAAACGCGTTTCACCTGCAAGAGATTCCCGCCTTCGCGGGAATGACGGTGGGAGTAGGGCGGCCTGTCATTTGTCACTGGAGGCGCGACGTTAGTCTTCCAGATCGCCGCAGAAACGGTAGCCTTCGCCATGAATGGTCGCGATGATTTCCGACGTATCGGCAGTGGATTCGAAATGCTTACGGATGCGGCGAATCGTCACGTCGACGGTGCGGTCGTGCGGTTTCAACTCGCGGCCGGTCATTTTCTTCAACAGTTCGGCACGGGTCTGAATCTTGCCGGGGTTTTCGCAGAAGTGCAGCATCGCACGGAACTCGCTGCGCGGCAGTTTGTACTGCTCAGCCGCTGGGCTAATCAGCGAACGGCTGTTGATGTCCAGTTCCCAACCATTGAAGCGGTAGCTTTCTACCAGACGACGCTCTTCGCTCACACCGCCCACATTCATGGTACGGGACAGCAAATTACGCGCACGGATAGTCAACTCACGTGGGTTAAACGGTTTGGTGATGTAATCATCCGCACCTATTTCCAGGCCGAGGATCTTATCCACTTCGTTATCACGTCCGGTCAGGAACATCAGCGCGACGCTGGCCTGTTCACGCAGTTCGCGTGCCAACAGCAGGCCATTTTTGCCGGGCAGATTGATATCCATGATCACCAGATTGATATCATGTTCGGACAGAATATGGTGCATCTCAGCGCCGTCAGTGGCTTCGTGAACGACATATCCTTCAGCCTCAAAGATGCTCTTGAGGGTGTTACGAGTTACCAACTCGTCTTCGACAATAAGAATGTGCGGGGTCTGCATGTTTGCTACCTAAAATTGCCAACTAATTATAGAATTCGGAAGTACAGAAGTCGCCATCGGTCTTTTCGTGCGCGCACGCGTGGTGCGAGGTTATTGGGCTCTTACCGGAGCTTGAGGCGAAAAGAACACGCTCACTCTCGCAATGTAGACTAAAGTACGCAAATACGTTCCTGGTGCATGCCTGACTTCACCCGATGCGGCACGTTGCTACAGCAACGACATCTCCGCGTATCGGTTGCCTGACGCTGACAAAATTCCGCGTGAATCAGTTGCGCGGGCAGCGCCAGTGCTTTCTACGTGATAACCGCCGATATCAGATGATAATCAGGCTAACTCAACTAAGCCTAAAGTGGTACATAGTTTAACCTTATTAACAGCAACATAACAGTAAGCGCCGATTTTGATCGCTCACAAATCTACGGTTCCGTTGACATATATCAAATTTCATTGTAGCAGGTTAACTATTTTGTGAAAAATACTTATAAGATTGCCAGCTTAAGTCACAATCTGCCTGATTTGGATACGATTCAGCAGCGCAAGCGACCGCAACGAACGCGAAACGTCATCTAGCAATGGTTATTATATAATTCATTGATATTAAAGCATATGTAATGAGTTTTTTGGTTTTTATCCCTTTTTAAGCCTGACCCGCATTTTTTACCGTAAGGTGACGCTCGAATGTTTCATTTATGTTAAATTAAACGACCGCGTGGGGGACGGCGCATACCGGGTATCGCACGTTCGTCAGCCATTTTCTCTTCTTTGGAGGTTTTGTGCAGTTTTTTATTGTGCTGGTCGCGCCAGCTTGCCCAGAGAACGTGGGGGCGGCAGCTAGAGCCATGAAAAACATGGGATTTCATTCACTGCGTATTGTTGACCGTCAGGCACACCTTGAGCTAGGTGCACGCCGGGTGGCGCACGGGGCCGGTGATATTCTGGATAATGTGACCTGCTACCCTACGCTGGCTGATGCATTGGCCGACGTGGATTTTACCGTCGCGACGACGGCGCGCTCGCGAGCCAGGTTTCACTATTACTGCACGCCGACAGAATTGCTCGAGCTGATGCAGGAGAAACAGCAGTGGGTCGGTTCGGCAGCGCTGGTGTTTGGCCGTGAAGATTCTGGCCTCACCAACGATGAATTGGCGCTGGCAGATATATTGACGGGTGTGCCGATGCAGGCAGACTACCCGTCCCTAAATTTAGGGCAGGCCGTCATGGTCTATTGTTACCAGTTGGCGCAACTGATGCAGGTACAGGCAGAGACTGCCGAAGCCGCTCAAGCCGGGCAGTTGGTGGCACTGCGTCATCGGCTGAAAAAGCTGTTGGTGACGTTGCAGGTAGACGATGACGAGAAACTGCGTGATTGGCTAATGCAACGTATCGGGCTGTTACAGCAACGCGATACCGCCATGCTGCATACGCTGCTACACGATATTGAGAAGGCACTGAAGTGAGATGAAAAAAAGAAATCCATTGACTTCATGTCGCGATTGCCTTAACTAATAGAGGATAGAAACCGATTTGTTGATCGAGAGTCCTTTACGCATGCGTCAAATCAGCCTGACCACCACCACCACCATTACCATTACTACCAGTAACGGTGCGGTCTGACGCGTAAAAAAGAATCTGAAAAAGCCCGCACTTAAACCGTGCGGGCTTTTTTTTACGGCGAAGAGCAGGCTCTGCCGACCCGGGCTGCCAGCAGCGGCAGCCAAAAGCGCACGGCGCGTTTTGGTGACTGAAACTCAGGAGAAGAGATAAAAATGCGAGTGTTGAAATTTGGCGGGACTTCCGTGGCGAATGCGGCGCGTTTTGCGCGCGTTGCCGATATCATCGAGAGCAATGCGCGTCAGGAGCAGGTAGCCACCGTACTGTCTGCCCCGGCGAAAATCACCAACCACCTGGTGGCGATGATTGATAAAACCGTTGCGGGCCAAGATATTCTGCCGCATATCAACGATGCCGAAACTATCTTTTCTTCTCTGCTAAAAGGGCTAGCGGAATCGCAGCCGGGTTTCCCGTATGAACGCTTGTCCACGCTGGTACAGAAAGAGCTGGGTCAACTGAAGCAGGTTCTGCACGGCATTTCACTGCTGGGGCAGTGCCCGGACAGCGTCAACGTCAGTATCATCTGTCGTGGCGAGAAACTCTCCATTGCCATCATGGAAGCGGTATTCCAGGCGCGCGGTTATAAGGTATCGGTTATCGATCCGGTAAAACGCTTGCTGGCGCAGGGACATTATCTGGAGTCTACCGTGGATATCGCGGAATCCACGCACCGTATCGCCGAGCAAGGCATTCCTTCCGATCACGTGATTCTGATGGCGGGATTCACGGCGGGTAATGATAAAGGGGAACTGGTGGTACTGGGCCGCAACGGTTCTGACTACTCTGCCGCCGTGTTGGCCGCCTGTTTACGCGCCGATTGTTGTGAAATCTGGACTGACGTGGACGGTGTCTACACCTGTGACCCGCGTCAGGTGCCTGATGCGAGACTGCTGAAGTCAATGTCGTATCAGGAGGCGATGGAGCTCTCCTACTTCGGCGCCAAAGTGCTTCACCCCCGTACCATCGCCCCCATCGCCCAGTTCCAAATTCCCTGCCTGATTAAAAATACCGAAAACCCTCAAGCGCCCGGCACACTGATTGGTTTAGACAGCACTGATACCCAATATCCAGTAAAAGGCATCACCAACCTGAACAATATGGCGATGTTTAACGTCTCCGGCCCAGGCATGAAAGGCATGGTGGGGATGGCAGCGCGCGTGTTTGCGGCAATGTCCCGTGCGGGCATCTCGGTGGTGCTGATCACGCAGTCCTCTTCCGAGTACAGCATCAGCTTCTGTGTGTCGCAAAGCGAACTGGCCCGTTCCAAGAAAACGCTGGAAGATGAATTCTATCTGGAACTGAAAGACGGCGTGCTGGAGCCGCTGGATATTACCGAACGTCTGGCGATCATTTCTGTGGTGGGTGACGGTATGCGCACTCTGCGCGGCCTCTCTGCCCGCCTGTTCTCCGCATTGGCCAGTGCCAATATCAACATCATCGCGATTGCGCAGGGTTCCTCCGAGCGCTCTATCTCTGTGGTGGTGGATAACGACGTGGCGGTGACTGGCGTGCGTGTGGCGCACCAGATGCTGTTTAATACCGATCAGGTGATCTATGTGTTCGTTATCGGCGTAGGCGGCGTGGGCGGTGCTTTGCTGGAGCAGATTCATCGCCAGCAGCCGTGGCTGAAGCAGAAACATATCGATCTGTGCGTCTGCGGTATTGCCAACTCCAAAGCCTTGCTGACCAATATTAACGGCATTGCGCTGGACTCCTGGCGTGAAGCGCTGAATGAGGCGCGCGAACCCTTTAATCTGGGTCGCCTGATTCGTCTGGTGAAAGAGTACCATCTGCTTAACCCGGTTATCGTGGACTGTACCTCTAATCAGGCGGTGGCCGATCAGTATGCTGACTTCCTGGCCGATGGCTTCCATGTCGTCACGCCAAACAAAAAGGCTAACACCGGTTCCATGAGCTATTACCAGCAACTGCGCAGCGCTGCCGGTAAATCACGCCGTAAGTTCCTGTATGACACCAACGTTGGTGCCGGGCTTCCGGTGATTGAAAACCTGCAAAACCTGTTGAATGCCGGGGATGAGTTGCTGCGTTTCACCGGGATCCTCTCGGGGTCGCTCTCCTTTATCTTCGGTAAGCTGGATGAAGGGATGAGCTTGTCGCAGGCGACGTTGCAGGCGAAAGCCAATGGTTACACCGAGCCCGATCCGCGTGACGATCTGTCCGGCATGGATGTGGCGCGCAAGCTGTTGATTCTGGCTCGTGAAGCGGGCTATAAGCTGGAACTGGCCGATATCGATGTTGAGTCGGTGTTGCCGCCGTTCTTTGATGCTTCGGGCGATGTCGATACCTTTATGGCGCGTTTACCAGAGCTGGATGCGCAATTCAGTGAAAAAGTGGCGCACGCACGGGAAGCAGGTAAAGTGTTGCGTTATGTCGGCGTGATTGAAGAAGGGCGCTGCAAAGTGCAAATTAGCGCAGTGGGCGGTAACGATCCGCTGTTCAAAGTAAAAGACGGTGAGAATGCGCTGGCGTTCTATAGCCAGTATTACCAGCCATTGCCGCTGGTGCTGCGCGGTTATGGCGCGGGTAATGATGTGACAGCGGCCGGTGTGTTTGCCGATCTGTTGCGCACGCTGTCATGGAAGTCAGGAGTATAATGATGGTTAAAATTTATGCGCCCGCGTCGATCGGCAACGTCAGCGTTGGGTTTGATGTGCTGGGCGCGGCGGTTACGCCTGTTGATGGCGCTCTGTTGGGCGATTGCGTGACCGTAACGGCGGCCGATAGCTTTAGCTTGCGCAATGAAGGCCGTTTTGTCGGCAAACTGCCGAGTGAGCCGAAAGAGAACATTGTCTACCAGTGTTGGGAGCGGTTTTGCCAGGAAGTGGGGAAAACCATTCCTGTCGCCATGACGCTGGAAAAGAACATGCCGATCGGCTCGGGTCTGGGGTCCAGTGCCTGTTCCGTGGTTGCCGGCCTGATGGCGATGAATGAATTTTGTGGCAAGCCGCTGGATGATACGCGTTTGCTGGCGCTGATGGGGGAGCTGGAAGGACGTATTTCTGGCAGCGTGCACTACGATAATGTCGCTCCGTGCTTCCTGGGCTGTATTCAACTGATGATCGAGCAAAACGGCATTATCAGCCAGCCGGTGCCTGCGTTTGACGATTGGCTGTGGGTCATGGCATATCCTGGGATCAAAGTGTCCACTGCGGAAGCACGCGCCATTCTGCCCGCGCAGTATCGCCGTCAGGATTGCATCAACCATGGCCGTTATCTGGCGGGCTTTATTCACGCTTGTCACACCCGCCAGCCTGCGCTGGCGGCGGCGTTGATGCAGGATGTGATTGCCGAGCCGTACCGTACGCGACTGCTGCCTGGGTTTGCCGAGGCGCGTCAGGCGGCAAAAGATATCGGTGCGCTGGCGTGCGGTATCTCCGGTTCAGGGCCGACGCTGTTTTCCGTGTGCGACGATATGGAAAAGGCGCAGCGTCTGGCTAGTTGGCTGCAAGATAACTATTTGCAGAACGATGAAGGGTTTGTTCATATTTGCGGTCTGGACACGACAGGCGCACGTCAATTGGGATAAGGCATGAAACTTTACAACTTAAAAGATCACAACGAGCAGGTCAGCTTCGCGCAGGCGATCAAACAGGGGCTTGGACGCCAGCAAGGGCTGTTCTTCCCGCTGGAACTGCCTGAGTTCAGTTCGACGGAAATCGATGACCTGCTGGAACTGGATCTGGTTACGCGCAGCAGCCGCATTCTTTCTGCCTATCTGGGTGATGAGATTGCGCCGGAAACTGTTTATCAACGCGTTAAAGCGGCATTTACCTTCCCAGCTCCGGTTGCCACGGTCTCTGAAGACATTGCCCCTCTGGAGCTGTTCCACGGCCCGACGCTGGCGTTTAAGGATTTTGGCGGGCGCTTTATGGCGCAAATGCTGGCACAGGTCTCCAACGGAGAAAAAGTCACCATTTTGACGGCAACCTCCGGTGATACCGGTGCGGCAGTCGCGCACGCGTTTTACGGTCTGGAGAACGTGCGTGTGGTGATTCTGTATCCACGCGGCAAAATCAGCCCGTTGCAGGAGAAGCTGTTCTGTACGCTGGGTGGCAACATCCATACCATCGCGATCGACAGCGATTTCGATGCGTGTCAGGCGCTGGTGAAGCAGGCGTTTGACGATGAAGAATTGAAACAGGCTATTGGCTTGAACTCAGCCAACTCCATCAATATCAGCCGCTTGCTGGCACAAATCTGCTATTACTTTGAAGCTGTGGCGCAGTTGACTGCCGCCGCGCGTCAGCAACTGGTGGTGTCGGTGCCGAGTGGCAACTTCGGTGATTTGACCGCCGGTCTGTTGGCAAAATCCCTTGGCTTACCGATAAAGCGCTTTATCGCTGCCACCAATGCTAATGACACCGTGCCGCGTTATCTCAGCAACGGCGAATGGGCTCCCAACCCGACAGTAGCAACGCTGTCTAACGCCATGGATGTCAGCCAGCCGAACAACTGGCCGCGCGTCGAGGAGCTGTTCCGTCGTAAAAACTGGGCGCTGCCAACGCTGGGATTTGGTGCAGTGAGTGATGACGTGACCAAAGCGACCATGCATGAACTGGAAACGCTGGGCTACACCTCCGAACCGCATGCGGCCATTGCTTATCGTCTGCTGCGCGACCAACTTCAGCCAGGCGAGTTCGGCTTGTTCCTGGGGACGGCGCATCCGGCGAAATTCAAAGAGAGCGTAGAAGAGATTCTGGGTAAAACGCTGGATCTGCCGGAAGCGCTGGCGCAGCGTGCGGATCTGGAATTGCTCTCGCACAACTTTGCACCCGATTTCGCGCAACTGCGTCAGTTCCTGATGGCGTTGCCGGAATAACCTCTGTTGTTATAAACGTTGTAGTTATAAGCGTTGTTGTTATAACTGTCGTTGTTCACGTTCCCCGCGCAGTGCGGGGAACGATAACCTTTACTGCGCGTGGCGTTTAAAGATCAATTCCTGCCTGGTCGCGCCATATTCCGCAAAGAAGTAACCTTCCAGATTGAAATCGTGCAGTTGCTCAACCTGCGTCAGCCGGTTTTTGATAATGAAACGGCTCATCAAACCGCGCGCCTTTTTGGCGTAGAAGCTGATCACTTTGAACGTGCCGTTTTTCTCATCCAGAAATACCGGTTTTATCAGCGTAGCGTTGAGCTTTTTGACATTGACGGATTTGAAGTATTCATCAGACGCCAGGTTGACAAGAATGTCATCCCCCTGTCCCTGTAATGCCTGATTGAGGTGCTGAGTGATGGTATCGCCCCAGAAGTGATAAAGATCTTTGCCAGCCTTGTTCTCCAGCCGCGTGCCCATTTCCAGACGATAGGGTTGCATCAGGTCCAGCGGGCGTAGTACGCCATACACCCCGGATAACATGTGCAGATGCTGCTGGGCAAAATCGAAATCCGCCTCGCTGAAATCTTCTGCGGCAAGCCCGGTATACACGTCGCCTTTGAAGGCTAACAGGGCCTGGCGCGCATTGTCGGGGGTGAAATGGGGCTGCCATTCGCTAAAACGTCCCGCGTTGAGATCCGCCAGTTTGTCACTGATGCCCATCAACGAGGCGATCTGTGCCGGTGTTAGCCGTTTACACTGGGCGATCAGTTCGCTGGCGTGGTCCAGCAACGCGGGCTGTGTGTAACGCTCGGTGGTTAACGGGCTGGTGTAATCCAGCGTTTTCGCTGGCGAAATGGTGATCAACATGGCATGGCTCCCCTGTTTTTGTTGCAAGTACTGTAGCAAAAAACACGGAAAAAAGGGGCGATGGCTGTAACAGGAAAAGGCTGTCTTGCACGGGGGGCGGTGCGTGTTATTATCGAAACATAAGCGATCAGTAAGAAACACAAGACGACGTTCATATACCCACAACGAGATATGCCAACATGACGGATAAACTGACTTCCTTACGCCAATTGACCACGGTCGTGGCTGATACCGGTGATATCGCCGCGATGAAGCTCTACAAACCGCAGGATGCTACCACCAACCCTTCCTTGATTCTGAACGCAGCGCAAATTCCTGAATACCGCTCTTTGATTGAAGACACGGTGAAATTGGCGCGTGAGCAGAGCAGCAAACGGGAACAGCAGCTTGTCGATGCCACGGACAAACTGGCCGTCAATATTGGTCTGGAAATCCTGAAACTGATCCCTGGACGTATCTCCACGGAAGTGGATGCTCGCCTCTCTTATGATACTGAAGCGAGCGTTGCCAAAGCCAAACATCTGATCAAGCTGGCTTCAACCTGGCAGGGCATCCGTGCCGCCGAGCAGTTGGAAAAAGAAGGCATCAACTGTAACCTGACACTGCTGTTCTCTTTTGCACAAGCGCGTGCCTGTGCGGAAGCGGGTGTCTTCCTGATCTCTCCGTTTGTGGGCCGTATTCTGGACTGGTACAAAGCCAACACGGATAAGAAAGAGTATGCACCTCAGGAAGATCCGGGCGTTATCTCCGTTACTGAAATCTACAAGTACTACAAAGCGCACGGTTATGAAACCGTGGTGATGGGGCCAGCTTCCGTAACAGCGGCGAAATTCTTGAGCTGGCTGGCTGCGATCGCCTGACCATTGCGCCTGCATTGCTGAAAGAATTGTCAGAATCCACCGGCGATGTGCCGCGCAAACTGGCTTAAAGCGGTGAGATCAAAGCGCGTCCGGCGAAAATGACTGAAGCCGAGTTCTACTGGCAGCACAATCAGGATCCGATGGCCGTTGATAAACTGGCAGACGGTATCCGCAAGTTTGCTATCGATCAGGGCAAGCTGGAAAAAATGATTGAAGATCTGCTGTAATCGACGCAGAAGGCCGGGTTTTCTCTGGGGGAGCCTTTCCCCCTTGTCATCCTCGGCGAAAGCCGGGGATTTCTATGAGAATAAAAGCGTTTCTTCTGCAAGAGATTCCCGCCTTCGCGGGAATGACGGTGAGAGTAGGTCAGTTTGTCAGTAACCTCAAAAGCCGGGTTTCCCCGGCCTTTTTGTTGTTGCCATTTGGTCCGGCTATAGCGCAACGCGGTTACGCTCACGTTTCGCCAGATAGAGTTTCTCATCGGCACGCTTCATCACCTGGGTAAGATCTTCCTGCGCGATGTGATATTCCACCAAACCGATACTGACGGAGAGCTTCATTTTCTGGCCCGAAGACGAGGCGCTGGTGGCGTTGCTCACGGCCACTCTGGCGCGTTCAGCGACCCAGTAAGCGTCATCCAGCGCGATATTGGGCAGAACGATGGCGAATTCATCGCCGCCCAAACGGCCGAAGATTTCCTCTTTGCGAAACGAGTTTTTCAGGATGGCGGCTACGGTTTTCAGCGCGTCATCGCCGCCGTCGTGGCCCAAGGTATCGTTCACATTTTTAAAATGATCGATATCGATCAGGATGACACAGGTGGGGCGCCGGGTCACATTGGCGATTTGCAGCACCTTGTTAGCTGCATGCTAAAAGGCATCGCGGCGCAGGTAGCCCGTCAAGTCGTCGTAGCGGGCGGTAGTGGGCAGCTCAATCAGGTATTTTTTGGCAAACAGAGAGCACGCTGCCCAGCATGGCAGCGAGTAACGCCATAAATGCGGCAATGAGTAGAGACAAGAACGATCTTACGGTCTTATAGAGCGTCGGTTCACTCAATACACCGGTGGTGCGGATGATAACGCCGTGCAGCTCGTCCAGCGGCGACATCAGCGGAAAAATGGTGGTGTAGGTTCCTTTGCTCGCATATTGTCCCATCGCGAGCAGCTTGTCTTTGCACAAGCGCAGGATGGTCATGTCATTGAAGGTTAAATCCAATTGTGACAAGTGGGTGATGCATTCCGACTGTGTGTCGCGCGTGTTGAAGCCCAGCGTTCTGACGCGCACCTGGGTAAAATCGCCGGTCAAAAAACGAATGTCACTGTCTTTGACTTCACCGCCGGTGTTATAAGATTGATAAATATTAATAATATTATCAAGGTTATGTCGCTGAGTATCCCACTCAGCCTGACGATCGTGATAGATGACGAACAGGGCTGCAGAAAAAACCACGGAACCAAAGAAGAAGAACGCAGATACCGGATGAGAGATGAGTTTGAGTAATTGATATTTCAGACCGGCCATGAACGTTTCCTTGGTACTCGCGCGTACAGCTGCCGTCAGCAATGCGCTAACATACTCAGTGTCGGCGCTAAGTGGCCGTGACTTTAAATATAAACGCAAACTTTTCCCTTTGGCGGCATAAAAACCCGCATATCTCACATTATTGCTGATAACCTAGTGCCTTAAACGATGTGCTGCTCTCATGCATGAAAAAGATTGTTAAAATCAGATTTTAACTGACAGAGATGTTGTTATGAATGAATTGCGAATTGGCCTGTTATCCATCTCCGACCGAGCCTCAAGCCGGATATATCAGGATAAAGGCATCCCTGCATACAGGAGTGGCTTGCTGCTGCGCTGACGACGCCCTTTGAGGTTGAATCCCGCCTGATTCCCGATGAGCAGCCGTTAATTGAACAGGCTTTGTGTGAGTTGGTAGATGAGCGTCAGTGTCATCTGGTGCTGACAACTGGCGGGATCGGCACGGCGCGATGTCACGCCGGATGCCACGCTGGCGGTGGCCGATCGAGAAATGCCGGGTTTCGGCGAGCAGATGCGCCATATCAGCTTGCGCTTTGTGCCTACGGCGATTTTATCGCGTCAGGTGGGGGTTATTCGTAAACAGGCATTAATCCTGAACCTGCCGAGTCAACCCAAATCCATCAAAGAGACGCTGGAAGGGTTGAAAGATGATGTGGGAAACTTGGTGGTACCAGGGATTTTTGCCAGTGTACCGTATTGTATACAGTTGCTGGAAGAACCTTATGTCGAAACCGATCCGCAAGTGGTAGCGGCATTTCGCCCAAAGATTGCGATCCGCGGCACAAAAATCTAAAATTGGGCCATTTCAAACATAAGCTACAGCTTCTCTGGAGTGTAAAAATTTATCCGTTATAGTAATCCTGGCTTTACACAAAGACGGAAAATTATTTTTCTCTCACTCTGGCCTTATTCGGTAACTTATGAACGGTGATAAAGCTCCATCACAATCATTTTCATCACAGCCCTTGCCACACAAACAGCGCCAACTGAACGGACAGGATTACAAAACGCTCTCCCTGGCGGCACTGGGTGGCGCGTTGGAGTTTTACGATTTCATCATTTTTGTATTTTTCGCTGCGGTGATTGGCGAGCTGTTCTTCCCGCCTAATATTCCTGAGTGGCTGCGCCAGTTGCAAACCTTCGGCATCTTTGCCTCAGGCTATCTGGCCCGCCCGTTGGGGGGCATCATCATGGCCCACTTTGGCGATCTGGTTGGACGTAAAAAGATGTTCAGCCTGAGCATCTTCCTGATGGCGGTGCCTACGCTCGCCATGGGGATGTTGCCGACCTATGAAAGTATGGGGATCGCTGCGCCGTTATTGCTGCTGTTGATGCCTATGTTACAAGGCGCTGTGATTGGTGGCGAAGTGCCGGGAGCCTGGGTGTTTGTCTCTGAGCACGTGCCGCGTTCCCGCATTGGGCTGGCGTGTGGCATTCTGACGGCGCGGCTGACGCTCGGTATTCTGCTCGGTTCTGCGATTGCGACACTGCTCAATAGCACATTAACGCCGCAGCAGATTGTCGGCGGCGGCTGGCGTATCCCGTTCTTCCTCGGCGGTATCTTTGGTTTCTTTGCCATGTATTTGCGTCGCTGGCTGCAAGAGACGCCGGTGTTTATGGAGATGCAGGCGCACAAACGTCTGGCGGACGAATTACCTCTTAAAGCGGTGGTGATGAAACATAAAACGGCGGTTGTGGTGTCGATGCTGCTGACCTGGCTGCTCTCAGCCTGCATCGTGGTGGTGATCCTGATGGCACCGACCTATTTGCAAAAAGCATACGGCATCCCCGCTTCGATGGCGTTGCAGGCCAACTGTCTGGCGACCATCACCCTGATGATTGGCTGTGTGACCGTCGGGATGATTGTCGATCGCATCTGAGCCGGTAAGACGTTTATTTTCGGCAGCATCCTGCTGGCAGCGGGCTGCGCTTTCTTCTATCTGGTGGCTGCGCGCGATCCTTCGTTGCTATTCTTAGGGTATGCGGTTGCGGGATTATGCGTTGGCGTAGTCGGTGCGGTGCCTTATGTGATGGTGCAAGCGTTCCCGCCAGAAGTGCGCTTCTCGGGCATCTCTTTCTCCTACAACGTCTCTTACGCGATTTTCGGTGGTCTGACACCGATAAGCGTCACATTGATATTGATGATGCAGATAACGCCTATAGCACCAGCCGTTTATGTGCTGGCGCTGTCTGGGCTTGGCTTGCTGTTGGGGCTTTATCTTTATCAGACACTGTCGCGCCGCCGCGTGGCGCTTATCGAGTCGGCGCAGAGCCTGTAGTGTTCCGTGCATGCTCTGTGGCAAGAAAACAAAAAAAGCCCAGCGCGTGCGCCAATCGGCAGTACCGTACGCCCAAACTGCGCGTTCAGCACTTCTGCCATTGCCAGATAAATGGCGCTGGCGCCGCAAATAATGCCTTCATAGCCCGCAATGGTCAGCAGGCCGTGGTTACCGGTGAAGTTACCGATAGCCAACAGGGCAAACAGCAGCGTCAGGCTGGCAAATACGAACTGCAACGCACGGTTGGCGCACGGCGTGCCGAAGAACATAAACAGGGTGAAAACGCCCCACAGGCCCAGAAATACCCCGAGAAATTATGCGTCACTGGCTTCTGCCAGGCCCATTTTCGGCAGCATCAGAATGCCGACCAGCGTCAGCCAGAATGCGCCATAAGAGGTGAATGCGGTCACGCCAAAGGTGTTGCCTTTCTTGTATTCCAACAGCCCTGCGATGATCTGGGCGATGCCGCCGTAGAAAATCCCCATGCTGAGAATAATAGAAGAAAGTGGGAAAAAGCCTGCGTTATGCAGGTTAAGAAGAATGGTGGTCATCCCGAAGCCCATCAGTCCTAACGGACCGGGATTCGCCAGCGAGTTCGTTTGCATAAATCCTCAGAATACAATAGTGGAGTTATGTAGCTTGCTCGATGCCGCGTTCTGTCGGTGTTTCCTGATCTCTGGCAAGCTGTCCTTGCTCGTCGTCCCGATAGACCCTGCTGTCTCACTGTGAACGCTATTTAACTGTGCAAGCAATGTCACAATCAAAGCGCTGTAACGGTAAAAACAACGCAACGGTGAAATTTTCAAAAAAAATTTTAATTGCGGCGCGGCATAATAGCGGGACGAATGCGCGGATACAACAAGGCGCAAGAGGAATAGTTTGATCATAAAGGGGATCGTCTGCATTTTTTTTCGCTCCACCCCTTGATGAGCAAATTGTTGTCCCCATCTTATTTCCAACCGAAACGGTTTGACCTCTTGTAACGGGAGGTGCTGGGAAGCAGGAGTTTGCCTGGAACATCAAAGAACGCCGTGTGGATGAGGAGACCTCGTGAGGGCAAAAATTGAATAATTGCACCTTGTTGAGTTGAAAATTCCCTTTTCGCCCGCATAGTAGGTTGAACGACCACACCGAATACGACTTTTTAGTGGAGATGTTTAGATGGGTAAGATTATTGGTATCGACCTGGGTACAACCAACTCTTGTGTAGCGATTATGGACGGTACGCAGGTTAAAGTACTGGAAAACAGCGAGGGCGATCGCACAACGCCTTCTATTATTGCTTATACGCAAGATGGTGAAATTCTGGTTGGCCAGCCCGCTAAACGTCAGGCTGTGACTAACCCGAAAAACACCCTGTTTGCTATCAAGCGTCTGATTGGCCGTCGCTTCAAAGATGAAGAAGTGCAGCGTGATACCAACATCATGCCGTACAACATCGTTGCAGCAGATAATGGCGACGCCTGGCTGGAAGTGAAAGATCAGAAAATGGCACCGCCGCAGATTTCTGCTGAAGTGCTGAAAAAAATGAAGAAAACGGCAGAAGACTACCTCGGTGAAACCATCACTGAAGCGGTTATCACCGTGCCGGCGTATTTTAACGATGCGCAACGTCAGGCCACCAAAGATGCAGGCCGCATCGCGGGTCTGGAAGTAAAACGTATCATTAACGAACCGACAGCGGCTGCGCTGGCCTACGGTCTTGATAAAGAAGTGGGCAACCGCACCATTGCGGTTTACGACCTGGGTGGTGGTACGTTTGATATCTCCATCATCGAAATCGATGAAGTTGACGGCGAAAAAACCTTTGAAGTACTGGCAACCAACGGTGATACCCACCTGGGTGGCGAAGACTTCGACAACCGTATGATCAACTATCTGGTTGACCAGTTTAAGAAAGAGCAAGGCTTTGACCTGCGCAACGATCCGTTGGCGATGCAGCGTCTGAAAGAAGCAGCAGAAAAAGCCAAAATTGAGCTGTCTTCTGCGCAACAGACCGATGTTAACCTGCCGTACATCACGGCGGATGCAACGGGTCCGAAACACCTGAACATCAAAGTGACTCGCGCCAAGTTGGAGTCGCTGGTAGAAGAGCTGGTGACCCGTTCACTGGAGCCTCTGAAAGTTGCATTGCAGGATGCCGGGCTGTCCGTTTCTGACGTGCAGGACGTGATTCTGGTGGGTGGTCAAACCCGTATGCAGCTGGTACAGAAGAAAGTGGCTGACTTCTTTGGCAAAGAACCGCGCAAAGACGTTAACCCGGATGAAGCTGTGGCAATCGGTGCAGCGGTGCAGGGCGGTGTGTTGGCCGGTGACGTTAAAGACGTGCTGCTGCTGGACGTTACCCCGCTGTCACTGGGTATCGAAACCATGGGTGGCGTAATGACGCCGCTGATTACCAAGAACACCACCATCCCGACCAAACACAGCCAGGTGTTCTCTACGGCGGAAGATAACCAGTCTGCAGTAACCATCCATGTGTTGCAAGGTGAACGTAAACGTGCGCACGACAACAAATCGCTGGGTCAGTTTAACCTGGATGGTATTCAGAACGCACCGCGCGGTATGCCGCAGATCGAAGTGACTTTTGACATCGACGCTGACGGTATCCTGCACGTTTCTGCCAAAGACAAAAACAGCGGCCGCGAGCAGAACATCACCATCAAAGCGTCTTCTGGCTTGAATGAAGATGAAATCCAGAAGATGGTGCGCGATGCAGAAGCGAATGCGGAAGCTGACCGTAAGTTTGAAGAGCTGGTACAGGCGCGTAATCAGGGCGATAACCTGTTGCACAGCACCCGTAAACAGCTGGAAGAGTCTGGCGACAAGCTGGCCGCTAACGATAAAACGGCGATTGAAGATGCCCTGAAAGCGCTGGAAAGCGTATTGAAAGGCGAAGATAAAGCGGAGATCGAAGCGAAGATCCAAACGTTGATCGAAGCGTCTGCCAAACTGCTGGAAGCATCACAACAGCAGGCACAAGCGGGCGCTGGCAATGCAGATGATGCAGCGCGTAAAGAAGACGACGTTGTAGACGCTGAATTCGAAGAAGTGAAAGACAAAAAATAATCGCCCTTAGGCGGGCGCAACAACGGTGATAAGCCGTTGCTGGCAAACCAGGCACGGGCGTCGAGGAAACTCTGCGCCCGTGCACGCATGTTGAGGGCAGGAAAAAACATGGCGAAGCAAGATTATTACGAAGCGCTAGGCGTTGCCAAAGACGCCGATGAGCGGGAGATAAAAAAGGCCTATAAGCGCCTGGCGATGAAGTTTCACCCGGACCGTAACCCCGGTGATAAAGAGGCTGAAGCAAAATTCAAAGAGATCAAAGAAGCCTATGAAATTCTAACGGATGCGCAGAAACGGGCGGCTTACGATCAATACGGCCACGCCGCGTTCGAACAAGGCGGTATGGGCGGTGGCGGGGCTGGCGGTTTCGGCGGCGCAGATTTTAGCGATATCTTTGGCGACGTATTCGGCGATATTTTCGGCGGTGGACGTCGTCAACGTGCCAGCCGCGGGGCCGATTTACGCTATAACATGGAGTTGACGCTGGAAGAAGCGGTTCGTGGCGTCGCCAAAGAGATCCGCATTCCGACGCTTGAAGAGTGTGACTCCTGTCATGGCAGTGGCGCAAAACCGGGCAGCTCGCCGGTAACCTGCCCAACCTGTCATGGCAATGGCCAGGTGCAGATGCGTCAAGGGTTCTTTACCGTTCAGCAAACCTGTCCGCACTGTCATGGTCGTGGCAAGATCATCAAAGATCCTTGCAACAAGTGTCATGGTCATGGTCGCGTTGAAACCAGCAAAACGCTGTCGGTGAAAATCCCCGCGGGCGTGGACACGGGCGATCGTATCCGTTTGTCCGGTGAAGGTGAGGCCGGGGAGCACGGTGCACCTGCGGGCGATCTGTACGTTCAGGTTCAGGTAAAACAGCATCCTATCTTCCAGCGTGAAGAGAACAATCTCTATTGCGAAGTTCCCATCAACTTTGCGATGGCAGCCATGGGCGGTGAGATTGAAGTGCCGACACTGGATGGCCGCGTGAAATTGAAGGTGCCAGCGGAAACGCAAACCGGCAAATTGTTCCGCATGCGTGGCAAGGGCGTGAAATCGGTACGCGGCGGTGCGCAGGGAGATCTGCTGTGTCGCGTGGTGGTTGAAACGCCGGTTAATCTTAATGAGCGCCAGAAGCAACTGCTGAAAGAGCTGGAAGAGAGTTTCGGTGGACCTTCCGGAGAGAGAAACAGCCCTCGCTCTAAAAGCTTCTTTGATGGCGTGAAGAAGTTTTTCGATGACCTGACCCGCTAACGTTGTAGGTTCAGACAAAAAAACCGGTGATGTATCACCGGTTTTTTTATGCCCACCTTTTCCATCAATATGGCACTCATCGGTTAAATCTATATCCCCATGCTTGCTAATGAGTTATTTGAACCGATATTATTGGATTTTATAGGGAAATAATTAGGGATAAAATGAAACTGGGAAAGATCGTGTTATTTTCGGCATTAATAGCCTGCTATGCAAATGTTCAGGCTGCTGGATTTAACTGCTCGCTCGAAAACCTCAATGAAACCGAAAAAACAATATGCAGCACGCCTGCGCTGAGTTGCATCGACTCCATCGCGAATCGGCGTTACACGATTGCAATAGATAATAGCGTGGCTAAAGGTTCTCTGATGAGGGAGCAACGCGAATGGTTGGCACAAAGAAATGCGTGTGGCACTGATGTTGACTTTATAAAATCTGAATACCAGCAGCAGATTCGCTATCTTGAAATGGTTCATCAATTTTCTTCTGTCAAAAATTTGTTTGGCAAATGGCTAGATGAGCCGTTAAAGAAAGGTATGAAAACCGCGTCGGGATTCGCCATCGAGGAAGCGCTGTGGAAGATAAAAAGGCTGTTTCGTTTTCACGGTGAAATGCGGAAGTATGATGAAAATAATAATGGTTACTGGCGTCTGCTAACGCATCGGGTTATCAATGGTGATTTAGCCATATTTTTTGCGGTGGCGAATTCGACCAATGCCAAAATCTACATGTATACCGATTCGGTACCTCACAGCAATGATTTAAAACTGGTTACGCTCTATGATTACAAGATGAGCTCCGTATATACCCCGGTGGTGAACTATAATGTCACGGATGACAATATCCTTAGCTATTCCATTAGCTACGGTCGCGGTGATTACCACTATGAAAAGCAGTTTGAGATAGAAGTATCAGATAAAGGACTGTCGGCCCCCAAAGAAGTCCCCGCAACAACCGTCAGAGAATACGATGAGGAAGGTCGTGAGGCGTGGACGGGATATTGTGGTATTGAAACCTGTACCAGCCGAGCCGGTTCTCCCGATGGGAAATGGCGTATTGCGGCAACTGACAGCATTTACTATTTCCCGTCGGATCGCCCCGATCTCGGTGTTGATGTTTTCCTTCCTCAATTAGATCCAAATGATAATAAATCATCACAATGGGCTTACGATCGTCGCTATACTGGGGGGACAAAAATGCGTTCTATTTTGATAATGATGGCGGTGTTGCCTGTGTTTGAAAAACGGATATCGACAAGAAAACCACAACAAGAATATTGCCTGTTGAAGGTCTGGTGCACCCTTATTATATAAAATGCAAGGGTGAGAATTACATTGTTGCCAGACACCTATCTTATGAATGTGAATATGGGAACAGGGGCAGCGATGGTTATCTGGATGGGTTCTATATTGCTACCGAATAATAACGCTGTTTTTATTTTATACCCTAAATAATTCGCGTTGCAGGAAGGCGGCAAGCGAACGAATCCCAATGAGCTTACTTAGGTAAGTGATTCGGGTGAGAGAACGCAGCCAACGCATCTGTAACGTGAAGTATGACGGGTATATAGGCAATGGCGCGAGATGTCGCGCCATATGTATTTCTTGATGCAGTTTAGTGGTTTACGGTCTGTGCTTTAAGGGATGAAGCTTCAAGCCTCTTTTTAAGCTCATCCATGACTGAGTTATATTGTGGTGTTGTTTCGGGTTTAATGCTTTTCTTTTCACGGACCACCGGTGCTGAACTTACCGTATCCGTCTGGATGATTCTTGGCGGTACATACGATGCTGGTGGCATAGGGGGCGGCGGCGGTGGCATCCCCATTTTACCGGGTTTTACCGGTGCTGGAGGAATGAACGTGCTCAGCGTGACAGGCGCTGGTGCAGGTGTGGCAACGAGTAGCTTTTTAATCGGTGAAGGGTGACCCGCGGCTAAACGACTGTTCAGATCCTGTAGGAATTTACCGTGTTCGCTTGCGAAATTGTCTGAGAGTTTCCGCGCATAAATAACGTTGCGTTCACTGAGCGGCAGCTGTTTGGCGGGTGCGGTGGATAATGCTTTGGCTGAAGGCATAAACTTTATTGTATTGTTTGACGCTTTTTGGAGATCATGTTTTATAACGCCAACAAACGTATTTTTTGTCTATGATGGCGGTAAGGGGGGCATAAAATTTTTCATTAATGTGCTGATGTTCTTTGATATCGCTGCTCGCATAGGGGCTCCTGAGCGCTAGATGAATGTTGAAGGCTAAGAGGAATATTAATTAAGTGAGAGTTATGCCGCTTCAATAATCCGCTGAGCCAATAGCATCAATAAGAGACGAACCCTTCAAAACGCGTAGAAATCTTCGCCAGGCTGTTGTCGAAACGATCGGGAGAATATTTCATTAAATTTTGTAGTTTAGCTTTTAATGTCGGATCGTTATCACTATCAGAGGATGACAAGCTCTCAAGCTTGGGTTTTAAATGCTTTGATAGCGTATCTATTTCTGCCATTAGCTGGTGATGAGCATGTTTTGACAGTTGGTCTTTAATTTCCGGGTTCATCAACGCGCCGGGGTAGTGCTGAGTTACCGCATCTAACGTTGGTATGATATAGGGATTGGCGCCAGCTCCCGTCGGTGTGAAGGCTTTATCACTATGTGGGGTGGCCGGAAAGGCCTGCATCCTGTGCGGCGCTGCCTATGGTATTGCGAATGCCATCACAAAGTCCTTTATGGTAGGCAATTTGCGCAGCGGCTGAGAGAACGTTTCCATCATGGCGTGCGTGGCCTTTGGTTTTTAAGAGATGATTCAGTACGGCTTCGTGGCTAACGATTTCCAGCGCCGTGTGTGGATACGGCAGATGGCTTGCGCGTGCGTCAGCGGAACCCTGATGATGCTGTGTAATTTCTTGCGTCACGTCGTTAAGCGCTTTTAGCGATCCCGTGGCCAGACTGACACTGCGTCCTTTCTGATAGGCCGTGGCAACAGCGTCTTGCAGACTGTACTTAAACACACTGCGACCCGCAATATTGACTATCCCTTTTTGTAGCAAATTGACGATGTGGTGCATGCCAAACGCTTTCACTAACGGTTTGTTTTTTACTTGTTCCAACCTGTCCAACGCGCCTGTGATTTTCGTATTGGTGTGTTGCTGCGGCGAAGTGTGGGTACCAGAGAGCGCCTGTCTAATGGTTTGCTGCGTGTCAGCGGGAAGGGTGCTGAGCAGTTCGTTCTGAACAGGTTTGGCGCTGTGCTCCAGACGCTTTAAGAAGGTGTCCTTATGGTTGCTATAGATAGCGCAGAGGGCTGAGTCGATAGCCTGGCTGGCATAGTGGGTATCCGCCATGCCCTTTTCGACAATCCCAAACTCCGTTACGGCGTTATCGACAAGGGTTTTGGCTTTTGTAAGCGCTTCACGGCTGGTGGTGTTGGCTGCCAATGCGGTTGCCGTATGCTGAGTGGGCGGCCGACCTAGAATCGGTCCCGAGATGGCCTGTCGGGTCAATCGTTTTCCCGTGTCCGGTTTCCGTAAATGACTTTTATTGATCTGCTGCTCAGCTTCACGTGCGAGAGTAGCCATGATTTTTTGTCGAGCCGAATGGGCATGGGCTGGTTTTGCCGCGCGGGCCTGTTGCCCTTTATTCGGAGTTTGAGACGCAGCTGCGCCATGTTTTGACTGATTAAACATAGCCACCGCGCGCACATTGATACACCGCGTGAAGGGGTTGATGAACTGTACTAACGCGTTATTTTTGGGCTGCGGTATCACACCATCTGTGGCAGGTCTACCGCTCGGCACGCTGGCGAGTTGTGCTCTGTTGGCAAGCCCGTTCAAGGCGTTTAACCCAGAGGGTCTTTGTGATGTTATCGGTGCCGCTTGTTGAGTTTTTGGCTCCTGGTTTGTCACTATGATGGGGGAAGATTTTTTGGCTACTGGCGTTACCATAGAGAACCTCATGAATTCTGGATGCACGCCAGCATAAAGTAGCGCATTAAGCGGCACGATAAAATCTATGGTCACCCCCATTTTTGCAACACTGATTTTCGATTGATGTTGGGCTTGCTTAAATC
>NZ_PEHF01000077.1 GCF_015762685.1 Candidatus Symbiopectobacterium sp. 'North America' | reverse complement strand
CTCTCCTGAAAGAAAAACACCCTGTCAGCGTACCGCTACAGGGTGGGGGTGACCATCTCATTAGCGCCTTACAGATTGAATCTGTCATAAGGAGAGGATAAGGGCGAGGTAACGCCAAGGGAAACATGAGGGATGTGCCTTGGACGTGCAGAAACAAAAAAACCGGCCAGAGCCGGTTTTTTCTTACAACGAGGAAGATAGATGTCTACGCAAGCAATGATTACAGTGCGTTGATCTGAACAGCCAGGTTGGATTTATGACGAGATGCTTTGTTCTTATGGATCAGACCTTTGCTAACCTGACGATCCACAATCGGTTGCATGTCGCTAAACGCTTTTTGTGCAGCTTCTTTATCGCCAGTAGCGATCGCGGCGTATACTTTCTTGATGAAAGTACGCATCATGGAACGACGGCTAGCGTTGTGCTTGCGACGCTTCTCAGACTGTACGGCGCGTTTCTTAGCTGATTTGATATTAGCCAAGGTCTAACTCCCAAATATATTCTATCGAGGACAATTCAAAGGCCGAGGAATATGCCCGTTTAGCCTTCGTTTGTCAATGGATTTGTGCAAATAAGCGCCGTTTGTACGCCGACGCTTGTTACGTTGTGATGACGCAGGATTTTAACAGCTTCGCGCTCGGGAATACAGCGTTTCCCGACAGAAATTCGCGTTTACCTGACGAACTTTTGATAAGAAAGAGGAATTTTTGCTCATGCGAAGCAACGCCATAGGGGCAATACATGGCAAGATCGGTAGGCACTGCCAAGCAATTGCGTGACAAAAGGCGTGAATCGCGCCTTAACCTTAACCGCTGTACAAGGTATAATCCGCCGATTTCCATATCGTTAACCAAACTGTTCCTGAGTCGCCATGCAGCTAATCCGCGGTATACACAATCTCCGGGCACGCCATTATGGTTGTGTGCTCACCATCGGCAATTTTGACGGTGTACACCGTGGGCATCAAATGCTGCTTGAGCGACTAAAGCAGGAGGGGCTAGCGCGTGATTTGCCGGTGATGGTGATGACTTTCGAGCCACAGCCGCTCGAACTGTTTGCTGCCGATCAGACACCTGCACGGCTTACCCGGCTGCGGGACAAGGTGAATTATCTGGCGCGCGCAGGCGTTGACGCACTGTTGTGCGTTAAGTTTGATGCAGCGTTCGCCGCACACGATGCGCAAGACTTTGTGCGCCACCTTCTGGTGGAAAAACTGGGTGTGAAATTTCTTGTTGTGGGGGATGACTTCCGCTTCGGGGCTGGTCGTAGCGGTGATTTCCTGTTATTACAGGAGGCGGGGCAGGCCCATGGTTTCGAAGTTATCAGCACGGCGACGTTCTGCAATGGCGGTAGGCGCGTAAGCAGTACCGCAGTACGTGATGCCTTGCTGCATGACGATCTGCCGCTGGCGCAAGAATTGTTGGGCCACCCTTACACGATTTCCGGGCGCGTGGTGCATGGTAAAGCGCTGGGCAGAACGTTGGGATTTCCGACCGCGAATTTGCCGATGAAACGCCAGGTATCACCGGTTAGTGGGGTGTATGCCGTTGAAGTCTACGGCCTGGGCCCGACGCCGTTTCCCGGCGTCGCCAATATCGGCACCCGGCCAACGGTAGACGGCGATAAACGCCAGCAGTTGGAAGTGCACCTGCTGGATGTCGCCATGGATCTGTACGGGCGTCATATAGAAGTGGGGCTGTGTAAGAAAATACGAAATGAGCAGCGGTTTGCGTCGCTAGAGGCATTGACGCAGCAAATCGCCGAGGATGTGGTGACGGCCCGGACGTTTTTCGGGTTAGCAGCACCGGTGTAATATTCATACCCCAAGGTATGGCCGAAACTAAATCGAGAATCTAATGAGTGACTACAAAACTACCCTGAATTTGCCGGAAACAGGGTTCCCGATGCGTGGCGATCTGGCCAAGCGTGAACCTGACATGCTGAAACGTTGGTATGAACATGATTTGTACGGAATTATTCGTCAGGCGAAAAAGGGCAAGAAAACCTTCATTCTGCATGACGGCCCTCCGTATGCGAATGGCAACATTCACATTGGTCACTCAGTTAACAAGATTCTGAAAGATATTATTGTCAAATCCAAAGGGCTGGCCGGTTATGATTCGCCGTACGTGCCGGGATGGGACTGTCACGGTCTGCCTATTGAACTGAAAGTCGAACAACTGATTGGCAAGCCGGGCGAGAAGGTGAGTGCGGCAGAATTTCGTCAGGCATGCCGCAAGTATGCGGCGGAGCAGGTTGAAGGGCAGAAGAAAGACTTTATCCGCCTCGGTGTGCTGGGCGATTGGGATCGCCCGTATCTGACCATGGATTTTAATACCGAGGCGAATATCATCCGCGCTCTCGGCAAGATCATCGACAATGGGCACCTGCACAAAGGTGCTAAACCGGTGCACTGGTGTGCCGATTGCGGTTCTGCGCTGGCAGAAGCTGAGGTGGAGTATTACGACAAAACCTCTCCGTCTATTGATGTGGCTTTTACTGCTGTCGATGCGGCAACTGTTGCGGCGAAATTCGGTGTCACTTCCGTGGCAGGCCCGATTGCACTGGTTATCTGGACCACCACCCCGTGGACGCTGCCCGCGAACCGCGCGATCGCCGTGAATGCCGAGTTTGCTTATCAACTGGTGCAAATCGAAGGCAAAGCGCTGATTCTGGCCGCCAATCTGGTGGAAAGCGTGATGGCGCGTCTGGGCGTAACAAGCTGGACCGTGCTGGGCGACTGCAAGGGTTCCGATCTTGAACTGCTGAGTTTCAAGCACCCGTTCCTGAATTTCGATGTGCCTGCGATTCTGGGCGACCACGTCACGCTGGATGCCGGTACCGGTGCGGTGCATACCGCGGGCGGTCATGGCCCGGATGACTACGTCATCAGCCAGAAATACCAGCTCGAAATCGCCAATCCGGTGGGGCCGAACGGCTGTTACCTGCCAGGTACGCACCCGAATCTGAACGGCAAGTTCGTCTTCAAAGCCAATGACCTCATCGTTGACATGCTGCGTGAAAGTGGCGCGTTGCTGCATGTGGAAAAACTGCAACACAGCTATCCGTGCTGCTGGCGTCACAAGTCGCCAATCATCTTCCGTGCCACGCCGCAGTGGTTCGTCAGCATGGATCAAAAAGGGCTGCGTCAGCAGTCGCTGTCTGAAATCAAAGGCGTGCAGTGGATCCCGGATTGGGGTCAGGCGCGCATCGAGTCCATGGTTGCCAACCGCCCAGACTGGTGTATCTCGCGCCAGCGTACCTGGGGCGTGCCAATGTCTCTGTTTGTTCATAAAGAGACCGAAGAGCTGCACCCTCGCACGCCGGAGCTGATCGAAGCGGTGGCTAAACGCGTTGAGCAGGACGGCATCCAGGCATGGTGGGATCTCGATCCGGCCGATTTGCTGGACGCTGATGCTGCCAATTATGTCAGAGTGCCGGACACGCTGGATGTGTGGTTCGATTCCGGATCGACCCACGCCTCAGTGGTGGATGTGCGTCCGGAATTTGCAGGGCATGCAGCCGATATGTATCTGGAAGGCTCTGACCAGCATCGCGGCTGGTTCATGTCCTCGCAGATGATCTCTAAGGCGATCAAGGGTAAAGCCCCGTATCGTCAGGTGCTGACTCACGGCTTCACCGTCGATGGTCAGGGCCGCAAAATGTCCAAATCCATCGGCAACACCATTGCGCCGCAGGACGTGATGGACAAGCTGGGCGCGGATATTCTGCGTCTGTGGATCGGCTCCACCGACTATTCCGGCGAGATCGCGGTGTCCGATGAAATCCTCAAACGTTCTGCCGATGCTTATCGCCGCATCCGTAACACCGCACGTTTCCTGCTGGCAAACCTGAACGGGTTCGATCCGGCCTTGCACAGTGTGAAGCCGGAAGAGATGGTCGTGCTGGATCGTTGGGCGGTAGGCTGCGCGCAAGCCGCACAGCAAGAGATCGTTGAAGCGTACGAAAGCTATGATTTCCACCGTGTGGTGCAACGCCTGATGCAGTTCTGCTCCATCGAAATGGGCTCGTTCTATCTGGATATCATCAAGGATCGACAATACACCGCCAAGCATGACAGCGTGGCGCGCCGTAGCTGCCAGACCGCGCTGTTCCACATTGCGGAAGCGCTGGTTCGCTGGATGGCGCCGATCATGTCCTTCACCGCCGATGAAGTCTGGGGCTACTTACCGGGTAAACGCGCACAGTACGTGTTTACCGAAGAGTGGTATGACGGCTTGTTCGGGCTGGCGGAAGAGGAAACCCTGAACGATGCGTTCTGGGCCGACATGTTGAAAGTGCGTGCCGAAGTGAACAAGGTGATTGAGCAAGCGCGTAACGACAAGCGTATTGGTGGTTCGCTGGAAGCGGCGGTAACGCTGTATGCCGATGCTGAGCTGTCCGAGAAGCTGGGGCGTCTGCAACAGGAGTTGCATTTTGCACTGCTGACCTCCAGGGCGCGGGTTGAACGCTATGAAGATGCTCCGGTGGATGCGCAGGCGAGTGAACTCTCTGGC
Source organism: Candidatus Symbiopectobacterium sp. 'North America' (assembly GCF_015762685.1). Taxonomy (GTDB): domain Bacteria; phylum Pseudomonadota; class Gammaproteobacteria; order Enterobacterales; family Enterobacteriaceae; genus Symbiopectobacterium. The sequence goes on along the minus strand of NZ_PEHF01000077.1, from coordinate 27,899 downwards.
CTGAAAATTGCCTTAAGCAAAGCGGATGGGCACAAGTGCCCGCGTTGCTGGCACTATGAGTCCAATATCGGTGTGGATGCTGCACACCACCCAGAGGTATGCGGACGCTGTGCCACGAATGTGGGCGGTAATGGCGAAGAGCGTAAATTTGTCTGATGAATAAATCGATCTGTTCAAGCGGGTTGCGCTGGCTGTGGCTGGTGCTGGTAGTGTTGGCGGTGGATCTTGGCGTCAAATGCTGGGTGCTGGCGAATTTTGAACTGGGTGAAACCTGGGCGCTGTTTCCCTCGTTAAACCTGCACTATGCCCGTAACTACGGTGCAGCGTTTAGCTTCCTGGCAGATAAAGGCGGCTGGCAGCGCTGGTTCTTTGCCGGTGTCGCCATCATGATCGTGGTGGCGCTGCTGGTGATGATGTACCGCAATCGCGCCGATCAGAAGCTGAGCAATATCGCCTATGCGCTGATTATCGGCGGTGCGCTGGGAAACCTATTTGACAGAACCTGGCACGGCTTTGTGGTCGATTACATTGACTTCTATGTCGGTGACTGGCACTTCGCGACGTTCAATCTGGCGGACACGGCTATCTGTATCGGGGCAGGTCTGGTAGTGCTGGAAGGCTTTCTGGCACCTCACGACGCCTCCGCCAAGCCGAAGGGGCAGGTATGACGCAAAGCGTACAGAATACCAGCGCCGTACTGCTGCATTTTGTGCTGACGCTGGAAGATGGCAGCGTTGCGGAATCGACCCGCGAACGGGGCAAATCTGCGCTGTTTCGCCTGGGGGATGAGAGCCTGTCTCCGGCGCTGGAACAACAACTCCTCAGCTTGCGCCGGGGAGATAAACACCGTTTCACGTTGCCGCCGGAATCGGCTTTCGGACCGTTCAATCCAGATTTGATTCAGTTCTTTCTGCGCCGCGATTTTGCCGAAACCGGCGTACCTGACGTGGGCACCATCATGCTGTTCAGCGGCGTGGCGGGCAATGATATTCCCGGCGTGATTCGTGAAGTGGCGGAAGAGTCGATTACGGTCGATTTCAATCATCCGCTGGCGGGTCATCACGTAAGTTTTGATGTTGAGGTGATGGACATCGATCCTGTCGCGCAGGAGGTTGAGCGTGCAAATCTTACTGGCTAACCCACGTGGTTTCTGCGCGGGCGTCGATCGCGCAATCAGCATTGTCGAGCGTGCGCTGGAAATTTATGGCACGCCGATTTATGTGCGCCACGAAGTGGTGCATAACCGCTACGTGGTGGATGGCTTGCGTGACCGCGGTGCGATCTTTATTGAAGAGATTGGCGAAGTGCCTGATGGCGCAATCCTGATTTTTTCTGCGCACGGCGTGTCTCAGGCTGTACTGGTGGAGGCAAAGAATCGCGATCTAACCGTCTTTGATGCCACTTGCCCGTTGGTGACCAAGGTCCATATGGAGGTGGCGCGCGCCAGCCGTAAAGGGGTAGAAGCTATCCTGATCGGTCATGCGGGACACCCTGAAGTAGAAGGCACCATGGGGCAGTACAGCAACGACGATGGCGGCATGTATCTGGTGGAGTCGCCGGAAGATGTGTGGAATTTGCAGGTTAAAGATGAGGGTAACCTCTGCTTTATGACGCAAACCACGCTGTCGGTGGATGACACCTCTGCGGTAATCGATGCACTGCGTGAGCGTTTCCCACAAATTATCGGCCCGCGTAAAGACGATATCTGCTACGCCACCACGAACCGTCAGGAAGCGGTGCGTTATCTGGCGGAACGCGCCAACGTGGTGCTGGTGGTGGGGTCGAAAAACTCTTCCAACTCCAATCGTTTGGCAGAACTGGCTCAGCGTGCTGGCATTCCTGCTTACCTTATCGATTCTGCGAGCGATATTCAGGAACGCTGGCTGACGGACGTGGCGTGTGTCGGTGTAGCGGCGGGGGCGTCTGCACCGGACATTCTGGTTCAGCAGGTGATTGAACGCCTTAAATCCTTCGGGGGGAAAGTCGCGCTCGAGCTGGAAGGCCGTGAAGAGAACATTGTCTTTGAAGTACCAAAAGAGCTGCGCGTGGAAGTAAAGCAGATCGATTGATACTGGCATGAGGTTGAGTAAAAAATAGCAGGGTGTTATCCCTGCTATTTTTTTATCTGAATTATCCCCTTTTTGTCAGAAATTTCTAATCCTGCGTGAAATCCGCTGGCAGCCATCGCGTTGGCCCGCTAACCTGAGAACGTTTTTACGGCGCAAGTGAAAAAAGAGAGATAACGATGAAGGATGCAATACGTGTAGCGATTGCCGGTGCCGGTGGTCGAATGGGGCGTCAACTTATCCAGGCTGTTTCGCAGATGGAGGGGGCTGTACTCGGTGCGGCGCTAGAGCGTGAGGGCTCATCGTTGGTTGGCGTTGATGCCGGAGAACTGGCCGGACTGGGCACGCTGGGCGTTATTGTGCAGGATTCGCTGGATGCGGTACGTGATGATTTTGATATCTTCATCGATTTCACGCGCCCGGAAGGCACATTGGCGCATCTGGCATTCTGCCGCCAGCATGGCAAGGGCATGATTATCGGTACCACGGGTTTTGATGATGCAGGCAAAGCAGCTATCAGCGCGGCTGCACAAGAGATTGGCATTGTGTTTGCCGCCAACTTTAGTGTGGGTGTCAACGTGATGCTGAAATTGCTGGAGAAAGCGGCCACGGTGATGGGTGACTACACGGATATCGAGATCCTGGAAGCGCACCACCGCCATAAAGTGGACGCCCCGTCGGGGACGGCGTTAGCCATGGGGGAAGCCATTGCGGGCGCGTTAGGGCGCGATCTGAAAACCTGCGCGGTCTATGCGCGTGAGGGCCACACCGGTGAACGTGTGCCTAACAGTATCGGTTTTGCCAGCTTGCGTGCCGGAGATATCGTCGGTGAGCACACTGCAATGTTTGCGGATGTTGGTGAGCGCATTGAGATTAGCCATAAGGCTTCCAGCCGTATGACCTTTGCTAATGGTGCGGTTCGTGCTGCAATTTGGTTGAAAGATAAAAAATCAGGTCTTTTCGATATGAAGGATGTGCTTTATCTTAATGATTTTTTCTATTAATTAATTGAATTGGATGGCTTATTTTCCATCCTTTTTTAATTAAATGGATTTAATTATTGTATTGTAATTGATATAAATTTTTATTTTCTCTCCTTTGCAAAGGTTTTGATGGCGTTTTTTTAACCACTCATTGCCCTGTCAGGCATCTACTGGGAAAATATTTCCTTCTGGCTAATAATGTCAGCAGGCAACCGTTTACTTTGCCTTTTTGATGGCTGTTTTTGTGGCTGTGGTAAGTCAGTGACGCCGTAAGCCATAAAGAATGGAGAAAAATAGCGGTTAGAGTGGACAAGTTGAACGACCATCATTAAAATGCGCGCAATTTGCCAAAAGTTTACCGAAAAGGTAATTTTTGCATTGATTTGGAGTGGCTAATCTGAATTAATATGCAGATAACATGATTTTTTATTCCTTGGAGGGTGTTTTGATTAAGTCAGCGCTATTGGTTCTGGAAGACGGAACCCAATTCCACGGTCGTGCCATCGGGGCAGAGGGAACGGCAGTGGGGGAAGTGGTCTTCAATACGTCGATGACCGGTTATCAAGAAATCCTCACTGATCCTTCCTATTCCCGCCAGATTGTCACTCTCACTTATCCCCATATTGGTAATGTCGGCACTAACGCCAGCGACGAAGAATCCCCCCTCTGTTCATGCTCAAGGCCTGGTTATTCGCGATCTGCCTCTGATTGCAAGCAACTACCGTAATGAAGAGAGCCTCTCGAATTATCTGAAACGCAATAACATCGTTGCTATCGCCGATATCGATACGCGTAAGCTGACTCGCTTGCTGCGTGAGAAAGGGGCGTAGAATGGCTGCATTATTGCCGGGGATGCGGCACTGGCATTGGAAAAAGCCAAAGCGTTCCCTGGCCTGAAAGGCATGGATCTGGCAAAAGAAGTGACGACGCAAGAACGTTATGGCTGGACGCAAAGTAGCTGGACGTTGACCGGCGACCTGCCTGCTGCTAAAGCGGAAAGTGAATTGCCGTACCACGTAGTGGCTTACGACTACGGTGTGAAGCGCAACATTCTGCGTATGCTGGTCGATCGTGGCTGCAGTTTGACGGTTGTGCCTCCTCAGACCTCCGCTGAAGACGTGCTCAAACTGAATCCGGACGGTATCTTCCTCTCCAACGGCCCTGGCGACCCGGAGCCGTGTGACTACGCCATCAAGGCAATCAAAGCCTTCCTGGAGACCGATATTCCAGTATTTGGCATCTGCCTGGGTCACCAACTGCTGGCGCTGGCAAGCGGTGCTAAAACGGTCAAAATGAAATTTGGTCACCACGGTGGTAACCACCTGGTGAAAGATCTGGATGCTGACAGTGTGATGATCACCGCGCAGAACCACGGTTTCGCGGTGGATGAAAACTCACTGCCTGCGACGCTGCGCCCGACGCGGCCCCTTTGTTCGATCACTTTATCGAACTGATTCAATCTTATCGTGCGAATGGTAAATAATCGGGAGCAGAAAAATGGCAAAACGTACTGATATTAAAAGCATCCTGATCCTTGGTGCCGGCACGATCGTTATCGGTCAGGCCTGTGAATTCGATTACTCTGGTGCGCAGGCGTGTAAAGCGTTACGTGAAGAGGGTTATCGCGTCATTCTGGTGAACTCCAACCCGGCGACCATCATGACCGACCCGGAAATGGCCGATGCGACGTATATCGAGCCGATCCACTGGGAAGTGGTGCGTAAAATCATCGAAAAAGAGCGTCCTGATGCGGTGCTGCCGACCATGGGTGGCCAGACAGCGCTTAACTGTGCGCTCGAGCTTGAGCGGTAGGGCGTGCTGGCGGACTTTGGCGTCACCATGATCGGTGCGACCGCCGATGCTATCGATAAAGCGGAAGATCGTCGCCGCTTCGATATCGCCATGAAGAAAATTGGCCTGGAAACCGCGCGTTCCGGCATCGCGCATACCATGGAAGAAGCATTGGCCGTGGCCGCCGATGTGGGCTATCCCTGCATTATCCGTCCCTCCTTTACCATGGGAGGCAGCGGTGGCGGTATCGCTTATAACCGTGAAGAGTTTGAAGAAATTTGCGCGCGCGGTCTGGATCTGTCACCGACCAAAGAACTGCTGATTGATGAATCCCTCATCGGTTGGAAAGAGTATGAAATGGAAGTGGTGCGCGATAAGAAAGACAACTGCATCATTGTCTGTTCCATTGAAAACCTGGATGCCATGGGTATCCACACCGGTGACTCCATTACCGTTGCGCCAGCGCAAACCCTGACGGACAAGGAATACCAAATCATGCGTAACGCCTCCATGGCGGTAATGCGTGAAATCGGGGTAGAAACCGGGGGTTCCAACGTGCAATTTGCGGTTAACCCGAAAACCGGTCGCCTGATCATTATCGAAATGAACCCGCGTGTATCGCGCTCCTCTGCGCTGGCTTCCAAAGCGACGGGCTTCCCGATTGCCAAGATTGCCGCCAAGCTGGCCGTGGGCTATACGCTGGATGAACTGATGAATGATATCACCGGTGGTCGTACCCCGGCATCGTTCGAGCCCTCCATTGACTATGTTGTTACCAAGATCCCGCGTTTTAACTTCGAAAAATTTGCCGGTGCCAACGATCGCCTGACCACCCAAATGAAATCGGTCGGTGAAGTGATGGCGATTGGCCGTATCCAGCAAGAGTCGCTGCAAAAAGCGCTGCGTGGTCTGGAAGTCGGCGCAACGGGCTTCGATCCGAAAGTGGATCTGGACGATCCGGAAGCGCTGACCAAAATCCGCCGCGAGCTGAAAGACGCGGGCGCTGAGCGTATCTGGTATCTGGCAGATGCTTTTCGCGCTGGCATGTCTGTGGACGGCTTGTTTAACCTGACCAACATCGATCGCTGGTTCCTGGTGCAGATTGAAGAGCTGGTGCGTCTGGAAGAGCAGGTTGCTGAGAAGGGCGCAACGGCACTGACGGCCGATTTCCTGCGCACCCTGAAACGTAAAGGCTTTGCCGATGCGCGTTTGGCGAAGCTGGCCGGTGTGTCTGAAAACGAAATTCGCAAACTGCGCGACAAATATGATCTGCACCCGGTATACAAACGTGTCGATACTTGTGCGGCAGAGTTTGCTACTGATACCGCGTATATGTACTCCACTTACGATAGAGTGCGAAGCTAATCCGAATCAGGATCGCTACAAGATCATGGTGTTGGGTGGCGGGCCGAACCCTATCGGACAGGGCATCGAGTTTGACTACTGCTGTGTGCATGCGGCGCTGGCGCTGCGTGAAGACGGTTATGAAACCATCATGGTTAACTGTAACCCGGAAACAGTTTCAACCGATTACGACACCTCTGACCGCCTCTACTTCGAGCCCGTCACGTTGGAAGACGTGCTCGAAATCGTCCGTATCGAGAAACCGAAAGGCGTTATCGTGCAGTATGGTGGCCAAACGCCGCTGAAACTGTCGCGTGCGCTGGAAGCCGCGGGTGTGCCGGTGATTGGCTCCAGCCCGGATGCGATTGACCGTGCAGAAGACCGTGAGCGTTTCCAACAGGCGGTGAATCGTCTGGGCCTGAAACAGCCGGAAAATGCCAACGTAACCTCCATCGAGCAAGCGGTGGAAAAAGCGCGCGGCATCGGTTATCCGCTGGTGGTTCGTCCCTCCTATGTGCTGGGCAGCTGTGCGATGGAAATCGTTTACGACGAAGTCGATTTGCGCCGTTACTTCCAGAACGCGGTCAGCGTGTCCAACGATGCGCCGGTGCTGCTGGACCGTTTCCTCGATGATGCCATTGAAGTGGACGTGGACGCTATCTGTGACGGCGAACGCGTGCTGATTGGCGGCATTATGGAACACATCGAACAAGCGGGCGTGCACTCCGGTGACTCTGCCTGTTCATTGCCGGCTTATACGCTGAGCAAAGAAATTCAGGATGTGATGCGCCAGCAGGTAAAAAAACTGGCGTTCGAACTGAGCGTGCGTGGGCTGATGAACGTGCAGTTCGCTGTGAAGAATAACGAAGTCTACCTGATTGAAGTGAACCCACGTGCAGCGCGTACCGTTCCGTTTGTCTCCAAGGCGACCGGTGTACCGTTGGCGAAAGTGGCCGCGCGCGTGATGGCGGGCAAGACGCTGACGGAGCAGGGTGTCACCAAAGAAGTCATCCCACCGTATTACTCTGTGAAGGAAGTGGTGCTGCCGTTCAACAAGTTCCCCAGCGTTGACCCGATTCTGGGGCCAGAAATGCGCTCTACCGGCGAAGTTATGGGTGTGGGCCGCACCTTTGCCGAAGCGTTCGCCAAGGCGATGCTGGGCAGCAACTCACCGATGAAGAAATCAGGACGTGCCTTGCTCTCGGTTCGTGAATGTGATAAGGCACGCGTTGTGGATCTGGCGGCCAAGCTGCTGAAACACGGCTTTGAGCTGGACGCGACTCACGGCACCGCCATTGAGCTAGGTGAAGCGGGCATTAATCCGCGTCTGGTGAATAAGGTGCATGAAGAACGTCCGCACATTCAGGACCGTATCAAGAACGGCGAGTACACGTATATCGTCAACACGACCGCAGGGCGTCAGGCGATTGAAGATTCCAAGCTGATTCGCCGCAGCGCGTTGCAGTACAAGGTGCACTACGATACGACCATGAACGGCGGCTTCGCCACGGCGATGGCGCTCAATGCGGATCCGACCGAGAAGGTAACCTCGGTGCAGGAAATGCATGCGCAAATTAAAGGTTAATCTACGCTAACCAAGAAAAAGCCAGCGCGAGCGCGCTGGCTTTTTTATGGGTGAAAATAATAGAATTGTTCAAATCTATAACGTGTTTGAATAATAAACACTCCCTCAAAGGAAGGACGAAAATTGCGTTAATTCTTAATTGAGATTATTTTTTAATAACGATTGCATAAATGTGATGCCTATAGTCCATTCTTTTTTTGAATGGAGTCAAAAATGCCTATTTCATTTATACAGCATCGTCTATCGACAGCATGTTATTATGATAAATTTTGCAAGAATAAGCATGAGAAAGCTTTAGAATCAATTAATGAAGTGCAATGGCAACTACCATTCAACTCGTGCTGTTGTTTAATTATTTAAATCGAGCTGATTCCGCCTCTTTTGCTTATAAAGAGAATCCATTGTCAATTGTGGACAATGACACCTCGCTTACTAAAAGTAATCATTTTATTGAAAATTATCCGGCTGCTATGTCTCTTGCTGACGACGGGCATGTTTCCTCTCAGTCTTTATGGCTGCCAGAACGAGAACATGGAGGGATATCATATGCTAATAGCAGTAGCACGATTTTCATCAATGAGAATAGTCACATCCTTTGTGATGATCAAAAAAAGAATGCACTGATTTCGGCCATTAAACACTATCTGGTATCTGATGGGCAATTAAGCATCGAGGAAGGTCATGACTTTGAACTGTCATTGAAAAAATGGGCAAAAACCGGTCCTCTTTTTATTACTCCACTGGTGGAGAGTACAGATCGAATAAAGCGAGCATTGATGCCTGAGTACGATCCTCGAACCGCAGAACATATAAAAGAACACTGCGCCTTTGAGGAAGAAATACTCAATGCTAACGGCGAGAACGAAGAAAAACTGCTTTTATTTCAAGTCCAGAGAGCGGAGAACCCCTTTAGGATGATTTATGATGATACTGAGGGGGGCCCGTCGCCTGAAGCCCGGGGTGTAGCCGAGGGATTAAATTTTGTGACGGATCTGCTGACGCTCGGGATAAAACCGTTAATTGGTAAGCTCATTGCGAATGCAAAACGCCGTGAGTACTATAAAAATCACGGTGATGAAATTTGTGCTGAACGGTTTCGTCGGTTAATCATTGCAGAGATAGCTACATCTCTTGATGTTGATAGTATCGCGTTCAAATTCCGTGGCGTTGCCCGTAAAGTGAAACCGACTGAATTGCTGCATACCACTCCGGGTCAGAAAAGGGCGGCTTATTATGTTCGGAATCCACAAAACGGAATAAATAGAGAAATTTTACTTGAACTTCAACCGGGTAATACTGCTATCCATACCGAAGGCCGAGAGATCTTCCTGAAACCGACGGACAATCACAATGAATTTATGACATATCACCCTTATGCCTCCAGGCCTGAGTTATTGCAGAGAAAGGTGATTGTCGATGAGGAGACGCTCGCGTGGCGATATGCTGACACCTTCGACACCGCCAATCTTAATGTTGAAGTGAGAGAAGGGAAAAAGCAGATACCGTTGTACGGTGAATACTACGATCTTAATAAAAATGGAGAGAGAAAGTTTGAGATCGTGCTGCGAAAAGCCTCTGGTTCCCACGAGTTTGTTCCGGTTTACCTTGAACCATTATCCAAAACCTGGCACATGCGTACGCATAACCAGCATCCTGTCTTTACTCGTGAACAGGAAAATATCATTAACACTCTCCGCATTGAAGCAGACAGCAGTTTCAACTACATTGCCTACACCAATAATAACCCACGGTACTATGGTTCGGGAAAGATTTATCGCGCAGAGAAAATTGACGATACCTCACATTATACCTGGGGACGATATATTGAAATGAACGGGGAAATTGTGCCGGTGAGAGAAATCGTTTCTCCCGGGCGAGGCGTTCATTATGAGGTATATAATAGTAATTATCCTGATAAAGAACATCATTTGGTATCCTGGGACGGTAGGCGCTGGGTATTTGAGCGTTTAACCTCTATTCATGTGTCAAGTTCGCTTGAAAAGTAGATTACCTCAGATATGTTTACTCATAATATTGATGTAACGCATCTCTCTTCTCCGGATAAGAATGGGTTGCGATGGGATGAAAATAACAAGAGTTATTTGAATATCAACAACCAGTTTATTCGTGTGAAAAAGGTGGGCAACAACCGTTTTCTGCTGATTAAAACAGTGCATGATCCTAAGATGATTCTTCGACTGAAGAATAATATGTTCTACAAAGAAAATATCGCCGAAAGGTTGAAGAATATTATGGCGGTAGGCCTGGGCGGTAGAAAAAGAAAAATGGCGCTCAGCGTACTTAAAGAGGTTGACGGTTTTACCGAGGCTTCAGCGGAAAAATTACTCTCTGAGTATCGTTTCCAGGAAAAGGGACTCTTTAATGACTATGCCTTTGCGTTGGAAATTGAACAAACGGGTAAAATTCCCCCAAAGCCAGGGACATAAAAAATTATGGATACCATTACCTTAATGAAGCCCGATTTCCCTGGGCATAAAGTTGATTTTCATGTAGGTAAGCCAATCGGTGAGGGGACCAATGGGGAAGTTTTTATTGATGCGGATGATAATGCATACCTTATAAAGGTTTACCTGGAAAATGAGGGAGAGTCTGTCGCAGAGACCACCAAACATGAGGCCGAAGTCTTTAGACGCTATTACGGAGAAGACGCTGCCATGCACTTGGTGGATGAGGAAGGCATTTCTTATGTCAGAATGTATAAGATTCCTGGTGAAACGCTGAGTTCCTTGCCAACCGGTTCGTTACCGAATAATGCCGAGGAAAAGTTTGTTGATATGATCGAGAGGCTTAACAAGCTGGGCATTATGCATGATGACCTTCATTCTGAAAACGTGCTATGGGATTCGAGCTCACAGTCCTTTTTCCCGATAGATATCAATAATATTAAAGAAAAATTCTTCAATTCAAATATCAATGAAAAAATAGCCATAAATAACTATGACGAAAAGAATTGGTCTTCAGCATTGAACGATATCGCGGCGAAGAAAAGAAGGCTGCATATTCAGCGTAATGCGAAATAAGTGTGGGATAAAGGCCGTAAGCGGTTATATTAAAAAACCAGTGCTTACGCGCTGGTTTTTTACTGTCCGATCGATGAGGGAATGTGTTACCCCAATGCGACCTTGATGCCGAGTGCAATCAACACTGTACCCAGCAGCTTATCCACTAGCTTTTGCGCTTTTTCCAATGCACGACTTACTGGGCCGCTTTGGAACAGCAGCACTAGCAGGGGCCACCATACCGCAGCCAGTCCCCAGATAATAAAGGCATACCACAGTTTTTCTCCCACGCTGGAGTGGGTGCTCAGTACCTGAGTGAACATGGCAAGAAAGAACAGCGTGGCTTTCGGGTTAAGCAGGTTGCACAGGTAACCTTGCAGGAAGGCCTTTTTCAAGCTGACTTCCTGGCGCGGTAGCGAAGCAACATTCAGCTTGCTGCCGCCCCGAGAAAGTAATGCCTGAATACCGATCACTATCAAGTAAAGCGCACCGGCATATTTTAAAATGTTAAACAGCCACAGTGTGGTGGTGATCACCACAGCTAACCCGGCGACGCAATAGGCCATATGCGTTGCGACACCGGTGATGACGCCCAAGGCGGTCATCATGGCAGGCAGACGCGCATAGCGGGCGGCGTTTTTAATCACCAGAAAGAAGTCGGGGCCGGGCGAGAGCATACCTAGCGTCGCGATGGTGGCGACAAACAGTGAGGTTTCAAGCATCAACAGCGTCCAAATGGGTGACGAAGCGGAAAAAGAGTGTGTGACCGATCTTAACGCGGTAACGAGCGGGATGCACTCATAAGATTTTATTCTTGTCAGCAATATTGGCAATCAGAGCGCGTTGTGTTAACAAGTCTCCTTGCTTTATTTATGGTTATATCCGTCATCATTTCGAATTATTTGCGTGTCTTAATTTTATCAGTCAGGGTCTTCGTATGGTCAGCGAAACACCACAGCAGCGGGAAATCCACCCGGCTGTGTATCCAATGCGCACTGATGCTGTTGCAGCACGGTGCGGAGAGCACGGTAGTTGAGCAACTCTCTTCGCGCCTCGGGCTGGCGCTCGGGGTGGATAGCGTAGAAAGCTCCATTTCTGCCAACGCCATCGTCCTTACCACCATCATGAATGGACACTGCCTAACCTCGACGCGCAAGAACGTCGATCGCGGCATCAATATGCATGTGGTGACCGAAGTGCAGCATGCCGTAATCATGGCTGAGCACAAACTGCTGGATGTGGCTGGCGTTGAAAAGCGCCTGACGGGCATCAAGCCGCTGCGCTGTCCGCGCTGGCTGGTGGTGACCATTGTTGCGCTCTCGTGCGGCTGCTTCAGTAAGCTCAATGGTGGCGGTTGGGATGCCTTTATGGTCACCATGCTTGCCAGCGGTGTAGCAATGTATGTGCGTCAGGTATTGACCTCGCGCCATCTCAATCCCCTGATCAACTTCTGTATTACCGCCTTTGTCGCCACGTCGGTATCCCGGCTGTTGCTGCGCGTTCCCACATTTCATCAAACCTCGACGGTGGCAATGGCGGCCAGCGTGCTGCTGCTGGTGCCCGGTTTTCCGTTGATTAACGCGGTAGCGGATATGTTTTAAAGGGCATGTGAATACCGGGCTGGCGCGTTGGGCGGTTGCCAGCCTGCTGACGCTGGCAACCTGTATTGGCGTCGTGGCTGCAATGGCAATATGGGGGTTACGCACATGGGCTTAACGCTGCTGTGGGGGCTCTTGCAGGATATCTTGCTGGCGGCAGTGCCTGCGCTGGGTATTCAATGTACCGGTCAAGGCGTTGCCTTATTGTGCACTGCTGGGGGGCGTGGGGCACGGCGTGCGTTTTCTGTGCGTACAGATGGGCATGCCCATCGAATGAGGCTCGTTTTTGGCGACCATATTGATCGGTGTGATCGGAATTCGCTGGTCGCGCTGGCTGTTGGCGCACCCGAAAGTGTTTACCGTTGCGGCGGTGATTCCGATGTTCCCTGGTATTTCAGCGTATACGGCGATGATCTCGCTGGTGGAGCTTTCCCATCAGGGATACAGCGAAGCGTTGATGCGCGTGCTGATCACGCATTTCCTCAAGGCCTCTTTTATTGTCGATGCGCTGTCGATAGGGTTGTCTCTGACAGGAATTTGGTTGTATCGCAAACGTCCCGGCGTGTAGCGGCATTAAGATTTTGCTTATTTTGTCCATCAGAAAATCGCCGTATCGACGTATCCATCACCTTTCCGTATAGTGTTTGCAATTTTTGAGCTATAGGGCTTTACCATGGTGATTAGTTTGATTGCAGCACTGGCGGTGGATCGTGTTATCGGCATGGAAAACTTCATGCCGTGGCATTTGCCGGCGGATCTGGCGTGGTTTAAGCGCCAGACGTTAAATAAGCCCATTATTATGGGGCGTAACACGTTTCGCTCTATCGGCCAGCCATTGCCGGGGAGAAAAAATATTGTTATCAGCAGCCGCGCTGGCGACGATGAGCGTGTAACCTGGGTGTCGACCTTAGAAGCGGCGCTGGAGGCCGCTTCAGGCGCTGAAGAGGTGATGGTCATCGGTGGCGGCAGTATTTATCAGCAGATGCTGCCCCAAGCTTCGCGTCTGTATCTGACGCACATTGACGCCGAAGTGGAGGGGGATACCCATTTCCCGGAGTACGAACCGGGTGCGTGGTCATCGGTGTTCAGCGAGTTTCATGATGCGGATGAAAAGAATTCGCACAGCTATTGCTTTGAGATTCTCGAACGGCGTTAACCGGATAGACATACGCGCGGCGCAATCAGGCCGCGCGTGTTTTACTTCTTCTGCGCCGACGGCTGCCATGCCTTGCGCCAATGACGGCTGAGTAAAGACCTGCTTATCCTCCCAGCGCAACATCGTCAGTTCGCCTCCCCAGCAGCATCCCGTGTCCAACGCATAAATGTTATCTGGCGTTCCTTTTCCTTCCAGAGAGGCCCAGTGGCCGAATGCGATGGCATAGCCTGGCGTTTCTGCATTCCCTTCTACGACAGGACTGGGCAAGTAAAACCACGGCTTGAGCAGCGAAGGTGCCTGTGAAGGAGCCTCTTTGCATATCATGTCTAGCTGTCCGCCGGAGAAGCAGTAACGCATGCGGGTAAATACGTTGGTGCTAAAGCGCAGACGCGGTAAACCACTCAGCTCAGGGCTCCAATGATTGGGCATATCACCGTACATCGCGTCCAAAAACAGCGGATAGCTGTCACTGCTGAGTATGGCTTCCACTTCACGTGCACACAGTTGCGCGGTCTCCAAATCCCACTGCGGCGTTACACCAGCATGGGCAATCACCAGTTTAAGATCGTCGTCGACCAGCATCACCGGTTGGCGGCGCAGCCAGTTGATCAGGGTATCGACATCCCGTGCGTTCAGCAGATCGTTGAGACGATCTTTTGGCTTGTTTCTGCTGATACCCGCATAAACCGCCAACAAATGAAGATCGTGGTTGCCCAGCACCATCTGTGCGGCAGGGCCTAACGAACGCACATAACGCAGCACCTCCAATGAGGCTGGACCGCGTGCCACCAGATCGCCGGTAAACCACAGCCTGTCGTGCGCCGGATTGAAAGAAACCTGCGCCAACAGCACCATTAGCTCGTCAAAACAACCGTGCACATCGCCAATTAAGTAGGTAGACATCATCAATGTATCAGTGAGGGGATCGCTAAACGAAAAACAGAAATAGGAACCTGAAAGGCATCGCCCTGATGATCGATCATGTGGTAATGGCCTTCCATCGTACCCAGCGGTGTTTCCAGCACCGTACCGCTGGTGTACTGAAATTCACTGCCAGGTTCGATCACCGGTTGTTCCCCGATCACGCCTTCGCCTTGAACTTCCGTTTGACGCCCGTTGGCGTTGGTGATCATCCAGTAGCGCCCAATAAGTTGGACAGGATTACGCCCCAGATTGCGGATTGTGATGGTGTAAGCAAAGACAAAGCGGCTCTCATCGGGCTCGGACTGCGCTTCAACATAAAAACTCTGAACCTGAACACAAACACGGGGCGTATTAATCATCGCGACACTTCCAGTTATTCTTGCGTTGGCGGATGCTCAGACAGCCAGTTGGCCAGCCGGCAGTATTGCTCTACAGAGACATTTTCCGCACGGGCAGCGGGATCAATCTCTAATGCGATAAGCTGCTCGGCGCTGAACACATTACCCAAGCTGTTGCGCAATGTTTTGCGGCGGTGGTTAAATGCGGCTGTAGTAATACGGCTCAGCACGCGGACATCAGCAACAGGATAAGGCTGTACGGCATGAGGAACAAGACGTACGACAGCAGAATCCACTTTGGGCGGTGGCGTAAAAGCTGTAGGTGGCACTTCAAGCACCGGGATTACCTGGCAGTAGTATTGTGCCATCACGCTTAACCGGCCATAGGCTTTGCTGTTTGGACCAGCGACAAGGCGGTTCACCACTTCTTTTTGCAACATAAAGTGCATATCGCGAATAGCGTGAGTATAGCTAAACAGATGGAACATCAACGGCGTTGATATGTTGTAGGGTAAGTTGCCAAAAACGCGTAAGGGCTGGCCAATCTGTTGCGACAACTCGGCGAAATTCACCGTCATGGCATCTTGCTGAATAACGGTAAGCTTATCTTTGAGTTGCGGATGCACCGTTAATCGAGCCGCCAGATCGCGGTCCAGTTCGACAACCGTAAACCGGGTAAGGTGCTCGGCAACGGGCATCGTTAATGCGCCAAGGCCGGGACCAATCTCCACCATAGCGTGATCGGCCTGGGGATGAATGGCGGAGACAATACTCTCGATCACGAACTGATCGTTTAAAAAATTCTGCCCGAAACGCTTACGGGCAAAGTAGCCTTGATGGACGCGATTATTCATTACGGTGTTTCGTTATGGTGTTTAGTCATGTTGATGGCAAGCTGCAATGCTGTGATAAAGCTGCCCGGTTCTGCGTCACTCGTTCCCGCGAGGGAGAGCGCGGTGCCGTGATCGGCAGAGGTTCGGATAAAGGGTAAGCCTAGCGTAATGTTAACCGCTCGACCAAATCCCTGGTATTTCAATACCGGCAGCTCTTGATCGTGATAAATCGCCAGTACGGCGTCTGCTTCTTTCAGGTATTTGGGTTGGAATAGCGTATCTGCGGGCAACAGGCCCACCAGATTCATCCCCTGCGCGCGCAGTTCATCCAGCGTAGGAATGATGATATCCAACTCCTCACGCCCCATATGTCCGCCTTCGCCAGCATGGGGATTGAGTCCACACACGTAAATGCATGGCCGGGCCAGCCCAAACTTCTGCTGGAGATCGCGCTGCAAAATCGCAATCACCTCATGCAAACTGTCGCGGGTAATGGCACGGGAAACATCGGCAAGCGGCAGGTGCGTGGTCGCGAGCGCGACGCGCAGTTCCTCGGTCGCCAGCATCATAACCACTTTTTCGCAGCCACTGCGATCGGCGAAAAACTCGGTGTGTCCGCTAAAAGGCACACCGGCATCGTTGATGATGCCTTTATGCACAGGTCCGGTCACGAGCGCGGCAAATTCTCCACTCAGGCAACCATCACAGGCGCGAGCCAGCGTGTTTACTACGTACAGGCCGTTATCGACATTAAGCTCGCCGGGGGAAGACTCTGCGGATAATGCAACCGGTAATATCGTCAGGGAACCTGCACGTTGCGCGCTTGCAGGAGTACCGGGTTGGTAGTCTCGCTGCGTTAGTGACAGGCCTAGCAGCGTTGCTCGACTGCGCAGCAACGCCGGGTCGGCGCACACCACCAGTTCTACCGGCCAGTCACGCTGGGCCAGTTGAATGATGAGGTCCGGACCAATCCCGGCGGGTTCGCCGGGCGTGATGACGATACGAGACGTGGTTGTGGTCATTGTGCTGAGCTGCTGTCGCTGCCGTTGACGATCTTCACGTAAGCGCCTGCACGTTGTTCCTGCATCCAGGTTTGCGCCTCTTCAGAGAATTTACGGTTAAACAGCATGCGGTAAGCACGATCTTTCTGCGCTGCGTCGGTTTTGTCGACCTGACGCGTATCTAACAGTTGAATCAAGTGCCAGCCGAAGGAGGAGTGGACCGGGGCGCTGATTTCCCCTTTACGCAGTTTCATTAGCGCATCGCGGAATGACGGATCGTACATATCTGGCGTTGCCCATCCCAGATCGCCGCCCTGATTGGCTGAGCCGGGATCTTGTGAAAGCTGTTTTGCCTGAGCCGCAAAATCAGTCGTTCCCTGTTTGATCTGCTGTGCCACTTCCTCCAGTTTTGCCTGTGCCTGACTGTCGTTCATCACGACAGACGGTTTCAACAGGATGTGGCGTGCATGCACTTCGGTAACGGAAACGGATTTATCGCCGCTACGAATATCGTTAACGCGCAAAATATGGAAACCCACGCCGGAACGAATCGGGCAGACCACCTGGCCTTTTTGGGCTTGCGTCAGGCGTTCAGCGAACAGGGAGGGGATCTCCTGAAGTTTGCCCCAGCCCATTTCGCCGCCTTTCAACGCCTGCGAATCCGCCGAGTGTGCGATCGCCAGCTTGGCGAAGTCGGCTCCACCTTTCAGCTGTTGTACCAATGAATTAGCCAGGTTTTCTGCATCGTCCACCTGCTGTTGTGACGGGTTTTCTCCCATAGGGATCAGAATGTGGCTCAGGTTCAGTTCAGCGTCTTCACCGGTCTGGTTAGCGATCTGTTTCGCCAGCGCGTCAACTTCCTGCGGCAGGACTGTGATGCGGCGACGCACTTCGTTATTACGGACTTCGGCAATGGTCATCTCTTTACGAATATGGTTGCGATAGGCGCTGTAGGTCAGATTCTCATAAGCCAACTGACTTTTTAGCTGGTCGAGCGTCATGCGGTTTTGTGCCGCAATGTTGTTGATGGCATGATCCAACTGCGCATCACTAATTTGGATATTCATTTTTTTTGCCATTTGCAAAATGATGTTATCCATAATCAGACGATCGAGGATCTGGTGGCGCAACGTATTCTCATCCGGTAACTGTTGTCCCGCTTGCTGCGCATTCATCTTCACGGACTGTAAAAGCGTGCTGACATCACTTTCAAGCACGACGCTGTTGTCCACGACGGTGGCGACTTTATCAACAACTTGTGGCGCAGCAAAAGCTGCATTGGCGCTGAGGGCCAGCCCGAGGATAAGCGTTTTCCAGTTCTTCATACCTTTCCCGTTAGTTTCACCCGCAAGGCGGATTAAAAGTTGATGTGTTACCGTTCATTCCACGCATGCATGACCGCATCAGAATGCGCGCTGATAAGGCAGAATACCTGAGCGTAGCATTTTTTGCGCACCCAGCGTTTCATTGCTGCTTAAACCCCGCAGCTCGATGTTGATCGAGAACTTGTTGTCATACTCACTGGACTGCCGATTGGTATTCCAGTCGGTAATTTTCCGCTCGTAGCCCATATTGACGGCCCAGCAGCAGGTGTTGTATTGAAAGCCGATACGCTGGTTGGCGGTTTGATTCGCTTTGGTGTCGTAGTAATACGCACCAACCACGGACCAACGGTCGGCAATCGGCCAGGCTGCGGTGAGTCCCACTTGCGAAATGCCCTGCTGATACGCCCGACTTGCCAACAGATTCTGTACGGAGTTTTGAATATATTCCCTGCTGGCATAGCGGTAGTTCAGATGCACCAGTTTCTCGCTATCCTGGCGATATTCCAGCACCGCGTTGCCCTGCGAAATGCTCTCGAGGCGCGTGTCATATTGCAAACCGCCGCGCATGCCCCACAGATCGTTAATCTTCCAATAGCTGTCACCGGCCCATACCAGACTGCCGTTATCGTCGTTTTTATCCATTACCGTGGTGCTATCCCCGGTTCTGGGGCGATCGAAGTAATAGATTTGACCGACGGAAGCATTAAAACTTTCCACCAGATTTTGATCATAAACGCGGGTGGTCAAACCGGTCGCAACCTGATTGGCCGACGCGATGCGATCCAGCCCGCTGTAACTGCGGTCACGGAACAGGCCGGTGTAGTCGTTTTGCAGCAGCGTAGAGTCATAGGTGTAAATGCTGCTTTGATCGCGGTAAGGCTCATACAGGTACTGTACGCTCGGTTCCAGCGTTTGGGTAAAGGCGTTGGACCAATCCATTTCGCGTTCAAACACCAGTTTGCCGTCAACTTTGTACTGCGGCAAAACGCGATTGACCGAATCCTTCAGCGCATCGCGCTTGATGTTGCTGATTTGCGCATTGGAATCGGCACGGAAGCGTTCCAGATTGGTTTGTTGATAATGGGTTGCCATCAGCTTCGCTTCGGTGTTCAAGCTACCCCACCGGTTGGTCAATGGCAGACTGACCGTTGGCTCAGCATGAAAACGCGTCGCTTCGGGGCGGTTGTTGTTCATGTTGGTAAATTTTACCGCCTGCCCATAAAGATGCATATCGAACGGGCCGATATCCTCTCGGTAGTAGTTGAGGTCGAGTTGGGGCTCGGCGCGGTAAACATCATTGTTGGTGTTAGCCGCCAGCAATTGGAACTGTTTATTGGATAACGTAGCGTCCCAATCCTGGTTAGCATAGCCGACTCTGAATTTTTGGTTCACGTAGCCGCTGGTCGTGGAGCCGTAAGAAGAATCGAGATCTTTGAAATAGTTGATATCGCTGACCTTGGTGTAATCGCTGTTAAAGCGCCACACCTGATCCATGATACCGTCGTGCTGCCAGTGAAGAAGCCAGCGCGTATCTTTGTCGTCTTCATTGTCACGACGATAGGCTCTGTCATTCGGCAGCCAGTCCAACTGCACCGTACCGGTGCCCGGCACGGCAAGATAACGGAACTCGTTTTGCAACTGTACGCCGCGCTTGGTCAGGACGTGCGGCGTAATGGTCGCATCCATGTTGGGTGCGATATTCCAGTAGTAGGGCGTGATCAGTTCAAAGCCGCTGCTGCCGCTGTAGCGGGCGTTGGGAATCAAAAAGCCGGAGCGGCGTTTGTCACCCACGGGCAGTTGCAGGTAAGGGCTATAGAAGACCGGGACGTCGCCAATTTTGACGCGCGCATTCCAAATTTCAGCAACTTGCTCATCCCTGTCATGGATCACTTCCGAACCGACGACACTCCAGCTATCATCTCCCGGCAGGCAAGTAGTGAAGGAACCGTTTTCCAGAATGGTGTAGCGATTGTCACCGCGCATTTGCATTTTATCGGCATCGCCACGGCCCTGACGGTCAACCATTTGGTAGTCGCCCTGAAACACGTCGGTATCTCGCGTATTCAGGTTAGACCAGGCTTTGGGGCCTTTCAGGATGACCAGGTTGTCATCATAATTGACATTGCCAGTGGCGGTGATGGTGCGCACCGGGGCGCCGGCGGCGTCAGTGCCGCTCTGGCGCAGCTCCACCTGATCGGCCTGCAAGCGACTGTTGCCTTGCTCAACGTTGACGTTACCCAGGAAACGGGCGTTATCCGGATAGTTGGCTTCACTTTTGTCCGCCTGAATATGTACAGGAAGCGTATTGGTCTCGCCAGTGACCAGCGGCCGTGTAAACGTAGGAACGCCAAGCCGGCACTGGGCGGCAAGATCGGCCAACGCGTGTTGGCTGTAGAGCGCCGACCCAATCAAGGTGGCCAGCAGAGTTGGAAAACATTTTTTCATACGCGGTATCGGTGTTCCGTCATCAAGGGCATTATGCCGGCAAACGGTCAGAGACTATATCACTGGCTTACGTTGCGCCAGTGTAAATTCCCCACTGTTTCTCTGCTCTGCCGTTAAGTGCAACGCTAAATGACGGGTATGATAAAGCAATTTTTGGCCGACGGCATGAGGATTTGA
This sequence comes from Candidatus Symbiopectobacterium sp. 'North America', assembly GCF_015762685.1. GTDB lineage: Bacteria > Pseudomonadota > Gammaproteobacteria > Enterobacterales > Enterobacteriaceae > Symbiopectobacterium. The sequence continues at coordinate 7,313 of NZ_PEHF01000077.1, read as the reverse complement.
GGAAGTATATGCGCTATTGGGGCAATTTGCTGGGCTTGATACTGGGTATTATGTCCGGCGGCGGCGTGTGGGGGTGTGATTACGGGCGTGCTGATGGGCCATATGGTTGATAGAGCCAGGGCTGCGCGTCGCCGTGATTATTTCTCCGCACAGTCTACCCGACAGTCGCTGTTTTTTCTCACCACGTTTCAGGCCATGGGGCACCTGACCAAATCTAAAGGGCGCGTCACTGAAGCGGATATTCAGGCGGCCACCTTGATGATGGACCGGCTGGAGCTGTTCGGTGAGGCGCGTCTGGCAGCGCAGCAGGCCTTTCGTGAAGGGAAATCCAATGCGTTCTCGGTACGCACCAAATTGCGTAAGCTGCGCGATGCCTGCCTGGGCCGCTTCGATATGATCAGAATGTTTCTCGATATCCAGCTTCAGGTCGCGTTTAACGACGGTGCGCTGCATCCGAACGAACGGCGGTTATTGTACGTGTTTGCGGATGAGCTGGGCGTGACGCGTGAACAGTTCGAATTTTTCATGCGTAATATGGAAGGGCAGCAGCGCCAGTTTCAGCAACAGGGCCAATCGAAGCAACACCAATCAAAGCAGAATGGCAAATCATACCAGCGTCGCAATCAATCTTATGGTGGTCAGTCTTATGGCGGCCAATCGCAGGGCGGGCAGCGTCAGCAGTCGCCTTATACGTGGGGGCCAACGCTTGAGAGTGCTTGCCGCACGCTGGGCGTGCGCACCAGCGATGATGCGGCGACGGTAAAACGCGCTTATCGTAAACTAATGAACGAGCACCATCCTGATAAACTGGCGGGTAAGGGGCTTTCTCCGCGCATGATGGACATGGCAAAACGCAAGGCGCAAGACATTCAGGCCGCCTATGAGTTTTTGAAAAGCAGTCACGCCGCCAAGTAACCCCTCTCCAGTTTTCCCGCATTTTTCTTGACGATTACCTTCAAAATCAGAAATCAGGCTCACAGCGAAAGTGCATCTGTGTACCAAATGCGGGGTGCGTGATAGCCAGTTCCTGTGCGTGCAGCAGCAGACGCGGTGCCAAGGCTTTGGCTTCAGGGTGAGCGTAAAAACCATCACCGAGGATCGGGTGTCCGAGTGCGAGCAGGTGTACGCGCAATTGCTGTGAGCGCCCGGTAATTGGCATCAGCTTCACGCGCGTGGCGCCATCGGCCTCGCGCGCCAGTACCTGATACTGGGTTTGCGCCGGTTTTCCCTGTTCAAAACAGGCCTTCTGTTTTGGGCGATTGGGCCAGTCGCAAATCAGTGGCAGATCGATCAATCCTTCATCGTGCTCCAGCCACCCCCATACCCGTGCGATATAGGATTTTTTGGGCTCGCGTTCGAGAAATTGGCGTTTCAATTCTCTCTCGGCCGCTTTGGTCAACGCGACGGCAATCACACCGCTGGTGGCCATATCGAGGCGATGTACGGATTCTGCGTGAGGAAAATCGCGCTGAATGCGGCTCATCGTGCTGTCATGATGCTCAGGCGCTCTGCCGGGAACGGAGAGCAAGCCGCTGGGCTTGTTGACCACCATAATATGTTGATCCTGATACAACACCTGCAGCCACGGATCGATGGGCGGGTTATAGGGTTCCATGATGGCTCCTGCGGCGGCAACGGAGAGGCCGTTGCCGCCGGCATTATTGACTACTGCTGAGAGACCACCACCAAACGAATGGCATCCAACCGCCAGTTAGCCTGATGTAGGTTGAGCAAGACCTGTTCCCGCTGTGTTTCCAGCGCTAGCAGTTCATCGTCACGGATGTTCGGGTTAACTGCCTTCAGGGCTTCCAACCGTTCCCGTTCGCGGCGCAGTTGCAGATCGGCCTGCTGTTGCGCATCGAGAATCAACAGCTGCGCCTGAGCAGCCACCAAGGGTTCGGCCTGCTGCAACATACTGTGAACGTCGGCTTGTACCGCATTCACCAACTTGCTGGACGTATGGCGGTTTACCGCGTTGAGCTGGCGGTTGAAGCTTTCAAACTCTACCTGCGGAGCCAGATTTTTACCGGTGCGATCCATCAGTAAACGCAACGGTGTAGGCGGCAGGAAGCGTGTCAACTGCAACTGCTTCGGTGCCTGTGCTTCCACCACGTAGACCAACTCAGCCAGCAGCGTCCCCACGGGCAGCGCTTTGTTTTTCAGCAGTGATACGGCACAGCTACCGGTATCTCCGGACAAAATCAGATCCATGCCGTTGCGGATCAGGGGATGTTCCCAACTGACAAACTGTGCATCTTCCCGCGACAGCGCCTGCTCGCGTTCGAAGGTGATGGTGCAGCCATCCTGCGGCAAGCCGGGAAAATCCGGCATCAGCATATGATCGGAAGGTGTGAGAATAATCAGATTATCGCTGCGATCTTCCTGATTTACCCCGACAATATCGAACAGATTCAGAGCGAAAGTGACCAGGTTGACGTCGTTGTCCTGCTCCGCGATGGATTGAGCTAGCATCTGCGCGGCTTCACCGCCGTTGGAGTGCATTTCCAGCAGGCGATCGCGGCCGAGTTCGAGCTGCGCTTTCAGTGCATCGTGCTGTTGACGGCAGGTACGAATAAATTCATCCAGCCCGTCACTCTCTGTAGAAACGCTCAGGCGCTCAATCAGCGTGCTGTAATGGGCATTATAAATGATACGGCCCGTTGGGCTGGTATGTTCGAAGGCATCAAGCCCTTCGTGATACCAGCGTACCAATAGCGCCTGTGCGGTGTTTTCCAGATAGGGCACCAGCATCTGAATTTCTTGCGTTTGCCCGATACGATCCAGACGTCCGATACGCTGCTCCAGCAGATCCGGATTAAACGGCAGATCGAACATGATCAGGTGGCTGGCGAACTGGAAGTTACGCCCTTCGGAACCGATCTCCGAGCAGATCAGTACCTGCGCACCATCTTCTTCCGAAGCAAAATAGGCTGCCGCGCGATCGCGCTCAAGGATAGACAACCCTTCGTGGAATACGGCAGCGCGAATCGCTTCACGCGTGCGCAATACCTGCTCAAACTGCAAAGCAGTAGCGGCTTTGGCGCAAATCACCAATATCTTTTTGTCGCGATTGGCGGTCAGGTAACTGAGCAGCCACTCAACGCGCGGATCAAAGTTCCACCAGGTAGCATCGTCCCCTTCCAGCATTTGATAAATCTGCTCCGGGTACAGCATGTCGCGCGCACGCGCTTCCGGCGTTTTACCGCCGTTCATGATGCCGGAGACTTTAATGGCCGTCTGGTATTGCGCGGGCAGCGGTAACTTGATCTGGTGCAACACACGCTGCGGGAAGCCTTTTACGCCTTGGCGCGTATTGCGGAACAGCACGCGGCTGGTGCCGTGTCTGTCCATCAGCATGGCAATCAGTTCCTGCCGTGCAGCTTGGCGATCGGCAGTGTCGCTATTGACAGCCTTGAGCAGCGGTTCGCAGTCTTGATCGCTCAACAATTCGGTGAGCAGGTTCATCTCATCTTTGCTGAGGTTTTCATCGGCAAGCAGGAGCGCAACGGCATCCGCCACCGGACGATACTGCTGCTGTTCTTTAACGAATTCACGGTAGTCGTGGAAACGATTTGGATCTAACAGTCGCAAGCGAGCAAAGTGGCTCTCCTGGCCGAGTTGCTCAGGGGTTGCAGTCAGCAGCAGCACGGCAGGAATGCGTTGTGCCAACTGCTCAATCGCCTGATATTCAGGGCTAGGGGAGGCTTCGCTCCAGGCGAGATGGTGTGCTTCATCGACCACCAGTAGATCCCAGTGGGCCGCGAGCAGTTGCTCAAAGCGCGCCGCATTTTTCTGAACAAAACCAAGGGAGCAGATGATTAATTGCTCGGTCTCAAACGGGTTACTGCTGTCGAATCGGGCCTCGGCATAGCGCTCATCATCAAACAGGGAAAACAGCAGGTTAAAGCGGCGCAGCATCTCCACCAGCCACTGATGTTGCAGGGTTTCCGGCACCACAATCAGCACGCGTTCAGCGCGCCCGGCCAGCAGTTGCTGGTGGATAACCATCCCGGCTTCAATGGTCTTGCCCAGACCCACTTCATCAGCCAGCAGCACGCGCGGCGCGTGGCGCTGACCCACTTCGCGCGCAATGTGCAACTGGTGGGGGATCAGGCTGGCGCGCATGCCGCGCAGGCCACCCCAAGGCTGCAAGGCTTGAGCCTGCTGGTGCAAACGCGTGCGATAGCGCAGGGCAAAGCGATCCATACGATCGATCTGCCCGGCAAACAGGCGGTCTTGCGGCTTATTAAAGGTCAACTTGCTGTCCAGCATCACTTCGCGCAGCTCTGCCGGTGTACCGTCATCAAGGCGTTCACCGATATAAACGATCAGCCCGTTTTCGTCGCGGGTTTCAGTGACGCTGAGCTGCCAGCCTTCGTGGCTGCTGACGGTATCGCCAGAATTAAACATGACACGGGTGATCGGAGCATCGCTTCTCGAATAGAGGCGATTTTCTCCGCTTGCGGGAAAAAGCAGTGTGACCATGCGTACATCCAGAGCAACAACCGTGCCCAGTCCCAGCTCGCTTTCCGTATCGCTGATCCAGCGTTGACCAAGTGTAAAAAGCATAAATTCGTAGCTCGATATTTGTCATTGTCGGGTATGTCGGACAGCGCAAAGCCTGTCGTTAATCCCTTTGGAGATGAATGATTAGTGGTGGTACTGCATACCCGTTTTCAGCCAGGCATTAAAAGAGGGGTATGGTAATGGAAGGCGCGGCATTCGTCATCCATTCAACGCTTAAAATAATCCCATCTGGCCGTTAATCAGGCTGGAAAAATCATCCTGTAAAAACGGCAGAATAGCATCAGCCACCGGTTGCAGTTGGCGCTCGACGTAGTGAGTATAGTCCAGCGTAGAATGCCGGGTTTCCAAAGGCTCCGGGCCGTTGAGCGTCATCACATAGCTGATCCAACCGCCATTCTGGTATTGAAGCGGGCGACCTATCTGGCGGTTGTAGTCGTCAGAGAGTCGGGCGGCACGCACGTGCGGTGGTACGTTTTTCTGGTAATCACTCAGTGGCCGACGCAGCCGTTTACGGTAGACAAGCAGATCGTCAAACTCGCCGTTCAGGGTTTTTTCGACATATTCTCGCAGCCAGGCTTGATACGGCTGCTGGCGGAAGATACGCGCATAAAGCTGCTGTTGAAACTGCTGCGCCAGCGGCGTCCAATCGGTGCGTACCGTTTCCAGCCCTTTGTAAACGATTTTTTCCCCGTCAGGCGTCTGCGCCATTCCCGTATAGCGCTTCTTGCTGCCCTGTTCCGCACCCCGAATGGTGGGCATCAAAAAGCGGCAGTAGTGGGTTTCAAATTGCAATTCGAGCGCGCTGGTCAGCCCTAACGTTTGTTGCAGGTGATTTTGCCACCAGTGATTGACCAACTGGGCCAGCTTACGGCCTATCTCAATGGCTTCATCATTATCATGCGCGCGTTTCAGCCAGACGAAGGTGGAGTCGGTATCACCGTAAATCACCTGATAGCCCTGCGACTCAATCAAGGCGCGGGTTTGCTGCATAATCTCGTCACCGCGCAGGGTGATTTAGGAGGCCTGCCGCGGATCGAAGAAACGGCAGCCGCTGGCACCCAACACGCCATAGAAAGCGTTCATGATGATTTTCAGAGCCTGCGACAGCGGTTTATTTCCGGCGCGCTTGGCGGCATCGCGTCCCTGCCAAATTTGCTCGACAATGGCGGGCAGGCAGTGCTGCTGGCGCGAGAAACGGGCACCACGAAAGCCGGGCACTGACGCGTCGTCATCCGGCTGCTGCATGCCGCAAATCAACCCCACCGGGTCGATAAGAAAGGTACGGATGATCGAGGGATACAGGCTTTTATAATCAAGCACCAACACCGAGTCGTACAGCCCAGGGGATGAATACATGACAAAGCCGCCGGGGCTAGCCTCCACGGCAACTTCGCCCAGATTAGGGGCTACGTAGCCAAGACGATGCATGCGCGGCAGATAGAGGTGACTGAATGCGGCGACCGACCCGCCGCTGCGATCCGCCGCCAATCCGGTGACGGTGGCGCGTTCCAGCAGGAACGGCATCAGCTCGATTTTTTCAAAAATGCGCGTGACCAGCTCACAGTCCTGAAGGTTATAGCGGGCGAGGGCGGGTTTATCGTGCGCAAAGCGCTGCTCGATTTCATCCATGCGCTGGTAAGGATTATCCGACAGTTTGCCTTCACCCAGCAGCGTCTGGGACACGTACTCCAGACTAAAAGAGGGAAAATTCCAGGTAGCGGATTTCAAGGCTTCAATGCCGTCTACAATCAGCCGCCCTGGCGTACTGGCGAAGAAATGCCCCTGTTTGAAACCGTGCTCGCGCCACTCCAGTTCTTGATTGCCCCGGCCCAAGTGCAGCGGGATGCGATAACTCTCGGCATGTTTTTGCAGCACGCGCAGATCAAACTGCACCAGATTCCAACCGATAATGACATCGGGATCGTGCTCTGCAAACCAGGCGTTGAGTTTCTCCAACAATTGCGGGCGACTGTTGACATATTCCAGCGCAAATTCAGGGGCAGACGGCACATTATCGGGCTTAGGGCCCAGCATGTACACCTGACGCTGCCCGCACCCTTCCAGCCCAATGCAGTAAAGCTCTCCGTGCCGGCTGGTTTCGATATCCATCGACACCAGCTTTAATCTGGGGCGATAGTCAGGGCAGGGCTTCATCTGAGCGTGAACCACCGCATTCGGCCCAGCAGGCTGACCGCTGAACCACACCGGGGAGGTGATAAAGCGCTCCATCAGATAACGATCGAGGGGGCGGATGTCCGCTTCATAAACGGTAATGCCCGCTTCCTGTAATCGCTTTTCCAGTGCCAGCAGTTGGCGGTAATGAGAACAATAGAGGCCCAGCAGCGGCTGGTGGTGGAAATCTTGCAACGTCAACGCGTGCAGCGAGGGGGAACGCTGCTTACGGGCCACTGAGGTATTGGTACTCAGCAGCACTTCAGCGTGCGCCTGCTGCTGCGCGGGAATGAAGGCCACTGCCTGTTGAGGTGGCAATGAAACCAGCACCGGACCACCGTCGGTGGCGAGCCAGAGATCAATCTGAATGCCAGCGGGGGTGTCATGCCAGTGGCGGGTAAGAATAAACCCCTGAAACGCCTGCGCCACGCGTGAATACCTCAGCCAAAAGAGAAGTATTAAGTATGGTTATATATGGGTCTTCCCCTATCATGGTGGTACACACCCTCAATCAAGTATAATTATCTATACTTGTACCTTCCCAAAGGAAGTATTTATGCGCCCCACATCCCTAAACCTAAACTTATCACCGCGACATTCCCCCTTATCTTCGA
>NZ_PEHF01000052.1 GCF_015762685.1 Candidatus Symbiopectobacterium sp. 'North America' | reverse complement strand
ACCGTTTCCCGGTAATCAACATGGGCTGGCTAAAGTGGAGCGGTAATATGCAAAGTTATTTAGGTAACCTACTATAATTAAATTATATATTACCTATGATTTTAAAACAGCGGGTAGTGTGCTAAATAATTATATTAGGTGTTTTTTAAATAGACAAAACATATGGAATTTGTATGAATATTTTTAAAAATATGAGAATTGGCAATAGGCTTTTTTTAGAGTTTGGTGTGTTAATCATATTAACGATTGCATTAACCTCCCTAAGTTATTACTTCATAAAGAACATCGAGATTGAACTCGGAGAAATCACTGAAAATCGGATGGTGAAAGTTGGATATGTTACATGGCATCCAGGATATCCTTAATGCCAACATACGTATCCTGCGTGATATCATTCTACTCCCTGAAGATCAGAAGCAAGAAAAGCAAAACCTCAAAAATATTATCGAAAAAACAACCAACACTGCGAGTGAAATATATAAAAAACTTGATATGATAGTCAGTACCAATGAAGGCAGAGATTTATTCAACCAATTCATTGAGATTAGAAAAGAGTACAGCACTTATATTAATAAAGCCGTTAACTATGCCATGAAAGATAAGGATGACCAGGCAACAGCGTTGGTATTTGGTGAAATAGCCAACGTCCAGAGGGTTTATTTTAACAAACTCGCTGAATTTACTGAATTGCAAAAAACCTATATGGATAACGCAAAGTAAACAATCAAGGATTACACGAACAAAGCCCTGTACTGGATGCTACTGCTGTCGGTCATCTCAACTCTTTTAGGGTGCCTGATTTCCTGGCGCTTAACGCGCAGCGTCACTACCCCGTTAGCCATGGCGCTCTCTTCTGCGAAACGTATCAGTGTCGGCGATCTCAGTGGTGCGATAACGGCGGGCAGCCGCGATGAAATCGGCCAACTTCTGGAAGCGATGAAGGAGATGCAGTCAGCACTGACACGGATGGTTATCAGCGTCAGAAACAACGCCGAAAGCGTGGCTACCGCCAGCATGCAGATAGCCCAAAGCAACGCCGATCTGTCATCGCGCACAGAAGAGCAGGCAAGTGCGCTGGAAGAGACCTCATCCACCATAATACAGTTGGGAATAACAGTGAAAAATAATGCAGATAACGCTCGTCAAGCAAATGTGTTGGCGCAAAATGCGAGCTCGGTAGCGCAGCAAGGCGGCAATGTCGTGGATGATGTGGTGGAGACCATGAAGTCCATTAATGAGAGCTCTCACAGTATTGCCAATATAATCAACGTCATCGATAGCATTCTTTCCAGACCAATATATTAGCGCTCAACGCTGCCGTTGAGGCCGCCCGCACAGGGGAACAAGGACGCGGATTCTCCGTGGTGGCGGGAGAAGTGCGTAGTCTGGCACAGCGAAGTGCTGACGCAGCGAAGGAGATCAAAAGTCTGATTACCGCCAGAGTGGAGCGTGTCGATCAAGGTTCTTCGCTGGTTGATAAAGCTGGGGAAACGATGCAACAAGTTGTCGCGTCCATTAGCCAGTTAACCGACGCCGTCTCCGCCAGCGCAGAGCAATCGACCGGGGTTGAACAGGTAGGGATCGCTGTCAGCCAAATGGACCTGGTAGAGGAATCTGCGGCCACAGCACAAAGTATCAAGGAGCAAGCCGACCAGCTTGTCATAGAAGTGTCCGTCTTTAACGTTGCAGGTTATGACATTGCACCGCCATCGCTGAGAGTCGCGCAGACTTCAACGCCCGTCACTATGTTACCAACGCCATCTCGATCAACAGAGAAAAACGCGGACGATTGGACGAGCTTCAGATACACAGTGTACAGCACCCTGAGCATCAGGCTTTCGGGGCGCTATGGTAAAACCCAATACAACGATAAATATAAGGAAAAGATATGGGTAGTCATGGAGAGCGTCAGAAAATATTGGCCGATTACGATACGTTCTTATCTGAGCTTGAGCAGATTACGGCGCTGCTTCAGCAGATGATGCAAAAAAAGTATCACTCGTTGGATGTGTACATCAACAACTGCAATCACTTGAAAATCAATAAATTGCTGACTGAAGAGTCGTTTTCTGTCTATATCAAGGCACACCATGACGCGTTATACAACAAATACACCAGCCTGCTTATCGGGATAAAGCTGTATGAAAATCTCTTAACCAATTGTGGTCTGCAACAAGGATTTAACACGCACGTTGACAGTCAGTAAGCGCGATATTTATCGATTTTGCAAAGAGCACAACTCCATTATGGTTCTCTTTGCGCTTTGACAGGCACCATACCTTGGTCCGGTCTTTTTTTTCTGTCAGTTGAGCCCCTCTCCACCGACCTCCTCGCGAGACGCGTAATCGATCTGCAAGACAATGCGCAGCAGCGCGGCAACCGGCTCGAAAAGTGCATCAGGGATACGTTCGCCGCATTTCACATCATAAAACAGCGTGCGCGCCAGAGGGATGTTTTCTACCATCGGAATGCCCTCACGTTGCGCCAACTCGACAATGTGTTGCGCCATGGCATCCCTGCCTTTCTCCAACACGCGCGGCACTGGCATCGTCTCGGGATCGTATCCCAGGCAAACCACCAAATGCGTCGGATTGCGCACAATCACCGCCGATTGCCTGACGTTTTGTGCCAGACTGCCGCTTTGCACTTCGCGCTGTAGCGCACGACGACACTGTTTAATATGAGGATCGCCTTCCCTGTTCTTGTTTTCCTGTTTGATATCCTCTTTGCTCATGCGCTGCTGCTTCAATGTATGAAAACGCTGATAGCTATAATCCGCCACTGCCAGTACCAGATAAAAACCAAGCATGCCAAACCACATAAAACGCATGATGGAGGAAAAAGTGGGTAATGCGCAGTGAGGATCGCAGTAAGGCAACGCGCGAAACGTCGACGCGTAGGCATAGAACAACAAGAGAAAAATCACGCACAGCAGCACCACTTTCAAACAGGATTTGAGCAGTTCAACCACGCTGCGCCAGGAAACAATCTGTTTAAGATTGTTCACCGGGTTAAGTTTACTTCCCTTGAAACCTACGGCCTTACTGGCAACCACAAAACCAATTTGAATCAGCACGCTGAAAACGGTGGCAACGCTTACCATCGCTCCCAGATAAAGCAGCACCAGCCAGCACTCCTTCACCAGCGCATGCACAATCGTGCCCAGTGCATAGGAGAAAGGAGCATTAATAACGCGCAGAGATTCCTGGATGAGCAAGGTGATGTTTTGTACCAGCGCATCGGAAAAAAAATGAAAAAAAAGAAATAAAGCGAGCAGTTGTGCGCCGGAGGTCAGCTCAACGCTTTTGATCACCTGCCCCTCTTTTTCACCATCCTGCCGTCTTTTGTGGGTGGGTTGCTCCGTTTTCTCACTCATGTTGAGCCAACCACTCACCAACATGTTGGTAGAGGCGCTCACTCTCCACCAGATAGTGGTGCAACGCATAGGGCAGCGATACGATCAGCAGCAACAAGACCAACAGGCTTTTGATGGGCATAGCCAGAAAGAACACGTTCAACTGCTGCGCCGAACGATTCAACAACCCCAGCGCCATATCTCTCAACACCATCACTAACACGGCCGGCAAGGAGAAGCTTAAACACAGGTGATAGAGCGCCTGCCACTCCACCTTGATAAAATCCAACAGCGGCTGATTAAATGCCAGCGTATTGCCAGGCGGTAGGTAATGGTAAGAGTCATACAGCACGCTCAGGTGCAAATTTATACCGCCGCTAATAAAAAACAGCGCACAGAGAAACTGGCTGAACAACAAACCAAAAAGTGACGACTTGACAGACATCGCAGGGTTGAATACCGCGCTCATAGTTGCACCACGCAGTGAATCGATAATAAATCCCGCCATATCCACGGCCCAAAAAGGAATTGCGCCACAGAACCCCAATACCAGTCCGATAAGCAATTCTCCAGGAATATAGCTCAACCATGTCCACCCCTCACCAATATCCTGGGGCATTGGTACCACTGCCAACATCGGCAATGCAATCGCCATTAACACCGCGTTTCTCACTAACGGCGCCCCCAGATTCCCTGCCTGCAACAGCGGAAACAGCAGGGTCATCCCCAGCGGGCGCATCATAAGAAAAGCCAGATGCGCGATCTCTTCGTTAAGCACCAGATTCATGCATGCGCACTTATTTGCAATAGCACCTGGCGTGTATATCCCAGCAGGATGCCGCCAAGCCAGTGATAGGTCGCCATCAGCATCAGCGCCACGGCCAGCAGTTTGATCATAAATTGCAGGGTCTGATCCTGTATCTGCGTCAACGCTTGTAACAAGCTAACCAGTACGCCGACCACACACGCGACAACAATGATCGGCAATGAGGTCAGCAAGACGATCCACAACAGTTGGGTCATCAGGTACGTCAGAGTGGATTCATTCATACGAAACTCTGTACTAACTGAGCAAGGATCAGGTCCCAACCGCCGGCCAAGAGAAAAATCAACAGTTTGAACGGTAAGGCGATGGTCATGGGAGAGACCATCATCATCCCCATCGCCAGCAGGATATTGGACACCAACAGATCAATGGCAAGAAACGGCAGATATATCAATAAGCCGATACGAAACGCCTGGGTCAATTGACTGACCGTGAACGCTGGCAGCAAAATGAGTAATGAGTCGTCCTTCACCGTGCGACGCGCCTCTTCCGGCCAGGTTTTCGCAACCAGATTCTGAAAATAATGCACCTGCTTATCTTCAGTGTTTTTTATCAGAAAGTGGCGATAGGGCGTCAGCGCCTGACTGTCCCAACCGCTCATCCAGGCAGTTTCGCCCTCAACGGCGACCGGATGCCACTGCGCCTTTACCGCCAGTAGTGTCGGGGCCATGATAAACAGCGACAGCACCAGCGCAAGGCCATACAGCGCCATATTTGGCGGCACCTGCTGGATCCCCAGGGCATTACGCAAGATGGAAAAGACCACCGTCAGTTTGAGAAACGAGGTTCCCATTACGATAATCAGCGGCAGCAGTGAAAGCACAAACAGAAGCGCAATTAACTGCCAGGGAGAGTCAGGTAGTGACATGTGAGTTCCACGCTATAAAGTTGACGTCCCCTTATACCTCGGCTAAACCAGGCGCACCTACCGGGCATTCACCCCATCTTGCCCCCACCACCGCTCAATCTTGTGCAGTGAGATACCATTGCCGGATTTGCACCAAAAAACGGTCGCTGCAGCCAATCAGCGCACCTTTGCCAATGGCACAGCCATTCAATTTCAGTGTTACTTCCGGAGAGAACTCGGCGTTCACCGCCACTGTGTCGCCCACCTGTAGCGTTCGCAGTGATCCCAGTGTCAGCGTGACCTGCCCGACCTCAACCAACAATTTTTGCGGCAGTGCCGCAAGATCCACTGACATCGACTCGGCGCTAGCGGGTTGATCCGGTATTTCACTAGCGCTATTTTCAAGCTCAGCGCCTAACGCTCTACAGTGCATCGTGTTATCTCCGTTTATCTGGACATACGCCGCCTGCTTCAGCAACGGCGACAAGGAGAAATGCCCCGCACGTAAATCACCATACGGGTGTATTGGGATCCCTTCCCCCCGCGTCAGCCTCCGTAAAACAGACAGCGGGAGCTCACACTCTCCGGCATACAGCGCACATCGCAACGGTGGCAATGGACCAGTGGGGACACAATCAGGCACAAGCAACGCATGCAGATGCTTAAACCCAGCGTCAGTATTGCCAAACAGCACGGCCTGAAAAGCAACCTGTTCCACCTGCCAGGTAAAAACGACGCACCATTGCTCGGACAGCGCGCTACAAGGGCACGGTGCCGCATTCTCCCGCACCATGCTGGCCTGGCAATGTGCCAGCAATGGCGATAGCGCCCACTCTGCGATCTCCTCAAGCAATAACGCATTTACCGTTACCACCTCAGACGTGCCAAGCATCTGCTCGCACAGTGCCCGCCACCCGGTGTCCTCCAGCCAAACGTGGCTCACCGATGTGCCTTCATCGAAGGAAAGCGTTATAACTACCCCGGATTGAGCGCGTGTCCACGTTTGTAAACCGATATGCAATTCGCCTGCGTTTACGCCCTCAGGAGGAAGATACTGCGCCAGGTTCCACGCATCCTGGGTCGTCCTTAACATATTCAACCTCCAGAACAACGGCATGTCCTTCCTCGCGCAAACGCGCGCAGAGCCAAGATGAAATAAGGCTCAAGGTGTCGAACAGCTCGCGCTGAGGCACCTGGATACAAAGGTGAAGTTCACCGTCCCGCTCGCTGACCTCACACAGGATCACTTCCCCATTGCAACTCACCATGCGATAACGCTGTCGGCGATGCGCATAAGGTGAAAGCGGAGAAGAGGTGTAATGCGTTGCCTTTTGAGCTATCAGTTGCATAAATTTCTGAGCGTCCATCGCGGTTTCAGCATCGGTCGCTTCCGGCTCCGGCAACGTGTGCCACAGACTCCCTTCAACGCGTGTCCCGCTCATGAATAGCGGCTCATCGTCTACAGCCTGCATCGTTGAGCACACTGTGCAGTTTTTCCTTCTTTTTCATGACAACATTCAGCGCTTACCTTACCACGTCTTGCTGCGCCAATACGACGCGCTGCTCATCAGACAGTGCCATCTGGTTAGCCATTAATTGCTGATCCTCATTGCGCAATGTCATCAGTGTTTGTTTATGCGCCAGCAGTTCATCGCTGATTTGCGTACCGGACCAGGCCAGCCAGGCGTTTCGTTTTTCGGCCAGCAATGTGCGATGGGCCGAACAGGTGCACATGTCCTGTTCCAGTTGCTGGAGCTGAGAGAATTGCTGTACCAACTGTCGGCGCAAGGCGATTTCCCGACGTTGCTTGATGGCCAATAACACCCGCAGCATCACGGTGTTACCAGCGCACTTAGCCGTTGTAATAACAGATCGTGATGACATGGTTCATTCTCCTGCTGTTGTAAAAATGCATTGATCGCCGCATACTTTTCTACCGCCAGATCGGCAAGCGGATCCTCACCTTGTTGATACTCCCCCACTCGCACTAGCAGCTCTACATCGCGATAAACACTGAGCAAACGGCGTACCTCATTGGCAAGCGTCATGTGCATCTGACTGGTGACGTTAGGCATGATGCGGCTTACGCTGGCGAGCACACCTCATCCGCCAACGGCTCATTCATATCGTCCCCCTCCACCAGCACGGTGTAGAACGCAGTAATGCTGCCACAGCGTCCTTTACCGGTCCGCTCCAGCAAGCGCGGCAGCGCGGCAAACACGCTAGGGGGATAGCTACCCGCAACCGCACGCTCACCCGCCTCGATGGCGATTTCCCGTGCGGCGCGAGCGTAGCGCGTCAGTGAATCCGCCATTAACAGTACGCGCTGGCCCCGATCGCGAAACGACTCCGCAATGGTGGTCGCCACATACAGCGCGCGCATGCGCTCGAGCGGCGGCCTGTCTGACGTGGCGACAACAACGACGCAGCGACGTCGCGTCTGAGCATTAAGCGAATGCTCTAAAAATTCCCGCACTTCGCGGCCACGCTCCCCGATGAGGGCCAGAACAATCACCTCGCAGTCCGCGCCGTGGCACAGCATGGAAAGCAACGTGCTTTTCCCCACGCCCGCTGCCGCGAAAATCCCGATACGCTGCCCTTCACCGCAGGTGAGTAAACTGTCTATCGCCCGCACGCCGGTTAACACCGGGCGATCGATCATCCCACGGACCAGTGCCGCCGGAGGCGGTGCGTCAAAATTGCGCCACGGCCCCTGCCACGCCTCATTGCCATCCAACATCTGCCCAAGGCCATCAACCACGCGGCCCAGCAACGCGTCGCCGACCGGAACCTGCTGGCGTTGTTTTAGCGGCCGCACCTTCTGCCCGCAAAATAGACCTACAGTACTGGCAAAGGGAGATAACAGCGCATCTTCGCCGTCCACAGCAACTACCTCAGCCAAGGTACCGCCGGGTAAAATCTGGCAAAGTTCGCCCATAAACACGCCGGGCAACCGCACTTTCAACAAAGAGGCGCTGATATGCAGCACCCGTCCCGTCATGTCGATACCATCAGGCGGCTCACCGGACAATGTCAGCCGTCGGCTCACAGCCTGCACCAGAGAGGAAAACTCAATCTTCATCATCGAATGCGCACTCGGGGTTCAGGTCAATACTGTGCACCACCTGGATAAGGCAGTGCTCCCCAACTTCCTGCCACGACAACACCGCAATATCGGCGTGTTGTTGCTCTATGACCTTACGCAAGAAACGACGTGTATCTACTGAGCTGACAATCACAAACTCGCCGTGAACCGCTTGTGCCTCAGCAATCAACTGCAATATCTGCGCACGTTGTTCGCTGCTTAATGCGGTGTAGGTGCCCATTGCGGTCTGCCGAATGGATTCGCGAATCACATTCTCCATCTCCTCCCCGATGCGCAGCACGCGTAGCGGCGTCCCTTCTGGCATCAGACGATGCAAAATATGGCGTCGCAAAGCGATGCGAACATATTCCGTCAGCATCTGGACATCTTTTTCCCGCGGTGCCCACTCAATCAGCGTGCCAAAAACCAGACGCAAATCGCGGATAGAGACCCGTTCTGACACCAATCGCTGGAGCACCTCGGCAATTTTGTTGATGGGCATCTGTCGCTGAAGTTCTTTCACCAATTCGGCATAGCGTTTCTCCATAGCATCCATCAGGTAGCGCGCTTCTTGCACCCCGATAAACTCTGCCATGTGGTTCACCAACACCTTATGCAACAGCGCAATAAGGCACTGATCACCGGTAAACACCGTTTGCCCCGCCTGTTGTGCACGTTGCCCCTCAGCGGCAGACAGCCACCCAATTCGCCCCATTCCCTGCGGCAACACCTGCGTCTCTGGCGTGGCATCTGCCGTCTCCACCGTGGTGAAAACCATGCAGGAGACCGCCACGGGGAGTGTCAAAGAGAACACCGACTCCTGATAGACAAGCACCGCCATACTATTCTCTGTCATTGAAGCATTAACGATGATGGAGACATCCGGCAGAGGTAAACCCAGGGTGTCGAACAGGGTTTTGCGCAGAGCATCGATCTCCAGCGAAAGAGACTCTGAATGCAGGCGCGGTGCAAGGCGCAAAGTGAGAGGCTGCGCGCCCGGCACCATCTGATCGTCATCAACGCTGCCCTGCGGCACGGATACAGCCTGCGGATGCCGTGCGCGGTACCACAGCAGTGCGCAAGGCAATGCGGTCAGCACCGCCATGATAAAGAAGTAGATAAACGGGAAG
This sequence comes from Candidatus Symbiopectobacterium sp. 'North America', assembly GCF_015762685.1. Classification (GTDB taxonomy): domain Bacteria; phylum Pseudomonadota; class Gammaproteobacteria; order Enterobacterales; family Enterobacteriaceae; genus Symbiopectobacterium. The sequence continues at coordinate 23,683 of NZ_PEHF01000052.1, read as the reverse complement.
CCGGGAATAACAGCAAACAGCAACATCACCACCGCCGCGAGGATCAGCGCCTGAGGCTGTTTCCCCAATTGCGTGCTCAGCTCACGCCCCAGATTTTGCCGTTTCTCACCCGGCACGCGGGTGACGATAATACCGGCACTGAGCGAAATCAGCAGAGAGGGGATCTGGCCGCACAGACCGTCGCCGATTGAGAGTACGCTGTAGGTTTGCACCGCATCCCCAAGCGACATGCCGTATTGCACCACCGCAATGGTAATGCCGCCCAGAATATTCACCAGCACAACAATAATACCGGCGATAGCATCCCCTTTCACAAACTTCATGGCACCGTCCATCGCGCCAAGAAAACGACTTTCGTGCTGCACATGCAGACGCAATTGCCGCGCCTGATCGGCATCGATCATTCCGGCACGCAGATCGCCATCGATACTCATCTGCTTGCCCGGCATGCCATCAAGAGAAAACCGGGCACTCACTTCGGCAACACGCTCCGTCCCCTTAGTGATAACGATAAACTGCACGATGTTGATGATGGCGAAAATCACCAGTCCCACCGTCAGGTTTCCCCCCACCATAAAACGGCCAAACGCATCGATGATATCACCGGCATTGTGCTGTAACAGAACCAGACGCGAGGTACTAATGGTCAGCGACAGCCGATAAAGCGTGGTGATCAGTAACAGTGAGGGGAACACCGACAGATCCAGCGGATCGTTGATGTAAATGGCAAACAACAACAGGATGATGGAAAAGGCCAGATTAATGGTGATCAAAATATCCACCACAAACGTAGGCAACGTCAGGGTGATCATGACAATCGCCATAAGCATCACCACGGCGAGAATAATATCTTGCCTACCGGCGCACATTTGCAACCAGCGCTGAACGTTATCTTTTCTCATCACGTTGGTTTGCATAATTTTTCCAGAAAGGTTCGCTGGCGACGGTGCAGCCAACTGTATAAAGCGCTGGATGTTTCTTTCGATGAACAGATCTAATGTCATGATGTTTTTCCTCTCATGTCCGGTAATAGAATCCCAGAGAAGACATGGATGAGAAATCAAGACAACACCTGATTACCCTTCAATTTTTGCAGTACAGCAAGAATACTTTCACGCTGATCTTCATCGCTAAAACACGCATCCGGCATCACTTTGAATTGCACATCCAGATAGCGTACGATGTGCTTGAATACCGTCGCGCTGGGCGTTAAGGAAGAGATTCGCGCGATAAGCCAATCCTCAAACAGCCAGCTTTCCTGTTTAATATCAATCAACAAAGTCAAAAGTGAATCGGCAGGCAGGGGATAACGTTTTTCCTGTTCTTTACACTCCTGCTCCAGCCCCAGAAATAGCAACAGACGACGCAGGCGGACTAGTACGGTCGCCAACCTGGCTTGCTGAGCACCACCGACAGAGAGCGAGAGTTCAAACGCTGCCATGCGTAACACAACGCGGAGCCGACGCTGACGATCGGACCAGTCAACGATGCGTTTAAACCATTCCGATAACGATATGTCCTGTTCATCCATCGCGCGCTGGAATAAGCGGCCAATAGGGGCCAGTACCGCCTTGCTGACAGTACCGAGCTCCATTAGGCCAAAGAGTGTGGTTTCATACGCATTTTCTTCGAGAAGCTGGGCCAACTGCGCATTCAGCGCCTTTTTCCGTTTTTCATCCAATGCCGTTGATGCCAGGTGTTGAGCGATCGTAAAAATACGCCGCAGCCCTTCCAGCGCCTCACTATTCTCCTCAGACGAAGCGGCAAGAAACGTCGAAAAGCCACCGTCCTGGTCACGCAAGCGTTGTATCAGTGCAATTAATTCTTGCTGTCTGCGTAACTGCCTTTCTGACGATGCCAGCCGCTTTTCATCGCGCATTCGGCCAGAAAGTACCAGACTCATCTCTTCCAGCGTTGAATCCAGCGATTCGCCTGTCGCTTCTTCCAGTTCGAGTAACGCCATGTCCATCGGCGGCATGCTGAATTCGACATCACGCACCGGCAGCACCCGATGCGATTCGTAGTGCGGTGATAGCACCGGACTGACGGGGTTGTGATCCTTAGGTATTTTCATCATCAAGCCTTGCCTCCCGTTCCTGGATACCGAGATCATTCTCGGTATCTATCCACGCCAGCACCTGCTGAAAATGCCGGCTGAGCGAAAAAGAGACGCTAATCTGTGATGATGTCAGAACGGCTTCATCCATAGCCAACTGCGAGTCACAGACGATGGCTAACCGCTCCCCGAAGGCATCGCGCATTCTGGCCTCTCTCTCGGGATGAATCTGCAAGGTGGCCCCTCCCGTAGCAGCCAGTTGCTCCACCTGCTGCGACAAACGCGCGCACAGCAGGTCATCAACGGGCTGTTGGGAAAACCAAGCGCTCAATACGTTCCCCATAGCAAGGCGGATACGTGACGTGACCGCCTGCACCACGCACTGCTCCACCGATGCTGCCTCACACAGTGACACCACGTGGCGCTCTAACCACCGCTCCTCACAGCGGGTGAGAATCTCCTGCTGACGACGAGAGAACTCGGCATAAGCCTCGCTCTCTATCTGGCGCTGCGCTTTACGCGCCTGACGTATCATTTGCTCTGCTTTACGGCTCGCCGCTTTCACAATAACAGCGGCCTCTTGATGTGCATCAAGCAAGGTGTGGGTATAAGCCAACTGGGAGTTTAGCCTTTCAGCAGGAATCACCGGGAAATCGGGAAGTTGCCGATCAAGCTCAATCAACGGGAGTCGGCACAATGGCATAGCATACGTTCCAGTAAATTCATGGTGGCCCGAGGTATCACGGGATACAACGCTTGCTTCAGCGGCGGCAACTGTATCAAAAGCGCCTGAAGAACGGGGTCACGCGTTGCAGCACGATAGAGCATGGCGATACCGATGCGATTCGCCGCATCGATCACCTGTTCCGGTGAATAAAAGGCGGGGTGTTTGTTGTCACACATGCCAAACAGGTGCCAGATCAGATCGTTATCCAGCCAATGGCGAAGCACGTGACGATAATCAGGCAGCAGAAAGTAATCACTGCACGCCAGCGTTAGCAGACCAAGCGCCAGCGCATATTTCGGGATATTCGGTGCCAGCGCGGCCAAACGGCGCTGACGTTCATCAAGCCGCCCCGGCAGACAAATCGGGCCACGCTGTGCCCGTAATGCGCGGTTCAGCGCATTGTCTAAAACCGGGAATTCGCCATAACGCCACCGTTCGTACCGATGAAACCCTAACGATACAAGCCAGTCACGGTGCGCATAACGGGCGGGCTGCCAGACCGCGCGGTGCAACAGCAAGGTCAACGCATCCGGTCTACTGAACTCGTTCGCTGAAACACGCGCCACACTGTCAGTATCAACAGGGCTGATGCCAGTATAATCAGCGTTAACACCACATATTGTCGATAAAGGGATAGCCATTTCAGGAGCGCTCTCTGTTCAACGGATTTCGGCGGCGGAGCCACCCGAGCTCGATAGCCGGCAGGCTGCATCAAAATGCTGATTTGATCGTACTGGACACCGGGTATTGCTTTTTCAATCAGACTCTTGATTTGTACGCGAAACGCTTCCAAGTTCACTCGTGGGGAAAATTTAAGGTACACCGCTACCGAGGTGCTATCACCGGAACGGGTGCCAACATCATCACTGGGGGGATGGGATGCTATCGCGACAGAAGCATGCACAACGCCATCCATTTGGCTGAGCATCTCTTCAATGTGCTGTTCGGTGAGATACAGAATCTTCTGCTGCTCTTCCCGTGGAGAAACCACCAGTTGGTTAGGCGGAAACATGGTTTCTACCGTGGTGTAGCGTTTGCGCGGAAAGCCATCCATGCGTAGCACTTCAACGGCATCAATAAACCGCGACTGCTCGACGCGCAGCGTTACCCCGCCGTCCGGCGAAGGTTGCTTATCCGCATCAATGTTGTTGTTCATCAGAGTCGCCAACATCTGGTTGGCATCACTCTGAGACAAACCGTTGTAGAGCTCAACACGACAACCCGCCAGCATGAAAGCCAGTATTGCCATGCCCAGACAGCGGAAGGCGTTCATGTCATATTGGCCAGTTTGTTGACCGTTTGCGCCGCAGAACCGGCGATCTTCGCGCCAAGATCGACGCCGACGCTCAAGGTCAAGATCTTCGCTTGCTGCTGCAACATCTGTTCAGGAGATAAGGTTTCTACCGCGCCGGATGCCGTTCCAGCATACAACACGTTCTTAAAGGTCTGTGCCGCCTGGCTGTCCGGTGCATCCAGCTCGGACACCGCATCGATGCTGTCAAAACGGCTATCTGGCGATATATTCTGAGCAATAGTCATGGGTGTGTCAATTGTGTACCCCGTAATCACGGTGAAAAACTCATAATGAAAAACATTGTTTGACCACGTTAGCGTCCGGCGTATTCACGTATTCCAAAACGCGCTTCGCCTCTTCAGGCGCATCCAGCCCCAACAACAGGACAGCCATGCACACCGCGCAAGCGTCGCTATCGCTGACCAGACTCGGCACCACCGGCACAATCGCTCGCACCTGACGCAACAAGCCGTGATTCACCCCGGCAAAAGCGGTTTCAAGCAGCAGTTGTCGTTCCGCAGACGTCAGCACGCTCATATCTTCGAGATAATCCCACTCAGCAAATTTTTGATGGTATTGATCATCGCGCTTTCGTAGTTGATAAAAGTGGAATACTGCTGCACAGCAAACTGCGCCTTGAGCATGGCGTCTGGATTGGTTAAATCTTTGTCATTCATTTTGTCTTTGACATCTTGACCAGCCTTGTTTGCCAGGCTAGACAGCGTGTTAATGAGCTGTTGAACATCTATCGTTGATCTCCATAGCGTGCGGCTTTATTGCGTGGGACATCGGGTTACCGGGCAATGTGTTTACTGATATCCACTATCGTTTTAACCGGTCAGCCCGCCTATCCGGTGTTTAACCTAACTGCGTGCTTTTCCAAGAAATATTCGGTCTATGTCTATTTCTAACCAACGCTCACCGTCGAGCAGGCACGTTACCGCGCCTTGTTGACACAGCCGCCGCACCAGCTTTTGGCGCTGGAGCGCTAAACGTCGAGGCAATACATCGGTGATGACTAACATGCGGATATGCCTCAACGAGGAAAACGAAAGTAACGCCTCTTGCAACAGCCGCCATAGTCGCAGTAATGACGAGGGTTTTGAGGCGCAGTCCGGTAACCGGGTTAAACTACAGATAAGCAACGCATTACTTTGAACACGAAAAACAAGGCGATAGGGAGGCAGTGTGATGTGCTGCCCGAGACGCAATCCGCACCCCGCCAAAAACAGGGGCTCCGGCGCTAACCCAACCGTTTGCAACTGCCTGCAAAAAAGTGCTTCCAGTCGTTCCATCATTACTTCGCAAGGTAATGAAGTGTCTGGCTATATACCTCAACCATTTTGCGGCCCATTTCCATCATCTGCTGCATGACGTCGATAGCCTTTTGCACAATGTCGTCGAGATTTCGGATGTAGGATTGCGCGTTTTTACTTTGAAAATCCGCCAATTCCCGCTCTATTTCTGCTTTTCGGTTTTCCGATGCCGCGGCAAAGGAAAAGCCCTCATTGAATATCGACCCAGAACCGTTGAATCCCATCGTAATGAGTTCTCTGGTGCCAGCAGCCGCTCCTCCGCCAACCCCCGCACCCAATAACTGCGCTAGGCCGCTACACAAGGTGCCGCCTGCGTTATACTTTGCCGTGCTATAACTATGCTCAATCGCGTTTAAACTGGTGGAAAGCGCATTCATTTCAAGCCCCCACCCTAATATCTGCTTCTTTTCGTTATACATGCGCATCACGTCACGCGAACGCCGGGCAAGGTTTAATAGTGTTCCCCACAGTTGATCAAACATCGCGAAAAATTCATTCAATTCTGCATCGCTAGCGGTCTTTTCCTTGGTTGCCTCTGCGGCGTTCGTCTTTTGTGATAAGACAGAAGAGAGGGGGTCTGGAGTCACGTTGACGGGGAATAGGTCTATAGACAGCGTATTTTGATCCATAAGAATATTTTGGCTCATAACATATCCTCAGGCACGGCTACAGGCAATTTTTGCCAATACCGCACCGTAATCTTCCATTATTAATGTCGCGTTGCTTACGGCGGTGCTACTCTGCTGCAAATAATCGCCAAGCTGTTTTTCCTGATTTTTTTTACGTTCCTGCGTCCAACCATCTTTGATGTCGTTAATACGTTGCATAACGATTAATTCTTCAATTTCCTTACGCAAATCTGCCGCTTTCCATTGAGCAATACCCGATATTATTTTTTGTCCACCACTCATCGCCAAGCGCACCGTGGTTAACCAGGTAACGGTGACATCTTTAATGATGCAAGAGGCCAGCCCTTTGCCTAGCGAGATCATTAAACGTCTACGCAACGCTTTTTCTGCGGTGGCAACGCCTTGTTCCAAAACTTTTTTCGCCACATTTTTCAGGGCGCTTTCCAGCGTTTTTTCTACAAGTTGCTCGATTCCCTGAACGGTGGCGCTACGCCCCATCGTGCGTGCCAAATACTGGTTGACGTTCCCCTCAAGCGTGGCTTCAAGTTCACTGACAAAACGTTTAGCCGTATTTTCAGCAATCTGTTTAATCTGCTGCCCCACCTCGCCGCTCTGTTGACTCACTGCCTCAACCAGTGTTTTACCCGCGCCGCTGCCTATTTCCTTTTCGGCCGCAGAGATCAAACCGCGAGCCACATAAATACCACGACCGATCTGCAAAATATCCAGCCCCATCGCGACATATTCGCACGTGCTCTGTACCGAGCCTGCCGCGTGAATAACGGCTTCACAGTCGGCTTTATTCGCCCCCAGGCCCAAAGCAAACTCAGCGCCGCCTTTTACGAATCCGGCAAACCCTGCCGAGCAGTAAGCGATGCCAGCGGCAAAGGCGAGTGGATCTGCCGTTGCGACGGCTTCAACCAGTTTAAATACGCCTATCCCTACCTCAATTGCACTGTTTATCCAATCAAATACGGCACTATACAGCGCGGATTTACGCATCTGATCCGCCTGTTCAATCGACTTGTTGATCTGCTCCTGATATTTTTCAACCTGCTTATTGCGCAGAAAAGTTTGCAGCTCAGTGGCTCGGTTCAACTGTTCACAGAGTGCCGTTGCATTGCTGCTGGAAACGCGCATCACTTGCTGCGCCACCAGCATCGATAACAGCAGTGGGTCCATTTTCATGATGTCTTGCAGTGATGCCGAGGTGGAACCGGTATACCCGGCTTCCATCAGTCGTTGCCAGGCGGCCTCTGCTTGCTGCGCGTTCACCGACTGCGCTACGCCCCCCCTGCTGGCTTTCCGTTTCCACGTTCTTTGCTGCCTGGTGTTGCCGATAATGCAGACCAACAACAGAACGTATTGGGTGCGTTGTTTGCTTGGTTGGAGAAGAGACCGTCATCTCATCTCCATCATCATAGGACTGCGGGCAATCCACTCCCGCTATGGCTTGTACACTATCCATCAGACTCTCCTGTTCGAGATAGTCCTTGCTCTGCTTGGCGACGTATCGCCTGTAATGACCGCTTTTCACCGCAAATCAGCAAGGCAGCCTTAAAGGCTTTGCGTGCCAACGCTTTCTCACCACAGGCCAGAAAACACTCCCCCGCAGCACAAGGGACCTGCGCGGCCGATGCGTTAATTTTCGCGGCCCAACCATAGGCATAAAGCGCATCTGACCAGGCGTGCGCCGCATGGCACGTCGCCCCAAGTTGATACCAGTAGTCAAAAGACCAATCATCGTAAGCGGTCAATATGCGCAACAGGTTGGTCGCCGCACGATGATCCCCCGCGCTGGATAACTGTCTGGCGTAACGAAAAAGGGTATCCAATTCGCCGCTTACGTCTTTTTTCAGCAACATGCGCACAGCGCCACCGCGACGCAAAAATTGCAGCATGGCCAGACTATCGTCTTGCGTCATGAATAGGTCTTTTGGGTGATCATTTGCAGAATATCGCCCCATTTGCTGACCAGGTTAGTCGCCTGCGAAATGGCCGCGTTAAGCATCTGTATTGCTTTTTGAATCGTCAGTTGCGCTTGAGATGAGAGATCGCTGTCGCGATTCGCGCTATTATCCAATGCGGATTTAACGGCCTGGAGGCTGCCTTTGTCCAATTTACCGTCAGCCCCCGCGTGCTGTTTGATATAATCCTCTATCGATTTGCCATCTACCTGAATACCGTGCGTCTTCATATATTCAATAACGTCGGCAGGCACCGTTTCTTTGGTATTGCCATCACCTTTTGACGCTTGCACAATGGCCTCATCCATCTGGTTTGCCTTTTCCTGAGTATCTCTGGCTCGATTGGATGCATTTTGAATATCATTGAATTGAGCATAGGCGCGCGATGACTGTACATTCTGCAACAACAGCATTATTTCATAGGCATAGGCGAAAATATTATCGGCAGCTCCATAATAACGCGACTTTACCTGGAGTGTATTTCCGACACGTGTTTCTTTATCTTCAAATACACTAGGATCAATGCTTGGTAATGAATAACCTGGTATACTCGGCATCATAAACCTCCTGAATATAAAACAGTGTAAATATGCTCACTATTTATTAACGCTGTGTTTAATATGCGTTTCGATTTTTTTCAAGGAGATATTTAATGCTTTCAAATTTTTTTTGGCATTTTCCGCAATAGTATTTATGTAATGGATACTCAGCGGTTTTTCCGCTTGCGCATCATTCTGCGAAACGGTTCGCCCCGCAGAAGCCAGTTTGCCTTTTATTTTTTCAAATTCCGAAAAACATTTTAATAGACGTTCATACTCTACTTCGAACTTTTTAAATTGATTCGCGATATTACCTGACATGATACACCTCTCATCGTTCACTAATATGTCAGCCGTTGGTATAAAGATGATTATTCTCTACTGACTTGACTCAACCCCTAGCCTCTAACGCTATATTGTGATAACGAAAGTAAATGATCTTGATAATATCTTCGCTCTGTATTACCGCTTCCACCAATAAGGCAAAGTACTGATATTCCTCTGGCGTAATGGGTTTCGCCATGGCACAGGTTAATCGATGACGGGCAGCACTCAGCACCATCAATGCCTTTTGGGCATAGTCAGCCGAACTCTGTATGCGATCTTCCAATGCCGTCAGCGTCGTCATCGTATTTCCCCTTAAAAATTGAATGGAAGCGTGATCAGCGTGCGCCCTTGTCTGAACGTCACCGCGCTATCGCTGATAGCCACAACCTCGCTGCCCTCAGGCAGTCGACTGCCGATGGATAAGGTATCGCCATTACCCAGCACCAGATAATCGCCACGACGGCTATGAACAATGCCAGTGACAGGGGCTGGCAGTTGTCTGGAAAACTCATTGGATAGGGGAACATCCTGATAGCTCAGCGCTACAGTTGGATAGCGCGATCGCATATCCTGCATCAGTTGCGTCAAGGTCTGCTTATCCTGCGCGTTCAACACGCCGCTCAAGATGAAACGCGGCCCCGTATTCGTCAGATTCACCTTGCCCGCTAGTCCTTGCTGTAGCAACGCGCTAATCAGCGCGTTACCGATCTCGTCGTAGGGGTTTTCTATCTGCCAATGCCGTAATCCCGGAATGTCGGCCAACAGCGGTTGAAACGCCGCCCACTGTTCTCCCATACGAATATCCGCATCGATCGCAACGTTGCCCTTCCCTCGGCTGACAACCTGAGCCTGGGTGTAGCCCGACTGAATCAGCACATCTTTCACGTTTCGGACCAGTTGATCGGCACAAATAACGTCATCCTGGTAGCGAATGTCGTGGGATTGCAGCGCAAGCCACAAAGGCGCCAACGCATCGCTCGATTAGCAATCCCTAGACACACGCAGCACGCCATCCTGCTGCCATTGCGCCACGAGTTGCATCAACCCGGTTTGATGCAACAACGTACTCACGTCTACTGGTGATTCCGTCGATAGCGACGGGCCCCATTCCATAGAGAAAAATATAAGAGCCAAGATCAGCATAAGCATGCCAGGCACCAATATCCAGCCGCTTGAAAACCGGCGAACCGGCAGGCAATAACCGGCAAGGTCTGCCTGCTGGGGCCCAAATGCCATCGCTAATCCTGCCGTCTCCAATACGCCCTGGGACGGTAATGGGTGATGCTGTACATGGCGGCGACCATTTACCCGCACCGACACCTTTTCCGCATTGGCATAAAGTTGCCCGTCAACGACCGCCAGCTCGATGCGGCTTGCCGCCTGTAAAGGGATGCACAGATCGCATTCCCGTTCACCAATGGAGATACGACCTTCCGATAGCCACACTTCCCGTCCATGCAATACGCCGCCTAACAGGCGAATCTTCCACGTGTTTTCCATACGCTTTTCACTGTTGTCTATTGGCAACGGATGCCTTGATCAGGAACAAGCGAATAACGCTATGCATTTGGTTGGTTTTGGTGCTGAACAGGTGGCCAAGCACAGGGATGTTGCCTAACAAAGGAATTTTTTTTTCCGACTGTATCTGCTTATCCTGTTTGAACCCGCCCAATAACAGGCTCTGCCCCGCCTGCAACATGGCCTGCGAAGCAATTTCTGCATTTTGAACACCGGGCAGAGGCTCGTCCTGACTGATAGGTTCGCTTTGTTGCCCATCCTGAATGTTCAGGTTCAGCATGATATTTTGCTTGCCATTCTGCTCTAACAGTCGAGGCGTAACGCGCAGTAGCGATCCGGTCGTCACGGACTCCAGTTTGGCGATTCTGTCACCCTCAAGCTTGGTGAAGAACGTGACATTCTTGTCCAACACGGCCTGAATATTGTTGAGCGTCACCACCGAAGGTTGCGATAACACATAGGCACGTGAGTTCTTTTCCAGCGCGCTAAGGCGCACCATAAAGTTCGGCGTGTCTTTGATCACGCTGGAGAATCCGCTGTCCAGGCTCCCCCCGTTATTATTGAAGCTGATCATTCCGCCACCGATCGATGTCACCGCACTCCAGTCAATGCCTAACTGGCTGATATCCCCGGCATCCACATCAATGATGGTCACAGATATTTCGATCATTTCAGGCCGTTGATCCAACAGGGTGATCAGTTGGCGATACCCCGCCATGTTGGCGCTGCGATCGCGCACGATGACCGCATTCTGACGCGGGTCCGCAGAAAACATCGTTAGTCCCTGAGTCGCAGGCGTATTGCTGGCTGGAGCGGGCGCGCCGCCGCGAGTCATGTCACGCAGCACGCTGACAATTCCGGGCACCACAACGGTCTGATCGCGGTATCGATAGTGATCATCCAGCGCCGTGGCATATTTCAAGGGATATACCACAACGCTCACGGCATCATCCTGACGTTTGCTAATATCGGCATCAAGGGTGGTTGCCAGTTGCGTAACGCGTTCCAGGCACGCAGGTACACCGCTGATTTCCAGCGCATGCTCATTCAACACGGGATAAATGACACAACTTCTATCCTCAGGAACATTCAGTCTGCGTAAATTTGCTGCAAAACGCGTGGCGGATAGCACATTAAGTGTCACAAGATGGCGTGACAGACGCTGTGCGGGGTAAATAAACAACGTATTACCATCGTAATAAGAAACCAGATTATATTGGCTCATCAACTTAAATAGAATATTCACCGGCGGTCCTGGCAAGATAACGCCGCTGAAATTTTGTACAATCGCCGAATCAATATTCGTTGATGTATAATAGTTTTCCGCGAGATTCTTCAACAGAGAGGAAAGCGACATATTTTGTGCCCGCAATGAAAAATCATTGCCCTCCCACGGTAAGTTTTCAGCATAAGAAACCGAACAGAAAAAAAACAAAACCAAATGGGCGATTTTATATAGCTTCATATTCTTTTACCTGGCATGGGTGTTGTTTACTCAAAATGAGGTATCGAAAATAACGTGTTAGCGCCACATGGATCTCCATTTCTTTTGCCATCACTTCAGCAGAGATTTTCTTATCATAGACACAACACAGCCAACTTTTCTCATCGGAGATGTAGCAGGAAAAATCGTGAATGTCATGATGCCCCCCCAACAAACATGAAACATAACACAATGTTTCCAATGAAAAATCACAAGAGTCAACAAGATGTATTGCCAGAATCCAGTAGAAATTGCATGAATAGCCTTTCGCAGAGAGATCCGCTATTTTCATCGCGATTTCTCCTTTACCATTAGGCTCGGATATACCCTCAACCAAAGGGATACTTTTTAGTAAATCAAGCATGTAGAACAACCTCCATGGGATAATCTTATTCTCAAATGCAATGAGAATCTTAGACATCAACCTTATACCTGATTTTTACTTATGGAGAGGTTATATATATTTACAAATTAAAACAATTGCGGCGCTAAAGCCTATTATAGTTTAAGTGAAAATTACCGTGTTAGAGAAAACCGACAGACGTAAATTTATTCGCCCACAGGGGCAATTTCATTTAGACACCATTCTCAGGTATGACAATGAAAAGAAAACGCTCATTGGTGAGTAAACCGACATTATTTATATCACTGTGCTTATTTATTATCTGGCTGATTTCTGTTTTTGCTGCAACCTACGCCTCTCTTAACCAGGAAAAACATTATTTAATTGAAAGTCTAACGCACTTTTCTACCCTACGGGCAACGTTAACCAACCACCGTTTTGAAGGTGCAGAACGGGATGCGCAGATATTGGCACACCGTTACCACCTGTACCACAGCGAAGCCGCAGACAAGGCCGTGGTCGACAAAAGTGAAAGCTGTTACCTGCCCATTGATACCAGCGCATGTATCCCCAAAACGGTTCAAGAGAAGGATCGCAGCTTTATCCAGGTTTACGGCACCGCCGGGCAAACCTATTATCTCGACAGTTTTGTGCTCGATAGCCGCTATGGTATCTCGCTGCTGCCCCCTCGCGAGCACCCCGCCGACTATTTTTCACGTCGACGCACCGAGTTAACGGAATTGCTTGGCATCCCCGTCAACCACAATATGCACTGGGGCGAACCCAAGTACACAAAGGGCGTGGGTTGGAGCATCTCCGTTGCGGCCACCAGTTCACAAGGTATGCTCGCCGGGCTTTCCGTCAAATTAAGCGATGTTCTCTCTTACGATCAGCTGTTCTCCGGCAGTGATATCAGCCTCTGGCTGGATAAGCAAAATCACATACTGCCTTTTTCCCTGCTCGACAAGAAGCAAGGTCAAGCACTACAGGCGCTGTTCAACGATGTCACTCTGTATGACGGCTGGCAGGAAATTCCCGGCTATCTGGTGCTGCGCACCCAGTTGAAAGGGCCCGGCTGGCAACAGGTTATCCTGTATCCAACGTGGGATATCATCCACCGAGCGCTGTCTATCGTCATCAGCCAACTGCCTTTCGCATTAGCGACGTTAGTCCTCATTGCACTTATGCTGTTGGCGCTGCTCCACCGTCATCTGGCCCGCCCGTTGCAGGACTTTGTCGATATCATCAATAAAACGAAACGGGCACACTGTCGCTGCGTTTTCCGGAATGAACTCGACAGCATTGCTCAGGCTTACAACCGGCTGTTGAACGATCTGCGCGCGCAATATGACAATCTGGAAAATACCGTGGTTGAACGCACGCGCGAGTTGATTATCGCCAAGCAGCAGGCGGAACAGGCCAACAAACGTAAAAGCAGCCATCTGACCACCATCAGCCATGAACTGCGCACGCCGCTCAGCGGATCATTGGGTGCGCTGGAGCTGCTCCAACTCACCCCGCTATGCGCCAAGCAAAGTCATCTGGCGGAAACGGCCAGACTTTGTACCCTCTCATTGCTGGATATCATCAACAACCTGCTGGATTTCTCGCGTATAGAGTCAGGGCAAATCTCGCTGCACGTCGAGCAGACAGCGCTGCTCCCGCTGATCGATCGCGCGATGTACACCATTCAGGGACCGGGAAAAAGCAAAGGATTGATGCTGCGCACCACTGTCAGCGGTGATGTGCCCTTGCTTATCGATATGGATGCGACTCGCGTGCGGCAAATTCTGGTGAATCTGTTGGGGAATGCGGTCAAATTTACGGATAACGGAGGGATAACGCTCAGAGTCACGCGCACCGACAACACGCTGATATTTGCCGTCTGTGACAGCGGCAAAGGCATTGCCTCTGCCGACCGCGACGCGGTATTCACCCCCTTCTTTCAGAGCCAGGGAAACATTCAGGGGACCGGGCTTGGGCTGACGATTGCCTCGAATCTGGCTCGAATGATGGGGGGCTGGCTGGATCTCAACAGTTCGGTAGGGCTCGGCACCTGCATCTCTTTTATGATGCCGCTCGGTAAACACGTCACGCTCACGCCATTAAGCGGCAATATCACCGCGCCATTGGTACTGCACCGGCAACTGAGCGAATGGGGACTGACATGCGATGCCGCAACGCATGACAATGCCCTGTGTGCTGATGAACTTGGCTTTCTGCCGGGCAAACTCTATACGCTGGCCGCTCAGATAACGTCAGGCATCACCGACACCGACAAGGCGGTGATCCCGGTTCAACCCTGGCGATTACATATCCTGCTCGTTGATGATGCGACGATAAATCTCGACATCATTGGTGCCATGCTGACACTGCTCGGGCAAAACGTCACTACCGCGTGTAACGGCCGGGAAGCGCTGGCGTATGGGCGACAACAACGTTTTGATCTGGTGTTGATGGATGTCTGTATGCCGGAGATGGATGGACTGACCTGCACCCGACAGTGGCGTCAGGACAGCAATAATCAGGATCCTGAATGCGCCATTATGGCCTTGTCGGCCAACACTGCATCGGAAGAAATTGTCCGTTGCAAGCAAGCCGGTATGCACCATTACCTGACCAAGCCCGTTACGCTGGCACATTTGGCCGATGGCATCAGCATCGCTGCCGAATATCAACTTCAGCGAGAAATCGATCTGCAAGAGCAAGATAACCTGACAGACAAGGCCATCATCGATATCACTCACCCCACTATGCGACGAAAAATCCGTCGTGCGCTTCGCGAATTGCTGTCAAGCATTGAACAAAATTCAAGCGATCAGAAAAAAACTATCACGCTGTTGCATACCCTAAAAGGATGCATCGGGCAGGCTGGTCTCGGTCCATTGCTGTGCGATGTGATCGATATGGAGAACCGTGTTAAACGTGGACTGCCATTATCCAACGCGGAAATTGCAGAACTGCGTCTTACGCTGAATGTCGCTTTACGTTTGAAATGCTCACCGTAAAGGGCAACGTTTTGTTGAGAGGAATGGAATATGAACGATCATAAAATTTTGCTGGTGGACGATCATGAGTTGATCATAAACGGCATTATCAATTTGCTGGTGCCCTATCCGCGCTTTCGTATCATTGCGCACACTGAAAATGGCCTTGAGGTCTATAACGCCTGCCGCCTGCACGAACCAGATATTGTGATCCTCGATCTGGGATTGCCGGGTATCAATGGGCTGGATCTTATCCCACAGCTCTGTTCGCGCTGGTCTAAAATGGCGATCCTCGCTTACACCGCACATAACGAAGAGTTTATGGCAATACGCACCCTGTCGGCAGGAGCCATGGGGTACGTATTGAAAAACAGTAGCCAAAAGACATTATTGACTGCAATACAGACCATGGCCGTCCGAAAAAGGTATATCGACCCGGCTCTCAACCGAGATGCCATCAACTCCGCCCTGAACACGGAAGGGGACAGTCCGGAGTTGCTGACACCGCGTGAAAGGCAAATACTGAGACTTATTGCCAACAGCTACACCAACCGCCTTATCGGCGAACAACTGTGCATCAGCGTTAAAACGGTCGAAACCCATCGGCTGAACATTATGAAAAAGCTCAATGTACATAAAGTGACAGAGTTGCTTAATTGCTCGAGGCGCTTAGGGCTAACTGATTGAGTTTTTTATACCAGGCCACACTTTATAGCGCCTGTTAACAGGCGCTGATAGCCAGACGTTCTACGCGATGAATAGCCTCGCGTAGCGTCTCGCGGGTAACGACATGGGGCATAATGCCCATATCCGGTGCCGTCACGGCCGCATTCGATATGGCTACCAGTTCTTCAGAAGTCAGGGTTGGTGCAATCGCTGCCAGTGATGTTGGAATGGCACAATCCTTCGCCAACGCAATGGCTTCAAGCAATTCCTCATCGCTACGCCCTTCCTGCGCCAGTAAACAGAGATTACCAAACCCCACCAGCAGACCATGCCCGTAAGCGCGCGTCTTATCGCACACGGTAAAGCCCTCGTAGAGCGCATGGGTACCATTGCTCATCAACGAGGCCAACCCGGCAAACAAGAAGATAGCATCAAGCACCTGATCCAACGCCGGTGTTGCCTGCCGTTGCCGGACTGCTTCACAGGCGGCGCCACCAAACCGGGCAATCTGTTGATAGCAGAGCTGGCTGTTTGCCATGGAGGACGCACCAAAACCGGTGACATCCTTATTACCGCTAATAGCTCGCAGTTCATACCATTTTGCTAGCGTATCGCCAGCCCCGCCGCCAGCCAGGGCAGCGGTGCTTTAGCCAGAATATCGGAATCAATAATCACCGCAGCCGGAGCGACTGGCAGATGATAGAGATCGCGAAAATGACTATCGTCATGATAGCGAATCGTCAGCGGCGTCACCGCAGCACAGGTTGCCGCGATGGTCGGCAGGGTGATAACCGGACGAGAGGTTTCCAGCCCGACGGCTTTGCCTGTATCCAATGCCTTCCCGCCGCCCACAGCGATAATTACATCGGCAGCGTGGGCGCGTACGTCTTGTGCCAGACGTAAAATCTGTGTTTCGCTGCACTCACCGCCGTACCAGATGTCGGCACATTTGCTCACACCGGCTGCTGCCAGTTGTGCATCAATCAGGGCTGACGCCGCCTCCAGCGCATGCTTGCCCCCCAAAACCAAAACACGTTTACCCAACGCTGAAGCGATGGTGCCCAACTGGTTAATCGCGCCTGCGCCGCGCACCACGCGCGCGGGAAAATAGACCTGTTGCATGTATTCTCCGTAAGTATTCAGTCAATTGGCCGAAGTGGAACTACTGCGCACACTGGCGCAACTCCGCAATACACTGTTGGTTAGCGGCCTCAGATCCCACCGAGATCCGCAGCCATTGGGTGTATCCAGCTTCCAGCCAGGGCTTCACAATCACCCCAAAATGCAATAAACGCTCAGCCAATGCAGCGCTATACTGCTCAATATTCACAAACAGGAAATTGGCCTGCGACGGAGCCACAAACCATCCCAAGGCGTGCAATTGATCTCTGAGCCAGGCCCGTTGCTGGGAGACATGGGTGACACTGCGTGCCACGTGCGCCACATCCAACAGCGCCGCCTGTGCCGCAGCCTGCACCATACGGTTGATATTGAACGGTGTACGCACGCGATCGAGTAGCTCCACTATCTCGGCATGACACGCTAAACCATACCCCACACGCAACCCAGCCAGGCCGTATGCCTTGGAAAAGGTACGCAACACAATCCACGTGTCGCGCCTGCTGACGTAATACGGAAAGGCTATCGGGATAATCAGGGTGAGCAGCGCAATACTCATAATAAGCTTCGCCGATCACCAACACACAATCCTGCGGAGTCATGGCAATCAGGCGTTCGAATCCCTCACGCCCCAGCATGCAACCTACGGGGTTGGAAGGGTTACTGAACACCATCATTTTGGCCGGTTGTGCCAGCTCCTGCGCACAGGCATCCAGGTCATACTCCATCTGCGCATTCACTGGCACCAGCGTCACCTCTGCCCCTAACATTTTGGGATACAGGTGATGCAGCCCAAAAGAGGGCACCAAAGTGACAACCCGATCGCCCGGATTGAGAAAAGCCAGACACAGCATTTCCAGCAGGTTTTCCGAGCCGTTGCCCATCACCACCTGTTCCGGCGCCATCCCGGTGCGCGCGGCAATTACCGCGCGCAATTGGAGACTCGCCGGATCGGGATAACAGGCCGTGCGCGTCACCTCAGTTCGCAGCGCCGAGTCGGCCAACGCGCTCATGCCCAGTGGGTTTTCATTGCTGGCAAGGCGGGCAATATCCGTCACAGCAAAACGCTGGCGCACCGCATCATCAGATAACCCAGAGTTATAGCGCCCCAGTTGGCGGGCTTCGCGCCGCGTCAGTCGTTCAATCGTTTCTTTCATGATGACCTCAGCGGCGCGCTCCGTTAGCCCTTCACCATCGGCAAGTTCAACCCATGCTGAGCGGCGCACGCGATAGCGCTCTCATATCCTGCATCCGCATGGCGCATCACGCCCGTTGCCGGATCGTTCCACAGCACGCGCGCCAGACGTTCATCGGCCTGTTCGCTGCCGTCACACACGATCACAGTACCCGCATGCTGTGAGAAGCCCATGCCCACACCGCCGCCGTCATGCAGGCTGACCCAGGTTGCGCCCCCCGCCGTGTTTAACAACGCATTGAGCAGCGGCCAGTCGGATACCGCATCCGAGCCATCGCGCATCGCTTCGGTTTCCCGGTTCGGTGAGGCAACCGATCCGCAGTCCAGATGATCGCGGCCAATCACAATCGGCGCTTTCAACTCGCCATTGCGTACCATCTCATTGAAAGCCAACCCTGCCAGATGGCGCTCACCCAATCCCAACCAACAAATGCGCGCCGGTAATCCCTGGAAGGCGATGCGCTCTTGCGCCATATCCAGCCAGCGGAGTAACGACGTGTTCTCGGGAAACAGCGCTTTGAGCTTGGCATCGGTACGCGCGATATCCTCCGGGTCGCCGGACAACGCCACCCAGCGAAACAGGCCTTTGCCCTGACAGAACAACGGACGAATATAGGCAGGCACAAAACCGGGGAAATCGAACGCGTTAGCCACGCCCTCTTCCAGTGCCATCTGGCGGATATTGTTACCGTAATCCACCGTCGGGATACCCATATGGTGGAATTCCAGCATCGCCTGTACATGCACCGCCATCGAGGCTTTGGCCGCCTTTTCTACCGCTTTCGGATCGCGAGTACGCATCTCTGCCCAGTGCGCCACGTCCCACCCTTGCGGCAGATAACCGTTAATCAGATCGTGCGCCGAGGTTTGATCGGTCAGGATATCCGGGCGCATACCTCCGGCCTTGGCGCGTTTCACCAGCTCTGGCACCACATCCGCTGCGTTACCCAACACACCCACAGAAATGGCGCGTCCCGCTTTGCACGCTTCATCGATCATTGCCAGCGCTTTATCCAGATCGGTGGCTTTGTAATCGAGATAACGTGTGCGCAAGCGAAAATCAATACGTGATTCCTGGCACTCGATCGCCAACACGCTGGCGCCGACCAGAACGCCCGCTAACGGCTGCGCGCCACCCATACCGCCCAAGCCCGCGGTCAGGATCCAACGCCCGCGCAAATCGCCGTTGTAGTGCTGCTGTCCAGCTTCAGCAAAGGTTTCGTAGGTTCCCTGCACAATGCCCTGCGCACCGATGTAGATCCATGAACCCGCCGTCATCTGGCCGTACATCATCAGCCCATCGCGGTCCAGCTTATTGAAGTGATCCCTGTTGGCCCAGTGCGGCACCAGATTCGAGTTAGCGATCAGCACGCGCGGCGCATTTTCATGGGTACGGAAAACCCCCACTGGTTTACCGGACTGCACCAACAGCGTTTCATCCCCTTTGAGGGCACGCAGAGAGGCAAGTATCCCGTCAAAACAGGCCCAGTTGCGTGCCGCCTTGCCAATCCCGCCGTACACCACCAGATCTTCGGGCCGTTCAGCGACGTCCGGATCCAGGTTATTCTGGATCATGCGGTACACCGCTTCGATCAGCCAGTTTTCACAATGCAGTTCACTGCCGTGGGGTGCTCTCACTTCACGCTCACCCGCCTGTTCCACTGATAAGGTCATAATGCTGTTCCTTTAATATTCGGTTAATGTCCGTAGCCTGTCGGGTTATTGAGCATAAGTGGGCAGCAACGCAGCCACCTGTTCCGGCCATTCGGCCTGGTTTGCCCAGCGACACATGGCGGCGATATCCGGTGCCAGATAGCGATCTTTGTCGAGGAAAGGCACCGCCTGACGAATGCGCATTAACTCCTGTTCCAGCAAAGTGGAACTGCGTAACGGGCGGTGGAATTCGATACCCTGTGCAGCCGCCATCGCTTCGATACCCACCACGGCCGCGGTGTTGTCACACATTGCGCCTAAACGACGGGCCGCGTAAGTGGCCTTGGAGACGTGGTCTTCCTGATTGGCAGAGGTAGGCAGGCTGTCAACGCTACCGAGATGCGACAGCGATTTGTTTTCCGATGCCAAGGCGGCGGCAGTGACTTGGGCTATCATAAAGCCGGAGTTCACGCCACCATCGGCCACCAGGAAAGGCGGCAGTGCCGACAGGCCAGTATCGAGCAGCAGCGCCAACCTGCGTTCAGAAATCGCGCCAATTTCCGCGACAGCAAGGGCAATAATGTCAGCGGCGAATGCCACTGGTTCAGCATGGAAGTTACCGCCAGAAATCACATCACCGTTGTCGGTAAATACCAGCGGGTTGTCAGACGCCGCGTTGGCTTCAATTTGCAGAATGCGCGCCGCATGCGTCAGGTTATCCAAACAGGCTCCCATCACTTGCGGAATACAGCGGATGGAATAAGGATCCTGTACCCGACCACAATGAATATGCGAATCCATGATGCCGCTGCCTTTGAGCAGCGCATCCATCGCCGCCGCCACCGCAATCTGACCCTGCTGGCCGCGCGCTTTGTAGATGCGCGCATCGAACGGTTTGGCCGAACCGCGAATGGCTTCCAGCGAAAGCGCACCAGCGATCAGCCCTGCCCCAAGCACCTGCTCTGCGCCAAACAGACCGCGCAGGGCAAGCGAGGTGGAAACCTGCGTACCGTTAAGCAGCGCCAACCCCTCTTTCGGCCCCAACACCAGCGGCTCGACGCCAGCCCTTCTCGTGCTGGCAGCAGTGCGCCATTGATTTTGACCTGCCTTTCTCCCAGCAGCATCAGCGACATATGAGCCAACGGTGCCAAATCACCCGACGCCCCTACCGATCCTTTTTCCGGCACGCACGGCATAACGCCCGCATTGAACAGCGCCAGCAAGGTTTCAATCACCTGACGGCGTACGCCGGAATGGCCTCGCGCCAAACTCACCACTTTGGTCGCCATCACCAAGAGCAGCACGTTATCGGGCAACAGTTCACCTACGCCAACTCTGTGCGATAGCACCAGATTACGTTGCAACTCCGCCAGACGATCGGCAGGAATGGAGGTACTTACCAGCTTGCCAAACCCGGTATTGATGCCGTAGACCACCCGATTCTGCCGCACGATATCCGCCACCTGCTGGCACACGGCATCCATGTCAGCCCAGGCCTCTTCGGCGAGCGTCAGCGTGACGCCACCGTGATAAATCGCCCGCAGCGTCGCCAGATCGACTGCACCGGGAGTGAGGCAAATCGACGGGGGTGTTGTCGTCATAATCTATTCCTATATATACAAGTTAAGCTAAAGTAAAAACGCCATAGGCGTTTTTATGTCTTGTTCTGTGTCTGTATGCCTGACTAATGCGCCAACGCCTGGAGCGTTTCGGCGCGAATCTCTTCGGTCACCCTGGCCTTGAGCGCCATAAATTCTGGCGAGGTTTTCAGGGTGTAATCACGATGTCCTTCAAAGGCAACTGCCACTTCGGTTTTGATGCGTCCTGGGCGAGCACTAAAAATCGCTACTCGGTTACCCATAAAGATAGCTTCATCAATATCGTGCGTGACAAAAATCACCGTCTTTCGTGACGCTTCCCACACCGAAAGTAAAAGTTCCTGCATCATGACGCGCGTTTGGTTATCCAGCGCGCCAAAAGGTTCATCCATTAACAGCACTTTGGGATCGTTCGCCAATGCGCGCGCAATCGCGGTGCGTTGCTGCATACCGCCAGAAAGCTGACGCGGATAGTGATGCTCAAAACCTTTCAGGCCGACCTGATGAATGTAGTAGTCACAACGCTCCTGCTGCTGCGCCTTGCTGATGCCGCGCTCCTGCAAAGCAAAGCAGATGTTCTGCGCCAGCGTCAGCCAGGGAAACAGCGTATAGCTTTGAAACACCATACCGCGATCCGCGCCCGGTCCTTCCACCAGCGTGCCATCGAGCCACACTTCACCGCTGGTGGGCGAATCCAACCCGGCGATGATGCGCAACAAGGTGGATTTGCCACACCCGGACGGCCCGAGAATGGTGATGAAGTCGTTTTCCTGTACCTGATAATCGACGGGCAACAGCGCCTGAGTCTGTTCGCCGCGCGGGCCGGTAAAGATGCGCTCGACCTGGCGTACCGCTAATTTGCTGTGGGACATTACAATAAGCTCCAGAAAAACAGGCGTCGGTTCATCGCCTTAAACAGAAAATCTGACAGCAGGCCAATCACCCCAATGACGATAATGCCGAAGATGATCTGTCCGGTGTTCAGCAGTGCCTGACTGTCCACAATCATGTGACCGATACCACTCGACGAGCCAATAAGCTCAGCAACAATCACGTAAGTCCACGCCCACCCGAGCACCAGTCGCAGCAGTTCGGCGATTTCCGGTGCCGCACCGGGGATCAGCACGCGACGTACCACGCTGCCGTTGCTGCATCCCAACGTATAGGCGGCTTCCACCAGATCGCGACGCGCAGCCCCTACCGCTACCGCCACCATCAACACGATTTGAAATAAGGAGCCAATAAAGATAACCAGAATCTTCTGCATCTCACCGATGCCCGCCCACAGGATAAGCAGCGGAATAAACGCGGATGCCGGTAAATAGCGGCAAAACGACACAAAGGGTTCGAAAAACGCCTCGCACAGTTTGTACGCGCCCATCAGAATGCCGAGGGGGACACCGATGATCGCGGCCAGCAGGAACCCTGCCAGCACGCGCATAACCGTCATGGCAATATCCTCAGAGAAGTTATACTGGGTAAAGAGGATCTCCCCTTCACGCAGCATGGTCAGCGGATCGGCCAAAAAGGTCGGTGATACCGAACCGCTGAACGTCACCATTCCCCACAGGGCAAAAAACAGGACAAAAAAGGCCACCCCAAGTGCCACGCGCAACCGCACGGCAACAGGCCGCAGCGGCACCATCAACGGATTGTGCCAGCGCGGTGCAGCGTCAGGTAACGCCGCAGGCGGCAAAGGCAGTTTGTCAGTTGCGCAAGAATCACTCATCATGCTAATATCCTTATTTCACGTAGCTGGCGTCATACAGGGTGCTGATATCCGGGATCTTGCGAATCACGCCCATTTCCAACAGCAATTTGGCCGCTTCATTGCTAAAGGTTTCGATCTCACCGCTGAAGAATTTGCGCGCCTGCGCCAGCGTTTCAAGGCTTAGCGTTTTGTGCTGCGCCAACGGATGATTGCTCGCCATCACAGCAACCAGTTGATCTTCATACAGTACCTGATGCGCAAACAGCGGATCGTCCTGATAGTCGGCAAACGGTGTGGAATAGGAGAAATGGAGATCGCCGTTACGCACCTTTTCTAACAAATCCATTCTGACACCATCAATAAATGACATCTCAATGTTAGGATAGCGCCGCTGAAACTGGCTGAAAATTTCGTAATGCCGCAGACGATTGAATATCAGAAGAACACCAACTAACAATGCACCATCGTGGCTGTCTTCATAAGGGTTTTCCCCGATCATGGTGGGAGACTCATAACCCCATGTTTAACCTGCCGTAATGGAACATCACTGCCACC
>NZ_PEHF01000081.1 GCF_015762685.1 Candidatus Symbiopectobacterium sp. 'North America' | reverse complement strand
GACGGCCCTTTTTGCTGTGTGTGATATTCACTTTATTAATGTAATAACCTTTCTCTTACCCTCTGTTTGTGACAACATCGAGAATAACTCGTTTCCGCCACACGTTTTTGCTCGTTGTTTTCACTGCGTTTTACCAAATTATAACAATTTACTTGTGCCGTATGCATGCGCATACCTTCGCACGCTTTTATGACTCTTATAGGGATTTTTACTATGGCAGATGTAACACCACCGCTTGCACAGCAGCACCTGGACCCCCATGATACACGCAAGCGGATTTTCGCCATTGTGGGAACCTCATCCGGTAACCTGGTGGAATGGTTTGATTTTTACGTCTATTCGTTCTGTGCACTCTATTTTGCCTCCGCGTTTTTCCCCAGTGGTGATGCCACGACGCAACTCCTGCAAACCGCTGGCGTATTTGCCGTCGGGTTTCTGATACGTTCGATCGGTGGCTGGTTATTTGGCTATATTGCCGATAAGCACGGTCGCCCCACCTCGATGCTTATTTCCGTTTGTATGATGTGCTGCGGCTCATTCGTTATCGCCTGTTTACCTACCTATAGAGTGATTGGCCATTGGGCACCTGCTTTGTTGTTGCTTGCCCGTTTGTTTCAGAGGCTTTCTGTTGGCGGAGGAGTATGGCACCAGCGCAACCTACATGAGTGAAGTCGCCGTTGAAGGCAAGCGTGGTTTTTATGCCTCCTTTCAATATGTCACGTTGATCGGTGGACAGTTATTGGCGCTGTTGGTGTTGGTTATCCTGCAACAGTGGCTCAGCGCTGAAGAACTGAAGGCCTGGGGATAGCGCATTCCCTTTGCATTGGGTGGGCTGCTGGCGATTGTGGCGTTATATCTGCGGCGTTCACTGCATGAAACGTCGAGCACCACCACGCACCAGCGTAAAGATGCGGGAACGTTTTCTGGTTTGTGGCGTAATCGGCGTGCTTTTATGATTGTGCTGGGTTTTACCGCCGCAGGTTCGTTGAGCTTTTATACCTACACCACCTACATGCAGAAGTATCTGGTGAACACAGCGGGTATGGATGCAAAAACCGCAAGCGGTGTGATGACGGGCGCTCTGGTGATATTCATGCTGCTGCAACCGTTGTTTGGTGCGTTGTCGGATAAAATCGGGCGACGCACCATGATGATCATTTTTGGCTCGATGGCAGCGTTGTTTACCGTTCCAATCCTCAGCACCTTGCAGAATGTGACAAGCCCATACGCAGCCTTTGCCATTATCGTGATGGCGTTAATGATCATCAGTTTTTACACCTCGATCAGCGGAGTGCTGAAAGCAGAAATGTTTCCTCCTGAGGTACGTGCGCTGGGTGTAGGGCTTTCCTATGCAATAGGCAACGCGCTGTTTGGCGGTTCGGCTGAGTATGTCGCACTGTCGTTAAAATCAGCGGGGATTGAAACGACGTTCTTCTGGTATGTCTCTGCTATGTGCCTGATGGCGATGTTTGTTTCTCTGCTGCTGAACCGAAAAGGGAAAGAAGTACAGATGTAAACGGCGCTACACAGTGCGCAGGATGAAGATTATTCAACTTCGGCCTGTGCGCTGTACAAGTAGGGGAAAACTGGTTATCTTCATGCATCTGGATGTCTAAACGTATAAACGGTTGCAGTGAGGTGTAGTGTCATGCCAATTCGGATCCCTGATGAGTTACCCGCAGTAAGTTTTTTGCGCAATGAGAATGTGTTTGTTATGACCACTTCTCGTTCCAGTACTCAGGAAATTCGTCCGTTAAAGGTGTTGGTATTGAACCTCATGCCGAAGAAGATTGAGACAGAAAACCAGTTCCTGCGTTTGCTCTCCAACTCGCCGTTGCAGGTGGATATCCAACTGCTGCGTATTGATAGCCGTGAATCCAAGAACACAACTACAGAACATCTCAATAATTTCTACTGTAACTTCGAGGATATTGAAAACAAAAACTTCGATGGTCTGATTGTCACCGGCGCGCCGCTGGGGCTGGTCGATTTCTGCGATGTGGTTTACTGGCCGCAGATCGCAAAAGTGATCGATTGGGCAAAAGATCATGTCACGTCCACGCTGTTTGTCTGTTGGGCGGTGCAGGCTGGATTAAATCTGCTGTATGGCATCCCCAAGATGACCCGCAGCAAAAAGCTTTCTGGCGTATATACGCATCACACGGTGCAGCAGCATGCGCTGCTTACCCGCGGTTTTGATGAAACCTTTCTGGCTCCCCATTCGCGCTACGCTGATTTCCCCACAGATATTATTCGTGAGTATGCCGATCTGGATATTTTGGTGGAGTCTGATGAAGCCGGTGCTTATCTGTTTGCCAGTAAGGACAAACGGCAAGTGTTCGTCACCGGGCACCCTGAATATGATGCTCATACCCTTGTGAGTGAATTCTTTCGTGATCGCGATGCAGGCTTGAATCCGACCGTGCCGTTGAACTACTTCCCTGATGACAACCCAGAGAATGCGCCAAAAGCGAGCTGGCGCAGCCACGGGCATTTGTTGTTTGCTAACTGGCTTAACTACTGTGTCTATCAGATCACGCCGTTCGATCTGCGCCGTATGAACCCAACGCTAGACTAAAACCTCCTTCCGTTTTACTCAGGGTGCCCAATGGCACCCTGAGTTGCTGACAAACTTATTTGAAACAGCCATACCCACCTACTTCGGTCATTTCTGTCGACCCCGTCATTCCCGCCCACCACCGTCATTCCCACGAAGGCGGGAATCTCTTGCCGAAGAAACGCGTTCATTCTCACGAAGATCCCCAACTTTCGCCGAGAGTGGCGAGGTAAAGTGACTTTGTTATTAGTCTGATGGGTGCCGAATGGCACCTTTTTTTATGCCTGCCCACTTTCATTGAAAATAATTTCCCTGATTTTTTAATGTTTTTATTTTTTTAAATAATAAAGATAAATTCTTTATTTGATAAAAATGGAAATCGTTTTTGATTTTTAATGTAATTGGATTACGCTTAATTCTGTTGGTTGAAAATTTCGCCCCTTGATAACCCCTCTCTGTTAACAGGGAGCGTGGTACTGAGAAAAGGAACCCGAGAGATGACACAGCAGACAATAAGCCGAGAGTTGGTATTCAGTGAACGTTTTGGCATGGCAGAGCATTCTGACAGAAGAGGCCACCGATTTTCTGGCAGAGTTGGTCAACCGCTTCTTGTTACCAAGAAATGGATTGTTGCTGGAAAGACAGCTACAGCAGCAGAAGATCGATGCAGGTGAGTTGCCTGATTTTATTTCGGAAACGGCTTCCATTCGGAATGCTGACTGGAAAATTCGTGGTATCCCTGCGGATTTACAGGATCGCCGCGTGGAGATTACCGGGCCTGTTGAACGGAAAATGATCATCAACGCCCTGAACGCTAACATGAAAGTGTTTATGGCGGATTTTGAAGATTCGCTGTCTCCCTCATGGGAAAAGGTGATCGATGGCCAGCTCAATTTGCGCGATGCGGTGCGGGGCACCATCTCGTACGTCAATGATGAAGGCAAGATCTACCAGCTTAAACCGAATCCTGCCGTGCTGATTTGTCGGGTGCGCGGTCTGCACCTGCCGGAAAAACATGTCACCTGGCAAGGAGAAGCCATTCCCGGTGGGCTGTTCGATTTCGCGCTCTACTTTTACCATAACTATCAAGCCTTGCTGGCAAAGGGCAGTGGTCCCTATTTTTATCTGCCAAAACTGCAATCCTGGCGTGAAGCGGCCTGGTGGAGCGAGGTGTTCAGCTATACCGAAGATCGCTTTAATGTGCCGCGCGGCACCATCAAGGCCACGGTGCTGATTGAAACGCTGCCAGCGGTGTTCCAGATGGATGAGATTCTGCATGCGCTGCGTGACCATATTGTTGGGCTGAATTGCGGCCGTTGGGATTACATCTTCAGCTATATCAAGACATTGAAAAACCATGCCGATCGCGTATTGCCTGACCGGCAATCCGTCACCATGGAGAAGCCGTTCCTCAATGCCTATTCACGTTACAGCAGGCGAAAGCGGGCATTGAAGCGATTTATCTTTCCGGCTGGCAGGTGGCGGCGGATGCGAATTTAGCGTCCAGCATGTATCCGGATCAGTAGCTCTATCCGGCGAACTCGGTGCCAGCGGTGGTGGCACGCATCAACAATACCTTCCGCCGGGCCGATCAGATTCAGTGGGCCAACCGTATTGAGCCCAATGACGATCGCCATGTGGATTATTTCCTGCCGATCGTAGCGGATGCGGAAGCCGGTTTCGGCGGAGTGCTGAATGCCTTTGAGCTGATGAAATCGATGATTGAAGCCAGGGCGGCGGCGGTCCATTTTGAGGACCAACTGGCCTCAGTGAAGAAGTGCGGGCATATGGGCGGCAAAGTGCTGGTGCCAACGCAAGAGGCAATTCAGAAACTGGTGGCTGCTCGTCTCGCGGCGGACGTGATGGGCGTGCCGACGTTGCTGGTGGCACGCACGGATGCCGATGCTGCCGATCTGCTGACGTCAGATTGTGACCCTTACGATCGTGAGTTCGTGACCGGTGAGCGCACCGTCGAGGAATTCTACCGCACCCATGCTGGTATTGAGCAGGCTATCAGTCGCGGTTTGGCCTATGCGCCCTACGCCGATCTGGTGTGGTGTGAAACCTCAACGCCAGATTTAGCTCTGGCACAGCGTTTTGCCGATGCCATTCATCGCCAATATCCCGGCAAGTTGCTGGCTTACAACTGCTCTCCCTCCTTCAACTGGAAGAAGAATCTGGATGATGCCACCATTGCGCGCTTTCAGGATGCGCTGTCGGAAATGTGCTACAAGTACCAGTTTATTACACTGGCGGGCATTCACAGCATGTGGTTCAACATGTTCGATCTGGCACATGCGTATGCACAGGGCGAGGGGATGAAACACTACGTGGAAAAAGTGCAGCAGCCGGAATTTGCCGATATCAACAAGGGTTACACCTTCTCCTCTCATCAGCAGGAGGTGGGCACTGGCTATTTCGACAAAGTGACCGCACTGACGGGTTCGAAGGAAGAGCAGCAATTCTGATCCTCATCGACCAGTCAGCAGGCTGGCCGTTGTTGCGGAGCACATCATGAGGCGTAATCTGGAGCAACTGGTGGCGCAGACCATTCTGCAAGGATTCGATGCGCAGTATGGCCGCTTTTTAGAGGTGACCGCAGGCGCGCAGCAGCGTTTCGAACAGGCTGACTGGCAGGCGGTGCAGCAGGCGATGAAGCAGCGTATCCACCTTTACGATCACCACGTTGGGTTGGTGGTAAAGCAGTTGCGCTGTATCACCGGGCCACGCTGTTACGACGCGACGTTTCTCGCCAGAGTGAAAACCGTGTACACCAACTTGTTACCGGACTATCCCCGTTTCGAGATTGCTGAAAGTTTCTTTAATTCCGTCTACTGCCGATTGTTCAATCATCGTGAACTCACGACGGATAAGCTGTTTGTGTTCAGCTCGCAGCCTGAGCGAAGGATGGGCGAGATATCGCGCCCACTGTGCCGCGATATTGTTCTGCGTGAAGGCTGGCATGATACGCTGGACAAACTGCTGTCGGAATTGCCGCTGCGCCTGCCGTGGGACGATTTAACGCGGGATATTGGCAATATTGTCACCAGCCTGACGCAGACGTTTAGCGCACAGCAGTTAGCCGGGGCGCGCTTACAGGTGGCTAACGAGTTGTTTTACCGTAACAAGGCGGCGTGGCTGGTGGGCAAGCTGATATTGCCTGAGGAGACGCTGCCGTTTTTGCTGCCCCTTCACCAAATCGAACAAGGCGCGCTGTTTGTCGACACCTGCCTGATCAGTAAAGCGGAAGCCAGCATCGTGTTTGGTTTCGCGCGCTCCTACTTTATGGTGTACGCCCCGCAACCGGGAGCGTTGGTGGCGTGGTTACGGGAGATCTTGCCAGGGAAAACCACGGCGGAGCTTTACTGTGCCATTGGCTGCCAAAAGCACGGTAAAACCGAGTACTACCGCGAATACCTCAATCATGTCGCCGCCTCTCACAAACAATTCATTATTGCCCCTGGCGTTAAAGGAATGGTGATGCTGGTCTTCACTCTCCCGTCCTTCGATCGGGTGTTTAAGGTGATCAAAGATCGCTTTGCACCGCAGAAAGAGGTCAGCGCCGCGCGGGTAAGGTCCTGCTATCAGTTGGTGAAAGAACACGACCGGGTGGGGCGTATGGCAGATACTCAGGAGTATGAAAACTTCGTGATTGATAAGCGCCGGATCAGTGCGGAATTGCTAGAAGAGCTCTACCGCGAAGTGCCTGAGAAACTCGAGGATTTAGGCGATCAGCTTCTGATCAACCATCTCTACATGGAACGCCGCATAACGCCGCTTAACCTGTATCTCGCTAGTGCATCGGTGCAGCAGCAGAGTGATGCGATTGAGGAGTATGGTAATGCCATTAAACAGTTAGCGGCGGCCAATATTTTTCCCGGCGACATGCTGTTCAAAAATTTCGGCGTAACGCGCCACGGGCGGGTGGTGTTTTATGATTACGATGAGATTTGCTACATGACTGAGGTGAATTTCCGCGATATTCCCGCGCCGTGCTACCCGGAGGATGAGCTGGCGAGCGAGCCCTGGTACAGCATAGCGCCTAACGATATCTTTCCCGAGGAGTTTCGCCAATTCCTGTTTGCCGATAAGGCGCAGTTGGCGATGTTTGAGGAGATGCACAGCGAGCTGTTTTCCGCTGATTACTGGCATCATCTACAGGCGCGCATTCGCGACGGCTATGTGGAGGATATCTACGCTTACCGCAGGCGGCAACGCTTTTGCGTGCGCTACGGTAAGCATCAACAGGCCAGCTAACGCCGGACACCGCTCTAGCTATAGCACTTAGCTATAAAAATAGCGCACCACGTGGAAGAACACCGGGGCGGCGAAGCACAGCGAATCGATGCGATCCATCATGCCGCCGTGACCTTCCAGCATGGCACCGAAATCTTTCACGCCGCGAGCGCGTTTGATGGCCGACATGCATAAGCCGCCAGCAAAGCCCAACAGGGTGATCAACAGCGAGATAAAGAAGGCTGCAACCGGGCTAAAGGGCGTAACCCAGAACAGCGCGGCACCGATCAGGCTGGCGCTGAGAATGCCGCCGACAAACCCTTCCACCGTTTTATTCGGGCTCAGCTTGGGCACGATGGCGCGCTTGCCCCACAGCTTGCCGAACACGTACTGCAATACATCCGAAATCTGTACCACAATCATCATGAACAGTACCAGCTTGATGTTCTCACCCTCAAAACCGGGAATGGAGAGCATCAGAAGCGCTGGGGCATGGCTGACGCAGTAGACGGCGATCATCAGGCTCCATTGGATCTTGGCACAGCGTTCGAGGAAGTGCATGGTATCGCTCGCCAGTGCCACGCGGGCGGGAATAAACAGAAAGGCATACACCGGAATGAAAATGACAAACAGGTTGTACCATTCGATCCCTACCAGCAGATATTGCAGCGGCAGGATGATAAAGAAGCACCAGAACAGCGCTTCATGATCGCCCCGACGCGTGGGCGTCAACGTCACGCATTCGCGCAGTGCGTAGAACGACATCAGCGCAAATAACACCACGGAGCCTATTGGGCCGATCAACATAGCGATCACCGAGATGGTACACATCACCCACCAGGCGCGGATTCTGGCGTTGAGGTTGGCAATCGTGTCGTTTTGCTTGCGGCGTGAAAGTATGAACCCGATCAGGCTGGCAACTATCAGCAGAATAAACAAACCGCCTAACAGCAGGAGTAATTCATTGTCGACTTTACGCATGTGACAACGCCTCCAGTGCCTGTTTCGCCCGGTTCAGAAACTCGATTTTAGTTTCATCCGGCACAGGACCAGTAATGGCCTCGCCGAAGGTGGCGCTACAAATAATGGGAACGACCAATCTTGAGCCTTTTGGCAGCACGCGATTCAGGTTTTCCAGCCATATCGGCACCAAACGCGCATCGGGGTAACGTTGCAGCAGGTGGAACAGCCCGCTTTTGAATTCGCCTAATTCGTCCCCGCCACCGCGTGTGCCTTCGGGGAAGAATATCAATGACTCCTGCTTTTCCAGCACCGTTACCAGTGGAGCCAACAGATCTTCACTGGAGAATGACGCTCCGGATTTCCGTTTACGCTCAATCAGCACGGCACCGAAAATGCGCGCAGAGAGATAGCGGCGCAGTGCCGATTTTTGCCAGTAATCGGCGGCAGCGACGGGGTGGACCCGATCGCGCATCGTGGCAGGCAGGCTGGCCCAGATCACCAAACCATCAAGATGGCTGCTGTGATTCGCGTAATAAATGGTTGGCTGTTCTACCTGCGGGGTGGTGCGCCAGCGTGCCTTGATACCCGTCAGTAAGCGACATACGGTAACCAGCAGCGCACGTACCAGCGTTTTGTCGGGGCTGAATGTCATGACGGTTCTCCTGATGACAAGTCGCGGATAATCTGGCGAGTACGATTGATGCAGGTTGCCCCGGCACCTAGCAGTATCGCAGCAAGGATGAGGGTAAAAATAGACTCTCCCCACTGTGGCACCATCGCGGCCACCACGGCACCGACGGTGAACAGCGCCATGCGATGCTGTTTCGCCATGGGACCGCTAAAGCGCTGCGCCAATCCGCAGGTGCCACCCAGCAGGCGAATATACGCGGTTGCCAGTGCCAGCAGTGCCGCACCCCAACCCTGCATCGGTGCGTAAGAGTGTTGCAGTATGCCGTAGCCTACGCCCAGCAGCAGCAAAGTATCGGATACGCGGTCGGGCAACTCGTTATACACCGCCCCAGCCGGACTGCGCATGCCCCCCTCAACCGCGACCATGCCGTCAAGCAGGTTACACAGTAAACGCCCCTGAATACCGAGCGCGCCAGCGATCAATAGCCCCCGTTGCAGGAGTACGCTGTCACAGCGCCACACGATGAGAAAACAGAGCGCGCCAAGGGCGGCGAACAGAATACTAAAGAGTGAGATAGCATTGGGCGTATAGCCTTTACGGCGTAAATAGCGTGCTGCCGCCGTTGCCCATCGCGTCTCGCGCGCCCGAATCGGACGGCGATCCTGGATGTCCTTTTCCATAACTGAGTGCTCGTGAAGTGAGGTCGAGAGCGCACATTATAGCCAAGTTTACAGAAATATTAACGGGTTCCACCATACGCCAGCGTCACCTCTTTGGCAGCGCTAATTACTAACGCCCCGAGTTCGGTCACGCGATCATCCGTGATGCGGGATATCGGGCCGGAGATGGAGATGGCGGCAAACGGTTCACGGTGCTCGTCGAACAGACAGGCCGCGATGCAGCGCAGCCCCAGCGCGTGTTCTTCATCGTCAAAGGAGTAACCGCGTCGGCGGATTTGCGCCAAATCTTCTTTCAGGTGCACTGGTGAAACCAGCGTGGCATGGGTATAAGCATGTAATCCTTTCCGATGCAACAGGCTGCTGACCTGATCGTCGCTCAGGTTTTCCAGAAAGGCTTTTCCTGCGCCGAAGGCGTGCATCGGGAGCTTTCCACCAATCGGTGCAGACATACGCATCAGCGCGGTACACTGTACCTGGTCGATAATAATAGCCTGATGATCGCTGTTGTCCAACACCGCCAGATTGACGGTTTCGCCCGACGCTTCCATCAGCTTGCGCAACATTGGGGGGCACCATGGCAAGCAGGTTGCGGCTTTGCAGAAAGCTGCTGCCGACGATAAAAGCATGAGAGCCGATGGTCCAGAACCCTAAATCACCCACCTGACGCACAAAGCCTTGCTGCTGCATGGTGGTCAATAAACGGTGGGTGGTGGAGTTGGGCAGACCCGCCTGCTGCGCCAGATCGGTAAGCGCCACGCTGCCGTTGGCTTGTGCGATCAGTTCCAGCAGCGTTAACCCGCGCGTCAGTGACTGTACCTGGCCTGTCGCCTGTACGTTGGTGCTGACCGCACCCCGTGGTTTTTTGCCGCGTTTGGCAGGCTCCGGTGGCGTCATATTTCGGCTCCTTTCTGTATGGTGGAATTAGTTTTCATTTTTTCCTCAAAGATTACAACTATTCTTTAGGTTTCAGGCAGGTTAGTAGCGAAAGGCACAAAAAAGGGGGGAAAGACTGAAAAACTCTCATGTGACGCGGAACGGGCAGATTGTTACGATAGGCAATCATAATTTGAATAAGACTAACAAGTTCGGTGGGGTTAGGGTGTCAGAGCAAAAACAGGTAACGGCGGTGAATCGGGTGGCGGCCTTGCGCGAGCAACTGGCGCAGCGCATTTTGGTGCTGGACGGCGGTATGGGCACCATGATCCAAGGCTACCGGTTGCAGGAAGCCGACTATCGCGGTGAACGCTTTGCCGATTGGCACAGCGACCTGAAAGGCAACAATGACCTGCTGGTGATCACCCAACCTGCGATTATTGCTGCGATCCACGATGCCTATTTTGAGGCTGGCGCGGATATCATCGAAACCAACACCTTTAACGCCACGCCGATCGCGATGGCTGATTACGACATGGCTTCACTGTCGGCGGAGATCAAACTGCTGGCGGCACGCCTGGCTCGCGCCAGTGCGAACAAATGGACGGCGCAAAACCCGGCCAAACCGCGCTATGTGGCAGGCGTATTGGGCCCAACCAACCGCACGGCATCCATTTCTCCGGATGTAAACGACCCCGCTTACCGTAATATCAGTTTCGATCAATTGGTCGATGCCTATCGAGAATCAACCCGCGCGTTGGTTGAGGGCGGCGTCGATATCATCATGATCGAAACCATCTTTGATACCCTGAACGCCAAAGCCGCAGTGTATGCGGTAGAAACCGAATTCGAAGCGCTCGGTATTGAATTGCCGGTGATGATCTCAGGCACCATTACCGATGCCTCTGGTCGTACCCTGTCAGGGCAGACCACGGAAGAGTTTTACAATTCACTGCACCATGCGCGCCCGCTCTCTTTTGGCTTGAACTGTGCGCTCGGGCCGGATGAGCTGCGTCAATACGTGGCGGAACTGTCCCGCGTTGCCGAATGCGTTCGGAGAATACGATCTCGATGCCGCCGATATGGCGGTGCATATTGGGGAATGGGCGCGTGCCGGATTCCTCAATATCGTTGGCGGCTGCTGCGGTACCACACCGCAACACATTGCCGCCATTGCCAAGGTGGTTGACGACGTTGCGCCGCGCCCGCTGCCGGATATCCCGGTGGCGTGCCGCCTTGCCGGACTGGAGCCGCTGACCATTGATGTGGCGACGCTGTTTGTTAAGGTAGGGGAACGTACCAACGTAACCGGTTCGGCACGTTTCAAACGCCTGATCAAAGAAGAAAAGTACGGCGAAGCGCTGAATGTTGCTCGCCAGCAGGTGGAGAGTGGCGCACAGATTATCGACATCAACATGGATGAAGGCATGTTGGATGCTGAAGCGGCCATGGTGCGCTTTCTTAATCTGATTGCCGGTGAGCCGGATATCACCCGTGTGCCGATCATGATCGACTCCTCCAAGCGGGAGGTGATTGAAAAAGGACTCAAGTGCATTCAGGGCAAGGGCATCGTGAACTCCATCTCGATGAAAGAAGGGCTCGACGTCTTTATCGATCACGCGCGTCAGGTGCGGCGTTACGGCGCTGCCATGGTGGTGATGGCGTTCGATGAAGTGGGGCAGGCGGATACCCGCGCGCGTAAAATCGAGATCTGTCGTCGTGCCTACCAGATCCTGGCGCAAGAGGTTGGCTTCCCGCCGGAAGACATTATCTTTGACCCGAATATCTTTGCCGTTGCCACCGGTATCGAAGAACACAACAACTATGCCGTGGACTTCATCGAAGCCTGCGCGGATATCAAGGAACAGTTGCCGCACGCGATGATCTCCGGCGGCGTCTCGAACGTGTCGTTCTCCTTTCGCGGTAACGAACCTGTGCGCGAAGCGATTCACGCCGTGTTCCTCTATCACGCGATTCGCAACGGGATGGACATGGGGATCGTCAACGCCGGTCAGTTGGCTATCTATGACGACTTGCCCGCCAAGCTGCCCGATGCTTTAGAGGATGTGGTGCTCAACCGCCGTGACGATGGCACCGAGCGACTGCTGGAGATGGCAGAGCGCTATCGCGGCAGCAAAACCGACGATGAGAGCAACAAAACCCAGGCGGAATGGCGCGGCTGGCCGGTGACAAAACGGCTGGAATACGCGCTGGTTAAAGGCATTACCGAATTTATCGAACTGGATACCGAGGAAGCGCGTCAGGAGGCCTCTCGCCCCATCGAAGTGATTGAAGGGCCGCTGATGGACGGCATGAACGTGGTGGGCGACCTGTTTGGTGCCAGGAAAATGTTCCTGCCGCAGGTGGTGAAGTCCGCGCGCGTGATGAAGCAGGCGGTGGCTTACCTGCAACCCTATATTGAGGCGAGCAAGACCAAAGGCAGCAGAGCAGGCAAGGTGTTGCTGGCGACGGTGAAAGGCGACGTGCACGATATCGGCAAAAACATCGTCGGCGTGGTGTTGCAGTGCAACAACTACGAAATTATCGATCTGGGCGTAATGGTACCGACCGAGAAAATCCTGAAAACCGCCCGCGAAGAGCACGTCGATATTATCGGCCTGTCTGGGCTGATCACCCCGTCGCTGGATGAAATGGTCAACGTGGCGAAAGAGATGGAGCGTCATGGCTTCACGCTGCCGCTGCTGATTGGCGGCGCGACCACCTCCAAAGCGCACACGGCGGTGAAGATCGAACAGAATTACAGTAGCGCAACGGTGTATGTGCAGAACGCCTCGCGCTCCGTCGGCGTGTTGTCAGCGCTGCTGTCGGATAGCCAGCGCGATGAGTTTGTAGCGCGTACCCGCAAAGAGTATGAAACCGTGCGCATTCAGCACGGGCGCAAGAAACCGCGTACTCCACCGATGACACTGGCGGCGGCACGCGCTAACCATAGCCCGTTGGATTGGGATGACTACACTCCGCCAATGGCACACCGCGTTGGTGTGCAAGCCGTCACCGCCAGCATTGAAACCTTGCGCAACTATATCGACTGGACGCCGTTCTTTATGACCTGGTCGTTGGAAGGCAAATATCCGCGCATTCTGGAAGATGATGTGGTCGGTGAAGAGGCCAAGCGCCTGTTTGCCGATGCGAACGCCATGCTTGATACCCTCAGTGAGCAGGGAACGCTGAATCCGTGCGGCGTGGTAGGCTTGTTCCCCGCGAATCGGGTAGGGGATGATGTTGAGGTGTATACCAACGAGCGCCGCGATGAGGTGCTGTTGGTGACTCACCACTTGCGTCAGCAAACGGAAAAAACGGATTTACCTAACTACTGTCTGGCGGATTTTGTTGCGCCAAAAACCTGTGGCAAGCCGGACTATCTCGGCGCGTTTGCCGTCACCGGGGGCTTGGAGGAAGACGCACTGGCAGAGGCTTGGAAAGCACAGCACGATGATTACAACAAGATCATGGTGAAGGCGCTGTCAGATCGTCTGGCGGAGGCGTTTGCGGAATACCTGCATGAGCGGGTACGTAAGGTGTATTGGGGCTATGCCGCTAACGAAAACCTCAGCAACGAAGAACTGATTCGTGAGAATTATCAGGGTATTCGTCCGGCACCGGGCTATCCCGCCTGCCCGGATCACACGGAAAAAGCGCAAATCTGGCAACTGCTTGATGTAGAAAAGCACACAGGCATGAAGTTGACAGAATCCTATGCCATGTGGCCGGGGGCCTCGGTCTCGGGCTGGTATTTCAGTCACCTGGAAAGCAAATATTACGCCGTAGCGCAGATTCAGCGCGATCAGGTCGAAGACTACGCCGCGCGTAAAGGCATGTCAGTGTCCGATGTCGAACGCTGGCTGGCCCCCAATCTGGGGTATGATGCGGATTAATACGATGGGATAGGCTCTTCACGGTCAGCAAACTTACTGCTTGCTGACCGTGGGACGACTTCCTAAGCGATTACTTCAATAGTGGTAGCGGCAGGCGGCTATAAGAATGGAACCCTCTGCAATGGCATAAACCAGGCGATGCTCTTCGGTGATGCGCCGGGACCAAAAACCGGACAAATTGTGTTTCAAAGGCTCTGGCTTACCCTTACCTTCAAAAGGCGTTCTCAAAACATCTTTAATTAGTGCGTTGATCTTCTTAACCATGCGTTTATCTGCATCCTGCCAGTACAGATAATCCTCACATGCTTCTTCAGACCACGTTAGCTTCATTCAATGATGTCTTTTTCTGTTCCTTCACCTGCTTTCAAACTTTCTATTGCGTTCATAAGCCTTTTGGCATTTGCCGGCGAGCGTAACAGATAGGCGGTTTCTTCCAAAGAGTTGTACTCTTCTAGGGACATGAGAACACAAGCCTCACCGTTTTGCCGGGTAATCAATATGGGGGCGTGATCTTCCACCGTTTTCATCATAGTTGCTGATAAATTCTGGCGGGCTTCGCTGTAACTGATAGTTCTCATCATGTTCTCCTCTTTGCACCTCATCATTGTACAATGATGAGTTTTTTCACTAGTACTAAATAGGGTATGCACTACGTTCCGGTTTTGTGTATCTAACATCTTGATGCCCACAGCGATCCAAGTGTTATATTATTTAATGAGAATTGTTATCATCTTTGTTGAAGCGGTTTTCTGCAAGTGTTAAGGTAAAGTCTGTGGTATTCTCCCTCGACCATTTCCCCAGCCGCGCTGGCCTGACGGTGGACCCCTGACGATGATGAACGCCTACTCCCCCTCGCTGCCCGAACACCAGTTTTCCGTTGATGATTTCTTTGCCTTTGGCGAACGCTACGGGATCGACTACCGCTTCCCTGAGCTGGTCTCCAGCCGCGATCGGCGCAAAGCGCAGCGCGTGGTGGTGCAAGGCCATGTGGAAGAGATGATTCTCTCTTCTGGCATCAGCCTGACCAGTTCCGATGTGCACGTGATGCAACCCTATGAGTCCACGTCGCTGCAAGGTTCACCGCTCTACACGCTGGTGGTGCTGGGCGGTTGTATCAACCTGCGGGTGAACCAGCGGGAATTTGTGGTACGTGCGGGTATGGCCTTCAGTACCCGTCTTGGGGAGCAGGAGGTGATGCATGTGCGTCAAGCGGTCGATCATCCGCTGCGCACCTTGGCGTTGGGTATTCATCCCGGCCAGTTGCAACTCCCCCCGCTGCTTGCCGCGTTACTGCATCAGTGGAAATGCCGTGAGAACGCAGCCTTTGTATGGCCGGTGCCCGATTACCTGCTGGCGGGCTTGCAGCATGCGTTATCCCCTTCGAGTGCAAGCCTGGCGCGTCAGTTGATGCTGGAAGGTACGATGCTGCAACTGCTGGGTCATGGCCTGGCGCTTGATCCCGTGGGTCAGCAAGG
The DNA here is from genome assembly GCF_015762685.1 of Candidatus Symbiopectobacterium sp. 'North America'. Taxonomy (GTDB): domain Bacteria; phylum Pseudomonadota; class Gammaproteobacteria; order Enterobacterales; family Enterobacteriaceae; genus Symbiopectobacterium. Next base: position 94,765 of record NZ_PEHF01000081.1, on the reverse strand, counting down.
GCGTATAACCGCGCCACCCAGTGAGCTGCGGCGGCTGGATGCGTTGCGCGATCAGTTACAACTGCACCCGGAAAAGCCCTACACCCTGACGGCGTTAGCACAACAGGTCGCCATGAGTCCTACCAGCCTGTGCAATAAGTTCCGGCATGCCTATGGTATCTCGGTATTTGATTTCCTGCGCAACAGCCGATTGGCGCTGGCTTACCGTTTGCTGGAACAGGGCCATCCGGTCCAACAGACTGCCTGTATGTCGGGATATCAACACGCCACCAATCTGGCTACCGCTTTTCGGCGTCACTACGGCATTGCTCCCAGCGACGCGCATAGCGTCTAAGTCTGGTTTATTCCACTCGAGGTTCCCCGTCGCGTGCACCTTTGTCATTGCGCATACGTAACCCGTTAGCGCGCATAGCTTGCTCTTGCATGAAAACGGTAATAATTCGCATTTACAAGCACAGGTGAGGCGGAGAAGGGTATGTTGAGAAAAACACAGTTAGCGCTGATGGTTGGCTATCTGGCAAGCGGGTTTACCGGAAGCGTTCTCGCGCAGGATAACGGTAATTCAGCAACGGACAATTCGACAACGAACAAACCGGATACGCTGATTGTCACCTCTCAGGTGCAAAGCGGGGCCACCAAGCTGGCAACGCCCGATATTGAAACGCCGCAGTCTGTATCAATTGTTACGCGCGAACAGATGCTACAGCAGGGCGCAACCAATGTGCGTAAGGCGCTGGGCTATACGCCGGGTGTCTACAACAATCAGGTGGGTGGCACCAACCGCTTTGACTATATCGTGATGCGCGGTTTTTCGGACGGTAGTCTGGATAACGTGTTCCTCGACGGGCTAAAAATCATGGGAGACACCAACTCACACAGTTCGCTAGTGGTGGACCCCTGGTTTCTTGAAAGTATAGAAGTGGTGCGTCGCCCGGCCTCGGTGCTGTATGGCCGTGCCTCTCCGGGGGGCATCGTGGCATTGAGTTCTCGCCGCCCGGCCTTTGAGCAAAGTGGACAAATCAAACTGTTCGCAGGGAATAATTCACAGCGCGGTGCCACCTTTGATCTAACCGGTCCGCTGGACGATGACGACCGTGTGGCATTCCGCCTCGGCGGGATCGTGCGCAAAGCGGATACGCAGTTCACCACCAAAGAAGAGCGCTACGCATTGATGCCCAGTTTGACCTGGCGCATCAGTGATAACACCCGTCTGGATCTGATGGCGTGATCCGGAAGGGGGCAATCACTCGGGTGTACCGTATGAAGGTTCGGTGGTACCGCACAATGGCCGCTATATCTCAAACGGCTTCTACGATGGCGAGAAGAACATCGAGAAATACGATCGTCGCCAGAATATGGTCGGTTACAACATTGAGCACAATTTTGACAGCGGTTGGTCGGTGCGCCAGAAAGCGCGTTATTTGCAAACCCGGGTGCATCTAGATCAGGTCTATGGTTACGGTTGGTCGGGGAATAGCGATGAGCTGATCCGCTACTACCAAGGCGCGCGTGAAAAACTCAAAGCATGGACGCTGGATAACCAACTGGATGGCAGCATTGACACCGGCGTACTGAATCAACGTGTGTTGGTGGGGATGGATTATCAGCAACGTCAAAATGACGTTAACTGGCCTACAGGGCTTTTCCCTAATCTCAATGCTTTCAACCCGGTGTACGGTGCGGGCGCGCTGGACTGGTATGCGCCTACCCGAGAAAGGCACAAGCTGCAACAAACCGGCTTCTACGCGCAGGATCAGATTTCCCTCGACCGCTGGCGTCTGACGCTGGGTGGCCGTTATGACACGGTTAAAATCTCAAGCACCAACCAAACTACCGAAGCGCGTAGCGAACTGGACCAAGGCCATTTCAGCGAACGCGCGGCGCTGCTTTACCTGTTTGATAGCGGCGTTGCACCTTACGTCAGCTACTCCACGGCGTTTACGCCCACCAACTTTACCGATGCCAGCAGTGGCCTGCTCAAACCCATGGAAGGCAAACAGTGGGAAACCGGGTTGAAATATCAACCCGTCGGCACGCAGGATCAATACAGCGTCTCCCTGTATCGCATCAATCAGACCAACGTGGCGACGAAAACCCAGCCGAGCGATCCCTACCGGGCCATTAGTGAGATTGAGTCGGAAGGAGTGGAACTGGAAACGTTAACCCATATTACTGATAACCTGAGCATTCAGGCGGCTTACAGTTATAACGACATTCGCTACAAGAAGAGCGGTATCGCCATCGAGCAAGGTCAGCGCGCCGTGTATGCGCCACGAAACCAGCTCAGTGCCTGGGTGAGCTACGACGTCACGAGCGACATATTGGATGGCTTAACGCTGGGGAGCTGCGTGTGCTATGTGAACGGCGTGGTGAGCGATCGTGCTAACACTCATACCTTGCCGTCTTACACGCTGGTGGATATGGCGGTGGGCTATGACCTCTCCAAGGTTGGCTTGAAGGGGCTGAGCGCGCAACTGAACGTCAACAATCTGACGGACAAACGCTATGTCGGTGCCTGTAACTCACTGGATTACTGCTACTTTGGTGCAGAGCGCAGCGTAGTCGGCAGCCTGTCTTACGCTTTCTGATCGCTTTCCTCCCCCGACGCCTGTCGGGGGAGTTTCAAATTCCGCGCTTTCTCAGGGCTACAACGCTTATTCGTCCATTCATTGTGATAGTTTATTCCTTTTTTTCAAATAATTAACAAATAAAACGGAATTTTATGAACGTAACGTCAATTAACGATACGCCACATTATTATCGGCAGGCTGATAACTGTATCAATGTTGAAATGGGCTCGGTGGGCTGTGCCACGGATAGAATGTCTGTATTGCACACCGAGTGTCTGACCTATTGCTGCGCGTTAGCGGTGCTGTCGAAATGGAATGGGCGGTGGTATCAACAGCGTACGCTGCTGCACATCATCGGTGGGTACTTGTTTTGTGGGATAAGGTCAGAGAGCGATCGTAGAACCGATCTCGCCAGCCGATGGATAGCGAAGCTCAAGTCAGAGCTGGCTGACGGCGGGAAGATTATTTTTGTCGGAGGCATCAATTCCTCCTCGGACATGGCGTTTAGCTTGAGCATTCATCAAACCGATGATGAGGGTCACAAACCGCTCACCCTGCCGGGAACCGATATTACGATGGCGGGGGCACTGGGCTTAACGATTCATCCCAATGGTGAGGTGGTATTCGATGTGGCGGGTAGCCGGGGTGAACTCAACCAACAGGAATGTTTCTCAATATTACGCGAAGAGATATAGCGCTGTTCAGGAGATGTTCCCTGCCACACAACGTGGCAGGGAGGCAATTCAACTAATAAAGCCCGACGGCTTTCCACCACAGTAATCCCGCGGTCATAAATACCGCCTGATTCACCAGACTGATAATGAACCCGGAGCGCCACCACACGGCGGTAGGCACATAACCTGCGCCGAACAGTATCGGACCGCGAGCATGGGTATATTGCGTCAGCGAACAGTACAGGCTGCTGGTGAATGCCAGCATCAGCGCCATCGGCACGGGGGGAATACCGAGATTAATCCCCACACTGAGAAATACGGCATAGAGCGCAGCAATCTGCGCATTGCCGCTGGCAAAGAAATAGTGGGTATAAAAGTAGGCGGCGTTCAGCAGCAGTAACACCAGAACCCAACTGGTTCCGGCCATCAAATGACCGACGCTGCCGCCAATCAGATCGCCAAACCAGGTAGTGAAGCCCAGCTTTTTAAGCTGGTTGGCCATCATCAGCAGTGCGGCAAACCAGATTAACGTATCCCAGGCCCCTTTTTCGCTTTTGATGTCCTCCCAGCGCAGCACGCCGCTTAACAGCAGGAAGGAGAGGCCTACAAAGGACGCCGTGGTCGCGTCTACGCCCAGCGAGTCACCAAAAATCCACAGTACCAACAGCAGCAGTACGGTAAAGGCCATCAGCCATTCACCACGCGCCATCGGTCCCATTTTTTCCAGTTCGCTTATCGCCAGTTTAGGCGCATCAGGCGTGTGGCGGATTTCCGGTTTGGTCAGCCACAGCACCAGCGGTGGAACAATCATCAGGGAGATCAGGCACGGCACCACGGCGGCCAAAAACCAACTGCCCCAGGTGATGTGCACGCCGGCATTGGCAGCCAGTTTTACGGCCAGCAGGTTGCCGGTATAGGCGGTCATAAACAGTGCGGCGGTAATATCGTTGACGTTGCCGATGCAGACCACCAGAAACGTCCCGATCTTACTGCGCGAGGCATCTTCTGGCTTGGAGTCGAAACTGCGCGCCAGTGAGTCAGCAATTGGGTATATCACACCGCCGCAGCGTGCCGTATTGCTTGGCATGGCGGGTGACAACACCAGATCGGCAAAGGCCAAGCCGTAGGCCAGCCCTAGCGTTCTCTTTCCCAGCAGACGGATCATCTGCAATGCGATGCGTCGGCCTAGTCCAGTTTTGATAAAGCCGCGTGCGATCATAAATGCCACGACGATCAGCCAAATCAGGGAGCTGTTCAGATCGCTCAACGCGGTTTGAATAGCACCGCTGGCGCTGGTATCGCCTGCGGCGGCCGTTAGCGCAAACAGCGTCATACTGATGATGCCGATAGCACCAATGGGAAGCACGTTAGCCACGATAGAGACGATGGTGGCGACAAAAATCACTGCGGAATGCCAGGCGGGAGCGCTGAGGCCGGTTGGTGGGGACAGGTGCCAGAAAAAGGCGCCGATAAGCAGAATAATCGCCAAAGCAAGCCAGTTCAGGCCATACGACGTTTTGGTCTTCATCCGTTTTCCTTACAACTTGATAGGTGTCTGAAGGAGGAGCTGTAATCAGTGTAATCCCTAAGGGTTACAGGGTTACAGGGTTATCAGCGATCATAGCCGCACTGCTAGAAAACGCGAGATGAAAATGACACGCTTATTGATTTGAATTGGTTTTTATAAATATTGTTAGTTAAATAATTATGTGAAGCGTGTCACGTTTTAAGTGTGACAAAATATGACAAAGGCAGATGCCGTGCGGGGTGAGTAAAAAAAGCGCGAAACGCCTGAAAAGAGCTTCGCTAACCGGTGTGTAAATAATTCTTATACTTTTACTTTGCTTAACATTTCCCGCCAGAAAACCCCTCGCTTGTTAGGCATTGTCTGGCGGGTAAACCGGTTACGGTTTCTCTTTTTCCAACGATTTTCCTGACCAGTAGCCTGCCAGCAGGGGGCCGGAAAGGTTGTGCCACACGGAGAACAGCGCGCCGGGCAGAGCAGCGAGTGGAGAGAAGTACATCTTGCCCAGCATGGCGGCAAGGCCGGAGTTCTGCATGGCGACTTCGATAGCCAACGTGCGGCACGTAGACTCGTCAAAGCCGAACAGTCTGCCCCCCCAGTACCCGCCCAGTAAGCCAATGCCGTTGTGAAGTATGACGGCAATAATCACCATAAAACCGACGGATGCGATATGGCTCTGGCTGCCTGCGACCACGGCGCTGATAATCGCCAGAATAAACACCATCGAAAGCATTGGCAGATAGGGCTCAATGCGTTTTACCACACCGCTGAACAGGTGGTGAACAATCAAACCTGCGCCGATCGGGATCACCACGATCTTCAGGATGCTGAGCAACATGCCCATCACGTCCACGCTGATGGCGGCATCAACATACAGCCGGGTCAGCAGCGGTGTGGCAAACACGCCAACCAGCGTCGAGATGGATGAAATGGTGAATGACAGGGCGACATCGCCTTTAGACAGGTAGATCATCACGTTTGACGCCGTGCCGCTGGCAACGCTGCCCACCAGCACCATACCTGCCGAAAGGCCAGGCGGCATGTTAAACGCACGCGCCAACACCCAGACGGCGAGCGGCATCACCAGATAGTGCAGGAATATCCCAGCGGCAACCGGGGCTGGGCGTGTCAGCACCCGCTTAAAATCCCCGATATGCAGGGTCACGCCCATGGCGAACATGATGAGCATCAGCAGCGTGCTGATATGGGGACTGATGCCGTTAAAGGTGTCTGGTGAGGCATAGGCGGCAACGGAGAGCAAAACGGCCCATAACGGAAACAGCCGAGTCAACATGGCGAGCATAAAATATCTATCCTTATCACTATGAGGGTCCAGATAAAAAAACCGACCCAGAGGCCAGTTTTTTTGGGTGCAATGGCAGGGCGTTATTCAAACAGGCTGTGGTGTAGCGTCTGCACCACGCGCTCTGCGTCGTTGCCCGGCACTAGGAAACACAGGTTATGACTGCTGGCACCGTAGCAAATCAGGCGAATGTTAAACGGCTCCAGCACGCCAAACACCTCTTTGCCGACGCCGCACGCCTGAGAAAGCTGATTGCCGATCAGCGCGACCAGCGACAGGTTCTCTTCCACCTCGACGCGGCACAGGGAAGAGAGTTCGGTCAGCATGGCGCTGGAGAGCAGGCCGTCACCCGCAGAGGTGGAGCCGGTGGTGTCCAGCGTCAGAGCAACGTTCACTTCCGAAGTGGTTATCAGGTCCACCGAAATATTGTGGCGCGCCAGAATGCTGAACACTTCTGCCAGAAAGCCGCGTGCGTGCAGCATGTCCAGACTATGCAAGGTAAGCAGCGTTTGTTTACGGCGCAGTGCCAGCGCGCGGAACAGCGGTGGATTTTCTGTTTTATTGCACACCAGGGTGCCGCCGGCAGAGGGATCCTTGCTGGAGCCAACGAATACCGGAATATCGCTGCGCACGGCGGGCAACAGCGTAGCGGGGTGTAGCACCTTGGCACCAAACGTCGCCATTTCCGCCGCTTCTTCAAAGGTGATCTGGTCGATACGGTGCGCCGTAGGTACCACGCGAGGATCGGTAGTGTAGATGCCGGGAACGTCAGTCCAGATATCGATGCGGTCGACGTTCAACGCTTCACCCAGCAGAGCGGCGGTGTAATCGCTGCCACCGCGGCCCAGCGTCGTGGTGCGCCCTTTGGCTTCACTGCCGATAACCCCTTGAGTAATGATCAGGCTTTCTGCCAGAGGTGGCTGCAACTGGCTGCGCGTCAATGCGCCCAGTGTGTCGCAATCCGGCTCTGCGCGGCCAAAGCGATCGTTGGTACGCATGATTTTGCGCACATCGAACCACTCAGCGCTGATGTGGCGTTCGCGCAGGATCTCAACGAACAGCAGCGTTGACATCAATTCGCCGTGGCTGACCAACTCATCGGTCAAGGCGTTAGAGGTGGCGAGCGCAGCGGCTTCAACAGGCGCGCCACGTTTTCCAGCATGCGGTCGATCTCTTCACGGATCACTTGCGGATGGCTCAGACGATCGATGATGGCATATTGGATATGACGAATTTTTTCCAAATGGACATCGCGCTGTTCTTGCGCCACGCCTTCCGCTAAGGCAACCAGCAGGTTAGTGATGCCGGCAGAGGCGGAAAGCACTACAACGCGCACAGCAGGATCGGCCAACACAATATCCGCACTGCGGTTCATGGCGTCGAAATCGGCCACGCTGGTACCGCCAAATTTAGCGATTCTCAGAGAAGTAGTTGTAGACATAAATAAAAAACACCTCGTGTCAGGGGCGCTGTGGCGATAGTTGTCGCATATCAGCCGTCCATAAAATCAGCCTTGGCACAAGGAAAGAGCGGTAAGCAGGGAGCAGGCGTAGATAAGTAAGCGTCACTAGGGTACACCCAGAAGCGCTCCACCTTGCTGAGCGTGCAGTTTGTATTAATAACCGGCACGTTGCTGGTGACAACCCAGAGGATTCAGCCCCTGTAGTCTATGATGGCATTCCCGTATTGCCCATCATCTCGGCACCGCTCCCCCTGGTTTATCGTCACTGGATTTACGGATCCTGGGATAAATTACCTGGGCGGCGCTCCTCTTATGGCTTATGCAACCGCCTTCGGCGTGGATGCATAAGTTCACCCTTAAAAATAACGGGTTATCTTGCGACTGTCAACCTGCAAACTCGTAGTTGATCCGTAATTTACACTAAATAATTCGCGTTGCAGGAAGGTGGTAAGTGAAGGACAAATCTGTCTGGAACAGATTTGAACGCCGCGTGCGGCGGCCTCGTAAGAGGTGAGGCCCAGGGATGGGCCGAATAACGAGCGCAGCCAACGCATCTGCAACGTGAAGTATGACGGGTATAGCAAGAAAAGGGAGTGCAAGTGATGGTTTAAGGGATACAATCGATTCAGCCTTAGCGATTTTATTATCGGAGACAAGAGTGTTGTTATGAAAAATATCAATCCCAGCCAAACTGCCGCATGGCGCGCTCTGCAACAGCATTTTTCCACGATGGAACAGGTGCAAATCAGCGAACTGTTTGCTCAGGACCCGGATCGTTTCTCACGCTTTTCCGCCACGTTTGATGACCTGATGCTGGTGGACTACTCCAAGAACCGTATTACTCAGGAAACGCTGGATAAGTTGCTCAGTCTGGCGCGCGAAACACAGTTGAGCGAGGCCATTGCCTCAATGTTCTCTGGTGAGAAAATTAACCGCACCGAAGATCGTGCGGTACTGCACGTTGCGCTGCGTAACCGTAGCAATACGCCGATTGTGGTGGATGGCAAAGATGTGATGCCAGAGGTCAATGCGGTATTGCAGAAGATGAAAGGTTTTAGCGAGCGCATCATCAGCGGTAGCTGGAAAGGCTATACCGGCAAAGCGATTACCGATGTGGTGAATATCGGCATCGGCGGTTCGGATCTCGGCCCCTTCATGGTGACGGAAGCGCTACGGCCGTTCAAGAACCACCTTAATATGCACTTTGTGTCCAACGTTGACGGCACTCATATCGCTGAAACCCTGAAAACGCTGAACCCGGAAACCACGCTGGTGCTGGTGGCCTCAAAAACCTTCACCACGCAGGAAACCATGACCAACGCCCATTCGGCGCGCGACTGGTTCCTGAAAACCGCGCAGGATGAGCAGCATATTGCCAAGCATTTTGCCGCGCTCTCCACCAATGCCAGCGCGGTCAGCGCGTTCGGTATTGATACCGCCAACATGTTTGAATTCTGGGATTGGGTCGGCGGCCGCTACTCGCTGTGGTCTGCCATCGGCTTGTCGATTATCCTCTCCATCGGTTTTGACAACTTTGAGCAATTGCTGAGTGGCGCGCACGCTATGGACCAGCATTTTGCCACTACGCCAATCGATAAAAACCTGCCGGTGCTGTTGGCGCTGATCGGGATCTGGTACAACAATTTCTTTGGTGCGGAAACCGAAGCGATCCTGCCTTACGATCAGTACATGCACCGTTTTGCGGCCTACTTCCAGCAGGGCAACATGGAGTCCAACGGTAAGTATGTCGATTGTGACGGCAATCCGGTGACCTACCAAACCGGGCCGATTATCTGGGGCGAGCCGGGCACTAACGGGCAGCATGCGTTTTATCAGTTGATTCACCAAGGGACCAAACTGGTGCCGTGTGATTTCATCGCACCGGCCGTGAGCCACAACCCGCTGGGCGATCACCACGGTAAGCTGCTCTCTAACTTCTTTGCCCAGACCGAAGCGCTGGCATTTGGTAAATCCCGTGAGGTGGTGGAAGCCGAGTTTGCCGCCCAGGGAAAAACGGCGCAGCAGGTTGAGCATGTGGCACCGTTCAAAGTGTTTGAAGGCAATCGCCCAACCAACTCCATCCTGTTGCGTGAAATAACGCCTTACAGCCTGGGTGCGCTTATCGCGCTGTATGAACACAAGATTTTCACCCAGGGTGCGATTCTGAACATCTATACTTTCGATCAGTGGGGCGTCGAGTTGGGCAAACAGCTGGCCAACCTCATTTTGCCGGAATTGAAAAATGACCAGCCAGTAAGCAGCCACGACAGTTCGACCAATGGTTTGATTAACTGCTTTAAAAACTGGCGCGCCTGAGTCGTAGGCACCGATAGGGGGGATATCCCCCTTTTGTCACCAACATGGAGGTACGTATGCAGAAACGTGCTTTACTGGGCATCGCCGTGGCGGTTTTACTGGCAGGATGCAGCACCAGCACAGAATTGAGTTCAGCCGGGAAGTCGGCCAAGTTTACCGATAAGCAACCTGGCAGCGAATGTCGTCTGGTGGGTCAGGTGACAGAAGCGCAGTCCACCTGGTTAACGGGTCACGATGAAGGCAACGCGCAGCGCGGCGCGGCCAACGATCTCCGTAACAAGGCGGCGGCGCTCGGCGGCAACGTTATCTATGGCGCCACCAGTTCCAGCGAAAGCTTCTGGTCGAGCTTCGCTCCGCTTGATAGCAAGCTGGTCGGGCAGGTTTATCACTGTCCCTAAGCGACAGGCCTTCACAGGCGGATGCTCGCTGAGCCGCCGCCTGTGAAGGATTTCTCTGTTAGTTGGGCTTCAGCAACTGCAAATCCAGCAGCGTTTTGCTGGCTTCCCCGCCAATCTCGCGCGTTAAACGCGGCACCAGATAGCCGGAGACCTGCGACAGTAGTTTTTTCATGATGTCGCGTGCTTCCTCATCGCTCACCAGAAAATGCGCTGCGCCTTGTACTTTGTCCAGCACGTGCAGGTAGTAAGGCAGTACGCCCGCGTTAAATAGCGCGTTGCTCAGCGCCGCAAGCGTCGAGGCGTTATCATTCACGCCGCGCAGCAATACGCTTTGATTCAGCAGCGTAACGCCAGCCTGACGCAAACGTGCCATACTTTCACTCAGTTCGCTGTCTATCTCGTTGGCATGGTTGATGTGTGTCACCAGCAGCACGCGAAGGCGCGTTTGCGATAAGCGTTGACACAACGCCTCGGTAATTCGCGCCGGGATCACCACCGGCAACCGGCTGTGAATACGCAGGCGTTGTACGTGAGGGATGGTTTCCAGTTCGCTGATAAGCCAGTCCAGCTCATGGTCTTTCGCCATCAGCGGATCGCCACCGGAGAAAATAATTTCATCCAGTTCAGGATGCTGGCGAATATAGTCCAGCGCCTGACGCCAGTTGCTCTTGTTGCCCTGATTGTCCTGATAGGGAAAGTGGCGACGGAAGCAATAGCGGCAGTTGACCGCGCAGCCGCCTTTGACCAGCAACAAGGCGCGGTTGTGGTATTTATGGAGTAATCCAGGCACCACGCTGTGCTGTTCATCAAGCGGATCGACGCTGAACCCAGGGGTCACCACGAATTCGTCCTGCGCGGTCAGCACTTGCAGCAATAGCGGATCGAGAGGGTCCCCTTTGCGCATCCGCGCGGCAAAGGACCAGGGTACGCGCAGGGGAAATAGCGTGCGCGCTTGCGCCCCTTTGCGTAGTTCAGGGTGGTCATCCTGCGCCAAAAAGTGCAAAAGTTGGAGAGGATCGGTAATGACATCCGCAAGTTGATGTAACCAATCTTCTCTGGGATGGGGTTTTAGGGTTACAATGTGTGCCATTTTTTGGCTGAGTACCAGTATTAAATAGTAGAGGGCCTTTATGGCGACTTATTTTAGCAACGATTTTCGTTCCGGTCTTAAAATCATGTTTGAAGGCGAGCCTTACGCTGTCGAATCCAGTGAATTCGTTAAGCCAGGTAAAGGGCAGGCTTTCGCGCGCGTGAAAATGCGCCGTTTGCTGACCGGCAAACTGATTGAAAAAACCTTCAAATCCACCGACAGCGCCGAAGGTGCTGATGTGGTCGATATGAACCTGACCTACCTGTATAACGACGGTGAGTTCTGGCATTTCATGAACAATGAAACGTTTGAACAACTGGCCGCTGATTCCAAAGCTGTTGGCGACAACGCCAAATGGATGCTGGATCAGGCTGAATGTATCGTGACGTTGTGGAACAGCCAACCGATTTCGGTAACGCCACCAAACTTCGTGGAACTGGAGATCGTGGATACCGATCCGGGTCTGAAGGGCGATACAGCAGGGACTGGCGGTAAGCCGGCAACCTTGACCACCGGTGCTGTGGTAAAAGTGCCGTTGTTTGTTCAGATTGGCGAAGTGATCAAAGTGGATACGCGTTCTGGCGAATACGTTTCCCGCGTGAAATAAGCACTTCGCTGCCAAAAAACACCGTCGGCTTTGCTGGCGGTTTTTTTTGTCCTGCATCCGGCCAATGTTAACGTTTGCTGCCCATTCAGCCCCGATCTCTGCGTCATGACAGGACGCGCACCTTCAGATATCAAGGCGTAAGCTTACGAACCGGGAAACACCCGCTCGCACAGAAAATCTACCAGTACGCGTACCTTCGGCGACGGATGTTTGCTCGTGGGCCACAGCACGTGAAAAACGCCTGTACGCTCCACATAATCGACTAGAATGGGCTGTAATCGGCCATCAGCCAGCAGATCGCGAATAGAGAAGTCGGGCATATAGGCGATACCCAACCCTTGCAGTGCGAAGCACACGCGCGTCTCTATGTTGTTGCAGATCATCGCCGTAGGCAGTTGCAACGGTGGCTCTCCGGGAGCGAGCCGCAACGCCCAAGGCTCCAGCTTGCCGCTGTGGGGAAAGCGATAGTGCAGGCAGCGGTGTCGCAGCAGGTCGGCAGGCACCTGCGGTGTGCCCTGCCGCGCCAGATAGTCCGGAGACGCAACCAGCAACGAGCGGAAGGCGCCAAGCCGACGAGCGGTGAGGCGCGAGTCTTATGGCTCACCGGTGCGAACCACTGCATCAAAGCCTTCTTCGATCACATTGACGATCTGATCGGTGAAATCGAGATCCAGCTCGATCTCTGGATACGTATGCATAAATTCACTGAGCACCGGCAGTACCAGCGAACTGACCAGCGGCAGGCTTACCCGCAAGCGCCCACGCGGTATGCCGTTGGCCTGTAGATCTAACTCTGCGGCTTCGATCTCGGCCAGAATGCGCCGACAGCGCTCCAGAAACAGGGTGCCCTCAGCCGTCAGGGTAATGTTACGCGTGCTGCGATGGAACAGGCGTACGCCCAGTTTTTCTTCCAGGCGTGCCACGCTCTTGCCGACGGCCGAGGCTGACACCCCTAGCAACCGTCCCGCTGCCACAAAGTTGCGTGTTTCTGCCACCTGTACGAACACCACAAAGCGGTTAAGGCTGTCCATATCGCTCTCCCATTGCGGACATTTTATTCCGTATAGCAAGAAACTGTATCCATCTTTTTCTTGAGTCACAAGTTCTCTATCGTCAAGGCATTCCCGATTTAGCAACCGATGAAATCAAGGACTTTAACGTGACGATTCCTCTCTATCCTCTGCGCTCAGGTATTCCCTCTGCGAATCTCTCCACCCGTATTCAGGATGTTATCCAGCAGGCGTTGGAGACGCATCGTCTGGTGGGTAGCGTTGTCTTGGTGGCGCACCACGGTGCGTTGATTTACTAGCAGGCAGCCGGATGGGCCGATCGTGAACACGCACAGCCGATGGCGTTGGGCACGATCTTTCGGCTGGCGTCGGTGAGTAAACCCATCGTGTCGACGGCGGCGCTGGTGCTGGTGGCTCAGGGAAAACTCGGTCTGGATGACATTATCTCTCGCTGGCTGCCCGGCAGCAGGGTTTCCGCGCGACGGCGTGTTAACACGCCAGCCGGGCCGGCATCCTCAGCCACTGTCAAACCCCTTCGCGCTCTGTGCTACAGGCAGGCACTTTCTTGCGGCGTAACCACTGTGCTGGTTTCAGTTCTCTGACCAGCACCCCGATAACAATCAGCGCGGCACCCACAATCGCTAAGCCGGGCAAACGGTCACCGGCAAGACGACCGACAATGCCCGCCCACACCGGTTCGCTGGCGTAGATGACGGTGGCACGCGCAGGGGACACTGCATTTTGCGCCCAGTTCATGGTCAGTTGAATCACAATGCTGGCGGCACCGAGGCCGATGCCGCCCAGCAACCAAGCCCAGGAGAAGGCGGGCAACGATTCACCGTTTACCGGCATCAGCAACAGTGATAGCAGTCCCGCCGTCAGCAACTGTACGGTAGTCACCCGGCGCACATCGACGTTCCCGGCGAAATGGCCGATCAGAATGATTTCGGTCGCAATCGCCAGCGCACTGAGCAGCGTGGCCCATTCGCCCTGACTCATACTGAGATGGCCCGCATCGGGTCCTGCCAACAGCATCAGGCCGACAAACGCGAAAACAATCCCCACCAGACTCATGACGCCGGGGCGTCGCCGTAGCACCAGCCATTGCAGCAGCGGCACCAGAGGGACATACAGCGCGGTAATAAACGCCGATTGGCTGCTGGTGATGGTTTGCAGTCCATAGGTTTGTAAACCATAGCCCAGCAGGATACTCGCCCCGATGGCAAAACCCGCATAGCACTCCTGAAGCGTTAGCCCCTCCAATGCGCGCCGAAAGACCAGAAGACTGATTATACCGGCCGTGGTAAAGCGCAGCCCAACAAAAAACAGCGGACCACTGTGCTGCATGGCCAGATGAACCACTAAAAAGGTAGTTCCCCACACTAGTGTGATCAGGATTAACGCCCACTCCTGGGGTTTGATGCCCAGTATGGGATGGGGGATGGCAGAAAAGTAACGTTGCATTGCAGGTTCAGACAAAAGAGATCAGCTTTCTATCATAGGGGGAATGTTGTCGATAAGCCATCCCCCTCGTTGTCTAACGTAGTGTACAGGCGACCTCCTCCAATTGGCTGATGGCCGTGTTTCACTCTTCAAAAAAACCTTATTTTTCATGTTTTTAATGTGTGGTTTCGTCCTGATGGATAACCTGAACGGTGCAGCAACTGCCTAGCGCGTAGTCAGACAACGAAATGAGCGTGGTAAAGGCCAATTCGGGGATGGCCGGCCGCCAGCCTGCGGTCAGCATCGACGTGAACACGATACGGGCGTGGGGGATCACCTCCAAAAAGCACCCGATGTGTTCACTGCGATCGTCGTCTGGTCCCTGAATCCAGGTATGAAATGCTCCGCCAGGTTGCAGATTGAGGGCGATAACCTCAGTCGTGCCCGGTTTAGGGCTCCACCAGACTTTGAGCCATTCTGGGTCTGACCAGGCACGCCATATTGCATGTCGCGGGGCGTCCAGCACTCGGGTAATCACAAGATTGCGGGTATCCACAGGTTGGGGGATTGACAGTGTCATGGCATGGCTCCTGATAAGCGTGAATGCCAGTGTGCCGCCTATTTTCAGTGACACCGGAACAAAAAACGCTTATCGCGGCAGGATTGACTACACTTACTGAAGGCGGTGGAGATCGCCTCGGTAGTATTACTTTCCCTTTTACCTCTCCCTTGAGAAGGAAAATAACCATGTTCAAAAAAAGCGTGCTTATTCTTGCCTCATTGCTGATGCTCTCTGCGTTGACCGCTTGTAATACTACCCGAGGTATTGGGCAGGATGTCGAAGCAGGTGGGAAAGCCATTCAACGCATCAATAAACGGTCCGAACATTGCGCTACATGGCGATGAAAGGACGCTGAGCGGCGTCATCCTATAGACAGCCTGCCCACCGCAGTGATATATCCGTGATCTTTCTTCACGCCACTCTCGTGGCCGGCAGAAAAATGGGTATTTTGCGTAGCGGAATGGATGGAGAAGTACGATGTCGCCGTTGTTTATTACTGTAGGCATGCTGACCCTGAGCAATGTGTTTATGACGTTCGCCTGGTATGGTCATTTGCGTTATTTCAGTGGACGTACCTGGCTGATTGCCGCACTGGTCAGTTGGGGAATTGCGTTATTTGAATACCTTTTGCAGGTGCCAGCCAACCGCATCGGCTATCAGGTGGCCTCTGCGGGGCAACTAAAGATTTTGCAGGAAGTGATCAGCCTAACGGTATTTATTCCGTTCTCAATGATTATTCTGAAAGATCCGTTTCGTACCGATTTCATCTGGGCCGGTCTCTGCTTGTTGGGCGCGGTATTTTTCATGTTCAAAGATAAGATCCTGGGGTAATTGTTGCTGCATTTCCCCTATCGCTACGGCTGGCTTGTGTAACCAGCCGTGTTTTACCTTAGGCTAATTTCCGCACGACAGCCGTTGCTGGCATTAATACAGAACCATCCTCGGCATGCGGCACCATGTAGGGAATCGGGTTGCCCGTGCGCGTATCAATCAGATCTGAGTGCCGCTCACCGGACTTGAACCGGTGTTGTTCTCCCCATTGTCGTAGCGCCACTATCACCGGAAACAGCTTTTCTCCCTCAGACGTCAGTACGTACTCCTGATAAGCCGTACCGTCTGAGGCGTCCCGCATCTCTAGAATGCCTGCATTAACCATCTTGCGCAGACGATCGGAAAGGATGTTGCGCGCCACGCCCAGACTGCGTTGAAAATCACCGAAACGGCGTACGCCATCAAAGGCATCACGCACAATGAGCAGCGACCAGCGATCGCCAACCACATCGACACAGCGTGCAACGGGACAAGGTTCGTTGTTTATGGTTTCACGGTTTGGCATGGCATTTCCTGGCCGTTTGGTGTGGAACAGCAATCAAGTTGCATTTTAAAACCAGATAACCTAGCATTCAATCGGTTTTATTTTGCAACTGGATTTTGTGGCATTATATGATGAAGCGTTCCCTCACATCACCGTTGAATCAAAACAGCTCGCTGGCCCAGCCAACTTATATGCCGCGCAGCCTGATAGTGCTGTTTGCTATCGCCAGTGGCTTGAGCGTGGCAAATGTCTATTACGCTCAGCCTCTGCTTGATGCGCTGGCGGCGGATTTTGGTATCAGCCAGGCCACGGTCGGTGGAGTGGTCACGGCGACTCAGTTTGGCTGTGCCCTGGCACTGTTACTGCTGGTGCCATTAGGCGATCGCGTTGAACGTCGTCGCTTGATGATCATGCAACTCGCCGCGCTGGTGACAGCTTTGTTCATCGTTAGCATGGCATCGTCCACACTGGTGCTGTTGGTGGGAATGCTGGCGATTGGACTACTGGGAACCGCGATGACACAAGGGTTAATCGCCTATGCTGCCAGCGCTGCCGCCTCCTATGAACGGGGGCGCGTTGTTGGCGCAACGCAAGGCGGTGTGTTTATAGGCTTGTTGCTGGCGCGGGTGTTTGCGGGAGGCGTAAGCGAGTTGCGGGTTGGCGAGGCGTTTACTGCGGTGCTGCGGTACTGATGGTAGTGACAGCGCTACCGCTATGGTCACAGTTACCGGTTTTGCCTCCCTCACCGCAGCGCATCAGCTATCCACAACTGATTGCATCGATGTTGACGCTACTGCGACAGGAGAGGCTGCTGCAAGTCCGTGGCATGTTGGCATTGCTGATGTTTGCCGCCTTCAACATTTTCTGGAGTGCGCTAGTGTTGCCCTTGAGCGCGCCGCCTTATGGGTTCTCGCACACGGTGATTGGTGCTTTTGGGCTGGTGGGGGTGGCTGGCGCGCTGGCTGCTTCGCGCGCCGGACGATGGGCGGATCGAGGCTATGCCCAGCGCACCAGTGCGTTTGCGCTGCTGGCATTACTGCTGGCATGGTGGCCGCTGTCGCTGATGGATGCATCGCTGTGGGCGCTGGTAGTGGGGATTGTGCTGCTCGATCTGGGCGGACAGGCGCTGCACGTAACCAACCAAAGCCTGATATTTCGTGCCCGGCCTGAGGCTCATAGCCGTTTGGTTGCTCTCTATATGCTGTTTTACGCGCTGGGCAGCGGGATGGGCGCGTTTAGCACCACCCTGACGTATGCGTATGCGGGGTGGCAGGGTGTGTGTATGCTGGGGGCGGCTGTCAGACTGCTGGCGTTGTTGTTATGGTGGATAACGCGGCGGGTTGCTACGCCAGAATAAAAAACGGCCCGCAATGCGGGCCGTAGCAGATGACAGCGGATGGCGTGTTACAGAGTGACGACACCTATCACGGTGACCACACTCAGGATGGCTGCCAAACCGTAGAACACCCATTTTCCTGCCGGAACGTGGATTTTTAGGTCATGCATCAGGTGATGCAGACGGAGCAAACCACACCAGATAGGCAGAATGATCATCAGCAGCAGAAACAGCCACCCGATAAGGCTATGTGAGAAAGCGGCGATGCGCTCATAGCTCAGCGCGTCGGGGAACATCCCCAGCGGCAGCGGCACCCCGACCAGCAGGATAATCACTGGTGAGAAAATGGCGGTCCACATCCCACCGGCACCGAACAGTCCCCAGAAGGGAGGCTCATCGGAATGTTTTGGCGTTGGATTAATTACGTTGTTCCCCTCCAATCAGAATAGTAACGCGATGGCGAGAATAGCCAGCGTGACGATGACGGTTACAGCCCTTTGATAACCGGCTCTGGCCCCATTTTTTCATCTTTGACGATGATGATGCTGGCTTTGGGCGCCAGTTCAAACCAGGATTTGGTGTGAATAGCTGCCGCCACCAGTGCGATGATGTTAATCAGCAGCACCAGCGGGTTTTGCAGGAAGCCGACAAATCCGGCCCAGCCTTCTGCGCCGTGTTTCAACGAAAACACGCCATAGATCAGCATAATGCAGAACCATACCGCAGGAGCGGCGGTCATTTCGCGCAGCATGTAAAAGCGATAGAACCCGAGCCGTTGCCACCAGGTTGCAGGCATGCTGCGAACGTATGCTTTACGCTTGGTTGTCATTGTTGCCTCCCTCATTGCGGTTTAAGCATAGCGATCATGAAGTCCTTGGCGCTTTCGACCTTACCTTGCTGAATGGCGGCGGCAGGATCGACATGCTTCGGACACACTTCTGAGCAGTAACCGACAAAGGTACAACTCCAGACACCGTTTTTACCGTTCAGTTGCGGCATGCGCTCTTTCTTGCCGTGGTCGCGGTTATCCAGGTTGTAACAGTGTGCCAGCGTGATGGCAGCCGGGCCGATAAACTCAGGATTAAGGCCAAACTGCGGGCACGCGGCGTAGCACAGGCCACAGTTGATGCAGCCGGAGAACTGATGGTATTTCGCCATCTGCGCCGGTGTCTGCTTGTTGGCGCCGTCAGCCGGCGTTTTGTTGTTGCCGATGATGTAAGGCTTGATGGCTTCCAGACTCTCGATAAAGTGGGTCATATCGACCACCAGATCGCACTCGATCGGGAAGTTGCCCAGCGCTTCCACCTTCATACCGCTGGTCGCGTAGTCGTGCAAAAAGGTTTTGCACGCCAGCTTCGGCACGTTATTTACCATCATGCCGCAGGAGCCGCAGATAGCCATACGGCAGGACCAACGGTAAGAGAGGTCCGGTGCCAGGTTATCTTTGATGTAACCCAGCGCATCCAGCAGGGACGTTTCTCGGCTGTAAGGCACGTCGAACGTCTCGACGTGCGGTGCCTTGTCGGTTTCCGGGTTATAGCGCATGACTTCCATTTTCAGGGTAGCTAACTCAGCCATTCGCTTGCTCCTTCTTGCTCTTTTCCTGGGCTTCCGCTTCGGCACCGTACACGCGTTTTGCTGGTGGCAGCGTGGTGATCTTCACGTCGCCATAGGCCAGACGCGGTGCGCCGTTCGGGTTGTAATACGCCAGCGTATGCTTCAGGAAATTAACGTCATCGCGCTCAGTGCAACCTTCGTCCAGACGTTGGTGCGCACCGCGTGATTCTTTACGGTTGATAGCAGAGTGTGCCATACATTCAGCGACATCCAGGCTATGGCCCAGTTCGATGTTGTAAAGCAGGTCGGTGTTGAAGACGCTGGAATGGTCGTGAATTTTCACGCGCTTGAAGCGCTCTTTCAGCTCAGCGAGTTTATCCACGGTTTTCTGCATCAGGTCGGTGGTGCGATAAATACAGCAACCTTCTTCCATCGACATGCCCATTTCGTCGCGGATTTTTGCCCAGCTTTCCGTGCCTTCCTGATTCATCAGGTCATGCAGACGCTGCTCAATATCGCGTGTTTGCGCATCCAGCGCGCTGCCGTTGGCGGGTGCCGCTTCTTGCGCACGGCGCACTGCATTTTCCCCGGCCATACGACCAAACACGACCAGTTCTGCCAGTGAGTTGGAGCCAAGGCGGTTAGCACCGTGCAGGCCCACCGAAGAACATTCGCCTGCCGCAAACAGCCCTTTTATGGTGGTTTCGCAATCCTGATTGGTTTCAATGCCGCCCATGGTGTAGTGCGCCGTCGGACGAATCGGAATCGGCTCTTTCACTGGATCGACGCCAACGTAGGCTTTTGCCAGTTCGCAGATAAACGGCAGACGCTCTTTCAGCTTTTTCTCGCCCAGATGACGCAGGTCGAGGTAAACCACGTCGCCCAACGGGGTGGACACCGTGGGGCCTGCACGCCATTCGTGCCAGAAGGCTTGTGATACCTTGTCGCGCGGGCCCAGTTCCATATATTTGTTTTTCGGCTCGCCGAGCAGCGTTTCTGGTCCCATGCCGTAATCTTGCAGATAGCGGTAGCCATCTTTGTTGACCATGATACCGCCTTCACCACGGCAGCCTTCGGTCATCAGGATACCGGAACCCGCAGGCCGGTCGGGTGATATTGGACGAATTCCATATCGCGCAGCGCCACGCCGTGGCGGAACGCCATTCCCATGCCGCCACCGGTGACGATGCCGCCGTTGGTGTTGTAACGGTAAACGCCACCGGCACCGCCGGTCGCCAGCACCACCGCGTTAGCGCGGATTTGCACCAGCGAGCCTTCCATCATGTTGATGGCGACAAGACCACGCGCCTGAGCGTCATCGACCAGAATATCCAACACAAAGTGCTCATCAAAGCGTTGGATTTGCGGGTATTTCAGTGAGGTCTGGAACAGGGTGTGCAGCATGTGGAAGCTGGTTTTATCCGCGGTAAACCAGGTGCGCTCAATTTTCATACCGCCAAAACGACGGACGTTTACGAAACCGTCGGGTTTACGGCTCCAGGGGCAACCCCATTGTTCTAGCTGGATCATCTCCTGTGGACATTGATGAACAAAATGTTCAACGACATCTTGCTCGCAGAGCCAGTCGCCACCGGCAACGGTGTCGTGGAAGTGAAAATCAAAACTATCGTGATCCTGAGTGACTGCAGCTGAACCACCCTCGGCGGCCACGGCGTGGCTACGCATTGGGTAGACTTTTGATATCAGCGCAATTTTCAGTTGGGGATTAGCTTCAGCGGCAGCGATTGCCGCACGTAAACCAGCGCCCCCGGCCCCGATAATGACCAAATCGGCATTAAAGGTTTGCACTGCACTCATCCAGTTACTAAAGTTAATTAAAAATAATATATTCGATTCGTTAATCTCTATTTCCCACCGAACGCTTTCTGTAATTCATCGATATTTAAAGCAATTCGCGGACACATATTAAGAATAGCTAAACCTATATTTTTTTGTGGAAATGATTATACCGAATTATGAGTAGGTGAAATTTGATGTGATCCAGCATTTTGTTTTTTTTATTGTGTTTTGATTTTGGCAATAACAGCATGATGGTTAACGCTATTGCCTGATAAATAACACTTTTATTTCTTTAATAAGGAACTGGCTCAGGGTAATTGCACATAATGTTCTGGATATCGGTATCAAAAGGCCTATGCAGGAGGGAAACCTGAGCACGAGAAACTGCGGGAGAGACAGTGCGTGATTGTAGCGGAGTTGAATTGTTTGCAGGCGAATATACGGGTAGACTGCATCCCCTGTTTGCGTTAGGAGTAAAGAAACATGTGCGAAGGCGAACTCTGGCAGCCCACCGCCACCATTGAAAACTTATTGAAGCGTGCAGCCATCGTCTCTGAAATTCGGCGATTTTTCTCCGATTGCGGCGTATTGGAAGTGGAAACACCGGCCATGAGTCAGGCAACGGTGACGGATGTGCACATGGTCCCGTTCCAGACGCGTTTTGTCGGACCTGGCGTATCTGAAGGGATGACGCTCTACCTGATGACCAGCCCTGAATACCATATGAAGCGCTTGCTCGCCGCAGGCAGCGGACCTGTCTTTCAACTGTGCCGTAGTTTCCGTAATGAAGAGTCTGGACGACACCATAATCCCGAGTTCACCATGCTCGAGTGGTATCGCCCACACTACGATATGTATCTCCTGATGGACGAAGTGGACGATTTATTACAGCAAGTACTGGAGTGTGAAAGCGCAGAGCGTCTCTCATATCAGCAGGCTTTTCAGCGTCATCTTGACGTGGACCCGTTTTCTGCGGATAAGGAGCAACTGCGAGAAGCGGCAGATAAGCTCGGCATGGGCGATCTTGCCAGCCATGAAGAGGATCGCGACACGCTGTTGCAAATGCTATTTACCTTCGGTGTGGAACCGCACATTGGGCACGACAAACCGGCCTTTGTGTATCACTTCCCGGCGTCACAGGCTTCGCTGGCTGAAATCAGCTCTGAGGATCACCGGGTGGCGGAGCGCTTCGAGGCCTATTTCAAAGGTATTGAGCTGGCAAACGGTTTTCGCGAATTGACGGACAGCGATGAGCAGCGCCAACGTTTTGAGCAGGATAACCGCAAGCGTGCCGCTAACGGGCTTTCTCAGCAACCGATTGATGAATATCTGCTGGCGGCGTTGAAACAGGGAATGCCTGCCTGTTCTGGCGTCGCGTTAGGGGTGGATCGTCTGATTATGCTGGCTTTAAAAGCGGAAACCATTGGTGAGGTGATGGCCTTCACCGTCGGGCGTTCGTAATCATCACATCGCCGTTCCTCCGCGTCAGCGGAGGAACGGCACCGCGTGTTTGGTTCTCTCTGAGGCTATCTGCCTGTTACAACCCACCTTCCGGCCGATTGGCTGAACTCGGGCTGCGTCCATCAATACGCACGGAACTCATCTGCACCTGGAACGGCGGGAACGGCATCTCCATGTTGTTCTCACGGTAGGCTTCCAGAATCAGCTGGTGAATCTCATGACGCAGCGGCATGCGGTGTCCCATTTCTGCGGCAAAGATACGCAATTCGAAAATCTGGATACCCTGACGTAAATCCACCAAAAAGGCTTCAGGAGGCGGGTTTTCCAATACCAACGGGCAGCGTTTAACCGCATTGAGCAACAGTTCGGTCACTTTTTGGCTATCGGCATCGACTGGCGCTGGAATGGTCAGCACCACGCGCGTCACCGAATCCGACAGCGACCAGTTGATAAACTGTTCGGTGATAAAGGCCTTGTTGGGCACGATGATCTCTTTTCTGTCCCAATCGGTAATTGTGGTGGCTCGGGTATTGATGCGCATAATGCTGCCGGTGAGATCGCGAATGGTCACTGTGTCGCCAATGCGGA
Organism: Candidatus Symbiopectobacterium sp. 'North America'; assembly: GCF_015762685.1. Lineage (GTDB taxonomy): Bacteria > Pseudomonadota > Gammaproteobacteria > Enterobacterales > Enterobacteriaceae > Symbiopectobacterium. The sequence goes on along the minus strand of NZ_PEHF01000081.1, from coordinate 71,748 downwards.
TCGGTTTTTCAAACAGAATGATCAGGCCGGAGATAAAGTTGGCGAAGATCTCCTGCAAACCAAAGCCAAGGCCTACGGTCAGAGCGGCAACCAGCCACTGGAGTTGTGACCATTCGATCCCGATAAACGAGAACCCCACCAGGCATCCAATCAGCATCAGCATGTATTTGCTGACGGTGATAATGGCATAGCCAGAACCGGGGGAGAGATCGAGGTGCTGAAGCAATGCCAGCTCAAGCAGCGCGGGCAGGTTGCGCACCACCTGCGTCGTGATACTGAAAATCAGAATCGAGATCAACACCGCCCCGAGGGTAATCGGCTGTACCTTATCGACCCCTTTCACCGTACTGGTGACTTCCCACAGATTGATGTTTTCTAAAAAGCTGAATGCGGAGTGGATTTCTGACCACAGGACAATCACTGACACCAGTGCGATCAGTGTCAGAATGGATCGCACCAGTTGCAGCGATTTGGCGCTGATGGTATCCAGATCGACCACCGGCTCTTCGATGGTGTCTGAGGTGGTTTCCACTAAGATACCCGACTCTTCTTCACCGCGGGCACGCTGCGCCAATATTTCGGCACGCCGCTGTTTGGCCCTGTCAAACGCGATGCGTCGGCGTTGGATCAGCATCCAGCGCCGTATCACGTGGTACACCACCAGTAGGAAGAACCAGATGGCGACCGAGGTTTCCAACCGAGCCAGCAAGGCTTTCGACGTGGCCAGATAGCCAACACCCGATGCCAGCGCTGCAATCAGGGGCGCACTGATCATCAGGTTCCACAGCGCACGGTTGATGGTGTTTTCTCCTGAGCCTTCCTTGTTCAGGTAGAGCGGAATACCGGCACGTTTCAGGCTGGTGGTCACCAGACTCAACGCCAGACATAGCAAAATAAAGCACAGTCGCCCCAGCGTGCTGGAAAACTCGCGTTCGTTGAGGTTTTCAAACGTGATGATCGCCATGATCAGCGGAACAATAAAGGCGATCGACAATCGGTAGTAGCGCATGGCGCGCGCGACGCGCTCGGGTGACCAGCGTAAGTGGGCAATAAACAACCCATTCGAATGGGCGAAGGAGGCACTGACCATCACCAGCCACATCAGCGGGACGGTGGCGGTCACGCTGTCACCAATCGCGACGGCGATGGGGTAGGGCCAGGCGTTTTGCAAGCCGTACCCCAATGCGGCCCACAGCACGGGCAGCGGGAGTGCAATCAGTAGCGAATAGAACAGAGTACGCAGCGTCAGCGAAAAATGATCGAGGGTAACTTTGCCGATACGGCTGCTGGCGCGCTCTAGAAAAGCGTTGTAGTGACGGCGCGAACTGATGCCGAAGCCGACTAAAATCAGCGCGGCCATCAGCGGGAACGCGATTTCCCGGCTGGTCACCACCATGATGACGGCGCTGCTGAGCTGAGTAAAGGTATCCAGCGAGAGCAGATGGTAAAGCGCCTGCACCACCTGTACCGGGAAGGCGAAGGAAATAGGATTCACATCGGCAACCCAGAACAGATAGCGGTGAACCGCCTCGCGGATTTCCAGCAGCGCTTCTTCCAGTTGGCTAGTCGCCACTTTAAGCTTGGTCAGTTCAAGGATCTGCGCATCAGTGCCGGAAATCAGCGATGTGAGTAAGTCGCGCTGGGTACGAATCTGATCGCCAAGCACGCATTGCTGACTGTTACTGTTGGGCGTGCAGTTTTCTTGTCTCGGGCGTTCTGAGGTGCGAGCGGCACTGAGCAGGTTTTCATAGCGTAACCGTTGTACACGCAACTGGGCCATGTCGGTGTCCAGCCGTTGCGGTTGAGGCATGTCCGGCAGGTGTGCCACCTGCGCGCGCAGTGCTTCACCCAGTACGGTAGATGCCCCAATCCACTGAGCTTGCTCACGCAACGTGCTGAGTGCTTGCCGCACTTGCTGTGTTTGGGTGGTTGCCTGACGCTGCTGTGAGGCGATCAAATCAAGATGCTGTGCCTGCTGATTCAGTTCCTGAGACAGTTCGCGGTTAAGCTGTAGCTGTTCGCTGATGACCGCGGGCAAATCATCACCGCGTTCCACCAACTGCTCGGTGCGCTCGAGCACTTTCTCCGCTTCACGCTGGCGTAAGTTATTGATGCTGTAACGTAATGCTTGTAGTTGTTGATCCAGACTGTCGTGGCGCAACTGGTAGAATTCCACGCGTAAGCGGGAGAGCTCCTGGCGATTACTGGCGGAAAGCTGGGCCAGTTCCAGTTCATCAACCCGGCTTTGGCGCAACGCCTGCTGAGCTTGCAATAACACTAACTGCGCCTGGACCAGCGGTGTGACCGGATTGCCTAACGATTGGATTTGACGATCAATTTCGTTTAATACCCGGCTGGCTTCGGTTTGCTGCTGCGGCAGTTGGGGCAGAGAGTCGATCACTTCACGCAGTCGCTCTCGTTCCTGTTGCAGTTGGCGCGATTGATCCAGCAGTTGGCTGCTGGTTTGCACCACTTTTTGCTCCAAATCGACAACCGAGAGTTTGTCGCTAATGGCGGTGGTTTTATTTTCTTCAGCCGCCAGCAGTCGGCGCAATTCCTGCGTCAGTTTGGGGAAATCGTCAATAACGTGTTGATATTGCTCTGTGCGTGCCAGTGACTCTTTGCGTTCCTGCAAGATGTTTAACGCAAGACGAAACTGTTCGACGATATCAGCCTGATCGGGGGTGTTTTTATTGGCTTCAACCTGTTCCAACTGTTGGCGCACACGCGCCTCGTTAGGCACGGGTGCTGCCAGCGCGGTGACAGAGAGCAGAACAGCAGCAAAGAAAATCACGAGTTGACGCACGATGGTTCTCCCTCTCTCACGCAGGTTCGCAGGCATACAGGTTACTTAAGGCGTGTGGTGCATTGCGTCATCGCCATGGTCCGCCGCATCCGGCACAGATTCTGCGGCAACGGGTGTTTCTTCTGTGGAATCCACCATTTTTGCTTCGGCAAAGGGTTCGCCCACACGGGTAACACTCAGAGGATTAAGGTGCGCGGCAAACTGAAGCGTATCGGGCGCAAACAGGTTGATTACCGTAGAGCCCAGTTTGAAACGGCCCATTTCCTCGCCTTTTTGCAGGGCGATGGCACCTTGCTCACCCGCCGCAGGGTAGGTCCAACGCTTGATGATGCCTTCACGCGGCGGCGTCACGGTGCCAGACCAGACGGTCTCAATGCTGCCGACAATAGTCGCACCCACCAGAATTTGTAACATCGGGCCAAAATCGGTATCGAACAGGCAGATAACGCGCTCGTTGCGGGCAAAAAGATTGGGTACGTTGTCAGCGGTAAACAGATTGACGGAAAACAGGTCGCCCGGTACGTAGATCATTTCACGCAGCACGCCGTCGCAAGGCATATGCACACGGTGGTAATCGCGCGGCGAGAGGTAGGTAGTGGCGAACAGACCATCGCGAAAGCGATCGGCCATCACGTAGTTGCCTGCCAGCAGCGCTTCCAGCGAGTAGTCGTGGCCTTTGGCCTGAATCAACTTGCCGTCGACAATGGGGCCCATTTGCGATAACACGCCATCAGCCGGTTGTACCACGCGGTGTGCGTGCGGATCAATCGGGCGCACGTCCGGACGCAGCGGGCGCACGAAAAAGTCATTGAACGTCCGATAGGCAGCGGTATCCGGGTGTTGCGCTTCCTGCATGTTCACTTTGTAGTAGCGAACGAAAAGATCGATAACCCCTTTGGTCAGCCTGCCGGCCTGCTTGTCTGCACCCCAGCCTGCTAACCGCGTCAGTGCGATTTTCGGTAGCCAGTATTGTAAGGCGATTTTCAGTTTATCCAGCACAGTGAGCCCCTTAGGTTTTTATGCGCCCATCTAAAAAGGGGCGCATTGTAGCGATGGATGCGGTAAAAGTCAGCGGTCCGTATCAGAATCAGAGAAGGTTTTACGCGTTTTTACCTGCGCCATGCTCTCCAGAATACGGTGATAGTTATCGAAACGTTCTTCGGCTATGTCGCCGCGCTCCACGGCAGCGCGCAGCGCACAACCGGGATCGTTATCGTGGCGGCAATCGCGGAATTTACAGGTGCCGAGGTAAGGCCGGAAATCGATAAAGCCCTGTGTAACCTGCTCCGGCTCCAGATGCCATAAGCCAAATTCACGCACGCCGGGGGAATCAATCACATGGCCACCGTGCGGGAAGTGATACAACCGGGCCGCCGTGGTGGTGTGTTGGCCCAGACCGGACACGTCGGATACGTCGTTGACCAGAATCTTGGCGGCGTCAGGGTAGAGTAATGCGTTCAGCAGGCTGGATTTTCCCACCCCGGATTGGCCGGCAAAAATGCTGATCCTGTCCGTTAACGCATGCTCCAGCGTCTCCATCCCTTGCTGCGTGTGGCTTGATACCATGATGACCGGATAGTGCAGCGCACGATAAATGCCCATCAGCCCATCGACAAACGCGCGGCCTTCATCATCCAGCAGGTCGATTTTGTTCAGCACAATCAGGGGCGCGACCTCCAGGGTTTCGCAGGCCACCAGATAGCGGTCAATGATGTTCAGTGACAGCTCAGGCAAAATCGCGGAAACGATCACCACCTGGTCGATATTAGCGGCGATAGGTTTAACGCCGTCATAAAAGTCCGGGCGTGTCAGCACCGACTCGCGCGGGTGCACCGCCTCAACGATACCGCTGATCCCGGCCTGCGTCTCTTTACCGGCACGCCACACCACGCGATCGCCGGTTACCAGAGATTTGATGTTACGACGAATATTACACCGGTGGATAATGCCATCCTGCGCTTCCACATCTGCATGCATACCAAAACGGCTGATAATGATGCCTTCTTGCGGCTCTTCCAACTGGTTCTCATCCCACTCGATTTTGCTTTCTCTGTGCTTAAGACGACGTTGGTGGTTCGCTGTAACTCGACGTTGCTGTCCTTTTGACAGTTTATTTTTGCTCACTGAGCCTCGTTTGAACTGTGGTTATCGCCCACAATGGCTGAAGAGACTATAATACACTCTATTTGATTTTAATTAACTGATGCCTGTTATTCCCGCTTCTCTGGGGATGGTTGGAAAAGGAAGTAAATGTATGTCCGTTGAAAATAGTCAGGTAAGCGAAAACAATCTTATTTGGATCGACCTGGAAATGACGGGGCTGGACCCGGAGCAGGATCGCATTATTGAAATTGCAACGCTGGTAACCGATGCCAATCTTAATGTGTTGGCCGAAGGGCCGACGATCGCGGTACACCAATCCGATACCCAGTTAGCACTGATGGATGACTGGAACGTGCGTACCCACGGTGCCAGCGGCCTGACAGAACGGGTTAAAGCCAGTGCCTATGATGAACGCGCGGCTGAAGCAGAAACCATTGCTTTTTTGCAGCAGTGGGTGCCTGCCGGGAAATCTCCGATTTGCGGTAACAGCATTGGTCAGGATCGCCGTTTCCTGTTTCGTTATATGCCTGCGCTTGAAGCCTATTTTCACTACCGCTATCTGGATGTCAGCACGCTGAAAGAGCTGGCGCGCCGTTGGAAACCCGAGATTATGGCCGGGCTGAAAAAACAGGGTACCCATCAGGCGATGGACGATATTCGTGATTCTGTGGCGGAACTGGCCTACTACCGCGAGCATTTTATCCGTCTGTAGTCGTTACGGGCGTTTTTTGCCCGACCGATGGCGAAATTGCTGTTTTTATCGGCAGTCAGTCATTTTTTCGCGGTAAGGGGCTTGCGGCGGCAACGATTTCTCGTATAATTCGCACCCCGTACCGCAGCAGAATTTGTGGTGCGAGTGAAGATGGTTATTCCTGCGGGAATAGCTCAGTTGGTAGAGCACGACCTTGCCAAGGTCGGGGTCGCGAGTTCGAGTCTCGTTTCCCGCTCCAAACTTTCCAGCGTGAAAGTTTAGGTAACCAGCTTCACGATCGGTTTTCACAGCAGCGCTTGCTGATGTGGCCTTCCTAAGCGGGAATAGCTCAGTTGGTAGAGCACGACCTTGCCAAGGTCGGGGTCGCGAGTTCGAGTCTCGTTTCCCGCTCCAAGTTTATCTTCTCTTTGTCTCATTATCTTCTGTTTTTTCTCATGTTTCATATTGCCGATGAGGCACCTTATGGATCGTTTCGTCATTCTTTCCGGGTGTTCTGGCGGTGGCAAAACCACGCTGCTGGCAGAGTTGAACTGGCGTGGCTATACCGTTGTGGAGAAACCCGGCCAACGCATCGTGCGTGAAGCAATGTCTTCGGGCGGTGATGCAGTGCCGTGGAAGAATATGGAAGCATTTTTACGCCGGGCGATAACGCTTGCAGCGAATGACTATGCTCAGGCGAGAGATCATGGTCAGTTATGGGTATTTTTTGATCGCGGGTTAATCGATGCTGCAGCAGCACTTCAGGCAATAACCGGTGAGCCGGTGCTCACTACGATCGCATCACGCTATCGTTATCACTCACGCGTGTTTCTTGTTCCTCCCTGGCCTGAAATTTATGTGCAAAACAGCGAGCGACGCCACAGTATGGATGCCGCTATAGCTGAATTTGAGCGATTACAAGATGTCTACCCGACATTGGGGTATCGAGTGTCAATGTTGCCTAAAGCCTGCGTGAATGCACGCGCTGATTTCGTTTTACGAACGTTGGCTGAGGTGTGGTGACAGACTCCTTTTTCCTATATTAATTCAAAGCCAATCATTTTGATTGGTTTTGGCAGTCTATTGATTGGATAAGGCACCTCAGGTACAACCAAATCCACTATTATGATTCCATTGCGTGCCGGTATAGTAGCCGGGACGGCATTTCATAACTCCACAGGACGAGGTTTTCCATGCAACTCATCAGTCAAAGCTTTCAGGATGGTCAGGCGATACCGGGTGAATTCGCGTTTGCCGTGCCAGACCGTGCTGCACACGTTGCGCTATCATCGAACCGTAACCCGCATCTCGCGTGGCGCGATGTTCCACCGGGCACGCAATCCTTCGTGATTTTGTGTCACGATCCCGATGTGCCGAGCAAAGGCGATGATGTGAATCAGGAAGATCGAGAAGTGCCGGCAACCTTGCCGCGCGTCGATTTTTTCCATTGGTTGCTGCTTGATGTTCCGCCAACCGTGACGGAGATTGCAGTGGGGGCGCATTCAAACGGCGTTACACCGCGTGGAAAATCGGGCCCTGCCGCACCTGATGAAGGCTGACACGGTATTAATGATTACACGGCCTGGTTTGCCGGGGATGAACAAATGAAGGGCGATTATTATGGTTATGACGGCCCGTGCCCGCCGTGGAATGATGCGTTAGTTCACCACTATATTTTCACTGTTTACGCACTGGCGGTTCCTGCATTGGCCGTGAATGGACCGCTGGATGGAGCGAACGTGCGCGCGGCGCTGGCGACGGCACCGGTATTGGCGAAAGCCAGCCTGACTGGGCTTTACAGTTTGAATCCAGCGGTGCCAGTGGCGTGAACCACGTCGGGCAAGCGTTGACAGTGCCGGTGCTTCAGGGAGAGGGAGGGGAGCGCTGGCGGTTGTCCTCGTCCTCGCCCGTGGTGCGACATGGCTTGTGCGCACTGGCCCAGCCTTGCCTGCGGCAACCGCAACAAACCGCACGTTTCCAGTTTCATGAGACAACCGTGTTACTGGTGGTATCAGGGCAGATGCGTTTAGCGTTCGCAGAGCATGAGGTCTTGGTCGATGCCATGCGGCCTGCGTTGGTGCTGGTCGACGCAGGCCCCTGTGTGGACATCGTGAAAACCCCGGGAGGGGCTGAGCGCTGTTTCCGTTCGGTTTTTATGACAATCGCGAGCGCGCTGCTGGAAAGTCACTCAGCGGTCTCTTCTCTTGTAGGGGGCGTTGAACGCATCGCTGCTGGGCCTGTTCAGGTGATGCCATTGGATGACGATTTGGCATCGACGTTATGGCATTTGATTGAAAGCGTCGAGATCAGGCCCGTGAGCGATGAGCGGCTTACCTACCGGTTACTGGAACTACTGAGCGCCTTGGCTGAGCGTGGTCATGTATTCTGCCAACCACGGCACAATGACACGGTAGCGCGTCTGCAAGCGCTGATGGCGCGTGCGCCGCATCGTCACTGGACCGCACGCGAAGCGGGCCGAGAGCTGGCGATGAGCGAAGCCACCCTGCGGCGACGTCTTGCCGCATAGCAAGAGCGCTTTGAAACGATCCTAAGCGATATTCGTATGCACCACGGCATGATGCTGTTGCAAACCACCGCCTGGAGTATTCCTCGCATTGCCGAAGCCTGCGGATATCAATCGCGGGCGCGCTTTTCTGAGCGCTTTCGCACCCGCTTTGGCTGCTTGCCCTCTGCCATTCGCTGAGGCGGCTATGATGATGTGCTACCTGAAGGTGAGGGCGGGTTACCCCCTGTTTTTGAGGTAGCGCGACGTTCCTTATTCAGGCAGCCTTCGATAGTCGCTAACAGTTTTCCCGTGCCGCAGCAATTATCCTGATACCCGGCCACGTGTCGGCGATTAATCACGCGATCGTGCGGACATCCCCCATTACAGAGGGAAAACCAACGACACTGGCGCATTTTATTGAAGGCTTCCTGCTCCTCACGCTTTGCCGCCTGATTATGTGCCGAGTAGGCCAGCAGCTCTGCCAAATCAGTTTTCATTAACGAGCCGTAATGGCTACCCGCATCGCCTACATATTTGTCGCACGGTGAAACGTCTCCGTTTGGTTCCAGGGTAATCACCTCCTGGGAACAATTTTCTGACCAGTAGCAGGCGGCCAGTTGCGTTCCAGGATTCTTGATGGCTCGAATAAAATCGCTGAATTGTGGAATGTGTAAAACGGTGCGATAGTCGTCCCACCAAAGCGTAAATGCCCGAACCAGAAACGCGACAAACTAGGCATAAGTGATATAATTTTCGTCTATTTTCCCTCCCGCAGGGATGCGATTATCAGGGACGATGTTGAGAAATTCGATGTCATTGAGACCTATCTTACCGAAGTAATCGAACATTTCTCGCAGATCCGTTTGATAGACGTGGCGGTCAACAACGATGAGTGCCCCGTAGGGGATGGAATGTTGTTTGAGCTTTTTGAGTCCCTCCGCGACGCGTTGTGCTGTTCCTCGACCTCGGTAATCGACGCGACGTGAGTCATGAACGGCAGGAATGCCATCTAGACTAATACCAACATGCATTCCGATCCCTTTAATAAAGGCTAACCATTCATCCGAGATATTTACCGCGTTTGATTGCATTGAGTTGGTAATATGCTGTTCTGGTTGTTTGAATTGTTGTTGTAGCCAGAGTAGCTTTTGAAAAAATAGAGGATTAAGTAGCGTCACTTCGCCACCGTGCCAAACGAACTCAAAGTGTTTAATGTTGGGGATAGCCAATATTTTACGGATAGTTCGAGCCAATATATCAAATCGCATCGTTTGGTTTGGTTTGGTTTGGTTTGGCCCCTCAGCCCAGGAGTGGCAATAAGTGCAACGTAAGTTACACAGGCGAGTGGCTTTCAATACCACCACCAACTTTTTGGCTGCCACGGGTTGGGCGGTGACTGCTTGCTGTTGCTCGGTGTGGAAAATATGCAGTTCTTCGGTACTGAGCAACGCTTGTGCCGGAATTTTGCCAATCAGATAGGCGCTCATCTGTCGGTAGTCTTGCGTGGCGATTTTTTCGAGATCGTTGGTGCTCAGTGCTGATGTTATATCAGTATCAATCTGAACAATTGGTATGATTCCATTCATGATGTCTCTCCTTGCTATGTCATGTGAGACAACAGTCCTTCATCATTAAGTGTCGTTTGGCATACTTTGAGGCCTCGGGGGAATGCGTAACCATGACAACGGTAGTACCGACCTGATTAATCTCTTCTAGCTGCTTCAATACGGTTTTGCTGTTATTACTGTCCAGGTTGCCCGTTGGCTCATCGGCCAAAATCAATGCTGGCCGTGAAATCATGGCGCGAGCGATGGCAACCCTCTGTTTCTGACCGCCTGAAAGCTGGGCTGGGTAGTGTGCGCTTCTACCGGATAATCCAAACTGCTCAATGGTTTGTTTAACGCGAGCTTTTCGTTCAGATTTCGGTACTTGAGTGGTAACTCGATATTTTTATATACCGACATAAAATCGATCAGATCGAATGACTGAAATATGTAACCGATCAGTTTGCGGCGCAGCGCTACTTTTTGGCCGTGGTGCATCCGTGTAATGTCGTGCTGCGCCAGCTGCAATCGGCCGGCATCAAGCGTTTCAAACATGCCGAGTACGTTGAGCAGCGTGGTTTTTCCTGAACCTGATGGCCCCATAATGGAGACAAATTCCCCCGCCGTGATACGAAGATTGATGTCACGCAGCGCCAGTGTTTTCAGAGTTCTAGTGGTGTAAAATTTTTCTGCGCTTTCCAGTTGTATCATCTTATTCAAACTCGATAATGTTGGATTTTTCAACGTTGCCGCCTGTAAGCACCACAACCTGTTGCCCGGCAGACAACCCACTCAGTACTTCCGATTGTGTTTCCCCCTGACGTTTAATCACCACGGGTGTTTTAACCGCGCGATGATGTTTTTCATCATAGCGGTACACCCACGTCTCATCTGTCTCGAAAAAGACGGCTTTTGTGGGAATGAGAAATGCATCTGGCTGGGTTTCGAGTGAAACGCGCAACCGCGTTTCAATGAAAGTTGTTGTGGCTGAGCGAGTGTCAGTTTGGCAATGAACTTACCATTTTCTACCACGAAAGAGACGGAGGTGATGAGCAGGGGGATATCAATACCTGCATAGTTTGCGGTGACACGATCGTGCGGCCGGATTTTATCCAGATAATATTCGCTAAACGAGGCTTCAAAATAATAGGAATGCGGATTGTCTAAGTTGGCAACTTTTTCACCGGGTTTAATCTGTTGCCCCACCTTGATCGTCAGCGGTGACAGGATACCGTCAATCGGGGCGGTAATAACCAGCTTGTCCAGACCGCTCTAAATTAAACGGGTCAAGGTATCCAGATGCTTGACTGAAGCCGCTATTTCAGCAAGCTCGTCCGGTAGCATACGGTCTTGCCGCTCCTGATACGTCGTTAAAATAGCGTAGCGTGTTTTCCAATGCGCCAATTCATCCAGCAGTTGTTCATAGGTGGCTTTTTCCAGAATGCCGCGCTCGTACAATGTCTTTTTACGCGCCGCTTCTTTATCGATTTTCTCCAAATGAAAATATGAATCTTGCCGTACCAGACGCGTATCGAGATCATCCTCCTCGAGTAATCTGCGCATATTGCGCAGGTTGTTGGTCTGTTCAGTGACATCGGCAATACGCGAGGTGACCTGCAAAACGAAGTCGTCGTTCGACAATCGGGCAATAACATCTCCCTTTTTCACGTCGTTGGATGCGCTCTGTCGCACCTCAATGACCGTACCACCGCGTTCAGAGGCGATAATCACGCTTTCACTCGGGATAGCCACCGCCCGTGTTACTAGCGTATCGGTAAATACGCCGCGCTGGGCGACGTGTAACGTCACCAGGGTAAACGGCATTCGCGTTACTTTTTCTGCGGTGGCCAGGTTGATAAGCCACAGGCATAACAGGCCGAAAATCAGCAGTCCCAGGCCGACTATCCCTTTGGCAGCGTGATGTCGAGTGAATTTGGGATCTAATTGAATGTCCATCATGGCTTACCCTCGCCTTAACCACGGGCGGGTCATCCTGCCATCGTGCAACACCAGTGACAGTGTCATAATGGCTACCACCATGAGCCCCAGCAACAGCAGTGCCGCAAACGCATTGACATAGACCACCCCGGCAACGGTGTCATACTGCTGTAGCCAGCGCCTTAACAGCAAACATCCCAGGGCCAGTGACGCCAGTAAAGAGAACAACATGGGTAGTACATGTTGTTGCAGGAAAAACACTACGTCTGTCACAAGAAAACCCCCCACCGCTTCCATGATTTTCAGTGTGCTGTCTAACCGCTGAGCCTCTGATAGGCTGATCACCAAGGTGCTGATAACCATCAACATCAACGCTAATAGCGCGGTGAGTGTAATGATGTTGAGCATCTGTGAATCGTTATGGAAATGACGGTTATGAAGCGCCTGTACCGTTTGCAGAGATAAGTTTGGTGGGCCATAGCGTTTAATCAGTGCAACAACAGAGGCCTCCTGTTGATCGTTCGAATAGGCCACTGTCGCGAATTTTTCCAGGCGATCGTTGATGAAGATGATTAAAGGCTGGGTGGAAGGAAGGTGCTCTCCAAGGTCGAAGTTTTCCACTATCCGTAACACCCGAAGTGCTTTTTGTCCTCCCGGAAAGGGAATGTAGTAGCGGGTATTCAGCACTCCATCGACGGTTTTCTGCCCCATGGCATCCACAAAGGCACGGGTGACGATTGCGTGGCATACCTCGTCATCGGTGCTGGCCCGCAGCGTATTCTCTTGGCCTGCCACTGTTTTTAATCCCCAGGCCTCCACAAAGTATTTGTCGGCAGAAAGGGTATTGATGACGGTAAATTGGTCTTGTACCTGTTGTTGCGCGTGCTGCACGTTAAGTATGTGGCGCGACATATCAAACGGTTGCCAACTGCTCAAACTGAAAGCTGATGTGCCTGCGGTTTCCTGAAGTTGATGTTGTAACTTGCGTACGCGCTACTGAGTGTATAAAACCCTTCATCAAGCGTGAACGTCAGGCGGTGCGCTTTTTGGTAACCCACATCTGCATGCATCACCGTAAGATGTTGCGTCATCACACCCGCCCACAGGTAAACGGTGGTACCTGCTACCAGCAGTTGCACCATCATCATTATGCGGTTGAGGTAATACATACTCAGCTTTTCATAGCGATGCGGGGTCTGTGAAGCGCCGTTGCCAAACAAGAAGAAACAGAGACTCAGCAGGTGTGAGAGTAGCATCGTCAAGCCAATGAACAGGGTGACGCCCAAAAATACCGTCAGCAGGCGTGTCATTGGCTGGCGGAGGAGCAATTCGCTCACGTCCGCGGACAGCGGTAAGAGGGTGCCGAGCAGTAAGGTCGCCAGAGACACCGTTGTCAGGAACTGCGGCAAGAACACGCTCAGCGATTCTGCCAGGATCTGTGCACCTGAAGCGCCAAGACTGCGTTTGATATGCAGGCTGGGGCGTTTGGCGGCATTGAGAATGCCGTTGATATTGAAAAAATTGGCCACGGTGGTGAATAGAACAAACAGTGCCGCAGCGTACAGCGTATGCAGCAATGACTTTTCACGCGTCTTGACGAATTCATCGGCATAGCCATCGTCGTAGTGCATATTGAGGATATTTTTGGCGCTGAACGTCAGAAACGACAAGGGTGTAAAAGGTGCTCCGGGTAGCTGCGGTGCATTATTGGCGACGATACTAGCCAGCAGTTGTGGATCAAAATGCGGCTGAGAGGGTTTGAGGCGAGCGAAAGCGTAGACATGGCTGTCATACCAGTCCAGGCGTTTGTCGGGGTATCCTGCTATCCGTTCGGGGGTGAAGGCGATCGTGGCGGGCAGTTTTAGACTGCTGTCAGGGTTAGGTTCCACGATAGCTTTGATGGTGAACTGGCCGCTTTCCCCCAAATCCACTGTTTTGCCAAGGGGGTCATTTAATCCAAGATAGTGGCGGTTAAAATCGGCCGTGATGTAGATGTCATGGGAGCCGGGTGCAGGCAACGCTTCACGGTAGGGATGCAGTTGTGCCATGAACGTTGGGGTGACGGCAAATACTGCCACGCGGGGAATAACGCTGCCTTGACGGTGCAGGTGAGTCGACAACCGGTAGGCGTATCCGACGTCTTCGATATTGGGATGTTTCTATAATGCCTCCACTAGCGGAAACGGAACCTGCGCTGAGCGCACGATATAGCCATTAGGGAGGTTGAATTGACTTTCAATGCGATATAAACGCTGATGCTCCGGCAACCACCGTTCAATATCACGGTCTGTAACATAGAGCATAACGATAAGAAATGTCGTCACCAAACTAATAGCTGTAATAATAATGGCTAATAGTGCCGCTGCTGGTTTTTGCTTTATATCGTTGGTGAACGCATTTAAGATCATCGGCAACGGATTCCAGCGTGAAATTGAGGTATTAAGGTGTTGGTGTGTGAAACACAAAGCCACTGCAAGCGATGCTTAAATTGGTGTCCTGCAGACTTGTTATTCAAATCAATTAATAGAATATGCTCATCGGGATTAATGAACCTCATCCGTGAGGTTCACTTTGTAGGCCAGAAAATACTATTTGACTATTTTCCAATAGAGAACGACGACTCACTATATCATCGTGGCTGGTAGTTGAATCCTTTCGACCAATTCCAGGAAAGTGCCATGGGGGAAATAGTTAACTGTAATATATCATTGACGTGTGTGGTCGAGATGCTTGGGATGATTCCTTTTACACTTTTGCTTAACGCCATTAAATTTTCATGTAACTGTATCGATGGCGTTATTACTTTTTCATCAGCGATTGCATGCATAAAACCTCGTTTTTTTCATACGGCATGATTAAAGTAGATATGACAAATTGCATATCACCGCAGCGTGCAATCACCACTTTGAAAGTTGATTTAATTTTCGTCAACCCTTGTCGATTCTATTTTAGGTTCTATTTATATGTTGTTTTGTTTTTTGCTTGGATATTGGTTATTTTAAATGTAACTTTAATTATAAATATATAATATTTCGATAGTGATTTAAATAAAATGTCCACCGGCAGATACCAGCGCTCATCAGCACTGATATAGCCGTTATGGTATTATCTACCAACCGTTGACGTCACGATAACCTCTGCCCAGCTGCACTAAACCCGTGGGCGGTTGCCGTCATCATGCTCATCAGTGAGACGCAATCAGTCAGATTGCGGCGTGAAGCGATCATCTGCGGGGTTTCCCCGGCGGCATTGGCTCTATTTGGGTCAGCGCCCGCGGTGAGCAGGCTGGTGACCATCTGGATGACTTCATCCTCTTCAACCTCGTCTTCATCGAAAAATAACGCGGTATGCAGTGGCGTATTATCACCGTCATCTGGCGCATTGACGTCAAACCCTTGCTCACAGCAGAGTGTCACGATGGCCTGATGCCCGAGATAGCAGGCATAGTGCAGCGGTGTGATACGCCGATCGTTAACCTGATAGGCAACCTCTTCGTGTAGCAGCGCCGTTCTGAACTGGGCTTCCGTCGTATCGCTATGACTCTGCAGGCAGATGGCGTGCAGGAGGTTGTCGCCGTTGTTGGAGCACTAGTGGCGGATTTTTGACGTGGATTGGCGCGCCCACAGCAGGTCGAAATAAGGTGCGGCGCAATATTGTGCGGCCAGCATCAACGGCGTTCGACCAAGTTTATCAGGCTGTTGCGCGTCGGTGCCGCGCTCCAGCAGCAGGTGGACAATGGATTCCCGGTTGGCGCGTAGCGCGAAGATCAACGGCGTATCGCCATTCTCATCGGCGGCATTGATATCCGCGCCATGATCGAGCAGACGTTTGACGATCTCGCCTTTTAGTTCCGGATCGAAGCTGTGCTCTGCCTCCGTCTCTTCGTCATCGGGGTAGGTGTCGTAACTGTAGGCGCGCACTATCGCCTCATGCAGAGCGGTGCGCCCTTGCGCATTCGCCTGACGGGTGTCAACGCCGTGCGCCAACAGTGCCTCTAGCCCGGCCAGGCTCCCGTACCCGGCGGCGCACATCAAAGGATAGTCGCCATCGGGATCGACCCATTGGCAGTCGGCTCCGGCCGCTAACAGCAGCTCTACGGTTTCGCGGCACGAGACTTTATCTATCTACCCACCCCCAATTACTCAGTGCGCGGTGCAAGGCGGCGGAATTATCGAACCCGCCGACGGCGTTAGGGTTTGCGCCACGATCGAGGAAATAACGCACCAGCGGTGTTTGGCATTTGGACACCGCCATCAGCAGCGGCGTCGCCTCGGTGCCGCTCCTCGTTTCAAGGTCCAGCAGCCCACGTCGTTCCAGCTCATCAAGGTACGGGGTCACGGTCGATTCCGGTCTGCCGCTCAGACGGGTGCAGGCAAAATGGACAAACTGCTCCTGCTTGATACAGGTGCGGCGAGCTGGATCGGCACCGTGATCCAGCAGCAGGGTAAAGATATCGAAGTATTCCTGCATGATGGCCCATTCAAGCGCGCTGTTTTCTAACCGCGTCACCCCGTTGCGATGATCGAACTCAGGCTTGAAGCGGCGCGTCGCGGTACAGTTGGGATCGGCACCCGCCGTCAGCAGCATGTTGCACACGGCATACGCGTATTACGGTGTAATCTTATCACTGTTGCCACTCACATGATCCATCGAGTAGATCAGCAGCGGTTGTTCAGCATAAACGATGCTATTGTTCTTGATCTTCCTGCCGATAATGCGATTCGGATCGTTGCCGACGATCAGGCGTTTGACGGTTTCCAGCGCCACGCGGGAACCGATGGCGCACAGTAGTGGATCGCCTGAGATCTCACTGGTGAGATCGAGGGGGTCTGGCAGGCTATCGAGCAGCGGGCTGATATCCTCTCCGGCTTTGGCATAGTTCAAGTGATAGGCGATCATATTGCCGTTGAAATGTTCGTCTTTGATCTCGGCATTCAGCGACCAACCGATATCTAACAAGGCGCGCGCCAATGGAATAAAATACTCTGCATCGAACAGCGCGATGCATGCCGCAAGCGTGTGGGCGGTGCTCAGTGGCGCGTAGTCATGCGAGTTATAATTAAACGGCTCTGCGAGGGGTAATGACAGCCCTTTGCTGCGGTAGATACCCTGCAAACGGCGCAACACGGCGGATACCTTGCTCAGGCTCATCCGTTCTCCGTTGGGGCTCTGGGTAAAAAGGTAAGAGAACACCGTACCCTGTTTACAATCGATCCAGGTGAGATTGGCAGCGCGCGTTGCCAGCAAATTGGCGGTCTCCATGTGGCCGAACCACACCGCCAGATAAAACGCTGACAGGCCGTGACATTCAATGGCTGCACCGCGCTCCAGCAGCCAGGTCAGCAGAGCCTGACCGTGTTCCACGTTGTCTGGCCAACCAGCGACGATGTGCAGCGCGCTGATTTGAAAATGGGACCATTCGCCCGATGTGTTGATATCGGCGCCTTTGTCCAGCAGGGTGCCCAACAGGGATAGCTTTTCATCTCGCCGAAGACCGGTTGCGGTGACGATATCGATAAACATGGTGTTGATATCGGGCGCATCATGCGGCAATTCGTCAATGATCTGCCGGATGGTTCGCGAATCATGGATCAGGATACTGTGGGGAAGCTCATGCCCTTGGCTCTGGTTCAACTCGAAAATCAGTTTTACCTGCTTTGGCCGAAAGTTTTTGCTGGTGAGATAATCGATGATTTCCCCTTTCTCATCAGTAGGAATACTGATCCCGGCTTGCAGCAGCCGGATAAAACCGGCGAAGTTCCCGCGTCGGAGCGCTTCCAGCCCGATACCGGCATAATGGCAACTGTCCAAATCCAGATCGTGTTGCAGCCCGCCTTTTTCCAACTCATCCAGCACGCTGGTGAAGGTCGTAATACTGAGTTTGTCTTGGGTGTTGTACAGCGTACCGTTGGTCAGCGCTGAATAGAGCGGTGTTGCCCAAGGCTGTTCTGCCCGGTTGACGTCAGCGCCCAAGCGGATAAGCCAACGCAGACGCAGGGTATCAATGGTGATTTCTTCCTGGCTCAGGTAGTAGGCCAACAGTGTTTTACCGCTGGCCCGGGTATCGATCGTGTTCAGATCCAAGCCCTGTTGCAGAAAGAACGCAACGTGTTTCTCTTTCAGATCTTTACGTCGCACCAAATGGTGCAGCAGCGGTAAGCCATCGATATATTCCGGCAGGAAGATACCGGAATCGAGAAACGCTTCAATCAGCGGCAAACAAAGGGAATTGACGACCTCGTTTATCGCGGGGAGATGTCTGCCCTGTTCACCGATCACCGGCTCGCTCTCCTGCGACAGCAGGTAGCGTGCAATCTTTGCTTCACGGTAGGTGACGGCATAGTGCAGCGGCGCGAAGCCGTGCTCATCAGGTTGATTGCAGTTAGCAGCATCGATGCGCTGCTGGATCTTTCTGAGGCTACCTGATTTGATCAGGTCGCTGAGGGTCTTGGGGCGGCTGAAAAACATCGATTTGATTTCGCGTATCCTTACGTAACCGCATGATATAACGACATCGTTGACACCGCATCGGTGAAAAAACTAGCGATAAAACGGCCCCGTCGTCACCGAATCGCGCAGGATCAATGATGCTGGATAGGCCTTGCGTTGGCTCAACGTGCCACCATCCAGCATGGACAGCAGTCTGTTGATGATCTCTTGAATCATCTCACCCAACGGCATTTTCACGCTGGAGAGCGAAGGGATGGTAAACGCCGCCGTGGGCAAGTCATCAAAACCAATTACCGACACCTGCTCGGGCACACCAACGCCACGCGTATAGAGTTGTTTGAGCGCACCGATAGCCATGTCGTCATTGCTGGCGACTAACGCTAAGAAGCTGACCTGATTGTCGAGCAGGGTGTTGACGACCTCAACACCATTGGTGAGTGCCCACTTACCGAGAACGATACGGCGTTCATCCACGGGAATCGCGTGCTGTTCCAGTGCGGCTTTGTAGCCTGCGAGGCGTTCCATGCCGGTGGGCGAGTCCAGTGCACCGGTGATAAAGGCAATTTCACGATGCCCTTGCTCGATCAGGTGGTTGACGGCATTGCGGCTGGATTCATGCTGATCGGAGTAGATGCAGTAACTGTCATTCACCCGTAACCGGCGGTTCAGCACCATGATGGGCTGTTTATGCTGGCTAATTATCTGATCCATTTTATCAATGGTAAGAAAACGCGGATAGATGATGATGGCATCGCAGCGTAAATCGATCAGGAATTGAATCGCGGCGCGCTCTTCTTCAGCGCTGTGTTTGCCATCCACCAGCAGCAACTGGCGGCCGTGCGCCTCGGTCATTTTTGCCGCTTGAAACAGCAGCTCGCTGAAGTAAGTGCCGTGATACAGGGTATTGGTGATCACCAGCCCAATGGTTTGTGATTTTTGCGCGGCGAGGTTACGCGCCAACAGATTGGGGCGATAGCCGCTCTCTTCTATCGCTTTGAATACACGATCTTTTGTTTCCTGACTGACGTAACCGTTACCTGACAACACGCGCGATACCGTCGATTTGGCGACCCCGGCCTTCTTTGCCACCTCAAGAATGGTTGTCATGTACGGTTACCCGCTAAATAGTCATCTTGCGACAGTCTAACCGTTTTGCCTTTGCTTTTCAGTAGCTTCGTTGAATCGATCATGTTAACGATAGATGATCGTTATCACGAAAAGGAAAATTAATGGTTTTCCTCTCTTGTTTGGCGCTGTGAAACGTTTCATGATTTTGTGGAACCGGTTCCCTATGGCGATTTTTTCCGCACCGACACCAAGAGATAACCCACTTATGTCCAAGAATTATGAAACTGTCTCTCGCGCTATTGTGGATGCGCTGGGGGGACTGGAAAACATTGAAGCGGTGACGCACTGCATGACGCGTTTGCGCTTCGTTGTAAAAGATAAAACGCAGGTAGACAACCCGACACTCAAAGCCATCAGCGGCGTGATGGGCGTGGTAAACACGGAAACGCAGTGTCAGGTAATCATTGGCAACAACGTGGCGAAAGCCTATCAGGAAGTGTTGAAGCTCGGCCCGGCGGGGGCTGCGGGCACGCTGCCCGATGCCAAACGAAAAATCACCTTAAAAAGCATTGGTGCAGGCATTCTCGACGCGCTGATTGACACCATGTCGCCGCTGATCCCGGCGATTATCGGCGGCTCAATGGTGAAACTGCTGGCGATGATCCTCGACATGTTCGGCGTGTTCGAGAAAGGCTCCTCAACGCTGGTGATCCTGAATGTGATCGGTGACGGTGCGTTCTTCTTTCTGCCTATCATGGTGGCGGCCTCGGCGGCACTTAAATTCAAAACCAACATGTCGCTGGCTATCGCTATTGCGGGCGTGCTGGTGCATCCCAACTTTATCGATCTGATGGCGAAAGCGGCGCAAGGGCAGGTGGTCGAGCTGGCGTTTATCCCCGTCACGGCGGTGAAATATACCTACACGGTTATCCCGGCGCTGTGCATGACCTGGATCCTGTCGTACATCGAAAAGGGCATCGATCGCATTACGCCGGCAGTGACGAAAAACTTCCTGAAACCGATGCTGATCGTGCTGGTCTCTGCGCCGATCGCCATTGTGATTATCGGCCCGTTGGGCATCTGGATCGGTAGCGGCATCTCTTCGATCGTTTACAACATCCATGGCTATCTGGGCTGGTTATCGGTGGCGATCATGGGGGCGCTGTGGCCGCTGTTGGTAATGACCGGTATGCACCGCGTATTTACCCCGACCATTATTCAAACCATTGCCGAAACCGGTAAAGAGGGCATGGTGATGCTTTCAGAAATCGGTGCCAACCTGTCGCTCGGCGGCTCCTCGCTGGCGGTGGCGTTCCATACCAAAAACCGCGAGTTGCGTCAGACGGCGTTGGCAGCAGCGGCATCCGGCATTGTGGCTGGGATCTCTGAACCGGCGTTGTACGGCGTGGCGGTGCGATTGAAACGTCCGCTAATTGCCAGCCTGATCAGCGGTTTTATTTGCGGAGCAGTAGCCGGAATTGGCGGCCTTGCCAGCCACTCCATCGCGTCGCCGGGGCTGTTTACCAGCGTGCAGTTTTTCGATCCGGCCAACCCGATGAGCATTGTGTGGGTGGTGGCCGTGATGATTCTGGCGGTGGTGTTGTCGTTTGTATTGACACTTATTCTGGGCTTTGAGGATATTCCTGAAACCGAAGATGAATCGCAACCAACCAAAGCCAAGACGAGTGAACCCGTGCAGGTCACCAGCGTTAGTTAATTGATATTGGTACAAAAAGAAGGTGATTCATGTCAGCAGCGACATTTCCAGACGGATTTTTATGGGGGGCGCCCTGGCGGCAAACCAGTCAGAAGGCGCTTATCGGGAAGGTGCCAAAGGGCTGACCACCGTGGATATGATCCCGCACGGTCCCGCCCGTTTGCCGGTAAAGCTGGGGCAGGAAAAGCGTTTTACGCTGCGTGACGACGAGTTCTATCCCAGCCATCAGGCGATCGATTTCTATCATCGCTACAAGGAAGACATCGCGTTGATGGCAGAGATGGGGTTTAGCGTGTTCCGCACCTCTATCGCCTGGAGCCGTCTCTACCCGAAGGGTGATAAACTGACGCCGAATCCGGAAGGTATCGCCTTTTATCATGCGGTGTTCAGTGAATGCCACAAATACGGTATCGAACCGCTGGTGACGCTGTGCCATTTCGATGTACCGATGCATCTGGTCACCGAGTATGGCTCATGGCGCAACCGCAAGATGGTGGAGTTTTTCACCCGCTATGCGCGCACCTGCTTTTAAGCGTTCGACGGACTGGTGAAATACTGGCTGACGTTCAACGAGATCAATATCCTGCTGCATAGCTCGTTCTCTGGTGCTGGCCTGGTGTTCGAACCGGGTGAAAATCAGGATCAGGTGAAGTATCAGGCTACGCACCATGAGCTAATCGCCAGTGCGCTGGCGACCCGGATCGCGCACGAGGTCAATCCTGAAAATCAGGTGGGCTGCATGCTGGCGGGAGGAAACTTTTATCCGTGGTCCTGTAAGCCAGAAGATGTGTGGGCGGCACTGGAAAAAGATCGGGAAAACCTGTTCTTTATCGATGTACAGGCGCGCGGCGCTTACCCGTCCTATTCCGCGCGAGTGTTCCGTGAGAAAGGTGTCCATATCGAGATGCAGGACGGTGATGCTGAAATACTGAAAAACACCGTCGATTTTGTCTCTTTTAGTTACTACGCCTCACGCTGTGCCTCGGCGGAGATGAATGAGCACAACAGCAGTGCAGCCAATATCGCTAAATCTCTTACCAACCCACATATTACCCGCAGTGAATGGGGCTGGGCCATCGATCCACTCGGCTTGCGTATCACCATGAACATGATGTACGACCGTTACCAGAAGCCGCTGTTTCTGGTGGAAAACGGTCTGGGGGCACGCGATGAGATCAATGCCAATGGCGAGATCGAAGACGATTACCGCATCAGCTATTTGCGTGAGCACATCCGCGCCATGGGCGATGCGATCGATGACGGTATCCCGGTCATTAGCTACACCACCTGGGGCTGCATCGATCTGGTCGCCGCGTCGACCGGGGAAATGAGCAAACTCTACGGTTTTGTGTATGTCGATCGCGACGATCTTGGCAACGGCACGCTGGAACGATGCAAGAAAAAATCCTTTGCCTGGTACCAGAAAGTGATCGCCAGCAACGATCATGATCTGGATTAACGAGAAACGCTATCATTGGTGTATCACATCAGATTCTGTAAAAAGGCCGATCTCGACGTTAACCGTTTCGGGATTGGCTTTTTAATAAACCAATAATAAACAAGTCTGGGGTTTGGTTGCTTCCTAAAAGATGATTGTATAACAGTTTAGTCAACGGCTGATAGAGATAGGGGTCTGTTTCAGAATCAACACTATATTATCTCTTATGGCACTTGTAACCTTTGATGAAATATTATCCCCGATGAGCCTCTGGCAGTTATTGAGCCATTTGCTGCGCGGGGATATTCACCCTGATGAGAAGAGCGTTTGGTTAAAGCCCGCCTACCGTCTTAAATTTCTGGTGCGCTCGCTCCTTCACCCTGTTTTGACGCTGAACTGGCTCCACTACATTGCCAGTCACCCGCAGCGGGCGCAGATGCTGTATGCCCAAATGGCGCTGCCCGATAAACTTCAACGGCCATACCTCTCTAGCCGTTTTTCTGCCCGCAACGCCTTGGCCGCGCTTTGTTATCACTATGATGCCGTGGCCTGTGCCAATCCAAGGTTACGTCGCCTGATGCTGACACCTGGCGGTGTACCGATCGTCAATTTTCAGGGTAAAAGCGGTGCTGCTTACGCGTTGCTATTGGGTTCCCACTCATCACTGGATAAAGAGGGATAGATAACGCTTCAGTTGTGTACTGAGGGGATGCCGCTGGCGCGTATGACCATGACCGTGGTGCAGTTCGACGGACAGAGAGCGTTATTTATCGGCGGATTACAAGGGCTGACGCGGCACTTGCAACAGCAGAAGGCGCGCATTTCGCAGGTAACGCGTGATTGCCATGGGTTGTTCCCTAAACGGCTGGTACTCGAAACGGCCTGCGTGCTGGGCGAGCTGTTAGGGATTGAGTGCATGATAGCGGTGGGAAATCATACCAATCTTTATCAGAACTGGCGCTACTGGCGTAAAAAGAAAACCAGTTTTCATGCCGATTATGAGAGCTTTTGGCTCTCCGTGGGGGGGCAATTGCGACCCGATGGCGTGTGTCTGTTGCCGCTGCGTATCGCACGCAAAAGTCTCGACGACGTTGCCAGTAAAAAACGGGCAGAGTATCAGCGCGCCAACGGCGTGCTGGCGGAGATCCATCATCAGATGCATGCCTTGAAATGAGATCTTGATGCCTGTCTGACATGAAAATAACGTGGTTGAGCACGGCGATCGTTGCGGCCGGTAAACTGTTTGCATTGCTTGAGTTTTAATATATTAATAACTATTCATATATTAAATCATCTTAAGGCAGGAGAGGTACAATGCCCCATTATCACCACGATCATGCTCACGACCATGCGCCGACGGTAACGCGGTCAAATGAACGTAAGGTCCTGATCGCTTTTTTGATTACTTTTACCTTTTATGTTGGTAGAAGTCGTGGGCGGTGTGCTTTCCGGTTCGTTGGCGTTGCTGACGGATGCCGCGGCACTGGCGTTGTCCTATGCCGCCTTTCGCTTTGGTCGTCGTAATGCAGACACCAAGCGTACCTTTGGCTATTTGCGTTTCGAAGTCATTGCCGGGTTTATCAATGCGCTGACGCTGTTTGCTATCGTCATCTGTATAGCCTACGAAGAGTGGCTGCGTTTTCGCCAGCCGCATGAGGTGCTAGCGGGGCTGATGCTGGTCGTAGCGGCGATCGGGCTGCTGGTGAATATTGCGGTGTTCTGGATATTGACGCGCGGCGACAGCGAGCATGTCAATATCAAAGGTGCTGCACTGCATGTGATGGGCGATCTACTGGGTTCCATCGGTGCTATCGCGGCGGCCATTGTGGTCTATTTTACCGGCTGGACCCCCATCGACCCTATCCTGTCGTTGGTGGTGTCGGTGCTGATCTTGCGCAGCGCATTGGCGTTATTGAAAAAATCGCTGCACATACTCTTGGAAGGGGCACCCGCCAATGCCATGCCGCAAGAGATTGAACGCTACCTTAAAGAGAGCGTAACGGGAGTGGCAGATATCCACAATCTGCACGTGTGGATGATCACGTCGGGGCGCACCCTGGCCACATTGCATGTACGCGCCAAAGAGGGGGCGGACGTGCGTCAGATGGTTCGGCAGGTAGAGCGCGAGCTTTATGACCGTTTTCACGTAGAACACGCAACGGTTGCCATTGACTGGGGTGATGAAGATGAGGCGGCCTGTAGGTGCAGCATGTCACCCTTTAAGGAAATACATCAACATCATGACGATCATTCTCATCATCATGATACGGACATATCTGTTACGCGAGGGCACGCACATTGAGTCGTCATGCCATGCTTTCTCTGCATGAAACTACCATCCTGTCAGAAACGTTTCGTCTGATGGGCGATCCTACCCGTTTGCGCATTTTGCATTTCTGCCTGACGGGGCCACATGCTGTCGGTGACATTGCGCAAAACCTGGCGTTTTCACCGTCACTGGTGAGTCACCATTTACGCTTGCTACGCGGCGCGCGCTTGGTGAAGCGGGAGCGTCGGTCACGCCAGATTTTTTATACCGTGGCGGATCATCATGTCACCACCATGTTGCTGGACATGGTGAACCACATTCGCGAATCACAAGAAGAAGAGTGACGTCTGTCAGAAAACGGGCCTGCATGCTGAAAGGGTTGCCACAGGCTTCTCGCTACGAGTAGGGTAGTTGTGGTTTTTTTACGGCTACCGTTGATAACGCGAGGGGGAGAAATGGGGGCGATTCTTTTATTGGAATCTCGGGCGGAGGAACTGCGTGCGCTGTTAAGCACGAAAGCATCGGGGTTGGACTATTGCCTTCCTGATGACGGAGAAGACGCCGTCGCGCGCTGTGACATTTGGCTTGGTGAGCCGGACCGGGCGGTATCGCTGCTAACCGCTGGGCATCGCCCGGCATTGCTGCAATCTACCTGGGCTGGCTTCAAGCCGCTGCTTGCAGCGGGTCTCCCGCAAAATTACCGTTTGAGTCGCGCCGTAGGGGTGTTTGGTCAGCCGATTGCACAATACATCCTGGCACATTTGTTGGCGCACGAGCAGCGTTTGTTCGCATTGCAGGAACAGCAGCAACGTCAGGAGTGGGATCGCCACCTGTCCGGGCTGTTGACGGGCAAAACCTTATTGATCGTTGGCGCGGGTGATATTGGCGCTGAAGTGGCCGCCATGTTGCGGTCATTTGGCGTAACGCTATACGGGATTGTTAATACACCGCCGGCATTGTCCGGTTTTGCGCGTGTGTCGGGGATTGACGCGCTGGCGCACGATGTGGCGCAGGCCGATTATATGGTGAACTTGTTGCCGGATACGCCGAATCTGTACAACGCAGATTTGTTCGCATGCATGAAACCCTCCACGGTATTTATCAACGTGGGGCGCGGCACGTCCGTGGTGGATGACGATCTGGTGGCGGCGTTGCGTGCAAGAAAACTGGCAAGAGCGGTGCTGGATGTTTTTCGTCAGGAGCCGCTGCCGCCAGAACACCCTTTCTGGCTAACGCCCCGGTTAACCTTGACGCCGCATATTGCCGGTCCGATGGTGCCAACGCTGATGGCGGACCTGTTCTTGGACAACTTGCAACGTTACTCTCAGGGTGCGGCGCTGCGCGGCGAAGTTGATTTTTCACGCGAGTACTGAGTTCGCAGGTATTTAGCACCAGCGAGCAGGGAATGACCACTTGCGCGCATTTTCACTGAAAAGGGCTTGCCAGCCTGAAATGATTGGTACATAATGCTCACCGCTAACACGAAGCGTTGAATAAATTTATTATATTCAATAAGTTATCGTTAGCTGAATTACACTTCCTAAGCGGGAATAGCTCAGTTGGTAGAGCACGACCTTGCCAAGGTCGGGGTCGCGAGTTCGAGTCTCGTTTCCCGCTCCAAAATGTGATGTGTTGAATGCTCAATGATTCCGCAACGCATTAAAAAATAGACCGAAAGGTTTTTTTGCCCGAGATCCTGACATCAGCCATCCACTGGCATGATGTCATTATCCACGCTGCTCTCTCCACTTCTTCGCACCCTAAACTTTTACGCATTTGTGCTTTGAGCGGTCCTGCCACTTCTGGGCGCAAGTGTGCGTGTATCTTTTCCACGTTTTCACAGCCTTTAGGCTGGGGTGGGGGCAACGGTTCCGTTCTGGTTAGCACACCCCACAGGACATAGAGAAGAAAACCGACGAGTACCGGAAACCCACACCAGAAACCGATGAGGGCGAGGCGTATTTCGAACGTTATGGTGCGTGGTGAAGCGCTGGGGATTGTCGTTGACGTACTGTTTGCGGCGGGGATCTCACTGTCTGGCGCAGAGCACTGGCTGGCATACGGGACGAAGTATTTTGATACTGATTCAGTACCGAACTGCTGTTCGACGTATTGCCACGCGCTGACGGGCATCAGTAAAAAAGACAGTGTGTCGCTCACCAGGCTTTCGGTGTGCACGCGCAAAGCATATCCTCCAGCCAGTAGCAGGCGTTCAATGCGCGCCTGCTCCGAATCATACTCATCTGATCCCAGCGAATGATGATGAAAAACATGCTGAACGCCAGCAACGTTGACCGTAGCGGTTTCAACGTCGCTGTCGTAGTCAAATTCAGTAGAAAAAACCGCGTCTCCCAGATAGTGCGAGATTCCCTCCAACAGGCTGAAAATCCCCTCCCGCCAGTCGATATGGATGCCGTAGACGCTCATAAAGGTTGACGGATAGTCATCTCGTGAGGACGCCGTTTGCTCGGTCCCTTCATGGTATTTGAAAAATGCATGACGTCTGGCGCAGGCCCTTTCATCATCCTCAGCAGCAAAAAAATCAGAAAACGCATCCCTGTCAGTTAATTGCACTGTGGTTCCTTCCTCTGTTTAGCGCGTTTTTTACGCTGCCTATGCATTCTTTTTTTGCTGTATGCGGTCACTTTCATACAACAGCAAAATGCGTTCTGCGAAGTCGTCATCGACGGTATAAAAATAGCTTTCCGGTACGCCGAGTACACGGGCAAAGGCGCACATAATCTCGAATGTGGGGCGATAGGTGCCGCTTTCATACTGTGAGACACGCGAACGCGCGGTCGCTTCTTCAATGCCCGCGAGCACTCCCAGTTTTTCCTGAGTCAACTTGGCATGCAGGCGGGCAGATTTAAGGCGAGCAGGTAGCATCATGGCACCATCGATAATCGATATTGACTTAGTGTTTAGCATTACTTAACATCGCCGTTGTTTAGATATGCTGAACATTTGCACATAATAACATCGGGGGATGGTAATGGACGGTAAGGACTGGCACCCGGCAGATATCGTAGCGGGTTTGAAAAAACGTGGCACAACGCTGTCTGCGCTTTCCCGAGAAGCGGGATTGGCGTCATCAACACTGTCAAACGCGTTGGTGCGACGCTGGCCCAAAGGCGAACGGCTGATTGCTAACGCGTTGAATAAACGTCCTGAAGAGATTTGGCCTTCGCGCTATTAGTCCACGTTTAGAAAATGGCATATGCCTTGGATTCTCTAACAAAAAAGCGCTTCATGCCTCCCCTGTCGAGGAGTAGCCTTGCACTATCCCTTACGTAATACATGGAATTTACAATGAGTGTGGTTTATGTGGTGGTGCTGACGTATGTGCGGCCGCTTGAGGCGATTGATGAACAGATTCCTGCTCATGTTGAATGGTTAAAACAGGGCTATGCCGACGGTGTTTTTCTCGCATCAGGCCGACGCATTCCGCGCACTGGCGGCGTCATTTTGGCGAAAAGCGACAGCCTCGAACAGTTGCAGGTGCGCCTTAATCAGGATCCGTTTCAGAAACTGGGGCTGGCCCATGCAGACATCATTCCGTTTGATGCCAGTATGACGGCGCCTGCGCTGCAAGGCCTGCAGTTATCCCTTCATGTTAACACGGCCAGCTCATCGATGCTGATTGAGCTGGTTGTGCCCTCGGCATTTTTATACCTTTTTTACACCCCTGCCTGCGATATTAACGACATTTTTACGCCCTGATTCTTACACTCGAGCCACATTCAATAAACGCGGGGAGATAAACCGTGAATGTGGGACTGATGACAGGCATCGTGCTGGTATTTCTGTTACTGGGCTATCTGTTTTACGCCCTGTTTCGGGCGGAGGAATTCTGATGGCGGCCAATGCGTTTTTACTTTTGGCCAGTTTTCTGGCCGTATTATTGGTGCTGACCCAACCGTTGGGGCGGTTGATGACGGGGATAGTACTCGATCGCGCTTTACCCGGCGTGGCGGCGTTCGAACAGGGGATTTGGCGTGTGTGCGGCGTGTCAGACAGCGAGATGAACTGGCGTCAGTATCTGTGCGCCATTTTGCTGTTTAACGCCCTTGGGTTGTGCTTTCTGATGGTAGTGTTGATGGTGCAGGGGAGCTTGCCCTATAACCCGCAGCAGTTGCCCGGTTTGTCCTGGCATTTGGCGCTGAACACCGCCATCAGTTTTGTCAGTAACACCAACTGGCAATCCTACGCCGGGGAATCCACCCTGAGCTATTTCAGCCAGATGGTGGGGCTTGCGGTACAGAATTTCTTATCGACAGCTACCGGGATTGCGGTACTGTTTGCGTTGATGCGTGGCTTTTCCCGTCAGAGTACCGACGCACTCGGCAATGCCTGGCGCGATCTGACGCGCATCACGCTATTTGTGCTGTTGCCGCTGTCGCTGCTGATGGCGCTGTTTCTGGTCAGTCAGGGGGTGATTCAGAATGTTAACCCCTACCTGACGCTCACCACGCTTGAAGGCGCACAGCAGACGCTACCAATGGGGCCAGTGGCGTCTCAGGAAGCGATCAAAATGCTCGGCACCAACGGTGGCGGCTTTTTCAATGCCAATTCAGCTCACCCGTTCGAAAACCCCACCGCGTTAACCAATTTTGTGCAGATGCTGGCGATTTTCCTGATTCCAGCCGCGCTGTGTTTCACCTTTGGCGAAACGGTGCGCAACCGGGCGCAGGGACGAACCCTGTTGTGGGCCATGACGTTGATGTTTGTGGTGGCGGCGGTGTTGGTCATGATGGCGGAAGTGAAAGGTAACCTGAATTTGACGCTGCTTGGCGCGGACAGCGCGATGAACTGGGAAGGGAAGGAGAGCCGCTTCGGTATTCTCAATTCCAGCCTGTTTGCCGTGATCACCACGGCGGCATCGTGCGGAGCGGTCAACGCTATGCATGACACCTTTACCGCGCTGGGGGGAATGATTCCGCTGTGGTTGATGCAACTGGGCGAAGTAGTGTTTGGCGGTGTTGGCTCGGGGCTGTACGGCATGTTGATGAACGTGCTGCTGGCGGTGTTTATTGCCGGGTTGATGATTGGCCGCACGCCGGAATATCTGGGAGAGAAAATCGGTGTACCGGAAATGAAGATGGCGGCGATTTATATCCTGATCACCCCGTCACTGGTGCTGTTGGGTACGGCGCTGGCGATGATGACCGATGCTGGGTGCGCCGGAATTTTCAACCCGGGACCGCACGGTTTTAGCGAAGTGCTCTATGCGCTCTCTTCTGCGGCCAACAACAACGGCAGCGCGTTTGCTGGGCTCTCTGCCAATACGCCGTTCTGGAACCTGCTACTAGGCGTTGCGATGTTGATTGGACGCTTTGCGCCCTTTATCCCGCTGTTGGCCATTGCCGGTTCACTGGCGACGCGCAAGATCCAGCCTGCCAGCCCCGGCAGGTTGCCGACGCACGGCGCACTGTTTGTCGCGCTGATTATCGGCACCGTGTTGCTGATTGGTGCACTGACGTTTATCCCTGCGCTGGCGCTGGGGCCTGTTATCGAACATTTGCAGTTGCTGGCGCGCTAATCGCCGGAGAATTCTATGACACATCAAATCGCGTCTTCACAACGCGGCACACTGTGGCGTGCTGCGCTAGCTGAATCATTGACCAAGCTTAGTCCCCGCGTGCAATACCGTAACCCGGTGATGTTTGTGGTGTATCTGGGCAGCATTCTCACCACGTTGCAGGCCGTGGGCATGGCGTTGGGGTGGAATGAGGGACAACTGGGTTTCACGGCGGCCATTAGCCTGTGGCTGTGGCTGTGGTTCACTGTACTGTTTGCTAATGTTGCCGAAGCGCTGGCCGAAGGGCGCAGTAAGGCGCAGGCCGAGAGTTTAAAAGGCATTACGCGCACCAATTGGGCGAAAAAACTCTCTGGTCCTGAGCCGGAGTTCGCCCAGCAGAAGGTTGCCGCAGACAGCCTGCGCAAAGGCGATTATGTGCGGGTGGATGCAGGCGACATTATCCCGTGTGACGGCGAAGTGCTGGCCGGGGGCGCTCCCGTGGATGAAAGCGCGATTACCGGTGAGTCTGCACCACTGATTCGCGAGGCCGGCGGCGATTTCGCCTCAGTCACCGGGGGCACGCGCATTCTCTCTGACTGGCTGGTGATTCAGTGCAGCGTCAATCCCGGTGAAACCTTTCTGGATCGCATGGTGGAAGGGGCCAAACGGCGTAAAACGCCGAATGAAGTGGCACTAACCATTTTGCTGATTTCACTCACGATTGTGTTTCTGTTGGCGACGGCGACGCTGTATCCGTTTTCTGCCTGGGGCGGTACACCTGTCAGCATTACGGTGTTGGTGGCACTGTTGGTCTGTTTGATCCCTACCACCATTGGCGCATTGCTCTCGGCGATTGGCATTGCGGGCATGAGTCGTATGCTGGGAGCGAATGTGATCGCCACCAGTGGACGCGCGGTGGAAGCTGCTAGCGATGTGGATGTGCTGTTGCTGGATAAAACCGGCACCATCACGATGGGTAACCGCCAGGCCAGCGCTTTCCTGCCTGCCAGCGGCATCAGTGAATCCGCGTTGGCAAACGCTGCGCAGTTGGCCTCACTGGCCGATGAAACGCCGGAAGGGCGCAGTATCGTGGTGTTGGCTAAGCAAAAATTCAATCTACGCGAGCGTGATTTGCAGAGTCTGAACGCCACCTTTATCCCCTTTTCGGCGCAAACGCGCATGAGTGGCGTCAATGTCGGGCAAAAAATGTTACGTAAAGGCGCGGCGGACGCGATTCGTCGGCACGTTGAAAGCAATGGCGGGCGCTTCCCTGCGGATGTGGTAGCCCTGGTGGAATCGGTGGCGCGCAAAGGTGGCACACCGCTGGTGGTGGCGGAAGATAATACTGTCATGGGCGTGGTGGCGCTCAAGGATATCGTCAAAGGCGGTATTAAAGAACGCTTTGCTGAACTGCGCCGCATGGGGATCAAGACGGTGATAGTCACGGGCGATAACCCACTGACCGCTGCCGCCATCGCTGCTGAAGCGGGTGTCGATGACTTTTTATCGGAGGCCACACCCGAAGCCAATCTGGAGCTGATTCGTCAATATCAGGCAGAAGGACGCATGGTGGCGATGACAGAGGATGGCACCAACGACGCCCCCGCGCTAGCGCAGGCGGATGTCGCGGTGGCGATGAATTCCGGTACGCAAGCGGCGAAAGAGGCGGCCAACATGGTGGATCTGGACTCCAATCCGACCAAGCTGCTTGAAGTGGTGCATATTGGTAAGCAGATGCTGATGACGCGTGGCTCGTTAACCTCGTTCAGTATCGCCAACGATGTCGCTAAATATTTTGCCATTATCCCCACAGCCTTTGCGGTGACCTATCCACCACTGAATGCCCTTAACGTGATGGGGCTGCATTCGCCAGCCTCGGCCATTTTGTCAGCCGTGATTTTTAATGCCTTGATTATCGTACTGCTGATTCCACTGGCATTGAAAGGGGTTAGCTACCGCCCGATGCCAGCGGCCGCGCTGTTGCGCCGCAACCTATGGATTTATAGTGTGGGGGACTGGTAGTGCCTTTTATTGGCATCAAAGCGATTGACCTGATACTGACCACGTTGGGTTGGGTTTAAGGAGAATATCAATGAACCTGTTACGTCCTGCAATTTCACTTTTTATCCTGCTGACACTGGTTGTTGGGACGGGCTATCCATTGCTGACAACCGGGTTGGCACAGTGGTGGTTTCCCGTGCAAGCTAACGGCTCGCTGGTGATGCCGGAAGGCAAGGTGCGCGGTTCGGCCCTGATCGGTCAGTCTTTTACCCGCCCGGATTATTTTCAGGGGCGGCCCTCGGCAACGACTGACTCACCCTATAATGCGTTGGCCTCTTCTGGCAGTAACCTGGCACCCAGCAATCCGGCATTGGATGAAGCCATAACGCAGCGCGTTGCCGAATGGCGTAAGGCGAATCCTCAGGCCAATGCTTTCGTCCCGGTGGAACTGGTGACGGCCTCCGCCAGCGGATTGGATCCGCACATTTCTCCGGCTGCGGCGGCGTGGCAAATTCCGCGTGTGGCACAAGCGCGCCATTTGCCAGAAGCAACGTTGCGCCAACTGGTGCTGGAGAACACGCGACGTCCGCTGTTGCCCTTTATCGTAGAGCCGGTGGTTAATGTACTGGCGTTAAACATGGCGATGGATGCCGTGCCGAAACCGTGAGGCTTCGCTATCCTGAACAGAGGATGACTTGAAAGGTATTGTGATGACGGAAGAACCCCTGCGTCCCGATCCGGATGTGCTGCTGGCTCAGTCTGACCGCGAAGGGTGCGGCAAACTGAAAATCTACTTTGGTGCCTGCGCGGGTGTCGGGAAAACCTGGGCCATGCTGCAAGAGGCACGACGATTGCGTACGCAGGGGTTGGATGTGCTGGTGGGCGTGGTGGAAACCCATGGCCGACAGGAGACCGCTGCGCTGCTGGAAGGGTTGGAAACCCTTGCCCGACGTGCAACGGGACGACATCGTCATCTGGAGTTCGATCTGGATGCCGCTCTGGCGCGGCGTCCTGCCGTGATTCTGATGGATGAGCTGCCGCATTCCAACGCACCGGGTTCGCGTCATCCCAAACGCTGGCAAGACATCGATGAACTGTTGGATGCTGGCATTGATGTGCTGACCACAATGAACGTGCAGCATCTGGAAAGCCTCAATGATGTGGTCAGCGGCGTCACGGGGATTAGGGTGCAGTAAAACGTCCCCGATCCTTTTTTTGACTCGGCTACCGAAGTGGTGTTGGTGGATTTGCCGCCGGACGACCTGCGGCAACGGTTGAAAGAAGGCAAGGTGTATGTGGGCGACCGTGCAGAGCGCGCCATCGAGAACTTTTTTCGTAAGGGTAATCTGTTTGCGCTGCGGGAGCTGGCGCTGCGCCGCACGGCGGATCGCGTTGACGATCAGATGCGCGCCTGGCGTGATGCCAGCGGGCGAGAGGAACGTGTCTGGCACACCCGCGATGCGATCCTGCTATGCATTGGCGCTAACACTGGCAGTGAAAAGCTGGTGCGCATTGCCGCCCGCCTGGCCGCCAAACTCGGTAGCGAATGGCATGCAGTAACGGTGGAGACGCCCACGCTGCATCGGCAGGGCGAAGCGCGTCGGCGTGGAATTCTGCGCACCTTGCAACTGGCACAGAAACTGGGTTCTGTTACCGCCACCTTGTCGGAGCCCGATGAAGCGAAAGCGGTACTGCGCTACGCGCGTGAGCATAACCTCGGCAAGATCATTGTGGGAAGGCCGCCGCAGCGGCGTTGGGCGTTGCCAAATAGCTTTGCGCGGCGGCTAAGCCGTCTTGGGCCGGATCTCGACTTGATGATCGTAGCTTTGGATGATGTGCCTGACGTGCATGCGGCACCGCGCATAGACACACACCTTAGCCCGGATAAGTTGCGCCAGAAAGCGCGCGGCTGTCTGGCGGCAACCGCGCTGTGCGCGTTGATTACGCTGGTGAGCAAATTGATTTTACCCGACTTTTCGCCGATCAATCTGGTCATGGTTTATTTATTGGGCGTGGTGCTGATTGCCATTGGTTTTGGCCGTTTGCCCTCGGTGGTGGCGGCAATACTCAATATCGTGGCGTTCGATCTGTTTTTGTCGCGCCGGAAGGCACTTTTGCCGTCAGCGATGCGCAGTATCTGGTGACCTTTGCGGTGATGCTGACCGTGGGCGCGATCACCGGCAACCTGACGGCGGGGGTACGCTATCAGGCGCGGGTTGCCCGACATAGGGAGCAGCGCGCGCGTTACCTGTACGAAATGGCCGACGGGCTGAGCCGGGTGCGGGCTCCGAATAATATTGCGCCGATTTGCCAGCGGGTGATGGGCAGCGCACTGTTTGCCCGCTGTGAAATCTGGCTGCCAGACGTGCAGGGAAAACTGATCGCGCCAGCCGAGCGTTTGCTGCATACCATTCCCGATCCCGCCATCGTCAAATGGAGCTTTGAGAAAGGGCATGTGGCGGGTGCAGGAACGGATACGCTGCCCGGCGTGCCTTATAAAGTGCTGCCATTAATCTCTTCTGAGGACACGTTAGGGTTGCTGATTATTGAGCCAAGCAACCTGCACCACCTGCTGATACCCGAACAGCAGCGGTTGCTGGAGACGTTTGTAATTCTGATTTCTGGTGCGTTGCTGCATCTGGCACTGACGCGGAGTGAGCAGCAGTCACGTCTGGTGGCGGAGCAGGAAGAGCTGCGCAATTCCTTGCTGGCTGCGCTGTCTCACGATCTGCGTACACCGCTGACGGTGCTGTTTGGTCAGGCGGAGATCCTGCTGCTCGATCTTTCCACGGAAGGATCGCCGCACGCGCCGCAAGCCGGTGCCCTTCGCCTGCAAACGTTGAGTACCATTCGCCTGGTGAACAACATGCTGGATATGGCACGTATTGAAGGGGAAGGCTTCCGCCTGCAAACCGACTGGGTCGCGCTGGATGAGGTGATTGGCGGCGCGCTGAAATCCCTCGAGGCAGCTTCTGCCCGCCGAAGCGGTGCAATTGGATCTACCGCAGGAGATGGTGCTGCTTCAGGCCGATGGCGCGCTGCTGGAACGTGTATTCGCGAACTTGCTGGAAAACGCATTGAAATATGCGGACAGAGCGCGGGCGATAGGCATTCGGGCACGCGCTTTGTCGGGGAAAATCAGGATCGAGGTATGGGACGATGGCCCCGAGATCTCCTCGGGCAGCGAACAGCATATTTTTGAGAAATTCACCCGGGGTAATGAGGAGTCCTCCATTCCGGGTATCGGGATGGGATTAGCGATTTGTCGTGCGATCGTGATGCTTCACCACGGGGAGATCAGTGCTGCCAATCGGCCAGAAGGGGGAACCTGTTTTACGGTACAGCTCCCTCTGCCGCCAGTGCCAGTGCCAGTGCCAGTGCCAGTGCCAGTGCCAGTGCCAGTGCCAGTGCCAGTGCCAGTGCCAGTGCCAGTGCCAGTGCCAGAAATAGTGGAATCTTCTTAATAAATAGTTTGTAAATCAATTTAAAATACTTGAACTCATCCAACATTGTCGGTAAAAAGGTGGTGGGTGTTAGCCACATGTTGTGGTGAGACAGGTTTGTGCGTTGGTCGGGCCGCCACGCGGAGTGATAACAACCATGAATCGACACCTGTCCCCGCAGGTCATTCCTCGTGCTCAGCGTTTGGCGGAATGCGCTTTCGCCACCCTTGAACGTTTTCTCCATATTGAAGCGGTAAGCGGCATTGTGCTGCTTGTGGCTGCTGCTGCGGCATTAGTTTGGGCCAATTCGCCGTGGGCGGAAAGCTACCATGCGCTGTGGCATCTACCGCTCTCTTTTAGCATTGGCGATACAGAAATCGAGCATTCATTGCATTTCTGGATCAACGACGCCTTTATGACACTGTTCTTCTTAGTGGTCGGTATGGAGATCCGTCGTGAAATTCACGAAGGTGCGCTGAGCAGCCTGCGGCAAGCGGCACTGCCGATCGCTGCCGCTGTGTGCGGCGTGATAGTACCCGCGTTGATTTATCTGAGCGTGAACAGCGCTCCGTTGCAGCAACAAGGCTGGGCGGTGCCGACGGCAACAGATATCGCGTTTGCCGTGGGGGTGCTGGCGCTGTTGGGCAAA
Organism: Candidatus Symbiopectobacterium sp. 'North America'; assembly: GCF_015762685.1. Lineage (GTDB taxonomy): Bacteria > Pseudomonadota > Gammaproteobacteria > Enterobacterales > Enterobacteriaceae > Symbiopectobacterium. The sequence continues at coordinate 35,607 of NZ_PEHF01000081.1, read as the reverse complement.
GGCATTCCCGGCAATGTACGGGTGTTTTTGCTGGCGTTAGCCATTATCGATGACATTATCGCTGTCTTGATCATCGCGTTCTTCTACTCCGGTGGGCTTGAGTACAACGGCTTGATCCCCGTGCTGGTGGGAGTGTTGATGGTGTTTGGACTACAGAAGATTGGTATCGGGTCGGCCTGGGCCTATGTCATTCCCGGTATCATCGTGTGGTTGGGTTTTCTGCTCACGGGAGCGCATCCGACATTAGCGGGTGTTGTCTTGGGGCTGATTACCCCCGTGGCCTCCGTGCGGGTGATGAAGGAGCTCCCATTGGAGCGCCTTTCTCACATTGTGCGCGATCTGATGCACAAGCAGGATACACAGGCTGCGGAGCAGTTGGCTGCACCGCTTAAGCAGTTACGCCGTGCTCAGCGTGAAGTGCTGCCGCCTGTCACTCGCGTGCAGATGGCGCTGCACCCCTGGGTGGCGTATGGCGTGATGCCGTTGTTTGCTCTGGCGAACGCGGGGGTAAGCGTGAATGGCATTGATTTGTCGGGCGCAGGACCACTCGGCGTGATGATAGGTGTTACGCTGGCACTGGTCGCCGGTAAGTTGCTGGGCGTAGTCGGTGTTAGCTGGCTAATGGTACGCTTTGGTGGGTGCCAGCTACCGCCAGAGGTGTCCTGCCGCGGTGTGTTTTTAATTGGGCTGCTCGCCGGTATCGGTTTTACAATGTCGATCTTTATCGCCATGTTGGCCTTCGACGATCCGCAACTGCTGGGCGCGGCCAAGCTAGGGGTGCTATTGGGCTCGCTGATTGCGGCGACGCTGGGCCTGCTGTGGGGCCGGTATTATGCGCGTCACCGCCGTGTGCAGCAGGCCGGTCAACCGATTTAATCCAAACCAAACAGGTCGCGGGTATAGACTTTATCTGCGACATCCTCCAACTCCGGCGCCATGCGGTTTGAGATGATCAAATCAGCCTTGTGTTTGAATGTTGCCAGATCGTTTATCACCGGAGAGCGGAAAAATGTCGCTTCCGTCAGCACCGGTTCATAGACCACGACGCCAATACCTTTGGCTTTGATCCGTTTCATGATGCCTTGAATTGCCGAAGCGCGGTAGTTATCGGAGCCCGTTTTCATCACCAGACGATAAACGCCTACCACGCTGGGATTTTGTTTGAGAATATCATCGGCAATGAAATCTTTACGCGTGCGATTCGCCTCGACGATGGCACAAATCAGCCGGTTAGGGACGCTGGCATAATTGGCTAACAATTGCTTGGTGTCTTTGGGTAAACAGTAGCCTCCATAGCCAAATGACGGGTTGTTGTAATGCGAGCCGATACGCGGATCTAATCCGACCCCCTCAATAATCTGTCTGCTATCCAACGTATGCATCTGTGCATAGCTATCGAGTTCGTTGAAATAGGCGACGCGCATGGCGAGATAGGTATTGGCGAACAGCTTGATGGCCTCCGCTTCTGTGGCATCGGTGTAGAGCACGGGCACCGTTTTCTTGATTGCCCCTTGCAGCAGCAAGGCGGCAAAACGTTCTGCGCGCGGCGAGCGTTCCCCAATGACAATGCGTGAAGGATAGAGGTTGTCGTGCAGCGCTTTTCCCTCGCGCAGAAATTCGGGAGAGAAAATAATGTTATCCGTGGCAAATGTGCACCGCAGTTGTTGGGTGTATCCCACAGGAACCGTTGATTTTATGACGATAAGCGCATCGGGATTGATGGACAACACATCCTGCACCACGGATTCAATCGACTGGGTATCGAACGCATTGGTGATGGGATCGTAGTTGGTCGGCGTGGCGATAATCACGATATCCGCATCCTGATAGGCCAACTGTTTATCCGTTGTCGCCACCAGATTGAGCGGTTTTTCTTTGAGATAATGGTCAATATCTTTATCAACAATCGGCGACAGGTTCTGGTTCAAAAGCGCCACCCTGTGTTCGACAACGTCGATAGCAACTACCTGATTATGCTGGGCCAATAGCACGGCGTTCGACAACCCGACGTAACCAGTGCCCGCGATAGTACATTTCATCATGTTAAATCCGCCTGAAAAATCCGGGGACAGTATAGAGAGCGTACGTGCATGAATTTTAAACATTGCCCAAACAATGCTGTGCTCGTTGCGTCATTTCAGATTCGCCGGAAGGGGTTTTGCTAGCAATAAGGTAAATGGTGGGGTGTTGCTATCAGAAAACGCCACGCTTGATTGTCGTGTGGCGTTAACGTTTCTCACCAGCAGAAAGGTATTCTTTGTGAGTGTATGTTGCTCGGCGCAGACTAATAGAAGGTTTTCTGACCGGTGAAATGACCCACCCACCCTGCTGGATTGGTGAAAATACGGATGGCGGTAAAGTCCGGCTGTGCGCCGCAGTCAAACCAGTGGCGGGTGTTGGCCGGAACACGCAACAGGTCAGCCGCTTCGCAGGTTAAACGAAACACCTTGTCGCCCAGCGGAACGAAGAACGTGCCGCTTCCTGTGACAAAAAAGCGGACCTCATCTTCGCTGTGGGTATGTTCCTGAAAAAACTTCTCACGCAGCGCCTGTTTGTCGGGGTGATCCGGCGTAATGCGAATCACATCGGCGGCGGAGTAACCCTCTTGCAGTTTAAGGCGTTCGATATCCTGCTGAAAGTGACTGAGCAGGGTATCACTGTCAGCCGTTGCGGGCAGCGAGCCAATTTCGCAACGTTCGAGCTGGATTCCGGCACCTGCCAGCAGCTCGGCGATATCGCCAAAGGCGGCCAGTTGCTCCGCGGGCTGTGCCGTGTGCTGTAGTTGGAATATGGATAATGTGGTCATGGATATTCTCCGCAAAAGAGGTAGACCATAACTATTCTCTTTACAGGGATAAATCGCAAGACGAATTCTTTATATCTTATGCGACCAGGTTGTTTAGTATTATAATTTTGTTAATTTTATTTCGCTTTGGTTAACCGAGGGATAAACGTTAGCACGATGGCCAACGTCGCCAGCGTAAGGATCACGCCACCGTATACATACGTGGTGTCGATCAACCCAAAATGCTGCGTCAGATAGCCTGCGATGATGGCGGGCACGCTGTTTGCCAAATAGCTTTCGATGTAGAACACGGCAGTGAGGCCTGCTAGTTCGTGCGGCTTTGCCAACGGAAGTACGCTGCGTAGCGCGCCGAGAAATGCCATGCCAAACCCCAGCCCGGTAATGCATACCCCCGCCAGCAGCCAGCCGGTGCTGGCGCGATGGACGGCGAACAACATCAGCGTCATGCCTACTATCAGGCAGAGTGCGCCCGCGCGCAGTGTCGGTGTCGCGGCAGTGCGCCGTGCCAGAAGAATCGCCACGGCACCGCTTAGCGTCAGGGCTGCGACGGATATTCCACTTAGCCAGGGGGAAACCGCCGGCGTATTTTGCGCCAGCAACGAGGGCATCAGAGAGAGATAGAAACCGCCCACCATCCACACCGCAACGTTGCCCGGCATCACACGCTAAAATGCCGTTCTGGCCTGCGGTGGTACGGCAACGCTGGGACGCAGGCTGGCCCAGGCGCCGCTGCGGAGCAGTCCGGTTTCCGCCGTACACGCCAGACCGATCAATAGCAGCACAAATACGCCGAGCAGCAGCAGATAGCCGCTGTGAAGTGGTGCCAGTTGATACGCCAGCAGGGCACAGCTCAACATCGCACCAGCGGCCATACCGGTTAGCGGCGCAATGCTATTGACCAGCGATCCGCGTTCGGGATGCACATCCAGCAGAGCGGCACCCACCGCAGCGGTTGCCAGTCCGGTCGCAAAGCCTTGCATGATGCGCGCAATGACAAGCCCATAAGGATTCGATGCAAAGAGAAAACAGAACATGGCGGCAATGTTAAGCAGTAGCGCCGCAGCAATCACCGGACGTCGCCCTACGTGGTCGGAAAGCCGACCTGGGATCAACAGAGCGCACAGCAGGGCAAAGGCATAGGCGGCGAAGATAATAGTAAGCAGCGTCGCGGAAAATCCCCAATCGTGCTGATACAGCCGATAGAGCGGTGTCGGCACGCTGGAGGCCGCCATAAAGGCTATCAGTGTGAGGCTATGTAGTGCGAGTGTGAATGCATCGCGCCGGAGTGTAGCGCGTATCACGGTATTGCTGATAACCGTCATGGCGTGTCCTGTGGTATAAAAGCTAAGATTATGCGTTAACAACGCTACAGATATTCTTCCACTAAAGCAAATATTTTGCTTTAGTGGTGTCAATAAACGTTTTTTGTTCGATCAGGGAGTATCAGATGGCGATCACACAGGGTGTGCGGCTGGGGGGACGCAGCGCGCGCGTGCAGGCGGCGATTCACCAGGCGGTCCGCGAATTGGAACAGGAGATGGGGCGTCAGGCGCTCACCATTCCCGCCATTGCGACGCGCGCGGGGGTGACACCGTCTACGCTTTATCGGCGCTGGGGGGATTTGCCCCAACTGCTGGCCGATGTAGCAGTGGAAAAGCTGCGTCCGGATGCCGAGCCACAGGACACGGGTTCTTTCACCGGCGATCTTGAGATCTGGCTGAATACTTACATCGAAGAGATGGCCTAGGAGCCGGGCCGGGCGATGCTGCGCGATGTGCTGGGCACGCCGGGGCATGAAAGCTCGGGCAAGTGTGCCGGTTTCACCACGCAGCAGTTGGAGGTGATTCGTGAGCGCGCCCTGGCGCGACAGGAAGCACCTGCCAGCGCGCAACAGATCATTGAGCGCGTTATTGCTCCTATGATGTACCGCATTTTATTTACCCGTGAGACACCCACGCCGCAGGATATCCAGCGATTGTTAGTAGCGCTGGCTACGTCGTCAGAACACCTGTAGCCCTATACGATCGGGCGATGTCTCCCAATAGCGCCCGGTGACATGTGGTTATCCCCTTCGTCACAACGACAAAGTGGGTCGCATAGCTAAAGCACTGCTTAACTTTGCCACTCTTTGTATTTTACCCGTCGCTGTAATTCAGGATTAATAGCATCAGATGTCGAAAAACATCGGTTTCTTTACTTTGTACTGGTAGGAGCTTTGCGCTGATAAAGGTGAACGCTCTGAAACCACTCCGCTTCCTGATGAGGTGAACCATGACGGGCTATCGTTGTTGTTGCGGCTCCTGCATTTATTTTCCGGTTGAGCATGGAATAATTGATGGAGTACGCAATGAGTACCATAAACAGACTACCTCTCTTTGATTTATCACACCTGCACGGCAACCCCGAACAGCGGCCGGCGTTTTTAACCTCGCTTAATGAAACCGCCCGCGATGTCGGTTTCTTTTATCTCACTCACCACGGTATTCCCGAAACGCTACAGCAGCAGGCTCGCGCTTTCTTTGCCTTGCCTGATGAGGAAAAACAGCGTGTTGCCATGATCCATTCTCCCCATTTTCGCGGCTACAACCGTGCCGGGACCAAGTTGACGCGCAACCAACCCGACTGGCGTGAGCAGTTTGATATTGGCGCTGAACGCACCACCCTGCAATTGACACCGCAGTCCCCCCGTTGGTGGCAATTACAAGGTCCCAATTTGTGGCCAGAAGCTCAGCTTGCACTGAAAACCACGCTGCTGACCTGGCAACAAGCGATGACCGGCATGGCACAGCAACTGTTGCGTGCTTTTACTGAGGCACTGGCGTTAGCGCCACACACCTTTGATGCACTGTACGGTGAAAAGCCTAACGAACATATCAAGCTGATTCGTTATCCGGGGCAATCGGCACAGGGTAGCCAGCAAGGCGTGGGGGCGCACAAAGATTCAGGTTTCCTGAGCTTCCTGTTGCAGGATGAGCAGGCTGGTTTACAGGTCGAGGTGGCCCCCGATCGCTGGATTGATGCGCCGCCGCTGCCGGGCTCCTTTGTCGTGAATATCGGTGAACTACTGGAACTGGCGACCAATGGCTATTTGCGTGCCACGGTGCACCGTGTGGTCTCACCGCCTGCCGGGCAGGAGCGCCTCTCCATCGCCTTTTTCCTCGGTGCACAGCTGGATGCGGTGGTGCCGGTGTATCAACTGCCTCCACAGGTGGCGCGTCTGGCACAGGGGCCGACCAGCGATCCGCTCAATCCCTTGTTGCGTGATGTAGGTTGGAACTACCTGAAAGGGCGGCTGCGCTCGCATCCTGATGTTGCACAGCGTTATTACGCCAATGTGGTAGCGAAAGCAGAACACGCCGCTCATTGACGCTTTTCTGTCTCTGCCTTTGCGGCAGGCATAAACCCCCAATACCAAAAACGAAGCGATAAAAGGAAGCCTGTATGAATAAGCGTGTTGCATTTTTTGTCAGCAGTGTTGCATTAGCCGTTAGCGTGACCTTCTCTGCCTCCGCGTCGCAAGCGCTGCGCGTAGCTGCTGATCCCGTGCCCCACAGTGAGATCCTGGCTCAGGTGCAGAAAATTTATCCACAGAACGCCTTGAAAGTGATCGAACTGACCAGCGGTGTAAACGCCAACGAGCTGCTGGCGCATGACGATGTGGATGCCAACTATTTCCAACACGTGCCCTATCTGCGCGATCAGGAAAAAGCGTTGGAGAAACAGTTTGTAGTCGCTGCTACTGTGCACGTGGAGCCGTTAGGTGTCTACTCACGTAAGCACAAAAGCTTTAGCGAGGTGCCGGAAGGCTGCACGGTGGCCGTACCGAACAATGTCACCAACCTCAGCCGTGCACTGTATTTATTACAGAGCCAGGGGCTGGTGAAACTGAAACCGGGCTACAGCGATCCGGCCAAGGATCAGGCAACGCCGAAAGATATCGCGGAAAACCCGAAAAAGCTGAAGATCAAGGAAGTGGAAGCGGCGCAGATTCCGCGCTCGCTGGACGATGTCGATCGGGCGGTGATCAACGGCAACTATGCGCTGGAAGCGGGGCTGGTTCCGGCCAAAGATGCGCTGAGGTTAGAACGCGCAGAGCATAACCCGTATGCCAACATATTGGTGACGACGCCCGCCCTGCAAAACGATCCGCGCATTAAAAAGCTGGCCGCTGATCTGGAATCCAAAGCCATCGCCGATTTTATTGCGCAGCGCTATAACGGTTCGGTGATCCCGGTGGCGAGCCAGCAGCCATGATTGTCATCGAACACGTGGGAAAACGTTACCCAGGTTGCGATCGTCCCGCATTGGATGACGTGTCGCTGACGATTCCCGAGGGTTCTGTTTATGGCATTTTGGGAGGTAGCGGTGCGGGTAAAAGCTCGCTGCTGCGCTGTCTTAACCTGCTGGAACGTTCCTCATCGGGCCGGATTGTGGTGGATGGTGAAGAGATTAGCGCACTCTCTCCACGGGCGTTGCGCCAGCATCGGCAGCGCACCAGCATGATTTTTCAGCACTTCAATCTGCTGCATGCGCGTAATGTGCAGGACAACGTTGCCGTGCCACTTGAGATAGCTGGGGTTGCGCGTCACGAGCGTGAAGCGCGAGTCAGCGCGTTGTTGGAATGGGTGGGGCTCAGTGATAAAGCGCGCGCCTTCCCTTCGCAGTTATCCGGTGGGCAGCAACAGCGTGTCGGCATTGCGCGTGCCTTGGCGGCGAAGTCGAGGTATTTGCTGTGTGACGAGGCGACCAGCGCGCTCGATCCTGAAACCACAGCATCGGTGTTGGCGCTGCTGGCAAACATCAACCGTCAGTTAGGTGTGACGATCGTGTTGATCACGCACGAACTGTCGGTGGTAAAAGCCATTTGCGATCACGCCGCGCTGATGTGGAATGCCACATTAGAGACGGGGTACATGGTGGGGCTGGCAGCGCTGTTTACCGTTCTGATTGGCCTGCCGTTGGGCGTGGTGTTGTTTATCACGCGATCTGACGGGGTTGCGCCCTTATCCTGGTTAAACCGGGGGTTGGGTGCGGTGATCAACGTTGGCCGATCGCTACCGTTTGTGGTGTTGTTGATTGCACTGATCCCGTTGACCCGTCTGATCGTGGGCACCACGCTTGGAAGTACGGAGGCGATCGTACCGATCACCATCGGAGCTTTTCCCTTTTCTTCCCGCGTAGTGGAAAATGCGTTGGATGAGGTTGAACGCGGACGTATTGAGGCGATCCAGTCAATGGGGGGGATCGCTCTGGCACGTGATCGGCAAAGTGTTGCTGCCAGAAGCGCTGCCAACCATTTTGGCTGGCGTGACCTTAACGGTGGTGGTCTGGGGGATCTGACGATCCGCTACGGCTATCAGCGTTTTAACGATCAGGTGATGGCTGGTACGGTGGTGGTTCTGGTGATTTTAGTTCAGGGCGTGCAATCGATCGGCGATCGTTTGGTGCGCGCGTTGGCTCATCGACGATGATCCGATCGTTGGTGTGGTACAATATCGTTTCTGTGATTATATTTTAGGCGTTCAATCGCAGATGAAAGATAAATCGCTTGTGCTCCGAGACTAACCAGTCCAAAATTGCGTCCCGCTCGCGTAGTAGGCTATTTTTTATGCAGCGTGTTTTCGGGTGTCGAAGTGTTTACTCATCTCTTTTGCGTTTCATGTAATATAAAATGTCATAATTTTCTTAACAGACTTATCCACAGGTTTCTCTTTCCCTGCGTAAAATGATCTGTCGCAAGATTGTCAAAATTATATTTATATCTTACTGATATTTATTGATAAAAATAACTTGTCAAAATGTTAAGGCGATCACTTGCACTTTCTTCACGGATTGATTGGCAAGGAGTTTTATATTTATGCACAGAGCGGGGCAGGATGTTATGACCGTCTGGCAACACCTCAGGCATCGCGCGGTAATCCTTTTTCAATAGCACGAATAAGCCGTTTTTTCTGCGGCAACTGCATGTCGATAGATTGAGCCGCACGGCGTGCCAATTGTTGCTCAATTGCCCAGTGAATATGCTCATCGATCAGCGTGCTCTGTCCGAGCCGCGCTTGTAAGGCTAGCACAACATTTTCCTCGTAGGGGGCATTCCCCAGCGCCACAGCGATATTACGCAGCCAACGCTGGTGACCGATGCGGCGGATGGCTGAACCTTTCGTGATGCGTAGAAATTTTGCCTCATCCCACTGAAACAGGTCCAGCAGCGCAGGCATATGCAGCGCGGCGCGCGGGCTAAAATCATCTTCATCGGTAAGCTGGGAAAAACGGTTCCAGGGGCAAATCAGTTGGCAATCATCACAGCCGTAAATACGGTTGCCCATCAGCGGACACAACGCTTCGGGAATGGCACCTTCCAGTTCAATGGTCAGGTAGGAGATACAGCGTCGGGCATCCACGGTGTAAGGCGCAACGATGGCCCCGGTAGGGCAGGTTGTCATACATGCGACACAGCGTCCACACTGCTCTTCCAACGGTTGATCGACGGCTAACGACAGGTCGATAAGCAGTTCTCCAAGGAAAAACCAGGAGCCCGCTTCCCGATTGAGGATCAGCGAGTGTTTACCCACCCAACCTAACCCGGCCTTGGCCGCCAGCGGGCGCTCCATAATCGGTGCAGAATCGACGAAGGGGCGGAATTGCAGGCTGCCGCAATGTTCCTGTATCCGGTCACCCAACTTTTTCAGCAGCTGACGCAACAGCTTGTGGTAATCACGCCCCAGCGCGTAACGACTAACATAACCGAGCGTCGGGTTATTCAGTGTTTTTGGCGAAGGCCGCTTTGGCGGGCAGATAATTCATGCGCACGCTGATAACGCGCAGCGTACCGGGCAACAGTTCATGCGGGCGCGCGCGCAGCATAACGTGGCGCGCCATCCACGCCATTTCACCGTGATACTGCTTATCCAGCCATGCCTGAAGCCGCGCGGCAAACGGAAACCACGCTTTATGCGTTGATGCAACGCGCTGGAGAAACCGCTTACCAATATGCCTGTCGCTGCTACCCCAATGCTCGCCGTTGGTTGGTGCTGTGCGGGCATGGCAACAATGGCGGCGATGGCTACGCTTGCGCGCGCCGCAGGGATTGCAACCACCGTAGTCGCGTGCGAGGCTGTACGCCCTCTACCAGAGGAAGCACAGTGTGCCTACGCGACATGGCAGCATGGGGGGGATGTAGCATTGACGCTCGACGCCCCTTGGCCTGACGGAATTGATTTGATTATCGACGGCCTGCTGGGGACTGGGTTATCCTCCGCGCCGCGTGCTCCCTATGATGCGCTGATCGCGCGCGCTAATGCCCATGCAGCGCCAGTGCTGGCACTGGATATTCCCTCCGGGTTGAATGCGCAAACTGGCGCCTGTGCAGGAGACTCGATCGTTGCAGCGTGCACCGTTACCTTTATTGCGTTAAAACCGGGGCTGTTGACGGGCAGGGCACGCGCTTGTGTCGGCGCGTTACATTATGCGAATTTGGGTCTTTCAGGCTGGTTGCAACAGCATCCCGCGCCGATACGGCGTTTATCCCGTGAACATTTACCAGGCTGGCTGACGCCTCGTTCGCCGCTGGCGCACAAAGGCGATCATGGCCGATTGCTGTTGGTGGGGGGGAATGCCGGAATGGGGGGCGCTATTGCGATGGCAGGAGAAGCCGCATTGTGCAGTGGTGCGGGGTTGGTGCGAGTGCTCACTCACATGCAATACGAGGCGGCGTTGCTGATGGCACGCCCGGAACTGATGGTGCAAGCGCTGAGTGATGCCACCCTGCGTGAAGGGCTTGACTGGGCCGACGTGGTGGTGATTGGGCCAGGCCTGGGGCAAGATGGCTGGGCGAAAAGCGCACTGCGCGCCGTGGAAAATTGTAACAAACCCATGCTGTGGAACGCCGATGGGCTAAACCTGCTGGCAATGAGCCCTTTTAAACGTCAAAATCGTATTTTAATCCCACATCCGGGGGAAGCGGCCCGCCTGCTGAATTGCCGAGTGACGGAGATTGAAAGTGATCGCTTACTTGCTGCCCAGAAACTGGTACAACTCTATGGCGGCACGGTCGTGCTAAAAGGGGCGGGTACCGTGATTGCCGATGAGTCTGATGCGTTGGCGCTGGTTGATGTCGGCAATCCTGGCATGGCGAGCGGCGGCATGGGCGACGTGTTGTCTGGTATTATCGGCGCATTGCTTGGACAAAAATTGTCACGCTACGCAGCGGCTTGCGCTGGTTGTGTGGTGCACGGCGCAGCGGCCGATGCGCTGGCCGAGCAGCGCGGCACGCGAGGGATGTTGGCAACCGATCTGATGCCAGTATTGTCCCGCTATGTTAATCCTGAGTGGATACCCTTAGAAAAGACAGAATGAAAAAAGTAGATTTTCCGCTACCGGATGAGGCAGCTACCATCGCATTAGGGGCATCGTTGGCGCAGGCCTGCGACAGCGCATGCAGTATTTATCTTTTTGGCGCTCTGGGCGCAGGTAAAACCACGTTCAGCCGCGGCTTCCTTCAGGCGCGCGGCCATCAGGGCAACGTGAAAAGCCCCACCTATACGCTGGTGGAGCCTTACACGCTGTCACCGCTGGCGGTGTATCATTTTGACCTTTACCGTCTGGCCGATCCAGAAGAGCTGGAATTTATGGGGATCCGCGACTACGTGACGCAGGATGCCATCTGCCTGATTGAGTGGCCGCAGCAGGGTGAAGGCATTCTCCCTAGCGCCGATCTTGAAGTGCATCTGAACTATGAAGCGCAAGGGCGACACGCGCAGGTGATCGCCATATCGGCGCTGGGTGAGCCTATTTTGGCGCAGATATCTCCCCTGCCGGAGAGTGAAACGCCATGATGAAACGCGTGCTCGCTCTGGTGATGTGGGCTGGGCTGCTGCTGGCCAGTACGGGTTGGACCGCCAACCTCTCTGATATCAAGGTGGAAAACGGTGATAATCAGGCGACGGTCAGCCTTAATTTCAGCGGACAACCGATCTATGCCTTTTTCCCGCTTAACAACCCGGATAGGGTAGTGATCGACATCCGGCAGACGGGGATGATTCAAGGGCTGCCGCTGGAGTACAGCGGGCAAAACATTATCAAAAGTATTCGTACCAGTCAGGCGAAGGATGCACAGAGCCTGAGACTGGTGCTGGATTTGACCCAGCCGGCCAAAACGTGCGCCGCGACACAGAAAGCTGGCGGAGGGTTTAACGTGGTGTTTACCGTTGCCGGGCAGCAGAAAGCGAAGGTGACAAAAGCACCGCCAGTGACTTCCGTTACGCGCGAAACCCGTAACACGGCACCGATTGAATCGGGTGGCAATCCGTTTAACAACAAACCTACAGTGGTGGTGAACAGCATTGCCTCCGCACGTGCAGTAACACCGCGTTCTGGCGGTGCCAGCGAACCGGTTATCGTCGCCATTGATGCCGGACACGGCGGGCAGGACCCCGGTGCTATTGGGCCTTCTGGCTTGCGCGAGAAAAACGTGACGCTGGCGATTGGGCGCAAATTACATACTTTGCTTAATAGCGATCCTAATTTTAAAGGCGTGATGACGCGTGACGGTGATTACTTCATCTCTGTCATGGGTCGCTCCGATGTAGCACGTAAGCAAGGTGCCAACCTGCTGGTTTCCATTCACGCGGATGCCGCGCCAAACCGTGGGGCTTCCGGTGCTTCCATGTGGGTGCTCTCCAATCGGCGTGCTAATAGTGAAATGGCTAACTGGCTGGAACAGCACGAGAAGCAGTCGGAATTGTTGGGGGGCGCAGGGGATCTGCTGGCAAACAACAGTGCCGATCCTTACCTGAGCCAGGCGGTACTGGATTTGCAGTTTGGTCACTCTCAGCGCGTCGGTTATGACGTGGCGGTCAAAGTGTTGCAGGAAATACAGCGCGTCGGGTCGTTGCACAAACGCCGTCCGGAACACGCCAACCTGGGCGTGCTGCGTTCGCCGGATATTCCCTCGTTGTTGGTGGAAACGGGCTTTATCAGCAACCTGACCGAAGAGCGTCTTCTGGGAAGCAGCGATTATCAGGATAAAATCGCCACGGCGATCTACCGGGGGTTGCGCAGCTATTTCCAGGCGCATCCAGTACAATCCGTCCCAAAGCAGGGAAACCGACCGTTCGTACAGCCGGTCAACCGTAAGGCTGCAACGCCCACGACCTCGGCATCCAGTAGTAAAGCGACCATGCGCCATACCGTGGCGCGCGGTGATTCTCTTTCAGGTATCGCGGCGCGTTACGGCGTCAGTATGGCGGCGTTGCGCAGTGAGAATAATCTGAAAAAAAATGGCGTCTGGGTGGGGCAGAAATTGCGCATTCCTGCGGGGGCTCGCACATCGACTGCATCGGCCCCGGTGCCGCGTACCGCCGTTCCGGTCAAACATAAAGTGGTAAAAGGAGATAGCCTGAGTGCCATCGCCATGCGATATGGTGTAAGTATGAAGGAGATCCAACGTGCCAATGACATGACGTCCGGCACGGTACAACTTGGGCAGACGCTGATTATCCCGTCTGCCTGATGCCGTTCGCGACGCGTGTGCGTCAATAACAGAGGAACTCGCATGCCGATTCAGGTTTTGCCTCCCCAACTGGCTAACCAGATTGCCGCCGGAGAAGTGGTGGAACGTCCCGCTTCCGTGGTGAAGGAACTGGTGGAGAATAGTCTCGATGCCGGGGCGACCCGAATTGATATCGATATCGATCGCGGCGGGGCAAAACGTATTCGGATTCGTGATAACGGCACTGGAATTGGCAAAGACGATCTGGCCTTAGCGCTGGCGCGTCATGCAACCAGCAAAATTGCCACGCTGGACGATCTCGAAGCGATTATCAGCCTGGGTTTTCGCGGCGAGGCGCTGGCGAGTATCAGTTCAGTTTCGCGCTTAACGCTGACGTCCCGTACGGCGGAGCAGAATGAAGCGTGGCAGGCCTATGCGGAAGGCCGAGATATGGCGGTGACGGTAAAACCGGCGGCGCATCCGGTGGGCACCACGCTGGAAGTGCTCGATCTGTTCTACAACACTCCCGCGCGGCGCAAATTCATGCGCACAGAAAAGACAGAATTCGCGCATATTGATGAAGTGGTGCGTCGCATCGCGCTGGCGCGCTTCGATGTGGCGTTTACCCTTAACCATAATGGTAAAACGATCCGCCAGTACCGCGCCGCGCCGGACGCCTCACAGCATGAGCGCCGTGTTGGCAGTATTTGCGGGCCGCTGTTTTTGCAACACGCGCTGCGTATTTCGTGGCAGCACAGCGATTTGTCCATCCACGGCTGGGTGGCCGATCCTGAGGGCGCAAAGCAACTGACCGATATGCAGTATTGCTACGTCAATCAACGCATGATGCGCGATCGGCTGATTAATCACGCTATCCGCCAGGCTTACCAGGATAGTTTGCACGGTGAGCAGCAGCCTGCCTACCTGCTGTTTCTTGAAGTGGATCCGCACCAGGTTGACGTCAACGTGCACCCGGCTAAGCACGAAGTGCGTTTCCATGAGTCGCGTTTGGTGCACGATTTTATCTATCAGGCGGTAGTGAGCGTATTACAGCAGGCGTCTGAGCTGCCGTTGACGGCCATGGCCTCCGATGTGGCAGGCAAAGCCATTGCGTGGCAGCCGGAAAATCGCATCGCCGCAGGGGAAAACCAGTTTGCGCAGCCCGCACGTCCGGTAGAGCATGCGTCGCCGAAAGCGGCAGACGTTCCGGCACGCCAGATGAAGGAGAGTGCCCCGGCCTATCAGTCACGCGCTTCTCAAACACAAGGGCGAGGGCCGATGCCCCTCGCTGGCGCACCCTACCAGAAAAAACTGGGTGAGCTTTACCAGACTTTATTGAAACCCGCGTCGATAGCGGAGGCGGTTCAAGAACCCATCGACAGCGTCGTGTCAGCGCCTGTGCCTGATTTGGAACCGGTCAGCATGGCGCAAGGTTTCGGCCGTCTGTTAACCGTGTTTCCGCCCAGTTTCGCACTGGTGGAGTATCAGCACGGGTTGGCGATGGTGTCACTGACGCACGCCGAGCGCTACCTCAAGCGGGCGCAGCTGTTGCCGCAGGAACAAGGGTTACGTCCCCAGCCATTATTGATTCCACAACGTTTGGCCGTAGAAAAAAATGAACGCGAAGCGCTTCTTCATCATCAGGCGCTATTGGCGCAGTTTGGTATTGATATCGCGCTGGAGTCCCAGAGGGCGCTACTGCGTGCTGTACCTTTACCATTGCGCCAACAAAATTTACAAAACTTGATCTCTGAACTGTTAGGCTATCTTGCTTTGCAACCTGCGTGCACGCCTGAGCAACTGGCGACCTGGTTGTCGGAACAGCTGCACAGTGACCACGAGCGTTGGAGCCAGGCGCAGGCGATACAACTGTTGACGGAAATAGAACGACTTTGTCCGGAACTGCCGAAACAGCCGCCAGCGTCGCTGTTGCAGCGGGTTAGCGTGGAAGATGCCATTAAGGCTTTGAAAGTATGACTGAATTATCGAGCGCAACCCTTCCCCCGGCGATTTTTATCATGGGGCCGACGGCGTCAGGAAAAACGGCGCTGGCGATGGCGTTGCGACAATCGTTGCCCGTTGAGTTGATTAGTGTGGACTCCGCCCTTATCTATAAAGGAATGGATATCGGCAGCGCCAAACCCAGCGCTGAGGAACTGGCTCAGGCTCCACACCGTTTGATCGATATTCTGGATCCGACGCAGGCTTATTCCACCGCGGATTTTTGCCGCGATACGTTGCGGGAGATGGCGGAAATTACCGCTGCCGGGCGTATTCCCTTGCTGGTCGGGGGAACCATGCTGTACTTCAAGGCGCTGCTGGAGGGGTTGTCACCGCTGCCGTCAGCCGATATGGCCGTGCGCCAGCGCATCGAAGCGCAGGCGCGTGAGCAGGGGTGGAAAGCGCTTCACCGCCAATTGTGTGAGATTGATCCCGTTGCAGCGGCTCGGATTCATCCAAATGATCCGCAGAGACTGTGCCGGGCACTGGAAGTTTTTTTCGTTTCAGGTAACACTTTAACAGAGCTGACAAAAACAGCGGGTGAGGCGTTGCCTTACCGTGTGCATCAGTTTGCCATTGCACCGGTAACGCGCGAGCTGTTGCACGAACGCATCGCGCTGCGTTTTCAGCAGATGCTGGCGGCAGGATTTGAGACGGAAGTCCGTTCGCTCTTTGCCCGGGGCGATTTACATCAGGATTTGCCGTCTGTTCGTTGCGTTGGTTATCGCCAGATGTGGTCATATTTATCCTGCGAGTATGATTACGATGAGATGGTGTTCCGTGGTATCTGCGCGACACGTCAGTTGGCGAAACGTCAAATGACCTGGCTGCGCGGTTGGGACGGAGTTCATTGGTTGGACAGTGAAAAACCGCAGGATGCGTTTGAACGTGTGATGGCGGTGGTACAGGCACCTTGATGTGCGGGTTTATTATACTCGCATAGTTAGTGCATAGGGTGGCCGATTGTGTACAATTGGCGAGTCTCAGCTCACAATTTTTTTACATCATTATTTTAGAGCCTTGGGGTTCTTTGTTACAAACAACAAGCAAATAAGGAAAATATAGAATGGCTAAGGGGCAATCTTTGCAAGACCCGTTTCTGAACGCGTTGCGTCGCGAACGTGTTCCGGTTTCTATTTATTTGGTGAATGGTATCAAGTTGCAGGGCCAGATCGAGTCTTTCGATCAATTCGTTATCTTATTGAAAAACACGGTTAGCCAGATGGTGTATAAGCATGCTATCTCCACCGTGGTGCCGTCTCGTCCGGTTTCTCATCACAGCAATAGCCCTGGCACCAGCAACTACCATGGTGGTTCGTCTGCAAATCAGCAGTCGTCGGCGCAGGAAAGTGATGACGTGGAATAACGCGTATTGCGCTTTCACCCCGGTGGGGAGCTTGTACACATCGCTAGCGCTTGCCACCAGGGTGTTTTTCGTTTGTTTGAGAGGTCGCACGTTTGTTTGACCGTTATGAAGCCGGTGAACGGGCCGTATTGGTTAATATTTATTTTTTGCAAGACAAATATACGGACGATTTGCTGGAGTTTGAATCTCTGGTTTCCTCCGCCGGTATCGAGTCATTGCAGGTGATCACCGGTAGCCGCAAGGCACCGCACTCCAAATATTTTGTGGCTGAAGGCAAGGCGGAAGAAATTGCACAGGCGGTGAAAGCCACCGATGCCTTTGTTGTGTTGTTCAACCATGCGTTGACGCCTGCTCAGGAGCGTAACCTTGAGCGTTTGTGCGAATGCCGTGTTATCGACAGAACCGGATTGATTCTGGATATTTTTGCCCAGCGTGCGCGTACTCACGAGGGAAAATTGCACGTTGAACTGGCGCAGTTGCGTCACCTTGCCACGCGTCTGGTAAGGGGATGGACGCACCTCGAGCACCAGAAAGGGGGAATTGGCCTGCGTGGGCCGGGTGAAACCCAGCTCGAAACCGACCGTCGCTTGTTGCGTAACCGTATCAGCCAAATCCTCTCTCGCCTTGAGCACGTGGAGAAGCAGCGTGAACAAGGGCGTCGAGCCAGAACGCATGCGGACGTGCCTACGGTTGCGCTGGTGGGCTACACCAACGCCGGAAAATCCACCCTGTTTAACGAAATGACAGCGGCAGGCGTTTATGCTGCCGATCAGCGGTTTGCCACACTGGACCCTACGCTGCGACGGATTAATGTTGTGGATGTCGGGGACACGGTGTTGGCTGACACCGTGGGATTTATTCGTCACTTGCCGCACGATTTGGTGGCGGCGTTTAAAGCGACATTGCAGGAAACGCGTCAGGCGTCGTTGTTGCACTTGGTGGATGCTGCCGATCCTCGTATCGACGAGAATATTGCAGCGGTAAACGAAGTGCTGGCAGAAATCGAGTCTGATGAAATTCCTGTACTGCTCGTGATGAACAAAATCGACATGCTGGACGGTTTCGTTCCGCGTATCGATCGCAACGAAGAGAATGTGCCGGTCAGGGTATGGCTTTCTGCCCAGACGGGTGACGGTATTTCGTTGTTATTTCAGGCATTGACGGAGCGGCTATCAGGGGACATCGCACATTATTCTCTGAGCCTTCCTCCGCAGGCAGGACGCCTTCTTAGTCGTTTTTATCAGCTTCAGGCAATAGAAAAAGAATGGATTGAGGAAGACGGTCGCGTGGGTCTTATAGTTCGTATGCCGATGGTGGACTGGCGTCGTCTTTGCAAACAAGAGCAAGAACTCGCGGATTATGTGGTTTGAGACTGACATGTTGGTCGATCTCGGCATTGTTCTGCGGACTCTGGGATATTGAACCTGAAGAACACCAATCATAAAAGAATGGAGCTAAAACATGGCGTGGAATCAGCCCGGTAATAACGGACAAGACCGCGACCCGTGGGGGAGCAGCAATAATCAAGGCGGCAACTCTGGCGGAAACAATAATAAAGGCGTCCGGGATCAAGGCCCTCCCGATCTGGATGATATCTTCCGCAAGCTGAGCAAAAAGCTGGGCGAACTGGGCGGAAGCAGGAATTCAGGTAATGGCGGCGGCACCTCTGGCAGCGGTTTGGGTGGTCGGGTCGTGGGTATTGTCGCAGTAGCGGCCCTGGTGATTTGGGCCGCAAGCGGCTTTTACACCATCCGAGAAGCCGAGCTCGGCGTAGTGACACGCTTTGGCAAGTTCAGCCACCTGGTAGGTCCGGGTCTGAACTGGAAACCGACATTTATCGACTCGGTTCGTGCGGTAAACGTGGAATCTGTGCGTGAATTGGCCACCTCTGGCGTGATGTTGACGTCGGATGAAAACGTGGTGCGCGTGGAGATGAACGTTCAGTATCGTGTGACGGAGCCTGAGCGCTATCTGTTTAGCGTTACCAATGCTGACGACAGTTTGCGTCAGGCGACTGACAGTGCTCTGCGCGGCGTTATTGGTAAATACACCATGGACAAAATCCTCACTGAGGGACGCTCCATCGTGCGTACTGACACGCAACGCGTATTGGAAGAAACCATTCGTCCGTACAACATGGGATTAACCCTGTTGGACGTTAACTTCCAGGCGGCGCGTCCGCCAGAGGAAGTGAAAGCCGCGTTTGATGACGCTATCGCGGCACGTGAGAACGAACAGCAATACATTCGTGAAGCAGAAGCCTATGCTAACGAAGTGCAGCCGCGTGCGAACGGTCAGGCACAGCGTGTGCTGGAAGAGGCACGTGCTTATCGCGCGCGTATCACGCTTGAAGCGCAGGGTGAAGTGGCGCGTTTCGCCAAGATTCTGCCGGAATACAAAGCCGCGCCAGAAATCACCCGCGAACGTCTCTATATCGAAAGCATGGAGCGCGTACTGGGACATACCCGAAAAGTGTTGGTTAATGACAAAGGTAATAGCCTGATGGTGCTGCCGTTGGATCAACTGATGCGCGGTCAGACAGGCAATGCCAGCGGTAACGCGACCAGTAACACCACGGCTGCGCCGATGCGTCTGCCCTCTGCACCGAACAACAACGGAGCAACCACCGGACAAACCCGTACCAGCACGGGTGGAACCGTCATGGACCAGCGCCGTGCAAACGCGCAGCGTGATTTTGGGAGAGAATAATAATGCGTAAGTCTATCGTTTTTATCCTCGTCCTGGTGCTGATGGCGCTGTATGCCTCAGTGTTTGTGGTGCAGGAAGGCCAGCGCGGCATTGTGATGCGCTTCGGCAAAGTATTGCGCGATGATGAGAACAAGCCTGTTATCTATGTGCCAGGTTTGCAGTTTAAAGTACCGTTTATTGATACCGTGAAGATGCTGGATGCGCGCATTCAGACCATGGAAAACCAGGCCGATCGCTTCATCACCTCGGAGCAGAAAGACCTGATCGTGGATTCTTACATCAAATGGCGTATCAGTGATTTCAGCCGCTACTACCTGGCGACGGGCGGCGGTGACATTTCTCAGGCAGAAGTGCTGCTCAAACGTAAGTTCAGTGACCGCTTGCGTTCTGAAATCGGTCGTTTGGATGTGCGCGGTATTGTTACCGATTCCCGTGGCCGACTGATGTTGGACGTGCGTGATGCGCTGAATACCGGTACCGGTGAAACCACCGAAGCGGATAGCGCCATTGCCTCTGCTGCCGCACGCGTGGAGCAAGAGACCAAGGGTGCGCAGCCGCATATCAACCCGAACAGTATGGCGGCTCTCGGTATTGAAGTGATCGATGTGCGTATCAAGCAGATCAACCTGCCGACGGAAGTGTCGGATGCGATCTTCGCCCGTATGCGTGCAGAACGTGAAGCGGTTGCACGTCGTCACCGTTCTCAAGGTCAGGAACAGGCGGAGAAACTGAAAGCGGCGGCAGATTATTTGGTGACGCGCACCCTGGCTGAAGCGGAACGTGAAGCGCTGATCATGCGCGGTGAAGGGGATGCGGAAGCGGCCCGGCTGTTTGCTAACGCGTTTAGCGAAGACCCGAACTTCTATGCCTTTATCCGTAGCCTGCGTGCCTATGAAGCCAGCTTCAACGACAATCAGGACGTGATGGTATTGAGCCCGGATAGCGACTTCTTTCGCTATATGCGTTCGCCGACGTCATCGCTTGCGCGCTGATTAGCTTTACCATTTTTCACCAAAAGCCCGTATGGTTATACGGGCTTTTTTAATGGCAAAATTTTCTA
Source organism: Candidatus Symbiopectobacterium sp. 'North America' (assembly GCF_015762685.1). Taxonomy (GTDB): domain Bacteria; phylum Pseudomonadota; class Gammaproteobacteria; order Enterobacterales; family Enterobacteriaceae; genus Symbiopectobacterium. The sequence continues at coordinate 15,176 of NZ_PEHF01000081.1, read as the reverse complement.
TTGGAGTAGGTATGAGTATCACCATTTGGCTGGCGCTGGGTCTGGTCTTGATTGTGGAAGGACTGGGGCCGCTGCTGTTTCCACGAATTTGGCGTCGCATGATCCTGGCGATGGCGCAGCAGCCAGACACGATTTTGCGTTGTTTTGGCGGCGGATTAGTGGTTGCCGGCATCGTCATCTACTACATGTTGCGTCATCGCGCGGGAAGCTGAATGGCATCAAAAAATGTGCGCAAACGTATGCTAAAAGTACTGAAAGCAACCAAGTGAGATGATAGAATCCATTTTTAAGCAACCTGGTGATTCTTGAAATGGGTAAGAACGTCGTCGTACTGGGCACCCAATGGGGTGACGAAGGTAAAGGCAAGGTCGTTGACCTGCTGACTGAACAGGCTAAGTATGTTGTGCGCTACCAGGGTGGTCACAATGCTGGCCACACTCTGGTTATCAACGGTGAGAAAACCGTCCTCCACTTAATCCCCTCTGGCATCCTGCGTGAAAACGTGGTTAGCATCATTGGTAACGGTGTTGTGCTGGCACCTGATGCGTTGATGAAAGAGATAACCTCATTGGAAGCACGCGGTGTTCCGGTACGCGAACGTCTGCTGCTTTCTGAAGCGTGTCCTCTGATTCTTCCTTATCACGTTGCGTTGGATAACGCGCGCGAAAAAGCGCGTGGTGAGAAAGCTATTGGCACCACGGGTCGTGGTATCGGCCCGGCGTATGAAGATAAAGTGGCGCGTCGTGGTTTGCGCGTGGGCGATCTGTTCGACAAGCAGGCGTTTGCCGTCAAACTGAAAGAGATCGTTGAGTACCATAACTTCCAACTGGTGAATTATTATAAAGTGGAAGCGGTGGACTACCAGAAAGTGCTGGATGATGTGCTGGCGATTGCCGACATTCTCACTGCAATGGTGGTTGATGTTTCCGATCTGCTGTTCAAAGCGCATCAGCGTGGCGATCTGGTGATGTTCGAAGGCGCGCAAGGCACGCTGCTGGACATCGACCACGGTACCTATCCGTACGTGACCTCCTCTAACACCACGGCGGGCGGCGTTGCTACCGGTTCTGGTCTGGGGCCGCGTTACGTGGATTACGTGCTGGGTATCGTCAAAGCTTACTCTACCCGCGTTGGTGCAGGTCCATTCCCTACCGAGCTGTTTGATGATGTTGGCGAGCATCTGTCGCAGAAAGGCAACGAGTTTGGTGCAACCACAGGCCGTCGTCGCCGTACCGGTTGGCTGGATGCGGTTGCCGTGCGTCGTGCCGTACAGATCAACTCCCTGTCCGGTTTCTGCATGACCAAACTGGACGTGCTGGATGGACTGAAAGAAGTGAAGATCTGCGTCGGCTATCGTATGCCGAACGGTGATGAAGTGGATGTGACGCCGCTGGCGGCTGAAGGTTGGGAAGGCATCGAGCCTATCTATGAAACCCTGCCGGGCTGGACGGAAAGCACCTTTGGTGTGCAAGATCACAGCAAACTGCCGCAGGCTGCGCTGAACTACATCAAGCTCGTGGAAGAGGTCACCGGCGTGCCGGTTGATATTATCTCCACCGGCCCTGATCGTAGCGAAACCATGATCCTGCGCGATCCGTTTGATGCGTAATGCGTAATCCGCATTAAGCGCATAAACGAAAAAAAGGACGGGAAACCGTCCTTTTGTGTTTTACAGCACGTTGCTTTGATCCTGAGCAGATGCTGCTTTCTTCTCCAACACCGCCAATAAGGTGTTGTGAATATTCCCGAACCCACCGTTACTCATCACCAGAATATGGTCGCCGGGTTGAGCGTTTTTGGTGATCATCTCGACCAGCGTGTCGATATCCGCGCTCCAGTGTGCAGGCTGCACACTGGCATCAGCCACTTCAACCACCTGCCACGAAATGTGCTGCGGTTGGAACAGGAACACTTCATCTGCACGCCCTAATGACGGGGCCAGCTCATTCTTGATAACGCCCATTTTCATGGTGTTTGAGCGCGGTTCCAGCACAGCCAGAATGCGCGCCGTTCCGCCCACCTTGCTGCGTAAGGCTGCCAGTGTGGCAAGAATCGCCGTCGGGTGGTGCGCAAAATCGTCGTAGACGCTGATATTGTTGACGGTGCCGCGCAGTTCAAGGCGGCGGCGGGCATTGATAAATTCGCCCAGCGCCCGGCAGGCTTCTTCTGCGGGTACGCCTACATGGTGCGCCGCCGCGATGGCCATCAAGGCGTTATGCATGTTGTGCTCGCCTACCAGTTTCCAGCGTACTTCGCCGACCAACTCATCGTTCAGATAAACCTGAAATTCGCTGGCATCGGTCGTGACTTTTTTCGCTTTCCAGACACCGTCATCGCCCACCAGTTCCTGCTCACTCCAACAGCCCATGCCCATCACCTGTTTAAGGTGTAAGTCATTGCCTGGAAGAATGATTTTACCTGTTCCCGGCACCAGGCGAACCAGATGGTGGAACTGTTTCTGAATGGCTTTCAGATCGTCAAAAATATCTGCATGATCGAATTCGAGGTTGTTCAGGAGCAGCGTGCGCGGCGCATAGTGCACGAATTTTGAACGTTTGTCGAAGAACGCACAGTCATATTCGTCGGCTTCCACTACCATAAAGGTGCCGCCGCCCAAGCGGGCAGAAACGGTGAAGTTGCCGGGCACCCCGCCTATGACGAAACCGGGTTGGTAGCCGCAGGCTTCCAGAATCCAGGTTACCATCCCTGCGGTGGTGGTTTTACCGTGTGTGCAATCAATCACCCAGCGTTCACGCAGCACGGCGTCATGCAGCCACTGTGGCCCGGAGACGTAGGGGATGTTTTTTTCCTGCACTGCCTCAACGCAAGGGTTGCCGCGGCTCATGGCGTTGCCGATGATCACCAAATCTGGCGCGGGGGTCTAGCTGTGCAGGATCATATCGCTGAATGAGGCTGATGCCTTGTTCTTCCAGCAACGTGCTCATCGGAGGATAAACGTTGGCATCCGAACCGGTAACCTCATGTCCCAGTGAACGCGCGAGCAGTGCCAAACCGCCCATAAAGGTGCCGCAGATACCCAAAATATGAATACACATACATTTTCCATCAGTTCCTGAAAGTCTTCGCGTATTCTAGCGCCTGGATTACGCATAAGAAATGGATTTGACTAGGTGCGGCTTTCTGTTTGGGCTACACTGCATGCGCAAACATGAGCGATGAAAATTGAAACCACTTTTCATTCGTAGATTCTGGAATAGTGTTATGAAAACGTTAGGCGAATTTATCGTCGAAAAACAGCACGATTTCTCTCACGCAACCGGTGAACTGACCGCGCTGTTGTCTGCACTCAAACTGGGCGCCAAAATTATTCACCGTGATATCAACAAGGCTGGATTGATTGATATCCTGGGAACCAGCGGCGTGTCGAACGTTCAGGGCGAAGTGCAGATGAAGCTGGATCTGCATGCCAATGAAAAACTGAAAGCGGCACTGAAAGCGCGTGGTGAAGTAGCGGGGATTGCCTCCGAAGAAGAAGATGAGATCGTCGTTTTTGAAGGCGACCGTGGTCTAAACGCCAAATATGTGGTGTTAATGGACCCGCTGGATGGTTCTTTCAACATTGATGTTAACGTATCTGTTGGCACCATCTTCTCCATTTACCGTCGTATTACCCTGTTGGGTACGCGGGTTACGGAAGCCGATTTCCTGCAACCAGGTAACAAACAGGTGGCGGCAGGGTATATCGTGTACGGTTCCTCGACCATGCTGGTGTACACCACCGGTCACGGCGTGCATGCCTTTACCTATGATCCTTCCCTGGGCGTTTTCTGCCTGTCGCACGAACGTGTGCATTTCCCGGAAAAAGGGAACATGTACTCGATTAACGAAGAAAACTACATCAAATTCCCGCAGGGCGTGAAGAAATACATCAAGTATTGCCAGGAACAGGATGAAGCAACGCAGCGTCCTTACACCTCCTCATTGGTGGCGGATTTTCACCGTAACCTGCTGAAAGACGGCATCTACTTGTATCCAAGCACCGCAAGCTATCCGAAAGGAAAACTGCGCTTGCTGTACGAATGCAACCCGATGGCATTCCTGGCAGAACAGGCAGGCGGTAAAGCCAGCGATGGCGCACGACGTATTCTTGATATTGAGCCGGAGAAATTGCACCAGCGCTGCCCATTCTTTGTTGGCACCGAATCCATGGTGAACGACGTGGAACGTTTCATCGCTGAGTTTCCGGACGAATAGCGACGGTTTGCACGAACGCCGCTGAGAGGTATTGTCATACCCTAACGACTTCGCGTGGCCAGCATCTCTGCTACGTGAAATAGGATGGGTATCGCTTTACTGCCCCGGCGTTTGACGACTGAACCAGCTTTCCAGAATAATGACGGCCGAGGTGGCATCCACCTGGCCTTTATTCAATGCGCGGAACCCACCGCGTTCAAACAGGTCTGCCCGTGCTTCTACGGTGCTCAGTCGTTCATCCTGTAGTTCGACCGGTTTGCCGAAACGGCCGTGTAAGCGGTTGGCGAATTTACGCACTCTTGCGGTCAGCTCCTGCTCGGAGCCATCCATGTTCAGCGGCAATCCCACCACCAGTAAATCAGGCTGCCACTCGTTGATTATTTTTTCTACCTGGTTCCAGTCAGGCACGCCGTCCTGCGCCTTGAACGCGGTGAGCGCTCGCGCGGTGCTAGTGATCTCTTGGCCGATGGCTACGCCGATGCTTTTGGTGCCAAAATCGAAGGCTAGCAGGGTTCGGTTGGTCATCAGGCATGCCCCGCATCGGCCACGATATTGTGGATATCGATACCGATCCTTTTGGCCGCCATGAGCCAACGCTCTGCAATCGGGGTATGGAACAGGATATCGGCTTCTGCCGGAGCGGTGAGCCACACGTTCTCCAGCAGCTCCGTTTCCAATTGTCCCTGTTCCCAGCCGGAATACCCTAAGGCAACCATCGTTTCACGGGGCTGTGTCGGCGTGCCCAGCGTCTCCAGCACATCTTTTGACGTGGTAACCATCACATCGCTGGATATACTGATGCTGGAACCAAAACCTGACTGCGGCGTGTGCAGAATAAAACCGCGATCGTCTGCCAGTGGACCACCGGAGAACACCGGTTTATCCAGAAGAATATCGGGATCGCGCGGCGTCGGCTCGATATGCAGCTTGCTCAGGATATCTTCTACCGAAAATTGCTCCATCGGTTTGTTGACGATAAGCCCCATTGCGCCGTCCTCATTGTGCTCAAAAATATAGATCAGGGCGCGTTTGAAAACCGGGTCCTGAACGGCTGGCATGGCGATAAGAAAATGATGCTGTAAATTCATTGTGCGTGGTTATTCGCTCTTGTCAGGGATAAGGGGGAGCCCGTGTTACCACGGGCTGGTATCGGTGGGTATCCAGCATGCTGGGCACCGATTGCAAGATACCTTAACGCGAAGTGCCTTAACGCCAAGAACCTTAACGTACAGAACATTAACGTTGGCGATCTGCCAGGCGGCGCTCAATGGCATCCATCAGCATACCGGTGATGGAAACGTCAGGAAATGCCGCTTCGATTTCCCGCACGCAGGTAGGGCTGGTCACATTGATTTCCGTTAGTCGATCGCCGATGACGTCAAGACCGACAAAAATCAGCCCTTTCTGTTTCAACGTAGGTGCCACCGCGCGAGCGATTTGCCAATCGCTTTCTGTCAGCGGGCGTGCTTCACCGCGTCCGCCCGCAGCCAGGTTACCACGCGTTTCACCGCTTTTCGGGATACGCGCCAGGCAATAAGGCACGGGTTCGCCATCCACCACCAGAATGCGTTTGTCACCGTCTTTGATGGCGGGCAGATAGTTTTGTGCCATGCAGTAGCGCTGGTCGTGTTCGGTCAGCGTTTCGATGATGACTGAAACGTTAGCGTCATCCTGTTTCAGCCGGAAAATCGATGCGCCGCCCATGCTATCCAGCGGTTTGAGGATCACATCACCATGCAACTGGTGGAACTGACGCAGTTTGTCGGCGCGGCGTGTGACCAGCGTATCCGGCGTCAGGTGCGGGAACCAAGCGGTAAACAGCTTCTCGTTACAGTCACGTAGGCTTTGCGGCTTGTTGACGATCAGCGTGCCTTTTTCTTCTGCCCGCTCCAAGATATAGGTGGCATAGATGAATTCGGTATCGAATGGCGGATCCTTACGCATCAGGACCGCATCCAGTTCGTGCAGGGCGATATCCTGCTCGCCGTGAAAATCGTACCAGCCATCATAGTCGTACTGTACTCTGAGGCGACGCGTGGTGGCACGGGCTTCGCCGGCATGAAGATAGAGGTCGTTCATCTCCATGTAATGCAGCTCATAACCGCGGCGTTGCGCTTCCAGCAGCATAGCAAAGCTGGTGTCTTTATTGATGTTGATGGAATCGATGGGATCCATCACGATGCCGAGCTTGATCATGGTTTTTCTCCTTTACCCCACATCGCCGAAACGCACCTGTAAGGCGGTAATGGCGGTAAGTGCAGTCGTTTCAGTACGTAAAACGCGTGGCCCCAGCAGAATGTCGGTGAAGTGGTGCTGGGCCGTCATCGCGATCTCATCGGCAGACAGGCCCCTTTCGGGACCAATGAGTAACCGAACGCGCGAGAGCGTTGCAGGTAGCGTATTGATGCTGTGCGTCGCACGCGGGTGTAAATTCAATTTCAGCGCTTCATCGTGCTCGGTGCACCACGCTTCGAGCGACATGGCGGGCCGGATTTCAGGAATCTGGTTTCGGCCACACTGCTCGCAGGCGGCGATGGCGATTTTTTGCCACTGCGCGATTTTTTTCTCCAGTCGTTCACCGTCCAGCTTCACGCCGCAACGTTCAGAAAACAGCGGTGTGATGACATTGACTCCGAGCTCAATAGATTTTTGCACGGTGAATTCCATCTTCTCGCCGCGCGACATGACCTGACCCAGATGCAGATGGAGCGGTGACTCTTTGTCCTGCCAAACGCCGGACTGCGTGCGGACGATAACCTGCCTTTTACTGACCGACAGGATCTCGGCGGCAAAAACGTGGTTGCTGCCGTCAAAAAGCTGCAATGCGTCGCCCGGATTCATGCGTAGCACGCGGCCCACATGATTGGCGGCATCCTCGCTCAATTCGATGTCACCCCCCGTGAGCGGCACGGTCGCGGGGTGAAAAATACGCGGTATTCGCATAGGTCTATCTTGGCTTTCGGTGATTCACTAGCGTGTGTCTGGTGGCAATGTTTTTACGCTATCACCGCAGCACATCTCGTGGTCTGCGGTGTTGGTTGAACGCTCTATAGTAGGTAGTGGAACTAGCGCTGGCAAGCCTGCTGAACGTAAGGATTATGATTCCCCTGCTGCTCGGCAATGTGCTGGTCACGAGTGCATTCCCATGATGTCATCGGGTAGCGCTTGTCCCATGCGGTAAACAGCTGGGTTTGCTGGCTGGAAAGCCGCAGTTGGTAGCGATCGCGCATGTAAAAATAGGTCCGGGCGATGGCACCGCGTGCCCGTTCGGGCGGTTCTGCCAGCTTGTTTTTGAAATCAATCTTCATCGCGCATTGGCCGTACTGGCCTTCGCAACCGTTCCATTGACCATACATGAAGTTGCCGCGATCGCCATTCACCTCACCAATGCTGGGTTGCAGGTTATGCAGATCGGTTTCCATGTCGCGATATACCTCATCGCGGGTACAGTTATTTCTACCGCCTTCTTGCCAGCATTGGCGTTGATGACCGAACTGCCAGGCTGGCACCACGTGTTCCCACTCGATACGCTGTGCGCGATCGGCGTTTTTGCGCACGGTATAACCGTAGGAGGCGAGGTCGGGGGTGCCTTTTTTACCGTCCCAGGAGATACGGAGGCCGCAATAGAAGGAGCCGAGGGTGTCCTGATGAATTTGCGCGGCAACGGCTTTGGCCTGAGTGAAATTGTTGATGGTTTGCGCTGCGGCAAACGCCGAAAACAGTGCACCACTCAGTGTCGAAATAACAAGAATGTTGCGAAGCATGTTCCAAATCTACCCATTGGCGTAAAACGCGCAGAGTAGCGAACGTCGACCTGTCGCGCAAATGGATACTGTGCGTTTTATCGCGCAGTGAGAATAAAGGCTCAGGTTTGTGGCGCGGCGTCAAACTGGAGTGGTTTACCGCACTTCAGGCAGCGATAGGTGGCATCGCCGCGTTGGGCACGGTAATGGCGACACACACTTAACTGGTGCTGCTGACAGGCGCAATGGTAAGAATAGGTTTTGCCCTGCACGGAGGCGGTGGCGAAACGGTGTGTGCGTTTCGCCGGGGTTTGTAGAATCTGTTCCGTCATCCAGAGCCATTCTTTGCCGTGGGGCGCTACGTGGCCGAAGCGGGCATACACCAGCAGATGAGCCAATTCGTGGGGAACGACCTCATCGATGAAAGCCTGCTGGTTTTCCAACAGCAGCACTGGGTTCAGGCGGATTTCCCATTGCTTTAGCCAGGCGGTCCCGGCGGTTGCGCCGCGCTGCTGATAGCTGACACTGGGCTCCGAATACTGGCTGCCTAAGGCTTGATTGGCGAATTGCAGGCGTTCACGCAGACAGTGCATGACAGCGTGGTGGAGCGCGATAGGAATGCGAGGCGAGTTCATGGCTTTGAGGATAGAACGAGGCAAAACGGGATGCAACTGAAAGGCACATTCCTCTCCCGCCTTTAGCTGGAGAGGAATGCCTTGTGATGGTTACAGACCGGCAGATGCGCGCAGTTGTGCGGACTTGTCGGTTTTTTCCCACGAGAAGTGCTCGCGGCCAAAGTGACCGTAAGAGGCAGTTTCCTGATAAATCGGGTGCAGCAGATCGAGCATCTGGATCAGCCCGTAAGGGCGCAGATCGAAGAACTCGCGTACCAACTGAGTGAGGCGCTCGGTTGGAATTTTTTCTGTGCCAAAGGTTTCGATCATGATTGATGTCGGTTCGGCCACGCCGATGGCGTAGGAAACCTGAATCTCACAGCGATCGGCCAACCCCGCAGCGACGATGTTCTTCGCCACGTAGCGCGCGGCATAGGCCGCAGAGCGGTCAACCTTGGACGGGTCTTTGCCGGAAAATGCACCGCCACCGTGACGCGCGGCACCGCCGTAGGTATCCACGATAATCTTGCGACCGGTCAAACCGCAGTCACCCATCGGGCCACCGATAACAAAACGGCCTGTCGGGTTGATAAAGAATTTGGTGCTGGCAGAGAGCCATTCAGACGGCAGAACCGGCTTGATGATCTCTTCCATCACCGCTTCATGCAAATCGCTTTGTGCAATGTCTTCTGCGTGCTGTGTTGACAGGACCACCGCGTCAATACCGACGATCTTACCGTCATCATATTGGAAGGTAACCTGGCTTTTTGCATCCGGGCGCAGCCACGGCAGCGTGCCGTTCTTGCGCACTTCAGCCTGACGCTGTACCAAACGGTGAGCGTAGGTGATGGGAGCAGGCATCAGCACATCGGTTTCATTGGTGGCATAACCGAACATCAGGCCCTGGTCGCCCGCGCCTTGTTCCAGCGGATCGCTGCGATCGACGCCCTGATTGATATCCGGTGATTGTTTACCGATGGCGCTTAATACGGCGCAGTAGTTGGCATCAAACCCCATCTCGGAGTTGACGTAGCCAATCTCACGTACCGTACGACGCGTTATCTCTTCAATATCTACCCAGGCGCTGGTGGTGATCTCACCGCCCACTAACACCATACCGGTTTTCACGTAAGTCTCACAGGCGACGCGCGCCTTGGGATCTTGTTCCAAAATGGCGTCAAGAACCGCATCAGAGATCTGGTCTGCAATCTTGTCCGGATGCCCTTCAGAAACGGATTCCGACGTAAAAAGGTGTTTAGCCATGCGTTTTTATACCTTCAAAGCAAATGCTGTAGTAGTCGCGGTGTGTCAGTAAAACAGTATAGATGGATTAACATCTGGATGGCTATTCTAGGTCACTTGTCGGACGGATTACCAGCGGTTTTTTGTTTCAGGACGGCTATCATCGAAATTTTGTATTGCCGTTTTTTTTCCGTTTAGGCTATCGAAAAGTGATTTTCATTTTGCTTTTCCTCCCACATATCGGTATAAGCGGCGAGCGGTCGCAGTGCGCCGTAAAGCGTAGCGGAAAGGGTGTACGCTCCCTGTTTTGACCCATAGCCTGACCGCAATCGTTAGGGCGGCACGGAGGTGATAGGTTTAATGATCCACGGTTTGCCGAGTCCGTTGCAATCGCAACAGGTTTCTTTTGACGTATCGGCGTCAAATACTCAGTCTTTCTTTTTTCTTCTCACTCTGCTGTTTCCCGAAGTCGCGTGTCCATGAGCTTAACGCAGGACTCCCGGGCAGGCTGATACGCCTATGTTCAGGGTTTTTGCCGCGTTTGCGTGCGTTGTCTTTCTGGTTTTTTAGGTGTGTAACCCAACGCGTGTGCTGCTGCCTTTGTTGCGCAGGCACGGATTGTTACGTTTTCTCTCGCGGGTGCGACAGAGTCTGCTAGCGTGTTTTACTACACTAATAAAGGTCACATAACGGCGGCATACTGCATGCAGTCAGTTTTTTCACTGCTGTCGCCATCAACGTGGATGGACGTGACACAGCGTTTTGGGGCAGGTCGTAATGTGATGAGTGGAATGAATAAAGAGGTTCGTTATGTCTGACGATATGATTGAAAATGGCTCGTCAGCGACGGGTAAACGTGAATATTTGCGCTCTATGCAAGAGGTGGCCATGAATGACTGCAATGCCAGCGAGATGCTACGGACGTACAACATTGCCTGGTGAGGCAACAACTATTACGACGTGAACGAGTTGGGGCATATCAGCGTTTGCCCGGATCCAGACGTGCCGGAAGCCCGCGTCGATTTGGCGTGGCTGGTGAAAGAGATGCAGCAGGACAATCAGCGTTTGCCTGCGCTGTTCTGTTTTCCGCAAATCCTGCAACACCGTTTGCGTTCGATTAACGCCGCGTTTCGTCGTGCGCGTGAGTCCTTCGGCTATGAAGGTGGCTATTTCCTGGTGTATCCCATCAAGGTTAACCAGCATCGGCGTGTGATTGAATCGCTGGTGAATTCAGGTGAACCGCTGGGACTGGAGGCAGGTTCAAAAGCTGAATTGATGGCTGTGTTGGGGCACGCGGGTATGACGCGCACCGTGATCGTGTGTAACGGCTACAAAGATCGCGAATACATCCGTCTGGCACTGATCGGCGAGAAATTGGGACACAAGGTGTATTTGGTCATCGAGAAGATGTCCGAGATTAAACTGGTGCAGGAAGAGGCCGAGCAACTCAACGTGGTGCCGCATCTCGGCGTACGTGCGCGTCTGGCCTCGCAGGGCTCAGGCAAGTGGCAATCCAGCGGCGGTGAGAAATCCAAATTTGGTTTGGCTGCGGTGCAAGTTCTGCAACTGGTCGAGATGCTGCGCGAAGCGGGGCGTTTGGACAGTCTGCAACTGTTGCACTTCCATCTCGGTTCTCAGCTGGCCAATATTCGGGATATCGCCACTGGCGTGCGCGAATCCGCCCGTTTCTATGTGGAACTGCACAAGCTGGGCGTCAACATGCAGTGTTTCGACGTCGGCGGCGGGTTGGGCGTGGATTATGAGGGCACCCGTTCTCAATCCGACTGCTCGGTAAACTATGGCTTGAACGAATACGCCAATAATGTGATTTGAGGCATTGGCGATACCTGTAATGAGCACGGTCTACCGCACCCGATGGTGATCACCGAGTCTGGGCGTGCGGTTACTGCACACCATACGGTACTGGTGTCCAATATCATTGGGGTGGAGCGTAACGAGTTTAGCGAGCCGATGCCGCCGGAAGAGGACGATCCTCGTGCGTTGGAAAGCTTGTGGTCAACCTGGCAGGAGATCAAAATGCCGGGAACGCGGCGTTCGTTGCGTGAATAGTTGCACGACAGCCAGATGGATTTGCATGATGTGCATACCCAATATACGCACGGAATGTTAAATCTGACGCAACGTGCAAAAGCAGAACAGCTCTATCTCAGCATCTGCCAGCAGATTCAGCAACAGCTTGATCCCAGCAACCGCGCACACCGTCCGATTATTGACGAATTGCAGGAACGCATGGCGGATAAATTGTATGTGAATTTTTCGCTGTTCCAGTCGATGCCGGATGCGTGGGGGATCGATCAACTGTTCCCAGTGCTGCCGCTAGAAGGTCTGGACAAACTGCCTGAGCGCCGTGCCGTACTGCTGGATATTACCTGTGACTCGGATGGGACGATCGACCATTACATCGATGGTGATGGTATCGCGACCACCATGCCGATGCCGCCGTATGATCCGGAAAATCCGCCGCTGCTGGGCTTCTTTATGATTGGTGCCTATCAGGAAATCCTGGGCAACATGCATAACCTGTTTGGCGATACGGCGACCGTAGATGTTTACGTGTTCCAGGACGGCTCCATTGAACTGGAAGAGTCTGATGAAGGCAACACGGTGGCAGACATGCTGGAATACGTCCAGTTGGATCCCGAAGTACTGATGGCCCGTTTCCGCGATCAGGTGAAGGAGACTAACCTGCCTGCTGACATTCAGTTGCAGTTCCTGGATGAGTTCGAAAGCGGCCTGTATGGCTATACTTACCTGGAAGATGCCTAATCTGAAGGCATAAAAAAAGGAGGCCATGGCCTCCTTTTTTATCTCCGTTTACTACATCCAGCGCGCTTAAGGCGCGTTTTCGCTGCTTTCACCCAATTTAATGATTTTTCGCTTAAACAGGATGCTGGCAATCAGCAGCAGAGAGTTCTTATCGTGCACACCGTGTTTGTTTAACAGCCTTGCTTTGCTGTTCAGTACTGACTTTTTATTAATTCCCACCCGTTCTGCGATCACTTCCGGTGAATACCCCTCGCTCCAGTAACGAAATACCGCATGCTCGGATTTAGAGAGTTTAACCGGTTGAGCGGCACCACTCTCATTAATTTCCTCTATATTCAATACTTTATATAAATAGCTGATCGGCGTTGATTTAGGAATAAGCACCGTTTTTTCATCAATGCAAACGGGTTCATGGTTTGAATTATTGATAATGATGAAAACGGAAACAATGTCATAAAAGTGACATTTTATCGATGCGTAGTATTCCTCGAAGCCTTCACTTTCGCTATCGATGATAAAAATGCATTTTTTTCTTCCCTGGGGTATCAATGTAAATCGGTTTGCAAACTTTACATGCAGCGCAGGGACACGTGAAAAAATTTCACGTAGGCCGACAAGCGTAAAGTTGCATTTGCTAAAAATTCTCACATCCATGGTGTTTTGACTTTATGAGTTTATTTAAAAAAACATATCTCAAATATTGTTGTCAATATTGCGCTCGTCGGGTTAGTCATCCAAAAATCACTGTGAAATAATTTGAAATATTTATCTTTTTTACGGATCCACTATCTCAAAAATAGGACTAAAGAAAATAAATATCCTATCTCAATGATAAAATTGATAAATTTCTACAACTCTCGCATGATTATCATATCAAATTCAGGGGGTTTTCCTATTAAAAAATATAATGTATTGAAAATACAGTCTGTTACGCTATTGAATTAATAGGTGTTGGTGAAACTGTTAATTACTTAAATTGATTGAAATATAAATATTAATTACTTTTGTTTATTTAAGTGATAACGAGGGCGTTGATGAAGATGAAAATATTTTATTTATTATGCCGTCAGAAGATGCGACACCGTTATTATGATTGTCCCTGTAAACTAAATGGACTACCTGTTGAGGAAAAATAAATAACGGAGAGTAATCCCTTCAGCAGATAATTGCAGCGACGTACCGATGTGATACCTCGCTGCGGTGAGAGTATCGGTTGAGTTACTTGCCTGCGGCGATACGATCGCGAATATGTTGTGCGCGTTCTTCGGCAGCAGGGTGTGAATCAAACATGCTGCTTTGTTGGCCAGCATCCAGTTTGGCCAATTTTTCAAAGCTGCTGGCTAACCCTTGTTGGTCGATGCCGCGCCGTTTTAGCAAGTCGAAAGAGTAGTCGTCGGCCTGACGCTCTTGCGTTTGAGAAAACTGCGCATTAACCAATTGTTCTCCCATATCAGCCAACTGGGATTGCGATAACGAGGTTGCCACGCAACCTGCCGAAGCGACGGCAGTGCGGGCCGCGCTGGTGGCATAGGCCACCTGCATCGCCTTACGGCTGTGGGCCAAGGCCACATGCCCCATTTCATGCCCAAGCACGCCTTCCGTCATGATATCCATTAGCACGCTGTAGACGCGAATGCAACCATTGGCCATTGCCCAGGCGTTCACGTCTTTAGTCAGGTACAACTTATAGTTGGCGGGAGTGCCATTGATATCGTGCCCAAGGGCATCAGCGATGTTGTTCAGTCGTTTTGTATAGCTGCTGTCGGCAGGAGCGATGTTGGCCTCTTTATCCATTTGTGCACAAGACTGTTCGCTGAGCGTTTTGACTTGCGCGTCGCTCAGTGTTGCTGCCTGAAACGCCTGCACTCCAGATTGCATCAGCGTGTTGTTATCCAGGTTTTGGCAGCCGCTCAGCAGGCTGGTGATAGTCAGAGCTAACAGCGGTGTTCTGATCCTCATACCCTTATCTTCCTCACTGGTTTTCAGACACACGCAGGTTCTGCTTACGAAAAGGCAGAAAAGATGTTCTTTTTTATCCACCACCATGATGAAACTCGTTTTCAAAATAGAGGAAAGCGAATGGTCTTAATATCGTAAAACGGCGAATTCACTCGCACTTTCAGTAGGCTTTGTTGCATGTATGATAGTTAAAATTCTGTTTGGCGCAAAATAGCCATGAAATCCTCTTATTTCGCCAATGGTTCCATGTGCAATCGCCCGCATTTTCATGTACATTTATAGCCATCTCTCTTTGGTCTTACTGGCTAACGTATTGATTGTTAAATGTATGTTTGGCAAGGAATCTGTTCAATCCGATCTGGAGTAAAGCATGTCCTCTCGTAAATAACTTGCCAACGCCATCCGCGCACTCAGCATGGATGGCGTGCAAAAAGCCAAATCCGGTCACCCGGGCGCACCCATGGGTATGGCAGATATCGCCGAAGTCCTGTGGCGCGATTACCTTAATCACAACCCGGCTAACCCGCACTGGGCCAACCGCGACCGTTTCGTCCTCTCCAACGGTCACGCTTCCATGCTCATCTACAGCCTGCTGCACCTCACCGGCTACAACCTG
>NZ_PEHF01000010.1 GCF_015762685.1 Candidatus Symbiopectobacterium sp. 'North America' | reverse complement strand
CGCAACGATCGTACCGCTTAATAACAAACGCAAACTCCGGTTCATCATTAGGTTTTTCTGACTTAAACGGCAATAAACCATGTGACGGCACGTCAAACTTTAGCCGAGCCATCACCGTCATGGTGGCATGCTCGTTTTCAGCTAAGTGTGGAAACTCAATGGGAGAGGGTTTCAGTATATAGCTACCCTGGTGTTCAACAACCGCAAACTCATTATCTTTGAGCACCATTTGGAGCTTGGGCTGGTAGCCTGAGATACTCATGCCCTTTTGTACCCGAGGTAGTTCGTGCGTAAACTGCGTTCGGGTAAACGCCAAACGCGGATTAACCCGAGTGGTACCCGTCAGTTTTTTTAGACCAAGACGGCTGTAACCCGCTTTAATCTCATCAGGCTGTTTTAGCGGGGTCATTAAAATTCTACGTTTGCTCATGCCTCGTTCTCTGCGATCAGTTGTACAGCACCAATAAGGTTTTTTCCGTTTTGAATAAGGATGCCAAACAGGTCCTGCTCATCTAACTGTTGAAGCTGGCTGTACCGTTTTCTTAACCACCCCGGGAGCCAGTGAGGCAAAGTACGGGTGTAACGAGTCACGAGGGAAGCGCCCAACGCTGACAGGTAGGCTTAACGATAATGGGGGCCCGACATAGTCCGTTTTGTATTCAAACAGGTAACCCTCATCACTTTGGCTTAACTGGCCAATGTGTTGGCCGTAAAGGTAGACCTTCACTCGACGGCGCAAAGCTTCACTCCTAATCCCGACGACACGGCATAGACGGTAGCAAACTTAACCTGTTCAGGGTCTTTTAAACAGTCGCTTCAATGTGGAAATGGAGACACCCGTCTGCAATTCCAATGTACTCAAATCAATTCCGAGTGCTTTGCGCCGCGCATTCAGTCTGGTGCCAAAATCGGTTAAAGATTGAATCTGATTATCCAGGACTGACGCTCTACTTTCCTCTTCACTGAGCGCTAACTCTTGTTGCAATGCGTTGATCGTCGCACTGAGTTCTTGAAGCTTCAGTATAACTGGCTTAATACGAGAATGGCTCATAAATAACCCATGAGTTGCTCAATCTAGAATTCATAGACTAAATTTAGTATACACAGCCCTAAAAAGTCAATATATGGTATTTTTTATGTAAAAAACAACTTAAAGACCACAAAGGAAACTTAAAAATCAAAAAAAAGACTATAAAAGATCCATTAATTGGTATTAAAACATAATAAAGCTCAATAAAGAACATTTTAACTATGGAGCATGTCACCACCGCTATCAAGGTAAGGTTTGCTATCACGCTGGCGTAGAGAATATTGGTTTATTCAAATGGTGGGTTGATGCGGGTTAACGATGGGTTATGTGTCAAAATGATACGCGTTAGCCAATAATCAGAAGGGGGGCCATTAGCCCCCCTCGTTATTTAGTCTACTGCCTGTCAGGCCAGTATTTCACATTGCATGAAATACCCCATCAGATATCAATGTTAGCGGCTTTCAACGCGTTCTCTTCGATAAAGGCGCGGCGCGGCTCAACCGCATCGCCCATCAGCGTAGTGAACAGCTCATCCGCCGCCATGGCGTCTTTCACTGTCACGCGCAGCATGCGGCGGCTTTCCGGATCCATAGTGGTTTCCCACAGCTGTTCCGGGTTCATTTCGCCCAAGCCTTTATAACGCTGGATGTTCAAACCACGGCGTGACTCTTTCACCAGCCACTCCAGCGCTTGTTCGAAGCTGTTAATCTGCTGTTTGCGCTCACCGTGCTCGATGTAAGCGCCCTCTTCGAACAGGCCACGCAGCTTCTCACCCAGCAGTACGATTTTGCGGTATTCGCTGCCGCGTACAAAGTTGGCATCCAGCACATAATCGGTATCTACCCCGTGCGTACACACGCGCAGCACTGGTTCAGCAAGCACTGAGTTATCGCTCAACGCGCCGCTGTAGCTGCTGCCGTGCACATCATCTTCATTGAGGGTTTTCACCAACGTCGCCAACCAGCTTTCTACTTTGGCGCGGTCTTGCAGATCGTTTTCTGTCAGCGTGTCTTGGTAAATCAAGGCATTCAACAACGCACGTGGATAACGACGTTCCATACGATCGATCAACCGCTGTACACTGTGGTGATCTTTCACCAGCAGTTCCACCTGCTCACTCTGCAAGGCAGGTGCCTGAGCATTGATGTGCAGCGCCGATCCATCCAGTGCCAGTGCAATCTGGTACTGGTCCATCGCTTCATCATCTTTAATGTACTGTTCCTGCTTGCCTTTCTTCACTTTGTACAGCGGTGGCTGGGCAATAAAAACGTGACCACGTTCGATGATTTCCGGCATCTGACGATAGAAGAAGGTCAACAGCAGCGTACGAATGTGCGCACCATCGACGTCGGCATCGGTCATGATGATGATGCTGTGATAACGCAGCTTATCCGGGTTGTATTCGTCGCGGCCAATGCCACAGCCCAGCGCGGTGATCAGCGTGCCCACTTCCTGAGAAGAGAGCATCTTGTCAAAGCGCGCTTTCTCCACGTTAAGGATTTTACCTTTAAGCGGCAGAATCGCCTGATTCTTACGGTTACGCCCCTGCTTGGCAGAGCCGCCCGCCGAGTCCCCTTCCACCAGGTAGAGTTCAGACAGCGCCGGATCGCGTTCCTGACAATCCGCCAGCTTGCCCGGCAAACCAGCCAGATCGAGCGCCCCTTTACGACGCGTCATTTCACGTGCTTTACGGGCCGCTTCGCGCGCGCGCGCCGCATCAATAATTTTACCGACCACGATTTTGGTGTCACCCGGGTTTTCCATCAGGTAATCGACCAGACGTTCGTTCATCAGCGATTCCACCGCGGTTTTCACCTCGGAAGAAACCAGCTTGTCTTTGGTCTGAGAGGAGAATTTCGGGTCCGGCACTTTCACCGATACCACGGCAATCAAGCCCTCACGCGCATCGTCACCGGTGGCGCTAACCTTGGCCTTTTTGCTGTAGCCTTCTTTTTCCATGTAGCTGTTCAGCGTGCGCGTCATTGCACCACGGAAACCGGCCAGGTGCGTACCGCCATCGCGCTGGGGAATATTGTTGGTAAAGCAGTAGATATTTTCCTGGAACCCGTCGTTCCACTGCATGGCAATTTCGACGCCAATATCGTCTTTTTCCGCGCTGAAATAGAACACCTGCGGATGAATCGGCGTCTTGTTGCGGTTCAGATAGTCAACAAACGCTTTGATGCCGCCTTCATAGTGGAAGTGATCGGCCTTACCCTGCTCACGCTCGTCGCTGAGACGGATGGAAACGCCAGAGTTCAGGAACGACAGCTCACGCAAGCGCTTGGCCAGAATGTTGTATTCGAAATCGGTAACGTTGCTAAAGGTTTCCATGCTCGGCCAGAAACGCACGGTGGTACCGGTACGTTCGGCATCCCCTACCACGGCCAGCGGTGCCTGCGGCTCGCCGTGACGATAAATTTGGTGGTGAGTTTTGCCATCACGGTAAATGGTCAGCTCCAGCTTTTCAGACAGGGCGTTGACCACGGAAACCCCAACGCCGTGCAGACCGCCGGACACTTTATAGGAGTTATCGTCAAACTTACCGCCGGCATGCAGCACGGTCATGATCACTTCGGCCGCAGAGACACCCTCTTCTTCATGAATACCGGTAGGAATGCCACGGCCATCATCCTGCACCGAAACCGAGTTATCTTTATGAATAGTAATAACAATGTCTTTGCAGAAGCCTGCTAGCGCTTCGTCGATAGCGTTGTCCACAACCTCGAATACCATGTGATGCAGGCCTGTACCGTCATCCGTATCACCGATGTACATACCCGGGCGTTTACGTACCGCATCCAGCCCTTTCAATATTTTGATACTTGAGGAGTCATAAGAATTCGACATCAACGTTTCTCGCTCATTTTAGTCCTGTAATTGAACCGTTATTTTACCCTGTTCCACGCGGAACATCTTGCCCTTTTCACCGATCATGTCATCTATCTGTTCAGCGCTGATGGCGCTGACAAATACCTGAGCCTCGGTCGCTTTTAACCGTTCAGCCAACAAACGGCGGCGGGTACTGTCCAGTTCGGAAGCAAAATCATCTATCAGATAAATACACTTGGCGCCGCTATGGCGAGTGAGGAACTCTCCCTGCGCCAATCGCAACGCACACATCAATAACTTCAACTGTCCACGCGACAGCATGTCTTCCACCGCAACTCCGCCCGCCCGGATACGAAAATCCGCTTTGTGCGGCCCTAACGCGGTGTAGCCCAACTGCCGGTCGCGCTCAAACTGCCGTTCCAGCAGTTCGGCATAGTCGCTCTCTTTGTCCCAGCCGCGCTGGAAAGAGAAGCTCAGTGAAAACTCCGGCAAAAACTGCTCGCAGGTCGCGGTAATGTCCGCAGTAATCGCAGTGGTGTAATCCGCCCGCCAGGCGCTGATGCGCTCTGCCAGCGGAATAAGTTCCTGATCCCAGGCGCGCAGTTGACGATACTGCCCCACCTGACGCAGTGCGGCGTTACGCTGGCGCAATAACCGTTTCAGGTTGCTCCAGGCCGCGAAAAAACCGGGCTCATTGTGAAAACAGCCCCAATCGAGAAAGGCACGACGGTATTTTGGCCCACCATTGAGCAACGTGAAGCCCTCCGGCGTGATGAGCTGAATCGGCAGCAACTGCGCCAGATCCGCTACCTTGTGACCATCGCTGCCATCAATACGCACGGTACTGTCGCCCAGCCGGTTTTTACTCAGACCTATCGAGCGCTCACGCTCCATGCCATCCAACCGACCGTGCAGAATAAATTCGGACTGTTCATGCCGAATCACGCGCGCTGCCTGGATGGAGCGAAACGAACGACCATGCCCCAACGTGTAGATGGCCTCCAGCACGCTGGTTTTTCCGCTGCCATTCTCCCCCACCAGAAAATTGAATCCGGGGATGAGCGCCAAATCGGCTGAGGCGATGTTACGGAAATCTTTAATCAGAAGGCGGGTCAGTGCCATGGACAACCAGATCCTGTACGCGACAACCTGCACAAATGCCGACGGCAAGCGTCGGCATTCACGCCAAAAAGGGGGCAGACCAAGAGCGTCCCGCTACAGACGCATCGGCATGACAACGTATGCCGCCGCCTTGCTGGCACCGTCTTCAATCTGCACACTAGAGACAGAATCGGTCAGCAGCAAACGGACATCTTCACACTTCAGCGCATTCAACACATCCAGCACGTAGCTGACGTTAAAGCCAATTTCCATTTCCGTGCCGTTGTACTGCACGTCCAGAATCTCTTCCGCTTCTTCCTGTTCCGGGTTATTCGCGGTAATTTTCAGCTGATTCTCAATCAGGTGCAGACGCACACCGCGAAACTTCTCGTTAGACAGGATCGCCGCACGCGCAAATGCCTGTTTCAGCAAATCGCAGCTCGCTTCCAGCGCTTTGTCCGGGTTTTTCGGCAATACGCGGCGGTAGTCAGGAAAACGCCCGTCGACCAGCTTGGACGTAAAGATGAAATCCCCGACGTGGGCGCGAATGTTGTTGGTGCCGATCTGTAGCTGTAATGTCGTATCGCCGCC
The DNA here is from genome assembly GCF_015762685.1 of Candidatus Symbiopectobacterium sp. 'North America'. Taxonomy (GTDB): domain Bacteria; phylum Pseudomonadota; class Gammaproteobacteria; order Enterobacterales; family Enterobacteriaceae; genus Symbiopectobacterium. The sequence continues at coordinate 29,498 of NZ_PEHF01000010.1, read as the reverse complement.
GTCTAGCAGGCGCAGCAGTTCAATCACCCCTTTACGCGGCACGATCACCGAGTGGGACGGCAGCGACTGACCAATCGGCATGGCGCATACCGCCAGACGGTGACCGTCGGTCGCCACGGTGCGCAACTCTTCTCCTTCGGTTTCAAACAACATGCCGTTGAGGTAATAACGCACATCCTGATGTGCCATGGAGAACTGCGTGGCTTCAATCAGGCGTTTCAGCGTCGCCTGCGGCAACGAGAATGCCACTTCGCTCTGCCAGTCATCCAGGTTCGGGAAATCAGACGCCGGGAGCGTAGAAAGCGAGAAACGGCTACGGCCGGAACGCACCAGCATCCGGTCGCCTTCCAGCGTGATGGTAATTTCCGCGCCATCGGGCAAGCCACGGCAAATATCAAACAGTTTACGCGCCGGCACCGTGGTCGCACCGGATTCATGGGCCTGAGACAGGGGGATCTTCGCCACCATCTCCATTTCCAGATTGGTGCCGGTCAGCGACAGTGCGCCGTCCGTCACTTGTAACAGCAGATTGCCCAGAATAGGCAATGTGGGACGACCACCTAACGGGCCACTCACCTGTTGTAACGGTTTTAACAGATGCTCGCGTTCAATAATGAATTTCATAATATTATGAAGATAATGTTCTGATTAAATTAGAGAAATCTTCCTTGATGTCGTGGCTTTCCTCACGCAACTGCTCAATCTTGCGGCACGCATGCAGCACGGTGGTATGGTCACGACCGCCAAACGCATCACCAATTTCCGGTAAGCTGTGGTTTGTCAGCTCTTTCGCCAGCGCCATCGCCATCTGGCGCGGACGTGCCACCGATCGGGATCGCCGTTTGGACAGCAGATCGGCGACTTTGATCTTGTAGTACTCTGCGACCGTCTTTTGGATATTGTCGATGGTCACCAACTTTTCCTGCAACGCCAACAGATCGCGCAGCGCTTCACGCACGAAATCAATGGTAATGGCGCGGCCGGTAAAATTGGCGTTAGCGATCACGCGGTTCAGTGCGCCTTCAAGCTCACGCACGTTAGAGCGCAATCGCTTGGCAATAAAAAAGGCCACTTCACCCGGCAGACGAATATCGTTTTCGTCCGCTTTTTTCATCAGGATCGCCACGCGCGTTTCCAGCTCCGGCGGTTCGATCGCGACCGTCAATCCCCAGCCAAAGCGCGATTTCAGACGATCTTCTACCCCATTGATCTCTTTCGGATAACGATCGGAAGTCAGGATGATTTGCTGATTGCCTTCCAATAGCGCATTGAAGGTGTGGAAAAACTCCTCCTGAGAGCGCTCTTTGTTGGCAAAAAACTGAATATCATCGATCAACAGGGCATCGACTGAACGGTAATAGCGCTTAAATTCTTCAATCGCATTGTTCTGTAAGGCTTTGACCATATCCTGTACAAAGCGTTCAGAATGCATATAGACCACTTTGGCATTTGGCTTGCGCGCAATAATGCCATTACCTACCGCGTGCAGCAGGTGGGTTTTCCCCAAACCGGTGCCGCCATAGAGAAACAGGGGGTTATAGGCTCCGCCGGGGTTGTCAGCAACCTGACGCGCCGCCGCGCGCGCCAGTTGGTTAGACTTACCTTCAACGAAGCTGTCGAACGAATGCTTCGGATTGACGTTGGAACGGTAAGTGTGCTCCGTTTGCGTCGCCGGTGTGTCCCAACTGGGACGCACGGGTGCCTGCCTGACCCGCTGTACCGCCGCCTGCGGGCTGGCTGGCTGACTGACGGCCACCGCGGCCAGCGGCTTGCTGCCGACTTCAAAACGCAGCAAAGGCGCATCCATACCGCAGAAATCGTTCAGCAGACCATTGATGTTATTGAGGTACTTGTCTCTTACCCAATCCAGCACAAAACGGTTTGGCGCATAGAGCGCCAGAGTGTTGTCGTTCAGTTCCGCCTGTAACGGACGTATCCACATGCTGAATTCTGTGGCAGGCAACTCATCCTGCAAACGGGCAAGACACTGCTGCCAAAGAGAAAGTGACACGGCGGACTCCACTCGAACAAGATTAAAATAGAAAAGAATCAGATACGTTATTTAGTGTAATTCATGATTATGACCCGGAAGCTGCAATGGCAGTCTCCTGGGTGCACCGCGCATCTGATGATGTCCATGCGGTTGCCGAGACGATCCCGAAGAAGGATCGTTCACGTGACGGCGGATCATAACCTAATCCTCGGCAGAGATCTTCCCTTTCTGCACAGTTTCGATCCTTTTTATCCACAGGCTATTCTTATCACTCGTGGCCGCCACGTGCCGCACAACGATGACGCAGGCTTGCATCATGCGGACGCCTAGCATAACTGAATAGACATTCACGCTGGAGTGACAGCGATCATGATCCTGCATCAAGGATCGTGTCAGGATCCTTGCGATTTAATGCAGAGTACGTATAATTCTCAGCCCGACGCGTTGATGCTCTTCTGTGCTATTTCAGGCAGAAAATTCCCCAAATTTATTGCGGAAAGGGCTCCATAGGCGTGTGATGCCAATTGACTCGGGACTGTACAATTATTACAATCCAGCCTCTTTATTTTTGATGTATGCGATTGAGGCGTCGGTCAGTGTTCACGCCGGAGCGCCAAACGTGTTTACTGTGAAGTCAATTATCCAAGTTTAGGTAGAAATCGCCATGAAACGCACTTTCCAACCGTCCGTATTGAAGCGTAACCGTAGCCACGGTTTCCGTGCTCGTATGGCCACTAAAAATGGTCGTCAGGTTCTGGCCCGCCGTCGTGCAAAAGGCCGTACTCGTCTGACTGTTTCTAAGTAATAAAAGCTAACCCTCCTAGTGGTTAAGCTCGCTTTTCCCAGGGAGTTACGTTTGTTAACTCCCAGCCATTTCACTTTCGTCTTCCAGCAGCCGCATCGGGCTGGCACGCCGCAAATCACCATCCTCGGCCGCCTGAATTCGCTGGGGCATCCTCGCATCGGTCTTACTGTCGCTAAAAAACATGTCAAACGGGCGCATGAACGCAATCGGATTAAACGTCTGACGCGGGAAAGCTTTCGTTTACATCGACACACCCTACCTGCGATGGATTTTGTGGTGATCGCCAAAAAAGGAGTAGCTGACCTGGATAATCGCGCGTTGACGGAAGCATTGGAAAAATTATGGCAACGGCACTGTTGCTTGGCTCGCGCCTCCTGATCGGGCTGATACGCGCTTATCAGCTTGTTATAAGTCCGTTGTTAGGGCCACATTGCCGTTTTCGCCCAACCTGTTCACAATACGGTATTGAGGCCATACGAAGGTTCGGCATGATAAAAGGCAGTTGGTTGACGCTCAAACGCGTATTAAAATGCCACCCTTTGAACCCTGGTGGTGATGATCCCGTACCGCCAAAACCCGACAATAACAGAGAACATTAACGATGGATTCGCAACGCAATCTTCTTCTCATCGCTCTGCTATTCGTAAGCTTTCTGATCTGGCAGACGTGGGAGACGGACAAAAATCCGCCTGCCGCTTCAACGCAAGCCATCCAGCAAGCGACGAACGCAGTCAACGGTGATACCGCCAGCCAGGGCGTGCCTAACAGCGGTCAGGGTAAACTGATCACGGTGAAAACCGACGTACTGTCGCTGACTATAAATACGCGCGGCGGCGATATCGAACAAGCCAATCTGCTGGCTTTCCCTGACAAACTGCACTCTGCTACGCCATTCCTGCTGCTGGAAACCACGCCGGAATTTGTGTATCAGGCACAGAGTGGATTGACGGGTAAACACGGTCCGGATAATCCGGCGAACGGCGCACGTCCGCAGTTTACTGCCACCCAGGATCACTTTGAACTGGCTGACGGACAGGACGCACTGACCATTCCGTTGACCTACACCAACGCTGACGGCGTAACCTTCACCAAAACGTTCGGGCTTAAACGTGGTGACTACGCGCTGAACGTTAGCTACAACGTGAACAACACCAGCGCTCAGCCGTTGGAGTTAACGCTGTTTGGCCAGTTGAAGCAGTCTATTGACCTGCCGAAACACCGCGATACCGACAGCAACAACTTTGCACTCCACACCTATCGTGGCGCTGCGTTCTCCTCCAGCGACGATAAGTACAAGAAATACAGCTTCAGCGACATGAAAGAAAACCTGAACGTCACCACCGATGGTGGCTGGGTTGCCATGTTGCAGCAGTATTTTGCTACCGCGTGGATCCCGACCACCGCCGGTGCCAACACCTTCTATACCTCGCAATTGGGTAACGGTTTGGCCGCCATTGGCTTTAAAGCCACACCGGTAACCGTTGACGCGGGCGCGCAGAAAGACATCAGCGCAGTGCTGTGGGTTGGCCCGGAAATTCAGGACAAGATGGCGGCTGTTGCACCGCATCTGGACCTGTCAGTGGATTACGGTTGGTTATGGTTTATCTCCCAGCCGCTGTTCAAGCTGCTGAAATTCCTGCATGGCTTCATCGGTAACTGGGGCTTCTCCATTATCGCCATCACCTTTATCGTGCGCGGCATTATGTACCCGCTGACTAAGGCGCAGTACACATCGATGGCGAAAATGCGTATGCTGCAACCGAAAATGCAAGCCATGCGCGAGCGTATCGGTGATGACAAGCAGCGCATGAGTCAAGAGATGATGGCGCTGTACAAGGCGGAGAAAGTGAACCCACTGGGCGGCTGCTTCCCGCTGCTGATCCAGATGCCTATCTTCCTGGCGTTGTACTACATGCTGATGAGCTCGGTTGAGCTGCGCCATGCGCCGTTCATCCTGTGGATCACTGACCTGTCTGCGCAAGACCCGTTCTACATCCTGCCGATCCTGATGGGTATCACGATGTTCTTCATTCAGAAGATGTCGCCGACCACAGTGACCGACCCGATGCAGCAGAAGATCATGACCTATATGCCGGTTATCTTTACCGTGTTCTTCCTGTGGTTCCCGTCAGGTCTGGTGCTGTACTATATCGTCAGCAACCTGGTCACCATTATCCAGCAGCAGTTGATTTACCGCGGGCTGGAGAAGAAAGGCCTGCACAGCCGCGACAAGAAAGAGAAGAAATAAGCGGACTGCACAAGTCTGAGAATAAGGCGGCTACGGGCCGCCTTATTTTTTTGTTTAATCGCCACAGAGAAACCATCATGAGCCATACCGATACCATCGTAGCCCAAGCCACGCCCCCCGGACGCGGTGGAGTAGGTATTTTGCGCGTGTCCGGCCAGCAGGCCGCCGACGTAGCGCGTGCCGTGCTGGGTAAATTACCCAAACCGCGCCATGCGGATTATCTGCCGTTTCGCGATGCCGACGGCAGCGCGTTGGATCAGGGTATTGCCATCTGGTTTCCTGGCCCCAACTCCTTCACCGGCGAGGATGTGCTAGAGCTGCAAGGACACGGTGGCCCGGTTATTCTTGATTTGCTGATGCAGCGCATTCTAGCACTGCCCGGCCTGCGCATTGCGCGCCCCGGCGAGTTCTCCGAGCGCGCGTTTCTCAATGACAAGCTCGATCTGGCGCAGGCCGAAGCTATCGCAGACCTGATCGATGCCAGCTCCGAGCAAGCGGCACGATCTGCGCTGAACTCCTTGCAAGGCACCTTCTCTACCCGCATTCACCGTCTGGTGGAAGCGCTGATTCACCTGCGCATCTACGTCGAGGCTGCCATCGATTTTCCTGATGAAGAGATCGATTTCCTCTCTGACGGCAAGATCGAGGCGGAACTCAACGACGTGATGGCCGATCTGGCGGATGTTCAGGCCGAAGCACATCAAGGCAGCCTGCTGCGTGAAGGCATGAAGGTGGTAATTGCGGGTCGCCCAAATGCAGGCAAATCGAGCCTGCTTAACGCTCTGGCCGGGCGTGAGGCAGCAATCGTGACCGCTATCGCGGGCACCACGCGCGACGTACTGCGCGAGCATATTCATATCGACAGCATGCCGCTGCATATCATCGACACTGCTGGGCTACGCGATGCCAGCGACGAAGTGGAACGCATCGGCATTGAACGCGCCTGGCAAGAGATTGAACAGGCGGATGGCGTGCTGTTTATGGTCGATAGCACCACCACTGAAGCCACATCGCCTGCCGAAATCTGGCCAGAGTTTATGGCACGCCTGCCCGCCACACTGCCGATTACCGTGGTGCGCAATAAAGCCGACATTACCGGAGAACCACAAGGCATTGAAGAGGTAAACACTTACTCACTCATTCGCCTGTCCGCCAAAACCGGTGATGGCGTCGATATCCTGCGTAACCATCTAAAACAGAGCATGGGCTTTACCAGCAACACCGAAGGGGGCTTCTTGGCACGACGCCGCCACCTGCAAGCGCTGGAAACCGCCGCACAGCATCTGGAACAAGGCAAAGAACAGTTAGTGAGCGCTTACGCTGGCGAACTGCTAGCAGAAGAGCTGCGGCTGGCACAACAGGCACTGAGTGAGATAACCGGGGAATTTACTTCCGATGACTTGTTGGGACGGATTTTCTCGAGTTTTTGTATTGGGAAGTAGTCGCCCTACACACGCCGAGAGGCACCACCGGTGCCTATTGCCACCCGATCATTAATCGCCTTGCTCTCGCCTGCATGCCTTCGAGAATCGCATCACGAATCGATGCAGGAAAATCAGCAGGCAGTTGGCTTCTGACTTTCTCCACAACAGCATCCATCGATTGTGCAAATTCAGTCAGAATGCTTTCCATCGATTCTCTGGCAAACCCAACGGCCTGCGCCGTTTGGAAAAAGTGGCGTGGAAAGATCTGTTCAATAGCGTATTTCTTGCCTCTTGAGCCGGCCAACCCAATCGCGAGTTTGGCCTCTTTACGATCAATTCCCCGTCCTTCAATGGCCGGGTACATCGAGAGAATGTCATAGTAAGGCGTGAGGCGATAGAGTCCCTCAGATTCAATAAACAGGGAAAAGTTTTTCGCATGCCCATCCGTGGCAGCCAATAGTCAAAACAGCACCTGAGTCTTCATAAAGCTATAGCGATCCTGTGCTGGATCGACCGAACCCAACAGATATGCCATAATGGCGGAAATACCCGGCCCACCGTGGTTTTCGTATTTCCGTGCGGATGAAACGTTTAATACCTGGCAAAAATCCTCTTGCGGCAACCGCATAATCCAACTGCCGTCCGAGGCGTACTTACGATCAAATCGTTCTACCGCCAGCGCTTTTATCTTGCCAGTTTTAATCATAAAACAATGCGGTACCGGCAGCCCAAACGCATTGGCAATCAGCATGCACAGATATTCATTTTCAACGCTGTCAGACATATCAATTGCGTAAGAGTGGCTTTCGGTTTTACCAATCGGTAGCTTAATGATTTGGGTAGTGGGTGTGGTATTAAGAGGCAGGCACCAGTGACCGTCCAGATAGAGCAGCGCCGTCTTTTCCTGTGCGCCAGCAATATATATGCGAAAATCATCTTCTGAATCAATCATCCCCAGCGGGGCATCGGACAGGTATCCCGCCAGTATGTTTTCAAGCTGTTGTTCGGATAAGGTTTTGTATTCAATCTGTTTTATATTGCCAACAGCAGTACCCTGCGGCACCAATTGCAACGCCCCGACACTGTCCTGCCCCACTTTAGCCAGCAGATCAAACGGCTGGGTGGAATCCACCTGGTGTCTGGCAACAATGCGTCTTCTGATATCCGGGTTATCCGGCAACAAATTGTCGAAGAAGTTATAAACTTCATCACCTTGATAAGGCTGATGGCGTAGCGGCATCGAGAGCGAGATGGGGCGACTGCCCGGCAACCCAAGCCAGTTCGCATCATAGAAAAAATGATGAGCGCCGCTACCGGTTTTGGTCAATATCCCCACCCGATAGCCGTTCATGTAAACATCGAACGCAGCCATTACCATTCTTCCTTCCAGGATGAGGTTGCAACAGAGGGCTCATTATTAGCTGCTTCTGCGTTTCTGGGCGTCACCGTCAGTTCTAAATTCAATGCCGACAGGATTTTAAAAAAGGTTTCCAGCTTGGTGGAATCAGGGTGTTGCTCGAAGCTGGATACCGTGTCCTGACGAATGCCCACTTTGTTGGCCACCTTTCCTTGTGATAGTTTCTGGGTGATACGAACATCTTTTAGATAGCTGCTAAGCTGCTTGCTGTTGGTCACTTTCATCACTCGATCCTACCGGCTGTAGACGGTAAGATAACTATTACACGCCTTAGCAGGTAAAACAAGGAATACACGCTATAGGCGTTAAACTCGTAATTACCTGCTATAGCGTGTAATAAAAAATCAGCAATATGAAGCCAACGCCACGATGAACTTTTCCCACTGCAGCCTCAAAAACCGAGAACCTAAATGCTAAAAGTGATTGCTGAAGATTTTATCAAACCAGAGGCGATTGAAATCGTACTCCCGCTGTATCGTGAGTTGGTTGAGGCCACCAAGCAAGAACCGCGGTGCATTGCCTACGATCTGTATGTCGACGAGAAAGATATCGGGCACTTTATCTTCATCGAAGAGTGGCCAGACCATTCGGCGCTAGATGAACATTGCGCCAGCGAACACTTAAGACGCCTGGTGCCAATGATCGATCAGCACAAGCGAAAGGATGCGACCTATATATTGATGGGTGCTTTTGATGAAGCTTATAATGCTTTGTTATCAAAAAGATAAATCGATATCACTCTAACAATCGGTATATAGCACCGCAGAAAATTTTTACTGATGGTTTGACCACCAGAGAAGCGTGGTGCAATACCGACATTTTTGGCAGGCGCTAAATTGAAACGTTTTCAAATGAAATATGTTGGTTGCTTCTTTTTAATACTCTTTCTATCTGCTTGGTTCTTTGAAAGATACAATCTCATTTACCCCCTCCCCCTTATTTGTACCTTCTTCTGCTTTATGATTGCTATTCTTGAGTGGAAGGTAGAAAGGATTATAAAAGGTGTCAGTTTGATATCGTACGGTATTCTTCTCGGTATTTTTCTTGCAAAAGCAATCATATACAGTGAAGAGCTTGCTAAAACCTTACCGATGAACGTTATCGACAACCTGGAAATATTTAAAAACCTGGTAATATTCTCATGTTCTGGCGCGGGAGGCAGTATTATTGCAAATCATGCTGAGCGTTTCTTATCAGAAAAAGACATATCACCGCAGCAAGAGATTAGGGCTGTTAATTACGATAAACAATTTAGGGTCTTACAGCACGAACTAACAAAAACACGAACCTATCTTATCTATTTCTCTAGCGCAATCTTGATTCTTTTTCTTATCATTCTCGCGATGATTATTTAGCGCGTCCAATTTGCATAATTGCACTGCTGAATAACATAGGCAGTGACTGAATACGGTAACCCCCTTTTAAGCAGAACATTAGCCGTTACACATGATGAATGTAGCGGCTAATATGACAACATAGTGAAGCCATGTCAGGGGAATAGGCAAAGATATCGCTACAACGTCGGCTCAGAAGCCTCTCCCTCCTCTCCCGAAAAAATAAGCTCCACCTGACTCTCCTTGAGCCGTGCTTTCAACCCCGCAGGCGGCATTTCATCAGTAAACAGCGCGGCTGCCTGCGTGATATTGCCAATGTCCACAGCCGCCGAGGCGTGGTACTTGGTATGATCAGCGGCGAGCAAGATGTGCCGCGAATGGCGCATCATGGTTTGTGCCACGCTGGCTTCATTGACATCAAATTCCAGCAGTGTGCCGTCACTCTCGATCGCCCCGACGCTGGTCACCAGATAATCAGCGCGAAACCCTTGTACAAAGGCATTAGCCGCCGGGCCGATAATGCCACTATTGTGAGGACGCAGCGTACCGCCCGGTACCATCACTTCAAAACGCGGATTTTTATACAGAATATGCGCGACGCGCAGGCTGTTGGTGATAATACGCAGTTCGTTATGGTTCAGCAGAGCACGGGCTACGTGCTCCACGGTGGTGCCAATGGTGATGAAAATCGTCGAGCCATCAGGAATATAATCAGCAATCGCCTCGGCAATCGTTTTTTTCTCATCGGTCAGAGACACTTCCCGCTGTTCAAACGCGGTGTTCACCACGCTGGATGCACGTCCGGCACCGCCATGGTGCCGAGTAATCAATCCTTGCTCGCTCAGCTTGCGAATGTCACGCCGGACGGTCTGCGTGGAAACCTCCAGCAGTTGCGCCAACACATCAATGTTCATGTAGCCGCGTTCGGCCACCAGTGCCAGCAACCGGTCGTGGCGCGGATTACCGATTAGTTCGGTAAAGCTCATGGGGATCCCTCTCAAAACCACACTTTCCGCATTCTATACAAAAAGGGACAAAAAGGAGCGGGTTTGATCACAGTCAGGGATACCGGAACGTCCACCCAGGCGCGTGCATTTCAATGCCGCCACGCCACTGGCAAAGCGCACTGCCTCAGTTACCGTATTCCCCTGCGCCAAAGCAACGGCCAGCGCACCGTGGAAAACATCGCCCGCACCGGTGGTATCCACCATGTTAACGGCAAATCCCGACTGATGCCGTAACTCACCGTTTTCCAACCACTGACATCCCTCAGCCCCCTGAGTGACATAAACCTGTCCATTTGTGATCATTTTTGCGCGCGTTAATGCTTCAGCGCTCGCAGCCACTTCCGTTAAGCGCAGCAGACCGGGGACAGAGAACACCGCATGATCGCTCAGCGCCACCAGTTCGGTAATATCCTGCGGCGTCATATCACCGTTTAGCACCGTCATCACCCCCGCCTGGCGCGCCAGCGTGAAAGCGCGTTTGGCACCTTCATGCCAGCGCACATCCGCCAGCACCACATCCCACTGGCTAAAATCGATTTGATCAAACCAGTAGGCGTTGGGCGAAAGATCCGGGCTCGGATAATTAACAATAATCCGCTCACCTTGCTCATCCACCAGAATGGCGGATTGCGAGGATCGTGCCTGTTCAATACGGTGCGTATAGCGGGTGTTAACGCCAAAGGAGGCCAACTCGCTCAGCAGTGCGGCACCAATGTCGTCATCCCCCACGCGGCCAATAAAATCGACCTGCGCCCCCAGTCTGGCAGCGGCAACCGCCGCCGTTGCCAACTTCCCGGTAGTTTTGCGCGACATACTTTCCCCCCGTCGCCGGCAGCGCTTCCACATAATAGAGGCGATCCATCACGGTAATTCCCACACAGGCAATACGAATCATGGTTGTTCCTTAAACGACATCGAATGGCACCATTTTAATTTCATCAAATGTTTAAAGAGTGATGAATATCAATTTTTTGACTATAAGTTACAAATAAGATCAATATTATGAGCAAAAATGGTCACAAATAGACAAAATGTGACAAACAAGAACGGCGAGAGACCAGCATGGCAACAATCGCATTTATCGGCCTCGGGCAAATGGGCGCCCCCATGGCAAACAACCTGATCAAGCAGGGACAGCAACTGCATGTGTTTGATATCAGCCAGGCCGCTGTGCAAACACTGGTACTACAGGGCGCGTGCAGCGCCAAGAGCGCCGCAGATGCAGCAAAAGAGGCTGAGTTCGTTATCACCATGCTGCCTAACGGTGATTTGGTGCGCAATGTGTTGTTCGGCGATGAGGGGGTCTGCACCACACTGCGCACGGATGCCTTGGTGATCGATATGTCCAGCATTCATCCACTGCAAACCGACGCCCTGATCCGCGAAATGAACCAGAAAGGCTTCAGCATGATGGATGTGCCCGTCGGCCGCACTTCTGACCATGCCGTCGCAGGCACATTGCTGTTACTGGCAGGCGGCACGCCCGCACAGGTTGAGCGCGCGACACCGGTACTGATGGCAATGGGCAATGAGCTGGTGAATGCCGGCGGTCCTGGCATGGGCATTCGGGTCAAACTCATCAACAACTACATGAGCATCACACTCAACGCCCTGTCCGCAGAAGCCGCCACGCTATGTGAAGCGCTCGGGTTCTCTTTCGATGTCGCCCTCAAGGTGATGAGCGGCACACCGGCAGGCAAAGGCCACTTTACGACCTCCTGGCCCAACAAAGTGCTGAAAGGCGATCTCTCCCCCGCTTTCATGATCGATTTGGAGCACAAGGATTTAGGCATCGCGCTGGACGTGGCTAGTTCCGATGCCGCTCGGTGCGGCCTCACGCGAGCTTTACAACCAGGTGCGCGCCGCCAGACGTGGACGCCAGGACTGGACAGCCATTCTTGAGCAGGTACGCACCAGCGCCGGGTTAGCCCCGAAAGCCGCTCAGTAACCACCGCTCTCTGTAACACATAAATAAAGGACAGATACATGGAAACCTACACGCTGGAAGACATTACCCGACCTTCCGGCGGCTTTTCCATGCTCGCCGTCGATCAGAGTGAAGCAATGCGCTTAATGTTTGCAGCAGCAGGGGCCCCGCAACCGGTTAGCGATCAGGTGTTAACCGATTTTAAAATCAATGCCGCCAGAATTCTGTCGCCTTATGCCTCAGCCATTTTGGTCGATCAGCAATTCTGCTATCCACAAGTGGTGCAGCAGCAGGCGATCGCCCCTTCCTGCGGCACCATCGTTGCCGCCGATGCGTTTATTCCCGGTAACGGCATTCCAGTTGATAACGTCGTGATTGATAACAGCGTCGATCCGGTGACCGCCAAAAACAACGGGGCCAAGGCATTGAAACTGCTGGTGCTGTGGCGCAGCGATGAAGATGCGCAGCAGCGTCTGGAGATGGTGAAAACATTCAACCACATCTGCCACGCTCAATGGCTGCTCAGCATTATCGAACCCGTGGTACATCCGCCGCGCTGTGGCGACCACTTCGATCGTGAACAAGCCATTATCGATGCGGCAAAAGAACTGGGCGACATCGGGGCCGATCTCTACAAAGTGGAGATGCCATTGCACGGCAAAGGCACACAGCAAGCGTTGCTCGCTGCCTCGCAAAAACTCAATGAACACATTGCTATGCCATGGGTCATCCTCTCTTCCGGCGTTGATGAAAAATTGTTCCCGCGTGCCGTGCGCGTTGCCATGGAAGCCGGTGCCTCAGGCTTTTTAGCCGGTCGGGCCGTGTGGTCTTCCGTGATTGGTCTGCCCGATATGCATCTGATGCTCAGGGATGTCTCTGCGCCCAAATTGCAGCGTCTGGGTGAAATCGCTGATGAGATGATGGCTCGTCGCCGCTGAGGAATACGCATCATGATGAAATGGTTTAAGACGCTGAGCCACAACCGCTGGCTGGAACAAGAAACGGATCGCATCCTCGATTTCGGCAAGAACGCGGTGGTCGCCACGGGCTTCGGCTGGCTAGGCAATAACGGCCAGGTCAGGGCCGAGATGGGCACTCACTTGTGGATCACTGCACGCATGTTGCACGTCTATTCCGTGGCCGCCGCCATGGGCCGTCCCGGCGCGTATGCCTTGGTGGTACACGGTATTCAGGCGCTGAACGGCGCGCTGCGCGACAAGCGCTATGGCGGCTGGTATGCCTGCGTTAACGATGAAGGCGTTACGGATGCCTCAAAGCAAGGTTATCAACATTTCTTTGTATTGCTCGGTGCGGCCAGCGCCGTTACCACCGGACATCCGCAGGCCAGAGCGCTGCTGGATGACGCCATTGCGGTAATCGAAAAGTACTTCTGGAGCGAACAGGAGCAGATGTGTCTGGAATCCTGGGATGAAGCGTTCAGCGCAACCGAAGACTATCGCGGCGGTAACGCCAACATGCACGCGGTCGAAGCCTTTTTGATTGTGTACGACGTGACCCATGACCGTAAATGGCTCGATCGCGCCCTACGATTGCCTCCGTGATTATTCATGATGTGGCGCGACGCGGCGAGTATCGCGTCAACGAGCATTTCGACGCACAGTGGAACCCGATTCGCGATTACAACAAGGATAACCCCGCCCACCGCTTCCGCGCCTACGGCGGCACGCCGGGGCACTGGATCGAGTGGGGCCGCTTGATGCTGCACTTGCGCGCTGCCTTGGAAGCCCGCTTTGAGACCCCGCCAGACTGGCTATTGGAAGATGCAAAAGGCTTGTTTCACGCCACCATCCGCGATGCCTGGGCCCCCGACGGCGCAGATCGCTTTGTTTACTCCGTGGACTGGGACGGCAAGCCCATCGTGCGCGAACGCGTGCTCTGGCCGATTGTGTAAGCGATGGGCACCGCCTACGCCTTGTACACAGTCACCGGTGATAGCCAGTACGAAGCCTGGTATCAGAAATGGTGGGACTACTGTATCAAATATCTCATGGACTACGAGAACGGCTCCTGGTGGCAAGAGCTGGATATCTACAATGAAGTGACCACCAAGGTGTGGGATGGCAAACAGGATATTTACCATCTGCTGCACTGTCTGGTGATCCCTCGTCTGCCACTGGCACCCGGTTTAGCCCCTGCGGTGGCTGCCGGACTATTGGACAGTCAAGCCAGATAAACGTGAACGGTAGCACCCTGACCGCGCGGCGGATAAACCAGCCAACACCGGGCGACGAAGACCCCGAACGGTCAGATAAAAGCGATTGAAAAGATACAAAAAAGAGAAAATTACCCTACTTTATGGAGGTCATAATGCGTTCTCTGACCGATATCGAATTACACACCGTTGACGGCGGATTTTCGTTAACGTATCAACAGCGCCTGATTCTACGCCACAGCGCAGAAGCGCCCTGTTTATGGATTGGTGCCGGCAATGCCGACATCGATATGTTCCGCGGCAATTTCAGCATTAAAGATCGTCTGAATGAGAAAATCGCGCTGAACGACGCGACGGTGTTGGAACAAGCGGATGGCTGGTCCATCCGCTTTAGTCGCGGTGATGCGGTGCACTCCACATTGCGTATCACGCGTGATGAACAAGGCAGACTCGCGCTGGCACTGCAAAACGACAACCACGGCCATAACCGTATCTGGCTGCGGCTGGCGGCGCAGGAGCAAGACCATATTTATGGCTGCGGAGAACAGTTTTCCTACTTTAATCTGCGCGGCAAGCCGTTCCCGCTGTGGACCAGCGAACAGGGTGTGGGTCGCAACAAACACAGCTATGTCACCTGGTAGGCCGACTGCAAGGAGAACGCGGGCGGCGACTACTACTGGACCTTCTTCCCGCAACCCACCTTTGTCAGCAGCCAAAAATACTATTGCCATGTTGACAACAGCTGCTACATGAATTTTGATTTTACCGCACCGGATTATCACGAACTGGCGATGTGGGAAGATCATGCCACCCTGCGCTTCGAATGTGCGGACACCTACATTGCGCTGCTGGAAAAACTCACAGCGCTGCTGGGTCGGCAGCCGGAACTGCCGGATTGGGTGTACGACGGCGTGACGCTTGGCATTCAGGGCGGCACCGAAGTGTGCCAGCAAAAACTGGATACCATGCGTAACGGAGGCGTAAAAGTTAACGGCATCTGGGCGCAGGACTGGTCCGGGATTCGCATGACCTCTTTCGGTAAGCGCGTGATGTGGAAATGGCGCTGGAACCAAACCCTCTATCCGGAGCTGAAAGCACGCATCAAGCAGTGGAATCAGGAAGGCGTGCAATTCCTCTCCTACATCAACGCTTACGTTGCCAGCGACAAAGACCTGTGTACCGAAGCGGCACAGCACGGTTATCTGGCGAAAGATGCGGCAGGCAACGACTATCTGGTGGAATTTGGCGAGTTCTATGGTGGCGTCGTGGATTTAACCAATCCCGCCGCCTATGACTGGTACAAAGAGGTCATTAAGCAGAACCTGATCGAGGTGGGCTGGCGATCAGAACGTTGACTGGAGTCTGGATGACGGGCTGGCCTCAGTGGTGCCTGCCGCGCTGTCTCTGGCGATGACCGGCCACGGCCTGCACCACAGCGATATTGGCGGTTACACCATGCTGTTCGAGATGAAGCGCAGCAAAGAGCTGCTGCTGCGCTGGTGCGATTTCAGCGCCTTTACCCCCATGATGCGCACCCACGAAGGCAACCGCCCCGGTGATAACTGGCAGTTTGATGGCGATGCGCAAACCATCGCGCACTTCGCGCGCATGACCACCGTCTTTACCACCTTGAAGCCCTACATCAAACAGGCCGTGGCACAAAACGCCAGCAGCGGCCTGCCCGTGATGCGTCCGTTGTTCCTGCATTACGAAGACGATGCCCGCACTTACCATCTGAAATACCAGTATCTGTTTGGACAGGATCTGCTGGTGGCACCGGTCTACGAACAGGGCCGCAGCGACTGGACGCTTTATCTCCCAGAAGATAACTGGGTCAACCTGTGGACGGGGGAAACACACCGCGGCTGTGATGTCACCGTTGACGCACCGCTGGGCAAACCGCCGGTGTTCTATCGCGCGGACAGCCAATGGGCAACCCTGTTTGGTTCATTACAACACCTGTAAAACGGCTCGCCCGCAGCGCTACCTGCGGGCATTCGGAGAATAAAAATGAGTCAGTCCGCAACCAATCCGGCGACCCTACGTCTGCCGTTCAAGGAAAAACTCGCCTACGGCATGGGTTACCTTGGCTCCAATATCCTGTTGGATATTGGCACGTTGTACCTGCTGAAATTCTACACCGATGTACTGGGTCTGCCGGGCACCTACGGCGGCATTATCTTCCTGATCGCTAAGTTCTTTACCGCCTTTACCGATATGGGTACCGGCGTGATGCTGGATTCACGGTGTAATATTGGTCCGAAAGGAAAATTCCGCCCCTTCGTGCTGTACGCCTCCTTCCCCGTGGCGCTGCTGGTGGTGGCTAACTTCATTGGTACCCCGTTCGACATTACGGGCAAAACCGTGATGGCAACCGTGCTGTTTATGTTGTACGGCCTGTTCTTCAGCATGATGAACTGCTCCTACGGTGCGATGGTGCCCGCTATCACCAAAAATACCGATGAGCGCGCCTCGCTGGCCACTTGGCGTCAGGGCGGTGCCACACTCGGCCTGCTGCTGTGTACCGTACTGTTTGTGCCGGTCATGAATCTGATCGACGGCAATCCACAGCTCGGCTACATCTTTGCTGCCACGCTGTTTTCGCTGTTCGGTTTGTTCTTTATGTGGTGGTGCTACGCTGGGGTGAAAGAGCGCTATGTGGAAGTGCAGCCCGTTAACCCAGCACAGAAACCGGGATTGTTAGCCTCTTTCCGGGCGATAGCCGGTAACCGACCACTGTTTATTTTGTGCATCGCCAACCTGTGTACCCTCGGCGCGTTTAACGTCAAGCTTGCCATTCAGGTCTATTACACCCAGTACGTGCTTAACGATCCCATCCTGCTCTCCTACATGGGTTTCTTCAGCATGGGCTGTATTTTTATCGGCGTATTTTTGATGCCCGGTGCCGTGCGGCGCTTCGGCAAGAAAAAAGTCTATATCGGCGGATTATCCATATGGGTACTGGGCGATCTGCTCAACTACAGCTTCGGCGGCGGTTCGGTCAGTTTTGTTGCTTTCTCCTGCCTGGCATTTTTCGGTTCCGCCTTTGTTAACAGCCTCAACTGGGCGTTGGTGTCCGATACAGTTGAGTACGGCGAATTGCGTACCGGCGTGCGCTCGGAAGGGACGGTCTACACCGGTTTTACCTTCTTTCGCAAGGTGTCTCAGGCGCTGGCGGGCTTCTTCTCCGGCTGGATGCTGACGCAAATCGGCTATGTGCCGAACGTGGTGCAATCGGCAGGCACGGTTGAAGGCTTACGGCAATTGATTTTCATCTATCAGTGCGCGCTCGCCGTGGTCACCATTTTGGCAATGGGCTGTTTCTATAACCTCAACGAAAAAATGTACGTGCGTATCGTTGCAGAAATAGAAACCCGGAAACGTCTGGCGTAATACCACGTGACGCCCTGCGGGGCGTCATAAGGATCGACAATGAACAATACGGATCCTCTGACGCTGAAACTGAGCCTGAAAGAAAAGTTCTCCTACGGGATAGGCGATTTCGGCTCAAACCTGATGCTGTGTATCGGCACGCTGTATCTGCTGAAGTTTTATACCGATCAGTTGGGTATGCCCGCCTTTTATGGCGGGATTATTTTTCTGGTGGCGAAATTCTTTACCGCCTTCACCGATATGCTGACCGGCGTGTTGCTTGATACCCGGCGCAACATCGGCAAAAAAGGCAAGTCCCGCCCGTTTATCCTGTACGCCTCCGTGCCAGTTGCGCTGGTCGCCACCGCACAATTTGTGGCGAATGACTTCAGTCTGACGGTCAAAACCGCGCTGGCCACCGTGCTGTTTATGTTGTTTGGCTTGTTCTACAGCTTGTGCTCCTACGGCGCGATGGTGCCTGCCATCACGAAAAACCCGCACGAACGAGCACATCTGGCCGCCTGGCGACAGGGCGGCGTGACGCTGGGGCTACTGCTGTGTACCGTAGGATTTATGCCGATCCAGGCACTTTTTACAGCACAACCTTCACTGGGATTTTTGGTCGCCGCTCTGATTTTCGCTACCTGCGGCTTGTTTAGCATGTGGTGGTGCTACAGCGGTGTGCAGGAGCGCTACGTGGATGTCATGCCCGATCACTATAAACTCGGCATCCTGAAGTCTTTCCGCGCCATTTTTCATAACCCACCGCTGCTGGTGCTGTGTATTGTCAACCTGTTCAATATCAAACTGGCCATTCAGGTCTACTACACCCAATACGTACTGAACGATATTCACTTGCTGTCGTGGATGGGTTTTTTCAGCATGGGCTGCATTTTGATCGGGGTGTTTATAGTGCCGGGTGCGGTAAAACGCTTTGGCAAAAAGCAGGTTTACCTCGCTGGATTGGCCCTATGGGCCATCGGCGACGTGTTGAACTTTTTCTGGGGCAGCAACTCGATACTGTTTGTCTCATTTTCCTGCATGGCTTTTTTCGGCACTGCCTTTGTCAACAGCCTGAACTGGGCACTGGTGCCGGATACGGTCGATTATGGAGAATGGAAAACCGGTATTCGCGCTGAAGGCTCGGTGTATACCGGTTACACCTTCTCGCGCAAGATTTCCGCTGCGCTGGCCGGCTTTCTGCCGGGAATCATGCTGACCCACATCGGCTATATGCCGAATGTGGTACAGAGTGACGCCACCCTGCTCGGACTGCGCCAGCTTATTTTTCTCTGGCCGTGCGGTCTGGAGATCGTTGCCGTATTAACCATGGGCTTCTTTTACCAGCTCAATGAGAAACGCTTTGCGTTGATTATCGAAGAAATCTGTCAACGTAAGCATAAAGGTGAGAAACCTAACGTTTACAGCGTTGAAGAGTGGCGGGTAACGTGAAATATCATCGGCAGTGGGATTGCACCAACGCACTCAACACCCCGACTGGCGGTGAATATATCACATCATGCAATCTCTGCTCTCAAGATATTTGAGTGATATTTGCAAGGTGATTAGTCGGTAATTGATCCTTCCGATTCTATCATCATAGCCTTTGAGTTGAGCTTCCATGTCATTTACAAAAGCGTTGGTGATATCCACATCGAAAAGACCATACTCAAGCAAGGTGAGTTTAATGTCCGGGTTTCTCTCTAAAAAAAAGCAGCTATAATCCATAACTTCATCACCACCGCAGTCATCTTTTATCTTGGTATCCGGGAATTGCTTGGCAAACTCAACATCATTATCGGCGGCGTATTTTTTAACGATAGGGATGTAGTTTTCGATCAAAGGCAACTGATTAAATGAAAGCTCAGACAGTGAATCCCAATTATTGGGTGTGTCGAAACTGTAAATATCGACTTTATCGATTGAAAAAGTGTATCTCGTCCCCAGCATCCCCAACGATTGAACATTTATTTTAAACAGGTCTTTATATGCCGGTAAGGCCAACGCTTTGAGTTTCTCGAAATTATAAAAACCATAATAGACTGCACCACCTAGCTTGGCGGCGGGATGCTCATTAATGTTTTCATAAAGAGAGTTAATAACGTCCTTTTTGGGCGATATTCTGAATAGATCGAGAAATCGCTGCCATAAACTCAATGCCGTTGCTTTATTTTTATCGTCATACTGTATTAAATTTTTCATATTGTAATGATATAAAGTCTTTCCTCCTGCAAGTTCTATTTTTATCTTGCGAATCCTCTCTAAGTTTTTATTAGTAATATGGCCTAGTTTAGGCCACGTATTCGAAACAAAAGCACAATGCAGTTTCACTCCGTTGTGTTCACATCGTTCTCTGAGCGAGGATTTTTTTACCCGCAATACCGTGAAGCGCTTGATCGCAGAGGCACTTGATTATCTAATCAATACCCTAAGCGCTACGGGTTTGGCACTACAACACAGGAATCAACGCATGAAAAAGCTACGCGTGGGCATCATCTTTGGCGGTAAATCCGCTGAGCACGAGGTCTCGTTACAATCGGCCAAGAATATTATTGATGCCATTGATAAAGCCAAGTTTGATGTGACGCTGCTTGGTATCGACAAGCAAGGGGCGTGGCATATCAACGATGCGTCAAACTACCTGCTGAATGCCGAGAACCCCGCGCTGATCGCCTTGAACCGCTCAAACAAAAGCGTAGCGCTGATCCCAGGACAAACACAGCAGCAAGTGATTGAAAGCCAGAGTGCTCACGCCCTTACCCAATTGGATGTTATTTTTCCTATCGTGCACGGCACCCTGGGAGAAGACGGTTCACTGCAAGGCTTGCTGAGAATGGCCAATATTCCGTTTGTTGGCAGCAGCGTACTAGGTTCCGCGGTCAGCATGGATAAAGACGTCACCAAACGCCTACTGCGTGACACGGGCTTGCTGGTAGCCTCTTTTGTTACCCTGAATCGCGCCAATCGTCAGCATCACAGCTTTGCCAGCGTCAGTAATACGCTCGGGCTGCCGCTGTTTATCAAACCGGCCAATCAGGGCTCGTCTGTTGGCGTGAGCAAGGTACGCAACCAAGCAGAATTTCAGCAGGCTGTTGAGCTCGCTTTCCAGTTCGATCACAAGGTGCTGGTGGAAGCGGCGATTGTTGGCAGAGAAATTGAGTGTGCGGTGCTGGGTAACGATCACCCGAAAGCCAGCGTCTGTGGCGAAATTGTGCTAAGCGACGAGTTTTACTCTTACGATACCAAATACATCAACGAACAAGGTGCGCTGGTGCGAGCACCAGCAGATCTTACGCCTGAAATTAACGAAAAAATCCAACGCATTGCCTTGCAGGCCTTCCAGGCGCTGGAATGTCAAGGTATGGCACGTGTGGATGTTTTCCTCACGCCGGACGATGAAGTGATTATCAATGAAGTGAATACGCTGCCCGGCTTCACCAATATCAGCATGTATCCAAAACTGTGGCAGGCTAGCGGCCTAAGCTATACCGATCTCATCACCGCATTGATCGAGTTAGCGTTAGAACGGCAGGAAAACGATCGCGCTCTGGCAAGTTCTGTTCGATAACGGATGCGCCCGCCATATACCTATTAGCCCTCTCACCAGACTTCGAATAAACCACGTCGAAGTCTGGAATAAGCAATAATAGACATCCGGCTTTACATGTAATCGCTATCTAACTGATACAGCGACCTCAATGAACCGTTGATGACGGTAAGTACATAATTTCTTCGATTCTCATCGATGGGGAACCGATCGTTTATATCGTCCCTGAGTATGTCCATTATATCCATATTTATCAGACCGTGTGCAAGAAATTCTCTTCTGATATCTGCATTATTCTTCAGGAAGAAACAGCTATAATCCATGAGCTCGTCTGCGCCAAAGCCGGCCTTGGTTTTGGTGTCTTTGCAATCAACCACAAAGCGTGCTTCATGACTTTTAATGTAGTCATACACAATGCGCTCATAACTGTCCACTACCGGTAAGCCAGCCATTTCCAATCCAGCGAGTGAGAGCCCATTTTTATCAGAACAAAAGCTAACAATATCCTCACTGCCAATCGAGAAGGTGTACAGGCTTTCACTGGCGCTGTGCTGCGTTTCGCGGATGCTGAACAGATGTTGATGTTCAACATCCGCCAGTCTTTTTAATTGTTCAAAACAATAAAATCTGTTGTTTGTTTTAGCACTATTGCCTTCATTGCTATCGCCATGAATAAGGTGTAAAACGTATTAACGACATCTTGCTTTTTGCAAGATTTAAAAAGATCAATAAATCTATCCCATAGGCTAATTTTCGTTGCTTTCGTTTTGTCATTGTACATGACAAGATTAGACAAATTTTTACCATTTAAAACTGAACTGCCTAAAAAGCCCACGTTCATAGTTGCACGATCTCTTCAATATGCTGGAATACGCTAAAAATCAATTCACGTCCAAAAATGCTATTTGATTATAAGGTTTATTATCTTTAAGCGTAATAGGTTTTATATCACCTTCATGACTCACAGGTGCAACTTGCACTTCTGCTTCACTAGTCACAGAAAATAATTTATACTTTTCAAAAAGATGATCATCAAGACTTATATCGATAGAATTTCTTTTGGAAACGTCTCTCACTGCTTCAGGCTCTCTTTTCATGCTGGCAGAAAACCCTTGAAATGCATTCCCATGTTTATTAAGTGGATTGTAAATGGGACCACCTTGATATTTAACCACGTTATTTACGCCACGCCGCTCATCTGCAAGGCTTCTGATAAAACCGGGCCGCGTTGATGCGTTAGTTTTCGGGATCCCCTGAAAGGTATTTCCATGTTTATTAAGTGGATTATAAATGTGGTCACCCTGATATTTTATCGGATTATTTATGCCACGTTGCTCATGCGCAAGGCTTCTGATATAGCCGGGCTTCATTGGCATAGCCATCTTCGGCATTCCCATAAAACGCGTACCCTGTTTATTCAGGGCCGACGTAATGTTCGCTTTTGTAAAACCAAAGTGTAAAACACACGGTGTGTTATCAATGGAGTGTAGTTTTTTTGCTAATGCTGTCGAATTATTACTTCCTTCGCCATTACTAGCAGAGATGCGCTGGGCATTTAAAACACAATTGTCCAGTTGATTTAAATTTACTGTAGTCATATTTTTCCTTATTGCTCTAATATAAAGTGCAAAAATTGAACGATATCATTGAATATTGTATGTTTCTTCTTATCATAACTATTAATAATCGGCTTTTCACAAAAACAGCCAAAAAAGAGCGCCAATCGACCAGATACCACTCGCATAAAAACGTTGAGTTACAACACGTAAGGTTGTTGTTTTGAACAACGTCTACGTCGGATAAAAAGATGAATTGAATAACGATCGCAACCAACACACAGGTAACATCATGTCGATGGTAGAGAGTTATCGCTTCCTAGAAACACTTGGCTGCGTGCTAAAACATTACAAAAATCAATAATCAACATCAGATAAAAAATACAATGGTCAATATCTTATGCTAATTTGCTTGTTTTAAATACCATTTAATAAAGGGTGTTGGGATATAAAAATAGAAAAAGCGATTTATAAATCCCTAATGAATTTTGGCTTGAGACTGAATTGAACGCTAACGCCACACAATAATGTTGAGATCACGCAGACGCTACTGTGATTCACAAGCGAGCAGTTTACTTAGATAAATGAGCGTAAACAATGAACGCTCCTTTTTGATCAATAACCCGTTTAAACGCGAGGAAGCTTACAGTCCATCTTTACCGTATTGTAGCGAACGCGGGCCATACAGCACACCACGCGGCATGCTCGCAGAGAGCAGGCGCACGCTGGTGATACCAGCAATATCATGCCCTTTGTCAGACACCGTGCTGGCGATCTGTTCTACCGCCGCCTGCACCAGCGCGCCAAGGATGCCATTGGAGTTGGATTGCTGCTCGCTGCTGGAGGCCGTGGCAACACCGTTCCAAATCTGCTTGCCGGTTTTCAAATCCACCAGCTTTGCTTCCGCCGTTACACGGGTTTCGCTGCTAAGTACCATGTACTTGGAGCCGTAATCTTTAACATCCAAATAAAGCGCAGCATCAGCCCCGAAAATCTGGCGCAGCTTATCGATGCTCACTGCGTGAATATCCTGCGCCGTGGTCATTCCGTTTTGCTTGAAGGTTTCATCAACTACCGCCACTGGCAACACATAATATCCCGCTTCCGCTAGCGGATAAGTCACCTGTGTCAGCATGCTGGGGCCCGCTTTAATATCTGGGGAGTGGTTGAGCGGCGGCAGCACCAGAATCGATTTCGGCCGACTTTGCTTAAACGCGGTGTAATCATACGGTGTCGGCTTGGCACAGCCGGTCAGGACCAAAGCGAATGCCAGCCCGAGAAATCCCAAAAAACGGTTCATTTGGCCACTCCTTTATTTTTGCTCAACAGAAAATCCATGTACGGCGCAGATTCTGGAAATTGCGCTTTTTCCATTTCGAACTGTTGACGGGCTTCCGTGCCCCGCCCGGTATTAGCGTAGAGTAAGCCAAGCTGAGCGTGTAAGCCGGGCGGAACCGGTTTATTTTTCGCTTTGGCCTTTTCAAGCGCCAGATTCAGCGCTGTGATCTGTTCTTCAGGGCTGGTTTTGTCCTGTTGATAATATTGATACAGCGTCGGTTGGTAATTATCCCAGCTATAAATTGTTTTGGGTTCTGTGGCACAACCTGCCAGCACCGCCGCTGCCAGCAGCACTGCGCCTTTTTTTCCATAAGACATACGTAGCAATCCCTATGCTGTTAGTTGCTTGGGCGCCATGCGCCGCTCTCAATACCTGACACCAGATTGTTCACTGCTTCACGAATAGCAAGATCCAGCACTTTGCCATTCAGGGTGGAGTCATAGCTAGCCGTGCCGCCAAAGCCGATAATTTCACGGTTGGAGAGCGTGTATTCACCCGCACCTTGTACCGAGTACACCACTTCTGACGTTTGCACATTGACCATGTTCAACGTGGTTTTGGCGTAAGCAACCTGGGTTTTTCCGCGACCGAGAATACCCCACAGTTGGTGATCGCTCACTTCTTTGCGCCCAAATTCAGTCACATCACCCGTGATGAGATAGCTCGCGCCTTTGAGTTTCTGCTGCTGGCCTTTGATACCTGCTTCAGCCTTGATCTCTTCCATGTTGGTACGATCCAACACGTTGAAGCGACCGGTCTGCTGAAGGTGGCTCACCAGAATGGTTTTTGATTGGTTTCCCAGACGGTCAACGCCATCAGAGAAAATACCGTTCATGTGGTTCGAGTGGTTTTCAAATTTTCCGACAGATATCGGGCTGCGGACACCCTGATATGCCGTTTGGTAGGAGGTAACTTTAGGTGTCTCAACGCTGCGTGAAGACTCTGTTGCACATCCGCTTAATAATGCCGCGGATACCAATAGAGAACCCAGGATGATTTTGTTGTTCATAGACCAATCCCTTATCAATATTCTTTTGTGATCTTGATCGACCATTTCCGTGAAAATTACATAAATCGCGAATAAATTCATTGTGTTAAATGTAATTTATTCGCGCCATTACAATATGATGGATGTAAAGACCTGTCACTAGCTGTTTTTCTTAATTTTAATAACAAAAAACGCCAAAACCCTAACAATACCAAGGTTATCGTTTATTATTTCGTCATTTTTTGACACATTATGCTGGATAATCGAGGTTACCTTAAGTAAAACACAGCGACATAACTAACTGATACAAAACACCATTTTGTTTTCATTCCCTTCAGTGCCTCTCCCACCATTAACCCTCTATTTACATGTCCTACATCAAGATTACAGACAGAGGGAGCCAGTAGGATGAAAGACAGTAAATGGGGGGAAGTTGTATTTTTTCTTGTGTTTTCTCCTGCAAGTGCGAGACCCGTGCCAACCCCTTCCAAACCGCTTTCTGGGTGACCAGACAAAAAATCGAACGTTAACAATCAGAGAGTAACGCCTCGCCGATGATCTTTGCTCATCCGGCGCGGGAAATGTACGCGGCAAACACGCTGCGGGACGTTTGTCGTCACCACTCTGGGTTCTTTTTTATCGGCTAGATGTGTCAGGGAGAGGTTATGAACCGCTTTGTTATTGCTAACGCTCAAGATTGAATGGGCTGTAAAGCCTGTGAAATCGCCTGTGTCATTTCACACAACGACAACCAGTATCTTGCGAGTGCGGACGCGTTTTTACCCCGCATCAAGGTTTTCAACACTCCGGAACTGCGTTCAGCGGTAACCTGCCGCCATTGTGAAGATGCGCCCTGTGCCAGCGTATGTCCCACTCAGGCACTGGTGCGTAAAGACAACAGCATCCAACTGTTAAAAGACAAATGCATCGGTTGTAAAACCTGTGTGCTTGCCTGCCCGTTTGGGGCGATGTCGATGGTTGCAGAGCCAACCAACCCGGCCTCGCTTGCGCGTAAATGCGACCTGTGTATCGGCCGCCCGAAGGCCAGGCGTGCGTGGCAGCCTGCCCAACGCAAGCGCTCACGCTGGTGAGTGAACAGACGTTGGAGGTGAAGCGAAAAGCCAAGCAACAGGCAATGGCGCAGCGTTCTGCGACCACCTGGCAGCGCGCCACGCCGGTCATGCCGACCAAAAGCGTCAATCCACTCAAACAGCGCCAAAACTGGCCGCGCGTAGAGGCGAAGAAAAAGCCCATTGAGCTACGCAAAACCACGTTTGACGAAATTTATCACGGTTTCTCCGCTGAACAGACGCAAGACCAGGCAAGCCGCTGCCTCTCCTGTGGCAACCATTCCATCTGTGAATGGACCTGCCCGCTGCACAACAGTATCCCGCACTGGATCAGCCTGGCGAAGCAGGGCCGCATACTGGAAGCGGTGGAGCTTTCACACCAAACCAGCAGCCTGCCGGAGATTTGCGGTCGCGTATGTCCACAGGATCGATTGTGCGAAGGAGCCTGTACGCTGGGTAAAGAATTCGGTGCGGTTACCGTCGGCAATATCGAGCGTTACATCACGGACAGCGCCATGGCGATGGGATGGAAACCGGACATGAGCGGTGTTACCCCCACCGGCAAGCGCGCGGCAATCATCGGTGCCAGGCCTGCGGGTTTAGCCTGTGCGGACGTACTGGCACGCAACGGCGTTGAGGTTACCGTGTTCGATCGTCACCCTGAGATTGGTGGCCTGCTGACCTTTGGTATTCCTCCCTTGAAGCTGGACAAAAAAGTGCTGATCCATCGCCGCCACTTGTGTTTAGTGAAATGGGCATTCACTTCCAACTCAATACCGAAGTCGGGAAAGATATCGCGCTGTCGTAAATCATGGAGGAATACGAAACCCTGTTCCTCGGCGTCGGCACTTACCGTTCGATGAAAGCGGGTCTGGAAAATGAAGACGCGCCAGGCGTTTACGATGCCTTGCCGTTCCTGATTGCCAACACCAAACGGGTTATGGGGTTACCCGATCTGGAAGACGAACCCTATATTTCGATGGAAGGAAAGCGCGTGGTGGTGCTCGGCGGTGGTGACACGGCCATGGATTGCCTGCGAACCTCATTGCGTCAGGGCGCGGCATCAGTAACGTGTGCCTATCACCGCGATGAATCCAACATGCCGGGATCGAAAAAAGAGCTGAAGAACTCGCGCGAAGAGGGTGCGGAATTTATGTTTAACGTTCAGCAGCAGAAGATTTGTCTGGATAAGCAGGGCAACGTCTGCTGTATCCGTCTGGTCAGAACCGAGATGGGTGAGGCCGATGCCAGAGGCCGCCGTCGGCCACGTGTTATCCCCGGCTCCGAGTTTGTCCAACCCGCTGAAGCCGTTATCACTGCATATGGCTTTCAACCGCACAGCAGCCGTGGCTTGAAGAGGCCAAGGTGAGACTGGATGATTGGGGCCACATTAACGCACCGGCGCGCGGCAACGGCCGACGTCCGTGCCAAACCAACCATCCGCGTATTTTTGCCGGTAGCGATGCCGTGCGCGGTGCGGATTTAGTGGTCACTGCGATTGCCGATGGGCGCAAGGCCGCCATCAGCATGCTCGACCAGATGGGGTTACAAAGCACCATCGCTTCCTTACCGGCGGTCTCGCTGGCTTCTCAGTTCAACTCGTCGCGAGAGGAAACGCTTCAATGAACGCTTTTGTGATTGCCGATGCCAGTAAATGTATTGGCTGC
Organism: Candidatus Symbiopectobacterium sp. 'North America'; assembly: GCF_015762685.1. Lineage (GTDB taxonomy): Bacteria > Pseudomonadota > Gammaproteobacteria > Enterobacterales > Enterobacteriaceae > Symbiopectobacterium. The sequence goes on along the minus strand of NZ_PEHF01000010.1, from coordinate 1,631 downwards.
CGCACCTGTGAAATCGCCTGTGCCGTCGCCCATGCGGGCGGCGCTGATGCCACCATCGACAAAGCGCGTTTCTTCCTGCGCCTGAAAGTTATCAAGGGCGAGCAGGTCAGCGTGCCGGTATTGTGCCGCCAATGTGAAAATGCTCCCTGTGCCAGCGTGTGCCCTCATGATGCGCTGGTGCGCCATCACGACAGCATTCAGGTTATTCAATCTCGTTGCATTGGCTGTAAAAGTTGCGTTATTGCTTGTCCTTTTGGTGCCATTGACGTGGTGGTGACCTCACAAGGCGTTGCGGCAAAAAGCGAGGTGCACAAGTGCGATATCTGCGTCGATGTTGCCGCATCCCCTTCCTGCGTGCGGGTGTGTCCGACATCCGCACTGACACTGGTAAGCAGCAGTGAACTGCAACAACGGAGTTTCAAAAAGCAACAACAGGCAGCGCGTGATAACGCAGATATTCGCCTGTTATAAGTCAGAAACGGTGATGCTGCTGAAACGCCTCAGACTGATGACAAAGTCACTTTACCCCTCATCATCCTCGTTTTACCTCGTCATACTCGGCGAAAGCTGGGGATCTCTGTGAGAAGAAACGAGTTTCACCTGCACGAGATTCCCGCCTTCGCGGGTATGATGGTGGTGGTAGCGATGAGGTAGTGCTATTTGTCAGCAACCTCAAATGCCGTTGGCGCGTCTATCACCCAAACTTATGGGTATTTTTACTTTTGTTCATATAATAGTCTGTTAATATGCATATAATTTTTATTTTATCGGGGTGAATCGGAGAACACTCACCCCTTGGTGACTATCACGGAGTGAAGCATGACCTGCCATTTTGTCAGGTGGACCGGCACGGGGGCATTACCCGATCTACAACGCTTGCCCGATGCGCTGATCGCCGCCGCGCAGGAGCTTCCTGTCTGGCGGCGTGAGCGCTACTTAAAAAGTCGAGCACTACTGGCCGAAATGATGTTCTATTTTTTCGGCTACCCAGTATTACCCGCAATAACGCTTTCACCGGATGAGCGGCCTCATTTTATCGATTCCTGTCTTCCCGATTTCAGTCTGGCCTATGCAGGCAATACTGCTTAGTGAAGAGGGGAAGGTGGGGATTGATATCGAGATTGTCCATCTGCGCCCCGCCCATGTCGCATCGATCCATACACAGACGCAAACGCCCGCAGAGACCGCCTGGATCAACGCTCAAAGCGATCCGTTAGAGGCTGCCACACAGCTCTGTACCCTTCGACAAGCCATCACGAAAATATCGGACCCTGAGCTCAGCCATGGCGATAACCTGCGGCTGCACCCTGCCTCCGGCCGATTACGCTCAACCTACTTCCCCTCACTGGAAGCCATCAGTGATATTGATGGCTATCTGGCTTGGGCCTGCGCACGGACGCCGACCATAAATCATTTGATGACCTGGCGTTATCAGGGGAACGGCGTGATGCATAAAACCGGTGAGATAATCCAGCAGCAACGACAATCGCGCAGTTACATCAAACTCACCAGTCACGTCGCAGAGAAAGCTCCCTCGGCCTGATATAAAAATCTATGGTCACCCCCGCTTTTGCAACACTGATTTTCGATTGATGTTGGGCTTGCTTAAATCTATCCGGCGTCTTTATGGG
>NZ_PEHF01000074.1 GCF_015762685.1 Candidatus Symbiopectobacterium sp. 'North America' | reverse complement strand
GTTCTTTCATGATGAGGCAGGGTCATCATGAGGGTAGGCTAGCCGAATGGGTTCGAGTGCAACAAAAGCCTTTGAACTGCTTGGCACCATGCAAGGCGGTTACAACATTCATCCGCTGATTGAAGCGCTGGACAATGAGGCACTGGCTCCCATCGCTGCCGATGCACTGTCGCATACACTGCTGATGTTCGATAACTTCTACGATGTGGAAGAGAAGGCCAAAGCTGGTAACGTACATGCCAAACGCGTGGTGCAATCCTGGGCTGATGCCGAATGGTTCCTGTCTCGTCCTAAACTGGCGGAGAAAATTACCGTCACCGTTTTCAAAGTCACCGGTGAAACCAATACCGATGACCGCTATCCAGCACCCGATGCCTGGTCTCGCCCTGATATTCCGCTGCATGCGTTGGCGATGTTGAAAAACGCCCGCGATGGCATTACGCCGGATCAACCTGGTGCAGTTGGCCCGATCAAACAGATCGAAGCGCTCAGTCAGAAAGGATACCCGCTGGCCTACGTGAGTGACGTGGTGGGAACCGGTTCTTCGCGTAAATCCGCCACCAACTCGGTGCTGTGGTTTATGGGGGAAGACATCCCGCTCGTGCCGAACAAGCGCGGTGGTGGTGTAGTGCTGGGCGGCAAAATTGCTCCTATCTTCTTCAATACAATGGAAGATGCGGGTGCGTTGCCGATCGAAGTCGATGTGAACGAATTAAACATGGGCGATGTGATCGACATCTACCCCTACAAAGGTGAAGTTCGCCTGCACGACAGCGATACCGTGCTGGCAACGTTTGCATTGAAAACCGACGTACTGCTCGATGAAGTGCGTGCGGGCGGTCGTATTCCGCTGATCATTGGTCGCAGTCTGACCACCAAAGCGCGTGAAGCGCTGGGCCTTCCGGTGAGCGATGTCTTCCGTCAGGCGAAAGATGTGGCGCAGAGTACGCGCGGCTTCTCGCTGGCGCAGAAGATGGTAGGCCGCGCCTGTGGCGTTGCCGGGATTCGTCCGGATCAGTATTGTGAACCCAAGATGACCTCTGTCGGTTCTCAGGACACCACCGGTCCGATGACCCGTGACGAACTGAAAGATCTGGCCTGCCTTGTCTTCTCCGCTGACCTGGTGATGCAGTCGTTCTGTCACACGGCCGCCTATCCGAAGCCGGTTGACGTCACCACGCATCACACGCTGCCGGACTTTATCATGAACCGTGGCGGTGTTTCCCTGCGTCCAGGGGATGGCGTTATCCACTCCTGGCTCAACCGCATGCTGCTGCCGGATACCGTAGGCACCGGCGGTGACTCCCATACCCGTTTCCCGATCGGTATCTCCTTCCCGGCAGGCTCCGGACTGGTGGCGTTTGCTGCTGCCACGAGCGTGATGCCGCTGGACATGCCGGAGTCGGTGCTGGTGCGCTTCAAAGGCAAGATGCAACCGGGGATTACTCTGCACGATCTGGTGCATGCCATCCCGATGTATGCCATCAAACAGGGCTTGTTGACCGTTGAGAAGAAAGGCAAGAAGAACATCTTCTCTGGCCGCATTCTGGAAATCGAAGGGTTGCCCGATCTGAAAGTGGAGCAGGCATTTGAACTGACCGATGCCTCAGCAGAGCGTTCTGCCGCTGGGTGTACCATCAAGCTGGATAAAGCCCCGATTATCGAGTACCTGAACTCTAACATCGTGCTGCTCAAGTGGATGATCGCCGAAGGCTACGGCGATCGTCGTACGCTGGAGCGTCGCGTGCAGGGCATGGAAAAATGGCTAGCCGATCCGCAACTGATGGAAGCCGATCCCGATGCGGAATACGTCGCAGTGATCGATATCGATCTGGCGGACATCAACGAGCCAATCTTGTGTGCGCCGAACGATCCGGACGATGCGCGCTGGCTGTCGGATGTGCAGGGTGAGAAGATTGATGAAGTGTTTCTCGGCTCCTGCATGACCAACATCGGCCACTTCCGTGCGGCGGGTAAACTGCTGGATCAGCATAAAGGCCAACTGCCGAAGCGCCTGTGGGTTGCGCCGCCGACCAAGATGGACGCCGCGCAACTGACAGAAGAGGGCTATTACAGCGTGTTTGGTAAGAGCGGCGCGCGCGTCGAGATCCCTGGCTGCTCCTTGTGCATGGGCAACCAGGCGCGCGTAGATGATGGTGCAACGGTGGTGTCGACTTCTACCCGTAACTTCCCGAACCGCTTGGGTACTGGCGCTAATGTCTATCTGGCGTCTGCGGAGCTGGCAGCGGTGGCATCACTGCTGGGCAAACTGCCGACGCCTGATGAATATCTTGCTGCGATGGCTCAGGTGGATAAAACCGCGCAGGATACTTATCGCTACCTGAATTTCGATCGGCTGGATCAGTATACGGCGAAAGCGGACGGGGTGATTTTCCAAAGCGCTGTCTAGTTTCTATGTGTGATGAATAAGACAAGAGCCCATGATGATATGGGCTCTTTTTTTTGGCCGATCGCTGTTGAGCACGCAGGTAGGCCTCTGCATGGCCGATGCAACGCTTAAACAGCGTGTCCAGCATGCGTTTATCCTCCGGTGTCATTGACGGTGTCATCTTAGGGCGCTCAAGAGTGTTGGTGATACGGTTTAACATCGCGGCTATGCCAACCGGCCTTCCCTTTGAATCCTCATAAATACGATCGTCCCTCGGGGAGACGCCGCCCGCTGCTACGCCAGGTATATCCATATTGTGCTCCATGCCGTATTCCGTGTCTGGCGAGTGTAAAGCATCTCTTTTTTCAGCCGGGGCAAGCGGCTGGCTTATTGTCACAGTATTTATTGTTGGTTTCTTCCAGAGAAACGTGCGCGTTTTGTCTCAATAGCGGGTATCATCCCCGCCGCGCTGCGCGACCTTGCAATATTTGCAGGCTATCACTGTGAGATGCAGTGTAGCCCGCTACACTTGATAGTAAGCACTACCGTGGGAGGATGGCGTCATGGATTATGAATTTTTGCGGGATGTCTCAGGCCAGGTTATTGTGCGTATGTCAATGGGGCACGAAGCCGTTGGCCACTGGTTTAATGAAGAAGTCAAAGAGCAGCTTGCTCTGCTTGATGAGGTAGAACAAGCGGCGCGCGATGTAGCTGGCAGTGAGCGTCAATTGCAAAAAGTCGGGCACGAATATACCCTGTTGCTGGACAGCGAAGAGGTGCTCATTCGCGCTAATCAGCTCTCCTTCGCCATGGATGAGATGGAAGAGGGCATGAGCTATTACGATGAAGAGAGTCTGGCTCTGTGTGGGGTGGATGACTTTTTAGCGCTGGCAGCCAAGTACCGGGAATTTGTGCAACACCCTCGATAATCAAACGCCTGCGTTGATAAACGCAGGCGCTGTTCGCTTGAAACGCTTCCTCCAGGCAATGCGCTCTGCAAACGGCCTGGAGCACGTGACCTTTGTTCTGTTACTTTTGCGCTTCCACCCAGACGTCAGACAGGGTGTTTTCAATGCCATCCGCCGTGAGCGAGTGATTGTGTACGCGCCGATTGTAAATCGTGATGTACTGCGGTGAAACCAAGCTGATATCCGGCAGCTCACGTCCGACGATTTTCTGAAATTCAATAAACTTTTGCTTACGCACTGCCGGATCGTTTTCGGTTTGTGCGTCTTCCAACAAACGATTGACCTCGGCATTCTGGTAGTGAGACGCATTGGAGAAAGGCACCCCTTTGCGGAAATTTTTCGACCAGTAAATGCGCTGTACGCCTACCGTGGGATCGAACAGATTACTGTGCTCGTTTAACGTGAATGAGAAATCGCGATCGGTATAAACACGTTTCACAAAGGCGGATAAATCCTGTGAGCGCAGCGTGACGTCAATACCGATCTTTGCCACAGACGAGCGAACAATCTCCCCGGTGGGTTTCAAGCCTTCAGATATCGGGTTGTAATCCAGCGTGGTTTTAAAACGGATGCCCTTGGCATCACGCGGATAGCCCACCTCATCCAGCAGTTGATTGGCGCGTTTGATATCCAGCGCATAGGGCTAGGGGGACGGATCGTGGAAATCCTTTAACCCTGCCGCGATGGGCGAGGTGGTCACCGTGGCATAGCCGTAATAAGCCACTTTGCGAATCAGTTCTCTGTCTAACGTATGCGTAATGGCCTGACGCACTTTCAGGTTCTTGAAATGCTCATCATCCAGATGGAACTGAAGTGAGAAGACGTTATAGGAATAGCTGGTGCCTTTGGTTTCAAACGCCAGTTTTGGTATCGCCTTCAGGGGATCCAGATCGCTGAGCGCCACCGGGGAGCGATAGCCCAGATCCACGGTGCCGGTTTCAAAGGCAACCGATCGCGATGAGGCGTCAGGAATAAAGCGGATCACAATCTGATCAACATACGGCTTTTCTTTGTCCCAATAGTTAGGGTTGCGCTTGAGGATCAGATGGCTACCGCGTTCCCACTGACTAAACAGATAGGGGCCGGTGCCGATCGGCGCGCTTCCGTTCGGGTTTTTAAGCGGATCGGTATTCTCGTAGATGTGCTTGGGCAATATCGGCGATTCTGCTGCGGTCAGCGCGCGTAACAGATAAGGCGCAGGCTGCGACAGCTCAATCACCGCCGTGTTGGCATCTGGTGTTTTCACTTCAGTGACGCTGGCGAAGGTGCTGGCGCTGCGCGGGTGGTATTTCTTGAGCAATTCTATCGAATAGGCCACATCCGCCGAGGTGAAATCCTGCCCATCATGCCATTTCACGCCCTTGCGCAGATGAAAGGTATAGGTTTTACCATCGGGACTGACCTACCAGGCCGTAGCCAACTGCGGCTGTGGATTGAGGTCGAAATCGTATTTTAGCAACCCTTCCGTCACCTTGCCGCTCACACTCAGGCTTGGCGTAGCAATGGTGGACAGTGCCACCAACGTAGGCGGTTCGGCGTTCAAGACGGTATTCAGCGTGCCACTGCGCTGTGGTTCCGCGTTTGCGCGTATACGGTAGCACCGCTGGTGGCTAACAGAGCGTACAGTGCCAGCGTTGCCGCCAGCTTTACCGGACGCTGTTGACGCTTTTTCCCTAAATGCAAGTCTAACCAATTCATAAGCACCTCAACCTTGTCATGCGTTGTCGTTATTTGTTTTCATCACCGTAGTGGTAATCGCGGCTGGCAGCTTGTGCGCTGACCAATCCGCTACGAACATCCTGGGCGATAGCGTGCGCAGAACGCTCGCGCGCGTCGCCCAAACCGCCGCCGCCCGGCGTTTCTACCACCAGATGTTCACCCGGTGGGATCGCCTGTCGGCCTTTACCTTTCAACAACGCGCCGGAGGCCAGACTCACTCTGCCCGGTGCGCCGTCCGCACCGCCTTCTGCGCCACGGGCGGGATAAACGATGCGATCCCACGCTGCACCCAGTAACATCGGCGCCTGCTGCCCATGGGAGATTTCGATGACTTGTCCCAACCCTCCGCGCTGGCGGCCTGCGCCGCCGGAATCCGGTCGTTACTCTTTACGCCAGAACACCAGCGGACTCATGTTTCCAGAATTTCGATGGAGATATTGCGCACGCCGCTGGGGAACGAGGTGGTGGAAAGCCCATCCAGCGTCGGGCGATCACCGGTGCCACCGGTGGAAAAGCTGGTGATGGTAAAGCGCTGTTCGTTGACTAATCGCTCATTGGAATAGCCCGCAATCGGGTGGCCGCCTGACAGGCGGATGTTCCACAGCGATGATGAACCTTCGGCAGGCACCGCGCCGGGGCGCGCCTGACGCAGGCAACCAAACACCACATCTGGCAATAACTGGCCGATAATGTGACGCGCGGCCACTGCCGCAGGGTAGGGGACATTGACGATAGAACCCTCCGGGGTGCTAACGCGAATCACGCCTAACGATCCGGCATTGTTAGGAATATAGGCACCAATCAGGCAGAGAATGCCAAACGAGGTATAAGCATCGGTGTAGGCTTTCACCACATTAATGCCTTGTGGAACATAGGGATCGGTGCCGGTAAAATCGACCTCAATGTCGCCGTCGCGAATGTGTAACGTGGCGCGAATGCGGATCGGCGCATCATAACCATCCACCAGCAGTTCATTGCTCCAGCTTCCTTGTGGCCACTGACGCACCGCATCACGCATCGCCTGTTCGGAGTGCTGTAAAATATGCTCGCCTACCGGCACCAGCGAATCGAGGGCAAATTCATCCATCATGCGGTTGAGGAAGTGGGCACCGACGTCGTTACAGGCCACCAGCGCCAGCAAATCGCCTTCGACCTGCTCCGGTTCACGCACGTTGGCACGAATAATATCCAGCACCACCTGATTGATCTGGCCGCCATCGATAAAGCGCAGCAGCGGCAAAAACAACCCTTCGTGATAGATCAACTGACCATCCGGTCCTGGGCCTAAGCCACCGATATCCGCGACGTGCAGCGTGGAGGCGAACAGACCAACCGCCTGTTCCTGACGAAATACCGGCGTCACCATCGTCATATCGTATAGATGGCCGGTGCCCTTCCAGGGATCGTTGGTTAAAAACACATCGCCCGGACGCATCTGTTCTAACGGAAACGCGCGCAGGAAGTGTTTGACCGATTCCGCTATCGAATTGACGTGGCCCGGTGTGCCGGTAATCGCCTGCGCGATCATGCGCCCATCCGGCAAAAAGACCCCGGCGGACAAATCACCGGCTTCTCGGGTTGAGGTGCCAAATGCGGTGCGGATCAGCGCTTGCGCCTGCTCCACCACCACGGAAATCAGTTGGTTCCACATCACCTGATACTGCAATGCTGTTACCGGTGCGGATGCAGAGGTTAGGTTACTCATGATGAAAATTCTCGCTGCCAAGCTCAAGAATCAGATGACCCTGCGGGCTAAGGTGGGCGGAAAACGCTGTCCACCACGGTAGTGGTTTCCTCTTCCACCACCAGCGCCGTGCCGGATACGTATTGCTCTTGTGTTAACGCAGTACGCTCATGACGCGGTGTGGCGGTGAAGGCGTTTTCCTCAATCTGATACACCTGACGCTGATGTGGTGATGAGGCGGCGGTATGCGTGTTGCTTGGCGTCCAGAGAGCGGTAGCCGGGGCAAGATCGTCATGAGTCGAGGCGGTAACCGACCAACTGATGGCCTCCACCGGTACATGGTCGAGACTGCGGCCATACAGCTCGCGATAGCGCTGTGCGAAACGCGTTTGCAGTAGGTGGACGGTTTGCTGCGCCTGCACGGCACTGTCCGGCAGTTCGATAGGGACTTCATGCCTTTGGCCGGAATAACGCAGATAGACAATGCGCTGTACCTGAATATCCCCCTGCGGCGCAGCCTGACGAACGGTGGCAATCGCTTGTTCGGTTAATCCGGCCAGCAGAGCGTTAACCTCATCGTGGTTCACACCATCCAGCCGTTGATAGAAACTGTGCACGGCCTGATAGGCGATGGGGGCCCATAGAAAGCCCAGTGCCGAGCCGACACCAGCAGAGCGAGGGATCACGACGCGGTTAATACCCAGCTTGCGTGCCAACCGTGCCGCCTGAAGCGGTGCGGCACCGCCAAAGGCGATAAGGGTATAGTGCTCAACGTGTTTGCCCTGTTCGCTGGCATGCACGCGTGCCGCGTTAGCCATATTCTCTGCCACGATCTCCGCGACAGAGAGTGCCGCCAGCTGGGCGGAGTAGCCAAGCGGTGCACCGATCTGCGCGGTGAGCGCCTGCTGTGCGGCTTCAATATTTAAGGCCACTTTACCGCGGGCGAAGCGCGCGGGGTCCAGCCGGCCCAGTACTGCATTGGCATCGGTTACCGTGGCCTGCGTGCCGCCTAATCCATAGCTGACCGGCCCCGGTTCAGAACCGGCACTGTCTGGCCCCACCTGAATGCGTTGCAGGGTATCCACGCGGGCGATCGATCCGCCGCTTGCGCCGATCTCCACCATTTCGATCACCGGAATGCGGATCGGCAGTCCTGATCCTTTTTGGTAACGGTGCACGCGGCCAAATTCGAAGTTTCGGGAAATTTGCGGCTGATAATCATCGATAAAGCAGATTTTCGCCGTGGTGTCGCCCATATCAAACTACAGCGCTCGGGTTTCGCCCAACTCTGCGGCCACGCGCTGGGCCAGAATAGCGCCACCCGCCGGGCCGGACTCCACCAGACGTACCGGCTGCTCGATGCCGGTTTGCAGTGTGGTGATCCCGCCGCCGGAGGTCATCAGAAATAGCGGGATGTGCAACCCGCGCGTGGTCAACAACTGTTCTAGACGTGACAGATAGCCTGCTACCTGTGGTTGCACGTAAGCGTTCGCGCAGGTCGTAGAGAGCCGTTCGTATTCACGAATTTCCGGGCACACCACGCTGGAAAGCGACACTGCGAGGTGAGGTAATTCTTGTTGCAGGATCTCGGCAATGCGCTGTTCATGCTGCGGGTTGCGATAGCTGTGCAGCAGTACCACGGAACGTTGTCGATATCTTCCTCGCGCAGCGTTTGCGCAATGCGCCTCACGTCGTCTTCATTGAGCGGTAGCAGCACGTCTCCCTGCGCGTTGATGCGTTCGGTGACGCCAAAGCGCCAATAGCGTGGCAGGTTTTTGCAGGAAAACATCGTACTGTGCGAAGCGGTCTTCCAGACCGATTTAGACCAGATCGCGAAACCCCTGGGTGGTGATCAATGCCGTGCGTGCCCCTTTGCGCTCTATCAGCGCATTGGTGGCAAGCGTGGTGCCGAGGATCAACAGCTCCACATCGTGCAGCGTCTGGCCTGCGAGCTTCAGGTTCTCTTCGATACCTTGCAGCACGCCTTGCTCCGGTTCAGTGGGGGTAGTCAGGGTTTTTGACGTGTAACGTTGTTCACCATCGAGCAATACCACATCGGTAAAGGTGCCACCGACATCAACGGCCAAACGTATTGTGGGCTCTGGTTTATCTTGCGAGGAAAGCGGTAATTCAGACATAACGCGAACGTGTTGCAATGCTATTGCCAAACCATTACCGCGCCGCATATCAAAACATGCAGCAAACGGCAATGCTCAGGGGAGATGACGAGATGGAAGCACTATCGGGCGATATAACGGACAAAACAATAAAGTATATTTGCTAACCATATGCAGAATAAGCAATAGGGTGCTACGGAGTTTGCGCCCTCCACTGGTTATCCCGCGAGGAGCCTGTGAGGGGCGGCAATCAGGTTGGTAGGTGTTGAGAAACTACAACGATGCGCCACCGCATATCACCAACTGCTGGCCAGTGATGGCAGCCGCAGACAGCGAGAGCAGATAGCACACCAGATCGGCCACTTCCTGCGGCTGGATAAAACGCCCGATTGGGGGCAATTTGGGTGGTGAGCTCTGTCTGTCGGGCTGGTTTAGCATCGGGGTTTCAGTGGCTCCCGGCGCTACGATATTGACCGTGATACCGCGCGGTGCCAATTCTGCGGCCCAACTCCTAACTATACCGATCATGACCGATTTGGTTGTGACATACTGACTGCGTCCTGCCGCACCGCTGGAGGTTCGGCTGCCCAACAGAATGATGCGTCCACCGATCGGCAATTTATCGACCAGCCTATCGGCCAGCACTTCAGCAACCTGTACATGCAAGCGCCACAGCTTTTCGCTGTCAGCCACGTTGAGTTGACCCAAAGGGGCCGCTTTCATCATACCTGCGGCGTGAATCACGGCATCGACCTGAGTGATGTGCGCAAGATAACCTTGCAGCGCATCGAGATCGGTAACGTCCAGCGCTTGATGGGTAAATTGCGGATGCGTGAGCGCGCCGGGTTGACGCGACAGCCTCGTCACTTTCCATCCCTGCTCCAACAGCGTTTGGGCAATGGCGGCTCCAATGCCGGAGCTGGTGCCGGTGATCAGCGCATGTTTGCGTTCGCTTACAGCCATAAGGTGCTCTCCTGTATCAAGACTCGTCAGGGTTACAACGGGGTAAAATAGCTGACGGGCACTTTAAACACCGCTTTTTTTACCGGTGCGGGAATATCGCCTATCGCGCACAGCGCCTGATGCGGTTCTCCGGGGTAGAACGTGACAAAATCTCCGGTGCGCAAGTGGATCTGATGCGGCACCCGCGGGTTGTCTAAAATATAGAGATCCGGCTTACGTTCAGTTGCGGGTTGACCAATCACGATGTTCAGCCCATAACCGATGATCTCTTCCCCGGCCAGAATCAACTGAATATCCAGAAAGTTGTGGTGGAACTCGGTATGACGTTCTGCCTGCGGTGTGGTAGATACTGTGCCAATACTGTAAAACCAGTCTGCCCCTGCCGGTTGATATTTTCCTTCCGGCTTGGCGTTCAGTTCATCCAACGTCATGCCGGGTGAGGAGAGAATCGCTAACAGCGGCGCGGGCAGCGTTGCCAACGGCAGATGCTGCAAATTGCCTGCAATCATGGTGTAGCTCCTGATAATAAGAGACACTGCAAACGCAGTGTCTCTCGGTGTATCAACCTTTTACCCATGCCTCATCGACACACACGTACTTGATGGCCTGACGGAAATAGGTGAAGGCCACATGCAATTTACCTTCCGGTCCCTGCTTGATGCTGGGATAGGAGAACTCTCGGTTCAGCTTCTGCTGCGAGTTGTTGGTCATGCAATAGCCGTCGCCCACTTCGATATTACGCTGCCACGGCCAGGTCTTGCCGTCATCTTCCGAAATAGCCAGTGTCATAGGAGCGCGCGGTGCACCCCAGAAGGCGCTGCGCCCTTCGGTGATTTCCGGCATCTTGGCGTCATTGCCGCCGTCTTCATCTTCGATTTCGTCATACAACGACACGCGGCGCTCGGTGGCATCGGCGGCGCTCATGTGGTTGAACACCAGCGCCAGATGGCCGTTTTGCAGCGTCGTCACCTGAATGGAGGAGTTATTGTTCGGCAACGTGGTGGGCACGGGCACCGACCAGGTTTTGCCGCCATCCGTAGAGTGGCTACGATAGATAAAGTCAGCCCAGCGGCTGCGGAACAGCGCCAGCAGTGAACCATCCGCCAGCGGCGTGATGTTCATGTGGACTCAGCACGTGCTGTTCGGCACCGGGTATTCCTGCCAGGTTTTACCCTGGTCGCTGGAAATTTTTACTGCGCTGTCATCGTTGTTACCCACCCATTTCTCACCGGGCTCTACGCGGCAATATAACACTGGCAGCAGCCAGTCACCGTTCGGCAGTACGGTGATCGGCTGGCGGATAAAGGTACCCGGCTGATCCAATAGTGTACCGATTCCCCCCCCAGGTATAGCCCAGGTCGGTGGACTGGCGATAACGCACAATGGCGGTGTCCTGATTACCAGATTTTTGCGCGGTATACAGCAGCCATAGCACGCCGTCTGGTGCCAGAAACAGGACCGGGTTCTGCTCGGAGCGCGTGGCATCTTCTGATAACTTAACCGCTTGTGACCACTGCGCTCTGCCGTTAGTCAGACGCGACTGATAAATCGAGATATCCGCAATCCCTTCCTGAGTGCCGCCGAACCAGACGCACAGCACATCGCCATTCGGCAAATGCAGCAGGTTGGCCGCGTGGTTTTGCGGGCAGACGGAAGGCAGATAGGCATCAATGCGCTGGGCATCCCCTTCGGCCTGATGAATCACGCTGGTACGTTCTACGGTGATGGTTTCAGTCGTCATGACGAATTAGGCTCCTGTTTGAGTAACGGATGTTTTCTTTTCTGGCCGTGGTGCGTTCTTGTTCGGAATCAGACGATCCAGACACATCACGATGGCTGGGGTTGCCAGTGCAACATACATGTTATCGATGCCGAACGGGTTACCCATCACATACCATACCGATGTCACCACGCAGGCAGCAATCAGGCTGGCATTGGCACCGCGAGCGCTGTTAAAGAACGGCAGGTAGAAGGCAATCATGGCAACCACAGAGATGGACAGACGAATCGCACGGGTAAAGAACGACAGCTTCAGCACTTCAGGCACCAGCAGCACGAAGATCAGCGGCAGGAAACCGATGATGAGCGAGAATACGCGCGTCATCTTCATCTCTTTTTCCTGCGTCGGGTTGTAGTACGGTACGTAGAAGTCTTTTACGATCAGAGAAGCAATTGCCAGTGCTACGGTACTCACGCTGATAAAGATGGACGCCACCAGCGAGGTGGTAACCAGGCCTGCCACCCACGGGTTCATGTCTTGCAGGAACACCGGCAGTGCATACAGGCTCTTGATTTCCGGGTGAACGAATTTCGCGGCCACACCGATCACGGCGATAGCCAGTGCAATCGGCATACAGAACAGGAAGGCAATCCAGGTAGCGCGTTTGGCGGATGCCGCATCTTTGGTCGCGGAAATCGCCTGAATCACGAACTGGGTACAGAAAATCGAGCCGATAGTACCGATTAACCAAGCGAAGATAGTACTCGCGCCGATGTTGCCATCCCAGGTCCAGTAGAACTCAGGCATCTGCTGAACCATCGGGGTAATACCGCCGGTCATTTTCAGGGCCACGTACAGGATGATCATCACACCGATGTACTTCACGCCGCTGTGGATCAGGGTGACATACGCCACGCCTTTCAACCCACCGAAGTAGAAGTAGAAAGTACTGACGATCGCCGTGATCAAGGCTGCCACCGGCAGAGAGATTTTCAGTACGGTGGAGATAGCCGCCGCACCGCTGACGTAGTTACCCACGTTTACCAGCAGCAGGGCATAGATCATGATGATCGAAATGATGTTTTTGGTGGAAGTACCGTACTTCTCGGCGATCGCACCGGAAATGGTGACTTTACCGGTGTTGTAGATCTTCTTCACCAGGATCATGCCGAACAGCAGGAAGCCGATGGCGGCACCGATCACGGACCAGGAAGCGACGATGCCACTTTCAAACGCGGCCTGCGCCGTACCAACCGTGGATTTTGCGCCGATAAACTCGGTCATCAGCAAAATACCGACGATAAACGCGGGCAGCGCGCGCGAGCCTTCCATGAATTCGGAGCTGGATTTACTGCGTAATTTCAGCGTCAGCCAGGAGGTGAACGCGATATAGAACACTATCATCCCGATGATGATGATGAGGGTATCTGTCAGATCAAAATGGTTCATATCTTTCGACCTATCGTTGTCGTTGTTGTCGCAGGGTGGTTGTTATCAAACAGGGTAATAAACGTTGTTATGCAAATGCGCTGACGATACGACGGATAGCCGCTTCATCCTGTTCGGAGAACTGGATGGGGTAACGACTTACGCCAACGTCATGGCCCATTAACGTCAGTGTCTTCTTCACCGCAGCAGGCGAGAACGCAATGGCGTACAGCGTTTTTCTCAGCTCGCTAACCTGTTCCTGTGCCTGACGGGAACCGTCGATATCACCGGCGTGGAAACGGTGCCAGATTTGGCTGATCGGTTCCGGTGCCACGTTAGCCAGCCCGGAAATACACGCGGAGTAGCCTTCGACGAAGCCCTGATGAATCAATGAATCCGGCCCGTTGAGCACGTTAAAGTTCGGCATATCTTTGGCGGCTTGCAGGAAGCCATTCAGGCTTTCATAGCTGCCTGCGCTGTCCTTGATGCCGATGATGTTGGGATGATCGGCGAGAATGCGCACGGTTTCCGGCGTAAGCGTATTACCGGTACGTGCAGGAATGTTGTAGAGGAACACCGGAACCGTTAACGCATCCGCCACCGCGCGGTAGTGGGCGATCAGTTCTTCTTGTTTCAGCGGAATAAAATAGGGGGTGATAACCGAAACCGCATCGACACCCAGCGCGGCGATACGCTTGCCGAGCTTGATGGTTTCACGCGTAGAGATTTCATCGATATGGCCTACCACCGGCACCTTACCTGCCACTTCATCCACGTAGGTTTCGGTCACCGCGACTTTTTCATCGGTGTGTAGTACGAAGAATTCACCGTTGGTACCGTTGCAGAAGATATCGTTGCCATACTGCATTTGGCGCTGAATTTGTGCGCGCAATGCTGTTGGATTGAATTCACCCTGACCGTCAAAGGGTGTGACGATTGCGGTCAACACGCCGGTAATACGTTTGCTCATTGTTTTTCTTCGTTACTGCGTAATCAAAAAAGAACACCAAGTCTGTGAATCAGAACAGCGTCAAATAAATATCGCTCACGTCGTCCGCCTTCACCGTGGCGGGTACGTTTTTCATAAGACGCTGAACCTGCAAAGCCCCTTCGACCAGATTGGGCAAATGCGTTTTTTCGATACCTAATTGTTGCAGTGAGCTGGGCAGCGCCAGGCGCTGTACCAGATCGGTGAAATAGGTGACCAGCGCGTGCGATTTCTCCGTGACGGAGAGCGACAGGTTGGCGTCGGGCAGCAGGTCATAGGCCTGTGCGAATTTCTCTTCCGCCGCTGGACGCACAAAGCGCATGCAAGGGGCCAGCAAAATGGCATTAGCCACGCCGTGGGGAATGTGATACTTGCCGCTGAGCGGGTAAGACATGGCGTGCACCAGATGTGTGCCCGCGTGGGCAATCGCGGCACCGCCGTAGTAGGAAGCCCACAGCATGTTCAGTCGCGCTTCCAGATTCTCGGGTTCACGGATGGACAGCTCGATATTGGCAAACAATTTTTTCAAACCGATCAGCGCGTAGTTATCGCCCACCGGGTTAGCGATGGTCGCGGTGAAGCATTCGATCAGGTGAGACAGCGCATCGATACTGGTGGAAGCCGCAATGTGAGACGGCATGCTGGTGGTCAGTTCCGGCACCAGGGCGACATAGTCCGGCAGCATTACCGGTGTGATGATACCCACCTTGGTGGCTTTCTATGGGATCGCCAGAATGGCGTTTGGCGTGGCTTCGGAGCCGGTGCCCGCCGTCGTCGGGATCAATAATGAGGCGGTGCGGTGCGTCGGTTTTTCACCAGCCAGCAAGGTGTCAAGATAGACTGCGTCATCGCCGACACACAGCAGGGACAGCAGCTTGGCCACGTCCAATACGCTGCCGCCACCTACGCCAATCACCAGCTCGGTGCGGGCATTGGGCAGCGCTTCCAGAATATGAGCGACATCGTGCTGGCTCGGCTCCGGCGGCACATTATCAATCAGAGTGATGGCCGGCACGCACGCTTTAACCTGGTTGAGCAGGGCCTGTACACCGGGCTGCTGCACGATATTGCGGTCAGTCACGAACAGAACGTGCTGGCGTGAGGTTAGCAGGTAGCGGATATCGTTAATGGCCTGGCTGCCGCTGATGATAGTGCTATTGATGTTTATGGTGTTCCTTTACAGTGTTCACGTAGTGAAAGTAATTTTTATCAATCAATACGTGCTTAAAGATCATGTATTGACGTCATTTTGTAGCGTAATTTATAGGCTAGATTGCTTTTAAATAATTTGATGTTGCTCACATATAATTAAATATGATTTAATATAATCATTATCAGGTAATCGACACACCATCGTCGTTATGCCGTTATCGATAAATAAGAGGTGGGTATGCCACAGCGGCAAGATGTTAGCCTGGAATTTACAGCTCACCAGGTGTTGGTCGTCGCAGATGATTTCACCGGCGCTAACGATGCCGGGATTGGACTGGCTCTTCAGCAGGCACAGGTCAATGTAATTCTGGAGTTGGACGCATTGACGACGGGAGCCTTGCATAAGGTGACGGTCATCAATACCAACAGCCGGGCACAGGACGCGCAAGACGCCGCGCTGCGTGTGGTGCACGCCGTAACCCGCTGGCGCGAAGCGGGCGGCAGTGGATGGGTATTCAAGAAGATTGACTCCACGCTGCGCGGCAACCTTGGCGCGGAGATCGCGGCGGCCTTGACGGCCAGCGGCGCTGAAATGGCGTTGATTGCCCCCGCTGTTCCTGCGCTTGGGCGTATCACGCGTGAGGGGAAAGTGTGGGTCAATGGGACATTGCTGACCGAAACCGAATTTGCCAGCGATCCGAAAACGCCGGTACGCAGCGCAGAGATTGCTGAACGTATCGCTGAACAAAGTGCATTGACCACGGCCACATTAAGTGTGAGTGAAAATAATCATTTTGCTCTCGCCGCGAAGCTGCTGCATTTGCGCGAGGCCGGTATCAAAAGCGTAATTATTGACGCAGAGACGCCACAGACGTTGGCACTTATCGTAGCGGTAGCGCAAACTCTGCCGGTGAAACCGCTGTTGGTTGGTGCAGCTGGCCTCAGTGATGCACTGGCTCAGGCCCTGCGTTTCACGCCGCCACCACGCCCCGCGTTGCTGGCGGTGGTGGGATCGATGAGCGAAATGACGCAAAAACAGATCGCTGCGGTGAGTGCGCTATCGCAGGTGACGCTGCTGGATGTGGATGTTCGTCCTTTGCTTACGCCAGCGGGAACCACATTGGCGCAAGATACCGCGCGCGCCGCTGCTGCCGCGCTGCTGGCAGGCCGACATTGTCTGATTCGCACCTGTCGTGATGAGCAACAGCGCCACGAGATTGCGCAGATATGCCAACAGCACGGCCTCAGTCGCCAGCAATTGGGCGAACGGATCAGTGATTTTCTGGGAGAAATGCCCGTTGCACGGTGACGTTGTGCCGTCCGGCAGGGCTCTATCTCTCCGGTGGCGACGTGGCGATTGCCGTGGCCGCTGCGCTCGGTGCTACCGGGTTTCATATCAAAGGACAGCTTGCGTCCTGTGTACCTTGGGGACGCTTCATCGACAGCATCGTCGGCGATATCCCTGTCATGACTAAAGCAGGCGGCTTCGGTGATGGAGCCACCTTGCATCACGTTTTACGCTTTATTGAGGAGAGAGTGAGTGACTAAAATTATTGCAATAACCATGGGTGACCCGGCGGGTATCGGTCCAGAGATTATTATTAAATCTCTGGCAGAAAGGGAATTGTCTGGCGCATCTGCCGTGGTAGTGGGTTGCGTGCAAACGCTGCGTCGCATCCTTGCGCTGAATATTGTACCGCAGGTTGAGCTGAATGTGATTGATGAACCGGCTCAGGCGCGCTTTGCCCCCGGCATTATTAATATCATTGATGAGCCGCTGGCCGACCCACAAGCGCTCATCCCGGGCGTGGTGCAGGCCCAGGCAGGGGATCTGGCCTACCGCTGCATTAAAAAGGCCACTGCGTTGGTGATGGCGGGGGAGGTTCAGGCGATTGCGACGGCGCCGTTAAACAAGGAAGCGATGCACTCTGCGGGGCACATCTACCCTGGGCATACCGAACTGCTGGCGAAGCTGACCAACAGCCGGGATTACGCCATGGTGCTGTATACCGAAAAACTAAAAGTCATTCATGTGACAACGCACATTGCATTGCGCAAATTCCTGGATACCCTAAACCGCGACCGTGTAGAAACCGTAATCGGTATGGCGGATACCTTCCTGAAACGTGTGGGCTACACCAAACCGCGTATCGCTGTCGCTGGGGTTAACCCGCATGCAGGCGAGAACGGCTTGTTCGGCGATGAAGAAATCACCATTGTCGGCCCTTCTGTTGAAGCGATGAAGGAGAAAGGATTGGAGGTCTACGGTCCTTATGCGCCGGATACCGTCTATTTGCAAGCCTATGAAGGGCAATATGACATGGTGGTGGCGATGTATCACGATCAAGGCCATATTCCGCTCAAGCTGCTGGGTTTTTATGATGGGGTGAATTTAACCGCAGGCTTGCCGTTTATTCGCACCTCGGCCGATCACGGTACGGCATTTGATATCGCCTGGACAGGTAAAGCGAAGTCTGAGAGCATGGCTATCTCGATTCAACTCGCCATGCAGCTTGCCTGACAGGGGAGGGGATTCAACTCATAGACATCGTTGTGGGGCAAACAGTGAGTGATGCTTTCCGCGTTAGCGGAGATAGAGTAAAAGGGCAGAGCCGTCTCGATCAGATTATGGATTATTTAAAAAGCCATAATCTGGTGACGGTAGACGAACTGGTTGCCGTGATCGACGCCTCGCCGGCGACGATCCGCCGCGATCTCATCAAGCTTGATGAACAGGGCGTGATCAGCCGCAGCCATGGCGGCGTCACGCTCAACCGTTTTATTCCCTCGCAGCCGACCACCAATGAGAAGCTGCATCGTAATCTGGCAGAGAAACAGGCGATTGCCCGCTACGCAGCGTCACTGGTGCAACCGGGCGATGCTGTGGTGCTGGATGCGGGTACCACCATGCTCGAACTGGCGCGTAACCTGACGCACCTGCCGCTGCGTGTGATTACGGCGGATTTGCAGATTGCGTTGTTCTTGTCGGAATTCAAACAGATCGAAGTGACCATTATCGGTGGCCGTATTGATGACAGCAGCCAGTCTTGCATTGGCGAGCATGGTCGCCGCCTGTTGCGCAGCATTTACCCGGATATTGCCTTTATCAGCTGCAACTCATGGAGTATGGAAAAAGGCATCACCACGCCAACCGAAGAGAAAGCCGGGGTGAAACAGGATCTGGGTATGAATGCCAGCCGCCGCGTGCTGCTGGCCGACAGCAGCAAGTACGGCGCCTATTCGTTGTTTTGCGTTACGCCGCTCACGGCACTGACCTATATAGTCACCGACAGCGCGCTGGCACCGGAGACGCAGCAACTGCTGCACGCGCAGCCGGTGCAACTGCATTTGGTGTAACGTCTTGTGCCGCTTTGCATCACGCTGCTCAGGTTATGATTCAATGGGCGAGCAGCGGTAATGTTCAGGTTCGACAAACTTATCAATGCTCGCCGGTCGGCCAAAATACCACCCTTGCACAATCGCATTCGGGCAGTGTCGCGCCACATAAGCGGCCTGCTCCTGCGTTTCCACCCCTTCCACCACGATGCTGGCATCCAGTTTTTGTACCAGAGAGAATAGCACATCCGTGAAGGCGGCGTTGACGAAATCTGTGCCGATGGCACCCACAAAAATTTTATCTATCTTCACCAGATTGAATGAGAAACGGCTCAGGTAATCCAGGTTTGAATAACCGGTGCCGAAATCATCCAGCGCGATTTTATGCCCTTGCTGCTGCAACGATTGCAGCGCAACCTCCAGCACCTGCGGCGATGCGGTAGAGCGTTCTGTCAGTTCTAAAATCACACGCTCGCGCATCACCCCGTTGCACTCATGCTGCAAAAAGCGGTGGTAGTCGGGAGAGATGATGTCGCTAACCGCAACGATGGTTGCGTCAGATAAGGCCGCATGTCCCGAATTGCACAGCGGGTGATGGCTCGGGTTAACTCATCGATCATGCCGTTTTCTTCGGCGATGCGCACGAACACTTCTGGCGAAATTTCCTCACCCGCGCCGTTGCGCCAGCGCGCCAAGGCTTCAACGCCAATCAGCGAGCGCGCTGGTAGTGGGCGCGCAGTTGATCGTTCTTCAGGGCCCGTTCCAGTTGGCAGGGCAGGGAGCGCCGCTTTTCACGGTAAAGCGAGTAACACAGCGTGAAGCTGCCGCCTAATGCTGCTCCCATTAGAATGATGCCCACTATCACATACCATGGGCGATATATCACTCCCGCATCCTCAAACTGTGCCAGCACACAGATATCAAAGCTGTTTGAGCAGGTGAAAAAATGGCGTGTACCCAGGGTGAGCCAGCCGTTTTTTAATCTGCTTAAGTCTTCTTTATGGGGGGAGTGTCAGGGAACCGAAGGTTTGGTAGGGATGCTCGAGATTCTTATTGATTAAGGTGGCGCTGTATCCCTGTGGAGGTTGTGAATAGCGGCGAAAAGCAGCCGAAGCGGTGATCGTCGCTACGCCTCCGTTGCTGGCGATATCGGCGGTGATCCTGGGGTCAACCAGCCTTTCCATGGCGGTCCACAGCTGTGTGCCCGTCGATGTCGTCAGATCGGGCGGAAACAGCGGGATAGGGGGATTCAGTCTTCCCCATCCCGCAGAGCAGATCAGACGATCGTTTTCGATGCGTCCCACGTCGCGCAGATTAAGCGCGTAAAAGGACAGCAGGCTTAGTTCGCGCAGGTCGGCATCGGAGCAGGGGACATTGCCCAATAACAGTATGCGCTGCATGGTGTCACGACTTTCTTGCGCGACGGCGACCCCTTGCGCTAACACCTCTTGCGCGTAGCTCACCAAACGCTTTTGTTCTGACTGCGCAATAAAGGATTGACCAATGAACAGCGCCAATACCGCGCTGAGCAGCATGAAAATGATTAATCTGAACCATAATCCGGCATTGTTGGAGGATAGCATCGTTATTATCCAATCAGTGGTGATGAATATAACTCGGCATGTGGATTCAAATATTGCATCCTTGCCAATCTGGTGAAGTTATCGGCCATGTCTACCGTGGCTTGAGAAAAGGCGTTTCAGTTTGCCGCATGACGCAATGTTTAACCTGTATATGTTGAACCGGTTGCAAGATAACACAGTGGGTGGTTGTTATAAGCCACTGAATACCGTCTCTGTCCCCTGCCATGCTATCGACGTTGCTGAGAATGATAATTATAAATGCTGATTATCAATTAGGGTAATTTTTTAATTAATATAACTTACTTGAAGTGTTAAGTTTTTTATACAGATATCCGTATCGACATCGCGCGTCGGTACGTTTTTTTGGCAACGTGGGGGGATGCTGCCGCAGGTGATCCCCGTTGGGATTCGGCGTATGGTTGGCGAAGCATTGGGAGACAGGGAAACAATGGTTGATATTCACATCAAAACGCTGATTGAGCGCGATCCGCTCATGGCCTGCCTGGTTGCGCTGCGTGACGTGACCTGGTTTAACCCGGAGAGCACCACGCTTGCCGAGGGATTGTCCTACGTTGGGCTTGGGCTCGCTGATGTGCAGGCGGCGGATGCGCGCTTACGCCGTTTTGCTCCCTATCTCCGCCAGGTTTTTCCCGCGTTGGCATCGAGTGAAGGCATCATTGAGTCCGATATGGTTGACATCGCCGCGATGCAAACCGCGTTGGATGCACGATACGGCAAGGCATTGCCCGGTAAACTGTGGCTGAAAAAAGATAGCCACTTGCCGATTTCCGGCTCGATCAAGGCTCGCGGCGGTATCTATAAAGTGCTGGTACACGCGGAACAATTGGCGTTACAGGCGGGATTGATTGCCGCCACGGATGATTACCGTCAACTGGCGAACGAAGAGGCGCGGCACTTCTTTAGCCAATACCGCATTGCCGTGGGCTCGACCGGCAATCTCGGTATGTCGATCGGGATTATGGGGGCGACCCTGGGCTTCAAGGTTTCGGTACACATGTCGGCGGATGCGCGCCAATGGAAAAAGGACAGATTGCGCGCACACGGCGTTGACGTCGTGGAATATCAACAGGATTACGGCGTCGCCGTTGAACAAGGACGCAAAGCCGCACAGGACGATCCCTACTGCTTTTTTATTGATGACGAGAATTCTCGCTCGCTGTTTCTTGGCTATGTGGTTGCCGATGATCGGCTCAAAGCCCAGTTTGCTGAGCGTGGCATGGTGGTAGATGCGGAACACCCTCTGTTTGTCTACTTGCCGTGCGGGGTGGCGTTCGGTCTGAAATTGGAGTTTGGCGA
Source organism: Candidatus Symbiopectobacterium sp. 'North America' (assembly GCF_015762685.1). Lineage (GTDB taxonomy): Bacteria > Pseudomonadota > Gammaproteobacteria > Enterobacterales > Enterobacteriaceae > Symbiopectobacterium. Next base: position 13,737 of record NZ_PEHF01000074.1, on the reverse strand, counting down.
TCACGTGCACTGTATTTTTGTTGAGCCAACGCACTCACCCTGTATGCTGCTGGGCGTGTACACTGGCTTGCACGACGGTATTGCGGTGCAGGATTTGGGCATCGATAACCTGACGGCTGCCGATGGCTTGGCGGTGGGACGTCCATCCGGTTTTGTTGGACGTGCCATGGCGCGGCTGATTGACGGTTATTACACGCTGAGCGATGACGAAATGTATCGCTTGCTGGCGATGCTGGCGCAAACCAAAGCGCTTTGTCTGGAACCCTCGGCGTTGCCCGGAATGGCCGGGCCGCGGCGCGTGGCAGGCAACGCGGAATACCTGTCGCGTTTGTCGTTATCTGCTTCGGCGATGCAACAGGCAACGCATCTGGTGTGGCCGACGGGCGGTGGCATGGTGCCGGACGCGGAGATGCAGAAATATCTGGCCCAAGGGGCGAAATAGCCCGCGCGCCAGATGCCTCGTTTACTTCATGCTGGCGGCAAGGGTGTCCACATTGTGTTTGAACGCAGCGGTGTAGCTGGCGGCCGGGCCCTTGCTGTCGGTTAACGCTTCCGGGTAGAGTTCACCGCCCGGTTGTGCGCCGCTGGCGTTAGCTATCTGTTTCACCAAACGAGGATCGGTCTGGTTCTCGATAAAGTAGCTGGCGACCTTCTCTTGTTTGATCTGGCGAATAAGCTCAGCAACCTGCTTGCTGCTGGCCTCCGCTTCCGTTGAATAACCCAGAGGTGACAGGAAGGTTACGCCATAGGCCTGGCTGAAATAGCCAAACGCATCGTGGCTGGTGAGCACTTTGCTTTTTTCTGGCGCAATAGCGGAGAAGGTTTTCTTGGCATAATCATCCAGCGCCTGAAATTGCTGAATATAGGCTTTTCCCTGCTGGCGAAAATAGTCAGCATCCTGCGGTGCCGCGCTGGCTAGCGCATCGATGATATTCTGCGCGTAGATAATCCCATTCGCTGCGCTGTTCCAGGCGTGCGGATCGGTCTGGGTTTTTCCCTCTTCTTCCATTGCCAGTGTGTGGATGCCCTGCGAGGCGGTCACCACTTTCCCTTGATAACCGGAAGCGGATACCAGACGCGTTAACCAGCCCTCCAGGCCTAGCCCGTTAACAACAACCAGATCCGCGCTCGCGAGCGTTTTGCTGTCTTGCGGCGAGGGTTCGAATTCATGGGGATCGCCGTTGGGCTTGACCAAATCGGTGACGACGATGCGATCGCCGCCAATGTGGCTGACCATATCGCCTAAAACGGAAAAGCTAGCGACAACCTGCAACGGCTTCGCCATCGCAAACGTGCTGAATAACAGGCTGGAAAGTGCCAGTGCGATGACAGGATGTTTCATGATGTCCTCATTGATGACATGTGGATGATATTAGCGGCGCAGGCGAAGCATGCCGCCCTCAGCGCCGAAGGCGACCGAGAACGCGAAAAACAGCGTGGCGGTCAGAATGATGGCAGGCCCGGCGGGCAGTGAGGCATAGTAGGACCACAGCAAGCCGATAAGGCTGGACGCGATGCCCACCAGCACCGAGACCGCCAGCATGACGGGCAAGCGAGCTGTCCAGAAACGGGCGCAGGTCGCGGGTAGCATCATCATGCCGACCGTCATCAGCGTGCCCAGCAGTTGAAACCCTGCCACCAGATTGAGTACCACCAGTGCGAGGAATAACGCGTGGATCTGCGTGTGCCCTCGCGGTGAGGCGAGCTGCATAAAGGTGGTATCAAATGATTCGATCACCAGCGCACGATAGAGACATGCCAACAGCAGTATTGAGACCGAACAGATCAGGCAGATATCGATCAACGCGCCGCGATCGACCGCCAAAATTGATCCAAACAGCACGTGCAGCAGATCAACGCTGGAGCCAAGCAGTGATACTAACGTCACACCGAGTGCCAACGAACCCAGATAGAGCCCGGCGAAGCTGGCGTCCTCTTTTAACGCCGTGTTACGACTGACAAAACCGGAAAGCAGCGCCACGATCAGCCCGGCGATAAACCCGCCGGTCCCCATTGCCAACAGCGACATGCCGGAGAGCAGATACCCGATGGCGACGCCGGGCAGCACCGCGTGCGACAGCGCATCGCCGATCAAACTCATGCGGCGTAGCAACAAAAAGCAGCCCAGCGGCGTGGCACTGAGCGTGAGCGCAATACATCCCACCAGTGCGCGCCGCATAAACCCGAACTCTACCAGCGGTGAAAGGAGACTTATTGTCATCATACTACCGCCCTGATCCGCGCCTGCGTGCCCTGGGGTGCTGAGTGTGCCGAGGTGAATATATCGTGGGTTGCGCCCCAGCGATGGCCAGCGGCGCTGAGCTGTAGCACCAGCGGAAAATGGCGGTCGACAATGTCACGATCGTGCAGCACCGCCAGAACGGTGCATCCTTGCTGATGACGTTGGTGCATCAAGGTCAGCAGAGCCTGTGTTGTTTCGGCATCAACACCGGTAAACGGCTCGTCCAGCAGCATCACCGGAGCGTCCATCAACAGTAAGCGGGCAAACAGGACGCGCTGTAGCTGGCCTCCCGATAAATGGCCGATAGGACGGGTGGCGAACGCGGTCATTGCAACCGCCTCCAACGCGGCATACGCGTTACGCCTCCAGAGACTATTGAGGCCACCGAACAGGCCGCGCTGCGGCAGGCTGCCCATCAACACCAAATCCATGACGCTCAACGGAAACTGGCGATCGAACTCCGACAACTGTGGCAAATAGCCAATGCGTGGCACGGCGTTGCCATCGTGCGTCAACGAGCCTGCCAAGGGAGGAATCAGTCCGGCAAGGGTTTTTAACAGCGTCGATTTGCCACTGCCGTTTTCACCGACGATGGCCGTCAGTGAACCTGCGCTGAAGCTGCCACTCAGCGTGTCAAGTGGTGAAGATGCGGTGTAGCCGAAGGTGAGGTTGTGCAGCGCGATCATGGTAGCGATACCGCCCAGGCGACCAGCGCCCATAACAACACCAACATCGCCAGCGCAATGCTGATACGCGCCCAGACGGAAAGAGAATAGAAGCTCACTCGTGTGTGCCATACAGAGAGAAATTTATTACTATGTTATAATATAACAATTCAAATGCCAGCAGAAAGACGTAAGAGAATGTGACATGGCGGCTTTGGCCCGTGTCTGCGTGCAAATGTTCTTATGGTTGTTATTGCGTTAACCTTCGACAGTGTAGAGATAAGCGATAGGAAAGAGGGGCTGATGCATTAGAGTAATTTCTTGCTAAAACCGTCTATCGTGAGCCTCGCAAACACAGGGATGAAGGAAAAATGGCAACATTAAAGGATATCGCTGAGTGTGCAGGCGTCTCTATCAGTACGGTTTCTCGTGTATTAAATGGTACTGCGCCGATCAGTGCCAAAGTCAAACAGCAGATACTGTCGATTGCCGCTGAACAGGGTTATCCGCTGCATAAATTGGCGAAACCTGTGGCCGAAGCCTTGGATCCCTTGCGCCATGTTTTGTTGGCAGCGCCACGCAACCTGATGCTGGAAAGTGACTACAATCTGGTTTCCCTGTCATTGATCAATACGCTCAAAACCTTGTGCGCGCAGCGTAATATCCGACTGCGTCCATTTCCCTCGGAGCATGACGCCATGACGGAAGAGCAAATGAGTGCGTCGCTGCAAGGTATGCGGCAGAGTGGCATTGTGATCGTCAATGACGAGAGTATCCCCTTGTTGCAGGCGGTGGTGAAAAGTGGAATACCTGCCGTGCTGATCAACGGTGAAGATCCCTCCATGCGTTTAAACCGCGTTACCCCCGCTAACTATGCCGCCGCAGCCTGTGCCGTTCGTCATCTGATAGAACATGGGCACCGGCGAATTCTGCATTTAACCTGGTCGTCTTGCATCACTATTAAGCAGCGGGAACGCGGCTACCGTGATGCCTTGCTGAAGGCAGGAATTGCTGTCGATGAGTCACTGATTCTGGCTTCGCCTGATTTCCACCCCCTCACTGCGCGTGACGCCATGCTGCGCTGGCTTTCCGCACATCCTGACCGCTTGGGTGTGACTGCGATTTTTTGCGCTGCGGACAATCAGGCGGTGGGCGTGGTGGATGCGTTGGTGCAGCGTGGCATTCGCGTTCCAGATGATATGTCGTTGGTGGGAATGGATAATATTTTGCCACTGGATATGCTGCCGGTGTCACTGACCACGGTGCACATGCCGCTTGATGCGGTTGCCAGAGCCACACTGCAACTATTAACCCAGCAACTGGTTCCCGCACAGTCGCTGGGGGTGACACAGCATGTTGAATTGGCCGGGCATTTGGTGGTGCGAGAATCGGTAAAGTGCCTCAGCGCGCTCGCCTGATTGCCCACTAAAACTGTGCGGCGGTGGCCTCGACCAGCGCATCTATTGCCAGACGCAAGCGGGGCAACATTACCAGTGTTGCCCGCCATAGAGCATGAATAGGCAAATGTCCGGCAATAACTTCGTCCAGAACGCTAACCAGCACGCCGCGCTCGAGTTCCTCCTTGACTAACGCTGGCCTGCGGGTTCAGCCATGGTATTGGCAAGCAGCGTTTCGACGCGATCAACCTCGTGTCTTGCTGTTCGGCAGGCATCCCGATAAATCACACCCTCTGCCGTTATGGTCTGCTGTCGGGTGGTGCGAGTAAATAATGGGGTTTTCAGGCGGTTTTCCAAGCGCTGAATGGCTTTGGTGACCGCTGAAGGGGTGAGCCCAAGCAGAGCTGCTGCTGCGGTGAAGTTGCCGCTGTCACACACGGCCAGAAATACGCCGATGTCATCTCCCGGGTAATGTCGCATAACACCTATTGCTGAATATCAGGAATAAATGTTGATAGTTTATTTCATTTTACCGGAATGATATTCGTCAATAAGCTCTGTTTTATGAAAAAGACACAGACTTACGCCATTCTTGGTGGCACTTCAGGCATTGGATTCGCTCTGGCTCAGCGATTGGTCGCGCGTGGCGATCGGCGGGCGTTCGGCAGAAAAGCGGGCCACTGCGCTCCAGTCACTGGGCGAGCGGGCATCTGCCTATGCTGTTGACATTACCGATCGCGCTTCTCTGGCCGCCTTCTTCGCGCAAACCACCTCGCTTGCCGGGCTGTTTACACCCGCCGCATCTTACACTACGGGGGCGTTTCAAGAGGGGAGCCTGGAGACCAGCGAAGCGCTGTTTCAGGCAAAATTTTGGGGGCAATATTGGGCAGTTTATGCCGCATTGCCCTCGCTGTTTCCGGATGCGGCGGTGGTATTGATGTCGGGTGCCGCTTCTTCGTGTCGCCTTGGCGCGCCCGCTTATGCCGCGTGCAATGCGGCCCTGGAGGGTCTGGCGCGCGTACTGGCCGTTGAACTGGCCCCACGCAGGATAAACTGCTTATCACCGGGAACGACCGACAGCACGCTGTGGCAGCAACGCCCGGCACAGGTACGCGAAGCGGCTTACCAACAGTGGTGCAAACTCAATGTATTGCAACGCCCTGCTACGGTAGAAGTGCAGGCCGACGCGGCGCTATTCCTGATCGATAATACGGACATGACGGGCAACACACTCTATTACGACGGGGGATACACATTGCGTTAAGCGTGGGCAGTGTGATATGTGGCGTTTTATGTACCGAAACCGTTTAGAGAAATTGCATTGGGCCGTGCTGGAACAGGATCGCATCTTGCTGGAGAACCTGGTACCGGACGCGAACGCTTATGAATACCTTTATCAACATGATATTGGGCTCTCCCGCTTGCGCCAAATAATGCAAAAAACGGCAAAAGTACAGGTGGCAGAGCGGGAAACATAGCACGCGTTGCGATAATCGATTCAGACGCCGGGCTGGACTCTGATAGCGAACTGTAAATGGAAGATTACCCGTCGATCACCTTATAGCATTTCTGCTGAATTTAATAATGGAAGGGTATCAGCGGTAATGATGAGTATTTCGGCAGCTAACAGTAATCAAACCAGTGCGGCTAATAGAGAAACCACAACCAGTGCCAAAACGGTCCGCATGAAGGATATCTTGGCATTGATAAAGGCCTTGAGATACTTTGAAAATCAGGTGGCGACGTTTAATCGCGATTTGCGAAATCCTACATTCTGGCAACGTCCTAATGCAAATAGCCTTATACGGGTGTTAACCGATATAGACACGGTAAGTGCGCGTGTAAAGCAACTGACAGGTAAAATAGAAACGTCTTCTTACCCGCATCATGCATCAAAAATGACCAACTTGGAAAAGATCAAGGCAACTATTGATACGTTGATTAAAAACGCCAGTGCCAGCTTTAATCGCTCACAAAAAAACATGCAAGTTATGCGTGAACGAGAAGATCAATATCTGGAAAATCGAGCGAAGAGTGCGAAAGCGCGCTCTGAGCGTCGGCAGTATGTTAAAGAAATGATTAATTCGGGAAGGGGCGATGAGCTGTATAACGGGGGAATGATGAAATAGTGGATGGCGGGCGGTGTCGTACCATTATGAATATTTCAACATGAATGTTTCAAACATAACGCCCTGCTAAAGCAGGGCGTTATGTTTTTGCTGAACCAACAACTTAGAACGGAATATCGTCGTCAAAGTCCATCGGAGGTTCATTGCCGCCAGAAATCGGAGCATTGTTCTGTTGGCGCGGTGCTTGCTGTGTGCCGCCGCTGAAGGCCTGACCACCCTGAGGCTGCTGCGGTTGTCCCCAGCCACCCTGCGGCGCGTTGTTGCCTGCGTTGCCGCCTGCCGGGGCACCAACGCCCTGACGGCCGCCCAGCATCTGCATAGAGCCGGAAATGTCTACCACCACTTCCGTGGTGTAACGATCCTGCCCGCTCTGATCCTGCCATTTGCGCGTACGCAGTTGACCTTCAACATACACCTGTGAGCCTTTGCGCAGGTATTCTCCAGCCACTTCAGCCAGCTTTCCGTACAGCGTGACGCGGTGCCATTCTGTGCGCTCTTTCTGCTCGCCGGTCTGCTTGTCGCGCCAGGTATCTGACGTGGCCAGAGTCAGGTTAGCAACGGCACCACCGTTCGGCAGATAACGGACTTCCGGGTCTTGCCCCAGATTCCCGACAAGAATCACTTTATTAACGCCTCTGCTGGCCATGCTTGTGTCTCCTGATGAGTCAATACGTAAAGTCTAAGCCAGAAGAAATCATAACATGCCAGCACTGTGCTGAGTACCCGCGATGTTGCATCCACACTTTTTTTATTGGTTACATTGTTGCATTAGAGTACTGGATATTTATTCAGTTTTTTGTTAGCGTGTTTCTTCTGCTTGTCCCCCCACTGAGCCGCCATCTGCGGTGCTAAAAAACGCAGCGGGTGTTTTTTTGTGTCATAATTGCACGTTTCGTACCGGTTATCTCCGCCTGCGGGATGATGAAAAATAGCGTTAACTCCGGGATGTATGTGAATGGATAAGATCGAAGTTCGTGGTGCCCGTACTCATAACCTCAAAAATATCAATCTGGTAATACCGCGCGATAAACTGATTGTAGTCACCGGGCTGTCGGGGTCCGGTAAATCGTCGCTGGCGTTTGATACCCTGTATGCGGAAGGGCAGCGGCGCTACGTTGAATCGTTGTCTGCCTATGCGCGCCAGTTTCTCTCTTTAATGGAGAAGCCGGACGTCGATCATATCGAAGGGTTGGCACCGGCGATTTCCATTGAGCAAAAATCCACGTCCCATAACCCGCGCTCAACCGTGGGCACCATCACCGAGATTCACGACTATTTGCGCTTGCTCTTTGCCCGCGTGGGTGAGCCGCGCTGTCCGGATCACGATGTGCCGCTAGCGGCGCAGACCGTCAGCCAGATGGTGGATAACGTGTTGGCACAGCCGGAAGGTACTCGCCTGATGCTGCTCGCCCCCATTGTTAAAGATCGCAAAGGGGAGCACACCAAAACGCTGGAAAATCTGGCGACACAAGGCTATATCCGCGCCCGTATCGACGGTGAGGTGTGCGATCTTTCCGATCCACCCAAGCTGGAATTACAGAAGAAACACACCATTGAAGTGGTCGTCGATCGTTTCAAAGTGCGTGAAGATTTGGCACAGCGTCTGGCGGAATCGTTTGAAACCGCGCTGGAGCTTTCCGGCGGTAGCGCCATTGTGGCGGATATGGATGATAGCAAGCAGCCTGAACTGCTGTTCTCCGCCAATTTCGCTTGTCCGCAGTGTGGCTATAGCATGCATGAGCTGGAGCCTCGCATGTTCTCCTTCAACAATCCGGCTGGCGCTTGTCCGAGCTGTGATGGGTTGGGCGTGCAGCAGTTCTTCGATCCGGCACGTGTGGTGCAAAACGGTGAGCTGTCGTTGGCAGGCGGTGCTATTCGCGGCTGGGATCGACGTAACTTTTACTATTTTCAGATGCTACGTTCACTGGTGGAGCATTACCGTTTTGATGTCGAGGCACCCTACGACAGCCTGAGTGAAAAAATTCGTCACGTCATTCTTTACGGTTCCGGTAAAGACACTATCGAGTTCAAATACATCAACGATCGTGGCGATACGTCCGTGCGACGCCATCCTTTCGAGGGCGTGTTGAACAACATGGAGCGGCGTTACAAGGAAACCGAATCAAGCGCGGTGCGCGAAGAACTGGCCAAGTTTATTAGTAACCGTCCTTGTGCCAGTTGCAGCGGCACGCGTCTGCGTAAGGAAGCGCGCCATGTGTTTGTCGAACAGACCACGCTGCCGCAGATTTCCGACATGAGCATCGGCCATGCGATGACGTTCTTCCAGAACATGAAGCTAAGTAGTCAGCGCGCGCAGATTGCTGAAAAAGTGTTGAAGGAGATCGGCGATCGCCTGAAATTCCTGGTGAACGTAGGATTGAACTACCTGTCGCTGTCGCGTTCTGCCGAAACGCTTTCCGGCGGTGAAGCACAGCGTATTCGACTGGCGAGCCAAATTGGTGCCGGGCTGGTGGGGGTGATGTATGTACTGGATGAACCTTCCATTGGCTTGCACCAGCGAGACAACGAACGCCTATTGGAGACATTGATTCACCTGCGCAATCTGGGCAACACGGTGATTGTGGTGGAGCATGATGAAGACGCCATTCGCGCAGCGGATCATGTGATTGATATCGGACCTGGCGCGGGGGTACACGGCGGCCAGGTGGTAGCGGAAGGCTCGGTAGAACAGATTATGGCGGTGCCAGAATCGTTGACCGGCCAGTACCTGAGCGGTGAGCGAAAAATCTCAGTATCGTCGCAACGTGTGCCTGCCGATCCCACCAAAGTGCTGAAGCTGGTGGGTGCTAAAGGCAACAACCTGAAAGATGTCACGCTGACGCTGCCTGTCGGGCTGTTCACTTGTATCACCGGTGTTTCTGGTTCCGGTAAATCGACGCTGATTAACGATACGCTGTTTCCGCTGGCGCAACGTCAGCTCAATGGCGCTACGCTGGCGGAACCGGCACCGTACCGTGAGATTCACGGCCTTGAACATTTTGATAAGGTGATCGATATCGATCAAAGTCCGATTGGGCGCACACCGCGTTCCAACCCGGCGACCTACACAGGTGTATTTACCCCCATCCGTGAACTGTTTGCTGGCGTGCCAGAAGCGAGAAGCCGCGGATACAACCCCGGGCGCTTTAGTTTCAACGTGCGCGGCGGGCGCTGTGAGGCCTGTCAGGGCGATGGCGTCATAAAAGTGGAGATGCACTTCCTGCCGGATATCTATGTGCCGTGCGATCAGTGCAAAGGCAAACGCTATAACCGTGAAACGCTGGAAATCAAATACAAGGGTAAAAGCATTCACGAAGTGCTGGAAATGACCATTGAAGAGGCGCGTGACTTCTTTGATGCTATTCCTGCCTTGGCGCGTAAGCTGCAAACACTTATCGATGTGGGGCTTTCTTATATTCGTCTTGGCCAGTCGGCGATCACGCTCTCCGGCGGTGAAGCACAGCGTGTGAAACTGTCCCGCGAGTTGTCCAAGCGAGGAACGGGGCAAACCCTGTATATTCTTGACGAGCCAACCACTGGGCTACATTTTGTCGATATTCAGCAACTGTTGGATGTGTTGCACCAGTTGCGCGATCAGGGGAACACCATTGTGGTGATTGAGCACAATCTGGATGTGATTAAAATCGCAGACTGGATTGTGGATCTTGGTCCGGAAGGGGGCAGCGGTGGCGGTCAAATATTGGTGTCCGGCACCCCGGAGACGGTTGCCAATTGCGAAGCATCGCACACTGCCCGTTTCCTCAAGCCGATATTGGCACGCAAGTAGTGCTGTTCACGACGCCCGGTATTGCGCCGGGCGTCGTGATTATAAGGGTATCCACGTTTACTTTTTATTTCGATAAGCACTGCTTTCGTTGTCGTACCGTTATTTCACGCTATTTTTCTTAGCGATAAATATCCTTTCTACGAGAATTACACGAGAAATATTTTCTATTTTCTCTGCATCTGATGCGGCACTTACCCTATTAAATAATATCAACAGAGGTATCTTTTACTTATTGCATGATTCTGTCGATCGATCTACTTAAATTGATAGGTGCTGGCTTTTTTTGTTAATTTTTAAGTGATTAAAACGATCAATGAGGTAAAGATGATATGCTTACTGCCGATAAAACTAGAAACATCAGGGGTAATTTGGGGCAAAATGAAGCAAACAATAACCATCAGCAACGTATTTTGACGATGACTGCTGGGGAACATTAAGCAGCAATTCTTAGCGTTAGATTTTATTTTTTCGATGATAGCACTGAATCATGGGTGAGGGGATACTATTTCCCTAACATCGGCGAAACAGCCATTTATATTGCTTAGTGTTAACGCGAGACAGGCTTCGTCAACAACAGGTCATCACTCATTCTGATGGGATTGAACAATGGAAGAATAACCTGGCTGTGATACGCAATATGGAAAGGAGTGAAGAATGAATATCGCTAACTGGCGCATCGGTTATCGCCTCGGCAGTGGATTCAAGGCATTGGATAACATGAACAGCAGCCTGCGTCATATTGTGAGCCAAGTACGCGACGGTGCCGAGGCGATTTCCATTGCGACTTCACAGATTGCCGCGGGGAATCAGGATCTCTCTGCGCGTACTGAAGAGCAGGCCAGTTCGCTGGAACAAACCGCCTCCTCCATGGAAGAGCTGACCTCAACCATCAAGAACACCGCAAATAATACTCGCCAGGCAACGTCGGTTTCGCATCAGGCATCAGATGCTGCCAAAAACAGCAGTGAAGTGATGCTCTCGGTGACGCAAAAAATGCGTGGTATTCAATCATCATCGCAGCGCATGGCTGAGATTATTGGCGTTATCGACAGCATTGCATTTCAAACCAATATTCTGGCACTCAATGCAGCCGTTGAAGCGGTGCGCGCGGGTGAGCAAGGGCGCGGTTTTGCCGTGGTCGCCAGCGAAGTGCGTTCACTGGCGCAGCGCAGTGAGACGGCAGCCAAGGAGATTAAGACGCTGATCGATGATTCCGTCAGCAACATTCAAGACGGGATGAATCTGGTAGACAGTGCCGATGAAACTCTGGGTCGTTTGACCAACCATGTGCAGGACGTTAACGCCATCATTACGGAGATTTCTCAAGCCAGCCAAGAGCAGAGCGATGGCGTTAGCCAGATTAACGTCGCGGTTTGGCAGATTGATACCACGACCCAGCAGAATGCCGCGCTGGTGGAAGAGTCAGCGGCAGCGGCGATATCGCTGCAATCCCAGGCGTCGGCATTAACCCATACAGTGAGTGCATTCAAACTTAACGCTGGGGAGGCGGTTGCCACGCCGTTGGCCGTGCGGGAATCAACGGTTGCCCGGCCTGCCAAGCCCACGCTGGCCTTGGCCACAGGCACATCCGCACAGAATAATCAGGACTGGACCTCGTTTTGATCTCTCTTCTGGGCGCAGTATCGCCAGCGCCCAGTTTTTCTTTCCCACGACATCGCTAATCCTTGTGCTGTTTATGCAGCATCAGCGCCAAGTCCTCTGGGATATCCTGCACAATCACTTTGTTGCGCCCGGCCTTTTTAGCGCGATACAGTGCGTTATCAGCGGTTTTAAGTGCGGCATCGATAGGCACTTCTTTCGGCAGGAAGGAGGTTACGCCAATCGAAATGGTGATGTGTTGGCAGATGGGAAAACTCATTTCCGCGACATTTTTGCGTAGCCGCTCGGCAATGACCACAGCCAGATGGATATCAATACCGGGCAGCAGCATTAAAAACTCTTCACCGCCGGTTCGGCACACCAGATCCGTTTTGCGCGAGTTGGTTTTTAAATGTCATCCCAGCATTTTTATCACTTCATCACCCACATCATGCCCGTAGGTGTCATTCACATTTTTAAAGTGATCAATGTCGATAAAAATCACTGAAACGACGCTGTTGTTGAGCAGCGACATTTCAATGTTTTCGTGCAATCCACGCCGGTTGAGTAGGCCGGTGAGCGGGTCGGTGTGAGCCTGCGAACTGAGTTTTCCGATACGTTTATGTAGCAGAATTGTGCCCCATAGGATGACGCGCTTAAGGTGCTCGACTTCGAAATACCAGGAGGATACCGCACGAATTTTGCTGATGACATCCGGATCGTCCATACGGCTGGCTGCCAATCCCAGCATGCGCAACGGTTTGGCGATGTAGATCGTCAACAAGGTAATCATGAACAGGGTGATGAGCAGCACGGGAGCAGTTTTTTTGTCAAATCAATCATTACGTTATTTAATACCTGAGTGACAATTTGTTCTGTTTGTAGTGTAAGAATAATCCAATCTGCGCGTTTAACTTTGGCGAGCCTGGCTAAAAATGTTGCTCCTTGCGAATCGGTCAGACGAAAATTACCTTTATTCCCCAATAGCGCCATCTGTTTTAAGGAGTTGTCGTCTATTTTTTGCCCGATTCGGCTTTTATCATGATGATAAATAATTGTGCCATCTTTATTGAGGACATAGGTATCGTAATTATCGTCATCAAACTGCGAATTCATAAATTCATTTGTCGCATTGCGGTTGTTGAGATAAATAGAACCGCCGACGTACCCTAGCTGTTCGCCCTCGGCATTGTGGATAGGAACAAAAATATAGACAATCAGGTTATCAATCAGAGAAACATAGGGCTGACTGATAAAAAAGGTGTTGGCCTGAACGGTGGCCGCATGGGAAGGGGATGTCAGGCACGCATCAATGACTCCTGGTTGCAATGGGGAGAACGCGCGAATGTAGCTCTGTTTGTCAATGACCGAGACGGAATTAAAGCGATGACCAATCTGCCGAATTCGCTCGACCTCTTTTTGCAGCGTGTCGGCGTTTTTCATGTTATCGGCGAGCAGTTGAGCACTAAAACTGAGCTGTGATTGGGAAGAGGAAAAAAGTCTCGACGGTATTTGCGAGTTTTAATGAATAGTTGAGATTTATTTTAAAAAACTGATCGGTCAATAACTTTTTTTGTGTGTCGTAGAAGGCGAAATAGCTATTTACAAAAATAACTGACATACCCGAAAGTGCGATGAAAAGAATGAGACGTCGTAAATTGACTTGAAGAATAAAATGCTTCTGAAATGGTTTCATTTATTATCTTTCTGCTTATTATTGTTGTCGCAAATCAGCGAGCGATCGGCTGTTCAACATCATGATGTAAGTTAATGATTAAGAAAGTGAATGTTGAAAATACCCTTTCTCTTTCACAGTAGGGGGAGACTGGCTCCCGTACACCTCAGACTCAGCTGAGGGGTTTGAAGGTCAATGATGTAAAAAACCACGCTAAGGAGATAATTGATTGTTTACATAAAG
>NZ_PEHF01000051.1 GCF_015762685.1 Candidatus Symbiopectobacterium sp. 'North America' | reverse complement strand
CCGGTACGAAAAAGAGCACATTGTTCCCGTTATCTGTGGTTGTACGGCCGCCATAAACGTCATCTATAGCATGGTCTATTATTAGAGTGATAACGATTGGTTAAAATAAAGTGTTGCAGGTGGATTTTTTTCTGCTTCACAGAATAATAAAAAACCTTATTTTTGTTATGGTGAAATAAAATAACGCACTAATGCAAATAAAAATCTCCAGACGCAAATCTTTGACGCTATATTGAGTTTGCCATTTCTTTCTTCTATCATCCCAAAAAAATTATTCACAATGCGTGTTGTTAATAGCACATATTGTGATTTTTTGAATTTCATTCATTTTTTTGATATTAAATAAATTCATCATGGATGGTGTATGCAATATCCTTTGCAGCGATGGTCTTTGTTACTTTTGCTTTTCTCCTTTTCCGTTAGCGCCGTACCGTTAACACCGGCGGAGCGAGGGGAGATTTCGCAACGTCAATCTTACGTGATTGAGCAAGCGCAGCGCCAGCGTGAAGAAATAACCCGTGTGAATCGCGTTGAACCTATTGCGGTGCAGTCAACGCCTATCGTTAATAGCACCTGCTTTACCATTCGGCAGGTCGAGTTTGTTAATAGCACTTTATTGTCAGTACATAATAAACAACGCCTGACGGAATCGTATATTAATCGTTGCCTGAATGTTAATGATATTAATCAACTGATTCATGACGTCAGTAATTGGTATATCACCCAGGGGTATGTTACCAGTCGCGCTTTTCTGCGTGAACAGGATCTGTTTTCCGGCATATTAACCTTAATGGTGCTGGAAGGGCGCATTGAAACCATCACGATTAACGATCGTGAAGAACGTGCGCTGAGAATGGCAATACCGGCCAGGAAAGGGGATATCCTCAACCTGCGCGATCTTGAACAAGGGATGGAGCAACTCAATCGCCTTGCAACGCAGCAGGTCAAGATCGATATTCTGCCCGGCGAGCAGCCTGGCTTCTCTCAGGTAAAACTCACGCGCCAGACGCGCGTGCCGCTCTCTGGCAATATCGTCTTTGATAATAGCGGACAAGAATCGACGGGGGAGCATCAGCTTAATGGCAGTCTGTGGGCAGATAATATCATGGTGCTGGCCGATCAGTGGTTTATCAGCGGTGGGCAGAGCAGCGATTTTGTTGGTGCACACCATGCCCACAGCCTGCAAACCGGCGTGTCATTGCCGTACGGTTATTGGAACATCAATTATGACTTTGCCAAAACGCGTTATCGCAATGACTTCTTGAATTGCGATTATCTCTGGCGCTCTACCGGCGATACGCAAACCCACCGCGTTTCTCTTTCGCGCGTGGTTTTTCGTAACGCTGACGCAAAGACCAGCTTGTCCGCAGGGATGACGCACCGCATCGCGCATAACTACATGCAAGATGTGCTGCTGCAATCCAGCAGCCGCCGGTTAAGCAGTCTGGTGTTCGGCGTCAATCACAGCCAGTCGCTGTGGGGCGGGCTGGCCACCTTCAATCCGGCGTTTAGCCGCGGTGTGCACTGGTTTGGCGCACAGAGCGATGCGGGCGTCACGACGGATTCTCCCCGTGCACAGTTCAATAAAATGACGCTGGCGACCAGCTACTACCTACCTTTAAGTGAGAGCGTCAACTACCTCACCAGTTTCTACGGCCAATATTCACCCCATCCGTTATACGGCAGCGAGCAGGTGACGCTGGGCGGGGAGAGTTCGGTTCGTGGTTTTAAAGAACACTACCTGCTGGGCGATCGCGGCGGCTATTGGCGTAGCGAGATCAACTGGCGTGTGCGGCAGATCCCCTATTTGGGGCAATTAATCCTGACCGCTGCGCTGGATGGTGGCCATCTGGTCGCCACTCGCACCGACAGTGACTCTGCGGGCAACCTGTGGGGCGCGGCATTCGGCATGGGCCTTGCCAAAACGCATCTTTCACAGCAAATCACGGTGGGGTGGCCGCTCAGCCATCCTGATTGGATTAAACCCGACGCGATGGTTGCCTATTATCGCATCGGCATGGCTTTTTAATCGTCGGTATTTTTTTAATCAATGTACCAGGTGCCTTCAAGAGGTCAGGGATGAGAACGATTAACACTGCGCAGCGCTACATGGATTATCTCCTTATGGGATTGATTGCCTGGCAACCGTTGTTACCGACTTTTGCGGCAGGCGTCAATGTGGCGGCCGGTAACACCTCGGTTGAGAAAGCGGGTAACGGTGTGCCGGTCATCAACATTGCCACACCCAATGCGGCAGGCGTTTCTCATAACCAGTATCACGACTTCAACGTGGATAAAAAAGGGCTGATCCTCAATAACGGCATCGATCAGCTTACCGCAACCCAACTCGGTGGTCTGATTCAGAATAACCCCAACCTGAAAGGCAAAGCTGCCGACGCCATCATTAACGAAGTGGTATCAACCCAGCGCAGTCAATTGGCGGGATACCTGGAGGTCGGTGGTAAACAGGCCAGCGTGATTGTTGCCAACCCTAACGGCATTACGTGCGACGGCTGTGGGTTTATCAACACGCCTAACGTCACCTTAACCACGGGCTCGCCGCAGTTTGATGCGCAGGGAAACTTACACAGCATCAACGTGCAGCGCGGCGATATAACGCTCAGCGGGCAAAGGCTGGATGCGAGTAAGAGCGATTACCTGGGCTTGATTGCCCGCACCGTACAAATTATTGATGCCGGGCTAAACGGCAACGATGTGCGGCTGGTGTTAGGCGCGAATCAGGTCAACGCGGACGGTTCAATAACGGCACAAACTGCACCGCAGGATGGCGTGAAAGTGGCTCTGGACAGTGGCCCGTTGGGCGGCATGTACAGCAACCGTATCGTATTGATTTCCAGTGATAAGGGCGTAGACATCAACCTGGGTAATATCAGTGCCCGCAGCGGTGATATTACTCTTTCGGCAAACGGAACCTTGCGCATCGGCGATGCAGTGGCGCAGGGCAACCTGAGCGCGACGGGTGATGCGGTGGCGCTACAAGGCAAGCAGCAAACTGGCGGTGCGCTAACCCTGAGCGCGCAGCAGGATATCAGCATAAAAGATGCCACGCTGCGTGCCGAAAAGCAGATTGATGCGCAGCCTGGTGGAACGTTGCAGGGTAGCAACAGCACACTCAGTGCCGGTGTGAATACCCAGGGCACGGTCGGCGATGAACTGAATCTCAAATTAAAAGATGACAACGTCACCCTTTCATCAGCCCAACTCGTGGCAGGCAATGTGTTGGTGCTGGCAACAAACGCTCTCACTCAGGATGCGAAAAGCGGCATTAAGGCCGGTCGACAACTGACCTTGCAAGGCAGCACAGTCACGCTGGCCGGGGAGGCGGACGCACAGGATATTCACCTGGAGGCTAAGTCGCTGAAGGGGGAATCCAGTGCGAAGTGGCAGGCGAAAAACGGGGCTAACCTCAGCCTGTCACAGCAGGGTGAATGGTCCGGTGCGATAACGGCGGGTAATACGCTGCGGGTGGACGGCGGTGCGCTGACCCAGCGCGGTACACTCGCTGCCAACAGCATCACGCTGCAACTGGATGCCTTAAACAACCTCTGGGATATCGCAGCGCTTGGCGATCTCTCCTGGCAAGGCGCAATCCTGAATAACCACGGCTCGCTGGCTACTGGTCAGGCTTTTCAGCTTAATGGCAACGCGCTGAGCAATACCTGCACGCTTAGCGCCAGTCGGAAGCTTGCGTTGGAACTTCAAGGCGTATTGGACAACCAGGGCCATCTGTTGGCCGGTGATGGGCTCTCGCTGACGTCACTCAGCATGATCAATCAGGGTAAGGTGCAGGCAGACAACATCACGATTAACGCCCAGTCGCTGCAAAATCAGGGTGATGTCATTGCCGAACAGCAACTTGATGTGCAGGCCGAGACACTGGATAACGCGGGAGTCCTCAATGCTCAACGGCTGATCGCCTTACAGGGTGGCACGCTGAATAACAGCGGGGCGCTAAGCGCCGGCGAGAAAAGACGTTGGCGCTGGGGAGCAGGCTTACCAACCGTGGGATGGTGCAGTTTGGGCACGATTTGTGGGTACAGACCGGACACCTCGATAATCAGGGCACGCTGAGCGCGGCGGATCTCCACCTGACGGCAGACACCGTGAGCAATCAGGGCAACGTGCAGGCGACCCAGAATGCTGACATCGTGGTCGTTGATGCGCTAACGCAAACCGACGCCGGCACGCTGTTGGCCGGTGGAAAACTGGCGCTTGATGCCGCAAGGGTGGATACGCAGGGTGACATTCAGGCGCAACAGTTTGTGGTGAAAGCGCAACGTTGGCTGCAACAAGGCAGCGTCAGCATTCGCGGCGATGGCGACATTCAGGTGGCGGATTGGCACAACCAGGGGCAAATGGTGCTGGGCGGCAACGGTATGCTGTCGGGCGCGTCGCTGGTGAACAGCGGCAGTTGGCAATCGGCTGCGCTCGCTTGGCATGGTGACACCCTTATCAATCAGGGGCGGCTCCAATCATTGGGCGCACTGGGCATCACCGCCCGTGAACGCGTGAGCAACAGCGGTTCGATTCTTGCGGCCAGCACACTCGATCTGGTCGTGCCTATGCTGCTGAATGACGGCGAACTGCAAGGGTTAACGTTAAGCGCGGCGGGAGCCTCGTTGACCAACCGTGGGCAGATGGCGGGGGCAAGCCGTCTGTCAATCACACTGAGCGGCGACCTGGATAATCAGGGCGTGCTGATGGGCACCGAGGCACTTACCCTCGCGATCGATGAGCGATTAAATAACGTCGGAGAGGTGCTCAGCCAAGGGACGATCACTGCCGGTGCGCGACAGATCAGCAATGGCGGACAATGGCAGGGCAACGCGCTTGCGCTAACGGCGGAAACGCTGCGTAACGCAGGAACGCTACTGGGCACCAACGCACTCATGTTGAGCGCCAGTGCGGTGCTGGAAAACCTCGATACCGGGAAACTGCAATCGCGTGGTAGCGCGGTGCTTCATGCCGCCCAGATAACCAATCAGGGGGAGTGGCAGGCAGACAACATCGCCCTGACAGCATTAGCGCTGACTAACGACGGAGCAATTCAGAGTACGGATGCGCTGACCCTTGCGTTGGACGGTGCGATGCGTAATGCCGGAACGTTAATTGCTGGTGGTATCAGTACGCTGCACGCGGCCAGTGTGGACAACGAGGGAACAATCTCCAGTCGTGGTGCGACGCTGTTTGAGACGCTGTCGCTGCAAAATGACGGCAGCATCTCCGCCAGCGAAAATCTGACGCTGCACGGCAATTACCAAGGCAAAGGTTCACTTAGCACGTCAGAGCAGTTGGCGCTTCAGGGCGAGCGGTTAAGCCAAAACGGTGAGTGGCAGGCTGATAGCCTGACGGCGAATGCTGCCCGTTTCACCCACAATGGTACGTTACGCGCCCACGTTGTAGCGCTGTCGCTGACCGATCTTTTCAACAACGGCCAGATTGATGCAGACCAAACGATCGCACTGACATTAGGCAACATGGATAACCGTGGCAGCGTCAATGCGGGTGACATGATGCTGCGTGCAACCACGCTTACCAACAGTGGTACGCTTGCCAGCCTTCAAGCAATGGAGCTGCAACTGGCCGATAGCATAAACAACAGCGGCGTTATCACGGCGCAGGGTGCTGTGGCGGTGACCGCTGGGCAAATCCAGCAGAGGGGCACGCTGGAAGGACAGCGTATGACGCTGAATGCGGCCTCGCTCGACAATCGTGGCAAATTGCTGGGTGTGGAGGCGTTAACCCTGCATGTCACGGATACTATTTTCAACAGTGGCTATTTGCTTAGTCAGGGCGATGCCAGCATTCAGGCAACGGATCTGGAGAATACCGGGCAGTGGCAGGCTAACCGTATTGATGTCAACGCGGCGCGCTTGGCTAACAGTGGCAGCGTGCTAGGGATTGCTGCGTTGACGCTGGCGTTAACGCAGCGCCTTGATAATAGCGTGTCCGGCAAACTGTTTAGCCAGGGCATTGCTAGCATCACTGCGGCAAACGTGGCCAACCTCGGTGAATGGCAGGCGTCGCAGTTGATGGTGCAGGCCAACCGGTTTGATAACCGGGGGCGCATGCAGGGTGATGCGCTGTTAAGCATTGAAACGCGCGCAACAACGGCACCGGTCACCGGGCGTATTGCCGCGCTTGGTGCACAAACCGTGCAGCCTACCTTAACCAATCAGGGCACGCTGATATCCGGCGGTGAGTTGCATCTTAACGGACAACAGATTGAAAACCGCGGTACGTTGCTCAGTGATGCGATGCGCATTGGCGCGCATTCGCTGAACAACTTCGGTGATATTACGGCATTAACTACTCTGAATGCTGAACTGAGCGTTGGGCTGGATAATCGCGGTGCTATTAGCGGTGAAAACGTCGCCATTATTGCCGATCGTATTACCAACAGTGATGATATATCTGCCAATGCGCAGATGACGCTGGCCGTGGCACTGAATCTTGAAAATAGCGGCACCCTCTACAGCCAACAACTTGGTGTTGATGCGCTCAATCTGCTCAACGACGGCAAGATTAGCGGAGCAACCGCGCTGAAAATGCGCGTGCGAGGCGACGTTTACAATGACGGTACGCTGGCTGGCTGCCTGCTGACGCTTGATGCCAACACATTACGTAACGATGGCAACATGATCGCCACTGAAAACGGTCATTTGCGCCTGCAAGCGTTGCTGAATAATCGCAGTTTGATCAGCGGGCAGGGGGCGTTGCGCATCGATGCCAGTCAGGTACAGCAAGAGGCCACGTTGGAAGCACAAGCACTGACCCTCAACGCGGATACGCTCGACAACCGCGGTACGCTGCTCGGCGTGGATGCGTTGACGCTGGCGATTGTGGCTGAGGCGAAAAACAGCGGTAAATGGCTATCGCAGGGCGAAAGCGTCATTCAGGCCGCGCGTTTGAATAATCTGGGTACGGTGCAGTCGGAACGCCTGCACGTTGATGCACAGCAGATGGAAAATGCGGGTCAACTCCTGGGCATCGCGGCATTAACCCTTGATGTACAAGGTGAGCTGACCAATCAACAAACCGGCAAATTGCTGTCGCAGGGCGTGGCAACGCTGCATGCCACGGATGTAACCAATCTGGGGGAATGGCAGGCCGATAACCTGTTGCTCAGCGCTGTGCGCCTCACCAATAGTGGGCGCATTCAGGGCAACACCGCGTTGGCGTTGGATCTCGGCACTGATCCACAAAGCGCATTGCACAATCAAGGCCGTCTGCTTTCCGGTGGAACCAGCCAACTGGCTGCCGCGCTGATTGACAACAGCAGCGTGATCTCCAGCCAAGGTCTAAGTGCGTTGACGGCAAATAACCTGCTCAATAGCGGTGACATGGTTGCCAGCGCAGGCATGTCGCTGCAAGGCAACTACCGTGGCACGGGCAATCTGACCACCGACGGCCAACTGATCTTTCGCGGCGATTCGTTGGAAAACGCCGGTGCCTGGCAGGGAAAAACCCTTGATGTGCGCAGCCTGAATCTTACCAACAGCGGCAGTCTGCTGGGCGAGGACGTGACACTTCATGCAGACAATGTCACCAACCAGGGCACACTCACCGGCGTGAAAGCGATGCGCCTGCTGCTCGATGCGGGGCTTAACAATGCAGGAACCATCTAACAGCTATCTGCTGACACTGAATGCCGAAAACATCGATAACGACGGCCAGATCAACGGTATTGATGGGTTTACTCTGCTCGCGACCGGTGCGCTGAATAACACCCGTAACGGCACGCTGTATGGTTCAACATTAACGCTCGGTGCGGATTCGCTCAATAATCAGGGCGATGTCACCGCTATCGATCGTCTGGATCTCACGCTTGAGCAGCGTCTCGACAACCGCGGCACGCTGAACAGCAACCACCTGACCGCACAGGCTCAACAGGCGGAAAACCGTGGCACGATAACTGGCGTTAACGTGCTGAGTGTCACGCTGAATAATGCCATCACCAACGCGGGCGCGCTGCAAAGCAAAGCCCTGACGCTGATTGCCGATACGCTGACTAACCTTGGGCAACTGACCGGGTATGACACCGCCTCACTGCGCCTGAACCAGACACTGGAAAACAGCGGTAACATCAGCAGCCAACGCTTGGCGATCGCCGCACTTTCTGCTCTCAATCAGGGCCAACTGCTGGGCGTTGACGACCTGCAATTGACGCTGATTGAGCAACTGGATAACCGCAGTCAGATTGGCGGCAGCGGCACCGTGCAGGTGACTGCCAACAATGTGCAATACGCGGGGGCACTGGAAGGGCGGCAAGTCGGGATAAATGCCGACGTATTGGATAATCAGGGCAAGGTACTGGGGCTGGATGCGCTGACGCTTAGCATCGGCGACAGGTTGACCAATCGCTAGAGCGGCAAACTGCTCTCTGCCGGGCTGGCGGCGTTCAACGCTGCACAGGCGGTGAATCAGGGCGAATGGCAGGCCAACGCGCTTGTGCTGCAAGGCAACCAGTTGATCAATACCGGACGCATTCAAGGCGATCAAGGTATTGCTGTGACGCTCAATGCGGCGGTATTTCCCAGTAAATTGTTGAATCAGGGCACACTGGTGAGCGGCAGAGACAGCCAGATAAGCGCTAACGCAATCGAAAACAGCGGCACACTATCCACGCTCGGCAAAGCGACGCTGACGGGCGATACCCTGCTTAATGCCAGCGATATCATTGCTGACAGCGCATTAACCTTGAACGGCAACTATCAGGGTACGGGAAGGCTTGCTACCGGGGGAACGCTGGCGTTGTCCGGTGAACATCTGAGCAATCAGGGGCATTGGCAAGGAAGAGATGTCACGCTTACAGGCAGCACCTTCGATCTGCAAGGCGCACTGGTGGGGGGCAGGATATCACCTTGACGCTGGCCGATACGCTCACCGTCGGTACGAACGGCCAGATGCTCGCTGGCTCGACGCTGAATGCGAACGCACAGCGTATCGATAATAATGGTTTCTTGCAGGGCAATACATTGCTGGTCGCTGCGGATGAGGTGCGCAATCAGGGAACGCTGTTGGGTAAACAACAGTTTCAGTTGGATGCGGCCACCGGCTACTGGGGCAGTGCGCTATCGGCATTGCTGAGCGATGGGCAAGGCGCTATCAATGCCAAACAATTCGAACAGGATGGAGAGATTGCAGCGCAGCGCCTGACAGTCATCAGTGACACGCTGGATAACGGTGGGCGTCTGTTAGGCATGGAACGGTTAGACGTGACCAACGCGAACACGTTGACCAACCGCGCGGGCGGTGAACTGCTCAGCCACGGCGCTGGGGTAGTGCGCAGTGGCAACATCAGTAACCTGGGGCTGTTACAGGGCAATACGTTGCAATTACAGGCTGAAACGCTGGATAACGCTGCGCGCATTCAGGGAACGCAATCCCTCACGCTGACCGGGTTGAATCACTATCGCGGGCTACAGAACGGGCAACTGCTGAGTCAGGGCAGCGCCACCGTTGCCGCGCATAAGATTGATAATGCGGGTTTGTAGCAAGCGGGTGTGCTACAGATTGATGGTGACGTTCTGGAAAACAACGGGCTATTAGCCGGGCTCAACGGCATGACGCTCAAGGTTGATCAGTTGCGCAATCAGGGGGAACTGTTCTAGTAAGGCAGTATCAACGGCACTGGCACGCGCTTTGATAACGCGGGCCTGTTGACCGGGCTGAACGGTTTCGAACTCCGCTACAGCGATCAAATCAATAACCTGAGCAGTGCCCGTTTATTGAGCGGCGGTGACGGTGTTCTGAACACCGGGCGCTTTAGCAATCAGGGGCTGTGGCAGTCAGACGTGCTGCATTTAACCGCACAACAGGCGGAAAACGGGGCGCAACTGCTTGGGGTTAATCAGACGGATATCACCCTGAGCGGGGATTTTGTTAACACCCGTACCGGTGAAGTGGCGCGCTGACGTTTGCGGCCAACGAGGTAGACAATGCGGGCACGGTTCAGTGGCAGCAACTGCTGCTCACTGCGCAAGAGGTCACCAATCAGGGTACGCTGCGCGGGCAACAGTCGGCCCAGTTCACTCAGGGTAGCACGCTGAGCAATGTTGCCGGAGCGGTCATCAGTAGTGACGGTACGCTGCGCGCTGACGCAGCAGCAATTGATAACCGGGGCACGATTAATGCGGCAACCACTGACCTGCAAGGGGAAACGCTCAGCAACGCCGGGCTGATTCAGAGCAGCAACGGTGTGACGCTGGCAGGCCGCACAACGCTCACCAACCAAACTCAGGGACAAGTGCTGTCCGGCGGCAACGCTACGTTGATCGCGAATGTGCTCAACAACCTGGGGTATCTGCAAGGGCGAGAATTGGCGGTGCAGAGTCAGCAACTGACGCAGCAGGGCCAGATGGTGGCGCAGGAAAAGCTCAGTCTGCATATCCCTCTGTGGCGAAATCAGGGCACGCTACAGGCGCAGCAACTGGAGATCGTTGCCGATCAACTGGAAAATTAGGGCACGCTGCTCGGTTTAACCCAACTGGCGCTGCATACACAGCGTTTGACCAACCTGCAAGGCGGTAAAATCTTCAGCGTACAGGATCTGCTGCTCGATACCGCCGAGCTGAACCAACAGGGCCAACTGCTGGCGCTGGGCAACCTCGACGCCACCTTTACCGCACCCTTGCTGTTTACCCAGCAGATGGCGGCGGGCAAACGCCTGTCTGTTACGGTTAACGGTGATTTCGACCAGCGCGGCAAGCTGCAAGGCGATGCCGTGCTGCTGACCAGCAGCGGTAATATCAGCCAGAAAGAATATCAATCTAGAGGGCGAAACATTAAACAACGCCTCATTTCAGTCTGGTCAAGCAAAAGAATATGCGCTTTATAAGTACAACGGACCTGCACCGATCTCGACCTATGATAAGTGGTTATGGGAAACCACTTATAATTGGGAAAATTTGACCACGTTGGGGCCACGTAGGGAACAAGATGTAATTGTTTTTACTCTGGAAGGCACCCCAACCCTTGAAGTCACCAACGGCCAATCCTACAACGCCCTAATCCAGGCAGGCGGTACCATTTCCGCCAATGTCACGAATGATATCAGCAATACCACGATGCAAGCGGGCAACGGCAATTATACCCCAACGGTCATAGCGCCGACACTGGCATCCACTCAAGCACTTTCCGGCGTGCAGCAGCAAAACAAGCCCTGTCAGGAAAAACTACCTCAACCACCACTACACTGGTCGATCTGCGTAGCGCGCCGGGCAGTTCCGCCACGCTCTCGGATTCAAACGCCACGGTGACGGCAGCCGGAAAAATGTTGTCATTGGCACCGCTCAGCCAAGCCACGCTGAATACCGACACGCTAACAGCCGGCAATAACCAACTCAGTACCCCGCAACAGGGTATAACCTCGCAAACGCTGACGCTGCAAGGGCCGGGACAGGCACAAACGGCGCAAACCGGCGGTGCGACTCAGCCGATAACGAGTGGCGCACTTAGCGCTACCGATACACTGAGTACCGGACCGGCGGTGACCTATACCGACATTAACCTTGCTCAACCTAACGTTGTGCCAGTGTCATCGCAAACCAGCGCGACGCAGACGCCCATTGCTGTAGCGCAGCCGGGCAGTGTCACCCTCGATCCGCTCAAACCGCAGGTGGAAAACGTTTCAGGCACCGCACCGTTGTCGCCTAACGCACTTCTGGCCGAAATCCAGAACGGGTTGCAAAACCTCAATAACAGCGCACCGGTCGATTATCCGCTGCCGACCGGTGGTAACGGCCTGATGGTGCTCGATCCGGCCAGCGACAGCCGCTATCTGATCCACACCAACCCCAAACTGGACCAACTGGGGCAGGTGGATAATCAGTTGTTTAACGATCTCAATGTGCTACTTGGACAAAAACCGACGACCGCGCCGCAGATTGAAACCTCCAGACAATGGACACAAGCCGACAAGGTGCTGGGCTCCGAGTATCTGCTCGGCAAATTGAATCTGGATGCGGAACGGGATTACCACTTTTTGGGCGATGCCGCCTTCGATACCCGCTATATCAGCAATGCGGTGTTGAGCCAAAGCGGCACGCGCTATCTCAACGGTATGGGTTCCGATCTGCAACAGATGCAATATCTGCTGGATAATGCCGCCAGCGCCTAACAGGCGCTGAACCTGACGCTTAGCGTGAGCCTGAGCGACGCGCAGGTAGCGCAACTGACGCACAGTATCGTGTGGTGGGAAAACGTTGAGATCAATGGTCAAACGGTGCTGGCACCCAAGCTGTATCTGGCGCAGGCGGGTAAAACCAATGTGCAGGGCAGCGCCATCGTCGCCAACACTATCGATCTTAAAGCAGGCGGCAGCGTTACCAACAGCGGCACTCTGAAAGCGGTGGAGTTATTGGCCATCGCCAGTGGCGATAAAATCGATAACCAGCAGGGCGGCATCATCTCTTCCGATGGCGGGCTGAATCTGGTGGCGCTCAACAATATCACGAACACCAGCAGCCAGATCAAAGGCAACCAGGTGCAGTTGGTGAGCGTGAATGGCGATATCGTCAAGGAGACAGCGACGCGCCAGTGGCAAACTCCCGCCGGAAGCGGTGCTTTGATTTACACCGGATTTGGAAACACCGCCGCCATTAGCGCTGTGAGCAGCCTGAATTTATCCGCAGGCAACGACATCCGCAACACGGCAGCGACGCTCAGTGCAGGGCAAGACATGACGCTGGCCGCAGGCAACAACCTGTCGCTGGAATCCTTGACGCTCACTAATAACCGTTTGGATCCGTACGGTGGCAGCACTGCGTCAACGCGCAGCACCACCCTGCAGGGCAGCGAGATTCTGGCGGGCAACGCTTTCAGCGCCACGGCTGGCAAAGACCTGACGATTGATGCCAGCCGGGTAACCGCGGGCAGCGGTCTGTCCTTGATGGCTGGACAGGATATCCTGCTCAGCGCGCAGCAGAAGCTGGAAGAAACGGCCAGTCGCAGCGGTGTTAATGCGATGTAGCGAACCAATCAGGGCATCAGTGCTGCGCAATTGTTGAGTGGTGGTGACCTCTCGCTGAAAGCAGGACAAGACATTACCACAGAAGCCGCCAGCCTGAACACGAAAGGCAATGCGGCGCTGGCGGCAGGGTGGGATCTCAACCTGCTTTCAGAGGAAACGGAAACCTACAGCGCCAATAATTGGAAACGCCATGCCGACTGGCAGCGCTCCGAAAAACAAGAGAGAACCACGGTCACGGCGGCAGGCAACCTGGCGCTTAGTGCCGGCAATGATATCAATTTGCAGGCCGTGCAAGGTACTGCCAGCGGTGCATTGACGGCGCAGGCAGGCAAAAATCTCAATCTGGTCTCAGCAACGGAAACTGAACACACCTTCTTTGAAGAAACCAAGGTCAAAAAGAAAACGTTTTCGAAAACGGTCACCCGCACGTTGCGAGAAACCGAGCAAACCAACGAGAAAGGCAGCTTGCTGTCCGGTGACAGCGTAACCCTTGCCGCCGGTCATGATGTCAATCTGCAAGGCTCGGCCATCGCTGGGGACAAAAACGTCGCGATTGTGGCAGGGAATGACGTCAACACCGCCGCCAGCGTGGAAAACTACCTGAATTATCAAGAATACCAGAAGAAAAAGAGTGGCCTGATCGGTAGCGGCGGCATTGGTTTTACCATTGGCTCCACTTCGCTGAGCCAAAAAATGCGCGATCAGGCAGCGACGCAAAGTCAAAGCGCCAGCACCATCGGCAGTACCTCCGAATCGGTCGATATCAAAGCCGGACAACAGGTGCGTATTGAAGGCACGGATATTGTGGCGAAAAAGGATATCCGGCTGGAAGGTAGCGACGTCAGTCTGCAACCAGGCTATGACCTGCGCAAACAGCAGCAGGAAACGGTGCAGAAGAGCAGTGGCATTACTATCGCACTTTCTGGTGTTGTCGGCTCAGCGCTCAACAGCGCAGTGCAAAGTATTCAGGCCGCCACGCAGGAAAGTGATAGCCGTTTGGCGTTGCTGCAAAGTATGAAGGCGGGGTTATCGGGCTATCAGGCCTATCAGGGCACCCAGTCGGATCTTAATAACAAAGGGGAAAGCCCATTTGTTGGCGTCAGCATTTCTCTTGGCGCACAAACCTCGAAATCCAGTCAAAACAGCGAACAGCAGCAAAGCTTTGGCACTATGCTCAATGCCGGACAGGATGTTGCGATCACGGCGCGTAGCGGCGATGTGACGGTCGCTGGCAGTCAGGTGAAAGCCGGGGGTGATATTGCCCTTAACGCGGCACAAGACGTCAAACTGCTCTCGGCGCGCAATACGGAATCGATGGAGGGCAGCAACAAGAGCAGCGGTGGGGCTATCGGTGCCAGCATTGGTGTGGGTAACAGCGGTTTCGGTGTCAGTATCTTCGCCAATGCTAACGTCTCGAAAGGACGGGAAACCGGCAAAGGCAATACCTGGTCTGAAACTACGCTCGATGCGGTTAACAAGGCCACATTAAACGCCGGACGTGACACGCAACTGATTGGTGCGCAGGTGGGCGCCGAACGCATCGAACTGGTAACCGGGCGCGATCTGCTGCTGCAAAGCCAGCAGGACAGCGAGCGCTACGACTCGAAACAGACCAGCGCTTCCGCAGGCGGCAGTTTCTCCATCGGCTCCATGACCGGCAGCGGCTACCTGAGTTTCAGCAAAGACAAGATCCACAGCAACTTTGACAGCGTACAGCAGCAGACTGGGCTGTTTGCAGGCAGCGAGGGCTGCAGTGTCAGGACGGGGTCTCACACCCAGCTGGATGCCGCGGTGATTGGCTCCACCGCCAGTGCGGATAAAAACACACTGGAAACCAGCACGCTGGGCTGAAGCGGGCTGGACAACAAGGCGGACTTCAAGGTAGAACATTCGAGTGCGGGTATCAGTATGAGCCCGTCGATGCAGGGCAATATGCTCTCTTCGCTGGCGATGACGATGCCTTCGGCGCGGATGTCGCTCGGCAGCAATGGCAGTGCATCAAGCACCACCTACGCTGCTGATCCGCGATACGGCGAACCAGCAGCAGGATGTGACCACGCTGAGCCATGACGTGGAGCACGCCAACAATGCCCTGAGTCCGATCTTTAACAAAGAGAAAGAGTAACAACGCCTGCGCCAGGCCCAGCTTATTGGGGAAATTGGCGGTCAGGTGATGGATATTGTGCGCACGGACAGTGAGCAGCGCGCGCTGAAAGCGGCAGAAGCGTTGGAATCAGAAAAAGTGGGTCCACGCCCGGCAGAGGGTGCCAACGATAAGGATAAAGATAAGGAATGGGCTGCGTACAAGGCCAAACTGGCGGATACGCAAAGCTACAAAGACGTGATGAAACAATACGGCGTCGGCAGCAGTTTCCAACAGGCGGCGCAGGCCGCGACGGCGGCAATACAGGCGCTGGCGGACGGCGACATCAAGCAGGCGATAGTCGGTGGTGCCGCGCCTTATCTGGCGCAGTTAGTATAAAGAAGCCACGCTGCCAGCCAAAGGCGAACCCACTACTGAGCAAAAAGCCGCCAACCTGATGGGTCATGCCGTCGTCGGTGCGGTGGTAGCCCAACTTTCCGGCAAGGATGCGGGAGCACCTTTCGTCGGGTTAGGGGGCATGACGGAAGCCGCAATCCACTCCACGCTTTTCGTGCTGCATGCTGACGATCCGCGCTGGACGACGGTGCCTTTTGGTACACCTTTGCCCAACATGTATTGCCGTATTGTTGATGCTTTGGGGCGAGATTGCCTGCCCTGGGTGGCCGGTGAACTGTGGGTCAGTGGCCCAGGATTGGCGCTGGGATATCGCGACGATGCGGAGCGCACTGCAGAAAAATTTGTGGAATGTGCCGGGCGACGTTGGTATCGCAGCGGCGACCGCGCACGCTATTGGCCCAATGGCACCATTGACTATCTCGGACGTAATGACCGGCAGATAAAGATTCGCGGGCACCGTATCGAACCGGGGGAAGTGGAAGCGGCCCTAATGCGCCATCCTGCCATTCATAAGGCCTGCGTGACGGTGGTAGCACAGGCGGCCCGTCAACTTTGTGCCACGCTGGTGACCGATGAAAATAACAGCGCCAGCGTTTGGCAAGGCTGGTTACAGCCGCTGCTGCCACGCTATGCCATTCCTGAACACTACGTGATTGTACCCGCGCTGCCGGTAACGGAAAACGGCAAGACAGACCGGGCGAGCGTAGAACGCCTCGCCGCGTCGCAGATTACTCTGGCACGCACCGCGCGCAGCGCCCCTGAAAACGATATCGAACGGCAAGTTGCCGCGCTGTGGGCCACGCTGTTGAACGTTGAAAGCGTCAACTGTGAGGATAATTTTTTCGTTCTGGGTGGCGACAGCCTTATTGCCACGCGCTTGATTGCGGCGTTACGCGAACGGCAACTGAGCGCACCGTTACATGCCTTGTTCACGTCCCCTGAGCTGCGCGATTTTTGCCATTATGTTCAAGCAAAAGCTGCTGTTTCATTGCCAGTGCTGGTCGCCGATGACGCTGCACGTTATAAACCCTTCCCACTTAGTGACATTCAGCGTTCCTTCTGGATTGGCCGCAGCGAGCAGATGACGCTGGGCGGTGTCGGCTCGCATTTTTATATCGAATTTGATGGTAAAGGGCTGGATGTCGCACGCCTTGAAACCGCCTGGCAACAGCTGATCTCGCGTCACGCCATGCTGCGTGCGGTGGTGACCGACGCCGGGGAGCAGCAGGTGCTACCCGACACGCGGCCTTATCGCATTGAACGTCATACCGCCGGTAACGACGTCGAAGACGCGTTGCAGACCTGGCGTGATACGCTGTCGCACCGGGTTTATGATGTGCGTGAGTGGCCGCTGTTTTCGATTCATGTGGTGGATTATCAGCAAGGGGGGCATGCGCGCCAGCGGCTGATAGTCAGCCTCGATAGCATGATGTTCGATGGACGTAGCATCATGATCCTGTTCACCGAATGGGATACATTGTACCGCAATCCGACGGCGACACTGCCCGCATTGCGTATCCACTATCGGGATTATCAATGTGTGCAGGCGGAGCATGGTGCGGCGCTGATGTCACAGGCGAAAGCCTACTGGCTGGAGCGAGTGACAACGTTGCCTGCCGCGCCCGCTTTGTCGTTGGCGGTGAGGCCTGAAACGATTGCTAAGCCCCGCTTCCAGCGCAGGAGCTACGTGTTGCCCGCGGAGTCATGGCAGCGTTTTATGTCTCAGGCGCAGCAGCATGGCATCACTGCCAGCGTGGCGCTGGCGGCGGCCTATGGTGAAGTGCTGGCGTACTGGAGCAATCAGCCTGCGCTGGCGCTGAATTTTACGCTGTTCGATCGGCAGCCACTGCATCCCGATATCAACCGTGTAGTGGGGGATTTTGCCTCCATCCTGTTGCTCGGTTATGAAACTGCGCAGGGTAAAGATTTTTGTCAGGCGACCATGCAGTTGCAGCAGCAGGTGGGAGAAGGGTTAAACCATCGGCAGTTTTCAGGCGTGCAGGTGCTACGCGAACTGGCCCGTTATCACGGCCAAAGTATGGCTACGATGCCCGTGGTATTTACCAGCGTACTCGGGTTGGAAAAGGATGCGTCGATGGCACTGTCGGATGCGTTTCCCCGTGTGCACTACACGCTGACGCAAACGCCACAGGTGTGGCTCGATGCCAAAGTCAGCGAATCGCATGGGTGTCTGCTGCTGGAGTGGGACGTGGTGGAAGCCCTGTTTGCGCCCGGAATTATCGATAGTCTGTTTGCCGCGTACTGTCATCTGGTTGAAAGCCTGGTACAGGCGGACTGGTGCCAGCCGATATCACTGTCGCTTCCCGTCGAACAGCAGCGCCTAAGCGCGCAGATCAACCAAACGGCGATGGATTTCGGTGATAAGACCTCGCCTTACCTGCGCGTTTTTGCTCAGGCGCAACGTGCCCCACAAGCGACGGCGCTGGTGTGGGGCGATCATGGCGTGATGCATTACGGTGAGATGACGCGTCAGGCGCTGAGCGTGGCGGCGTATCTGGTGCAACAGGGCATACAGCCAGGCGAAAAGGTGGCCATTACCCACCGCAAGGGGGCGGCGCAGATTGTCGGGGTGTTAGGGGTGCTGGCGGCGGGGGCTGCTATGTCCCTTGCAGTATCGCATTACCGCTGGCGCGTCGTGAGCAGATTTACCAGGCGGCTCAGGTTCGCTGGGTTCTGACTGACGATATGAGCCTGACGCACCTTGATTGGCCTGCTGCGCTTCCTGTCGTAGCGCTCAGCACTGCGCTGGCCTGCGCTCCGTTGCAAGAGCCTATCATCCAGCCGGGTTATGCACCGGTCTACGTTATTTTTACCTCTGGTAGCACCGGCCTACCGAAAGGGGTGGTGGTGAGCCATGGTGCTGTTGCCAATACCATTGATGCCATCGCCCGGCGTTTTGATCTCAGCGTCAGCGATCGTTCCATTACGCTTTCTGCACTGGATTTTGATCTATCGGCCTTTGATATTTTCACCTTCCTCAGCATCGGTGCTTCGCTGGTCGTGGTCGAAGAGCCTCAGTGGCGCGAAGCGGCCGCCTGGGCGGTGTTGATGGCTCGCTGGCAGGTTAGCGTGGTCAGTGCGGTGCCCGCGCAAGTGGAGATGTTGACCATTGCGGTCCAAGACAGTGGGTTGCCGCAGTCGCTGCGGCTAGTGATGGTGGGCGGCGATCGTATCTTGTACTCCTTGCCACATCAGTTATGGGCGCTGGCACCTCAAGCGCGCTTTGCGGCCTTGGGGGGCATGACGGAGGCGGCAATCCATGCTACCTGCTACATCGTCACTCCGGATGAGCCCCGGTGGCCTGCGGCACCGTATGGCGAGCCGCTTGCGAACATGCGCTGTCGGGTGGTAGATGGACAGGAACGCGATTGTCCGAATGGGGTGAAAGGTGAGCTGTGGATCAGTGGTGCTGGGCTCGCGGACGGTTACATCGGTGATGCGCAACGCAGTGCGGAGAAGTTTGTCGTACGACAGGGGGCGACCTGGTATTGCTCCGGCGACCGTGCCTACTATCGCGACGACGGCGTGCTGATTTTCTGCGGGCGCACCGATGGGCAAGTAAAGGTCCGGGGATATCGCATCGAACTGGCGGAAATTGAAGGCGCGTTAACGCGACTGCCGGAGGTAGATGAAGCGGTTGCCATGGTACTCGATGCCCCTTCGCAACAGGTAGCTGCCGCGCTGGTGTGTCCTGAAGCCACCAAGATGGCGGGCATCAAACAGGCGCTACAGGCGTGGTTACCTGAGTATGAAGTGCCTGAACACTTGATACGCATCGCCCGTGTGCCCTTGACGGCCAATGGCAAAATTGACCGAGCCGCCATTCGTGACGAGGTGCAGTCCTATCTGAATGGGCTGCGTGATGAACGGGCGGGGGGACTTCTCGTCGGCCGGGCAGAGCAGGTGCTGGCAACACTGTGGGGCGCATTGCTCGATCTAGACACGGTTACGCGTGAGGAGAACTTTTTTGCGCTCGGGGGCGACAGTCTGATTGCTACCCGGCTAATTAGCCGCCTGCCCCAGGAGGGGTTTCACGGCTCGCTGGCGTCACCGTTTCGCCAGCCAGTGCTGCACGCGTTTGCTGCAACGCTGCGGGACGTTACGCCCGAACAACAGATCCGTTTACACCATGATGCTGCGCAGCGTTATCACCCGTTCCCGCTGAATGACGTACAGGAGGCCTATTGGCTGGGACGACGAGACGGGTTCGTACTGGGCGGTATCGCCGCCCAGTGCTACCACGAATACGAACTGCAACACGCCGATCTGATGCGTCTTGAGCACGCCTGGAACCAGTTGGTCACACGGCACGACATGTTGCGCTGCGTTATCGGCGAGGATGGTCAACAGTCCATCATGGAAGAAGTTCCGTATTTTTACTTCCGTTACCACGATTTACGGCATTTGACGGATGCGTCAGCACAGTTGGCGCTGCTCAGAAACCGCATGGCACATCAGATTCTGTCTGCCGGTAGCGGCAGGCTCTACGACATTACGTTGATTGACTATGGTGCAGGGAAATCGCGACTTGCTGTGTTGTTCGATAATTTGATTGTCGATGGTTTAAGCATGTTGACGCTGTTTAGTGAATGGTTCGAATGCTACCAAAATCCGGAGACCGAACTCCCCCCGTTGGCGATACAATTCCGCGATTATCAGTGCTGGCGCGCGCAGCAGGGACAGGCGGAAGACGATATCATCTATTGGCAGCAGCGCTTTGATGCGTTGCCGCTTGCGCCTGCATTACCGACACGTATGGTGCCTGCTGCCATCATTACGCCACGTTTTCGTCGATTGGAAGCGCAACTCGAGCCCGCACTGTGGCGACAGCTCAGCGATCGCGCGCGTCAGGCGCAAATTACCCCTAGGTGCTGCTCTTGACCTGCTTTGCGGAAACGCGGAGTCGGTGGAGTGGGCAAAAAGCGTTGGTGATCACCTTGACGCAGTTCGATCGCCAGCCGCTTCATCCCGACATCAACCGTGTAGTAGGGAATTTTACCTCGCTAACGCTGGCAGAGTATCACGCCGATAACGCCGAGAGCTGGCTAAGGCATGCCCAGGGGTTGCAGGAACAAGTGTGGCGCGATCTTGGCCACGCCTCAGTGTCCGCTATTTCGGTACAGCGCGCGCTGGCACAGCGGACAGGCAATGAGATGCAGGCCGCACCGGTGGTGTTCACCAGTATGCTGGGGGTGGCCGATGCGCTGGCTAAAGCTGTGCCCTGGCCGAACTACACCAGTTCGCAAACGCCGCAGGTGTGGCTTGATCATCAGGCCATTGATTTAGCCGATTGCGTGTTGCTCAGTTGCGATTATCTGGAAGAGCTGTTTTTGCCCGACATGGTCGAGCAGATGTTTGCCTGGTACTGCCACACGTTGCGCGCGTTAGCAGGCAACGACTGGCTTGCGCTGCCGATTAGGGATTTGCCCGTTGCGCAACGCCAGATACGACTCCAGGCCAACACGACTGGTGGTCTGATGCCAAGCCACCGGGCGCTGCATGATGCCTTTTTCAGCCAGGCGCAGCAGTGGCCTGAGCGTCCGGAGCTGTGGGATAGCGTGAACGGCTACCTGAGCTATGGCGCGCTGCGTGAACAGGCGCTCACAGTTGCGGCCGGACTGCTACGCCGCGGCATCCACTCGGGTGATTGTGTCGCACTGTGCTTGACGTCTGGTAGTGAGCGCGTGGTGGCGCTGCTCGGTATCCTCGCCGCCGGGGCGGCCTACTTGCCTCTCAATCAGGCTCATCCCGCCGCGCGTCACGAACTGCTCTGTCGTAAGGGGCGTGCGAAAGCCGTCATCTCCGACAACGAACTTTCGTTCGCCATACCGACCTACTCGCTGGCTTCATTGCGTGACAACGCGCTGTTAAAGGCACCGATCATTCCGCCGGACGATACGCTCGCCTACGTGCTGTTTACCTCTGGAACCACCGGGGAACCCAAAGGAGTGATGATTGAACACCGTAATGTACTCAATACGCTGGAAGCGGTGTGTCAGCAACTTGATATCTCGGCACAGGATGTCTTTCTGGCCGTTTCCGCGCTGGATTTCGACCTGTCGGTGTTTGATCTGTTCGCTGCGCTGAGCGTGGGGGGATTATTGGTGTTGGCGGAGGACTCGCCCCACCATGATGCGGACCGATGGTTAACGTTGATGTCTACCCACGGTGTCAGCGTATGGAATAGTGTGCCGTCGCTGTTCGATATGCTGCACGCCCTGGCTTGTGCGCGGCAGGTGACGCTGCCCGATCTGCGTATTGCCTTGTTGTCGGGAGATTGGGTGGAGCCTGACAGCGGCGAGCGGCTTCGCACGCTCGCGCCGTCAGCACAGGCGTTTGCGTTGGGCGGGGCCACTGAGGCCGCTATCTGGTCCACGGTATGGCCAATGTCGTCACCGTTATCGGAAGGGTGTCACGCGGTTCCCTACGGTTTCCCTATGAGGAATCAGCGCTTCCGCGTAGTAGACGCATTGGGCAATGACACGCCTGACTGGGTACCCGGCGAACTGTGGATTGGCGGGTTAGGGGTAGCGCGCGGCTATTGTGCGGATGCGCGCTTGACGGCGTTGCACTTCAACGGTGATTACCCGTGGCGCTGGTATCGCACTGGCGATCGTGGACGTTACCGCCCAGACGGTGTGCTGGAGTTTTTGGGACGCACCGATAATCAGATTAAGTTACAGGGTCACAGAATTGAGTTGGGTGAAATTGAATCCATCTTGCTGCGTCACCCACAGGTACGTCACGCGGTTGCCGTAGTGCAGGGCGACGATGCTACGGCAGGACTGCACGCTTATGTCCAGATGGATTCCGCTGAAGAAGAGTTCAACGCGCTGCACCACGAACTGCGTATCATTTTGCCGGGCTATGCGATTCCTGGGGAAATATCGGCTGTTACCACCTGGCCGCTGACGCCCAGCGGGAAAATCGACAGGCGTCAGTTAGCCATGTCGTCACCGCGCTCAGCGTCCCCCCAGCCAGAGAAAATCAGTGAGTTGCAGCATGTGGTTGCCGCGTTGTGGCAACAGCTCGTGGAAGGACCACTGCCATCGGGTACGGATTCCTTCTTCCGCGCGGGCGGTAACTCGTTGCTGGGGACAAAACTGGTCGCTCAGGTGTGCGAACGATTTTCTATCAATCTGACCATAAAGGAGTTTTTCGCTGACACAACCTTATCGGGCCTGTGTGCCTGCGTTGAAAGGCATTTAGCCGACCGAGCTCGAATGGAGGAGGGATCGCTATGAATATCCCCGATTTTATTGCCACGCTAGAGTTAGAAGGCATCGAGTTGTGGAGCGAAGGGAATAATCTGCACTTTCGTGTGCCTGCCGGAACCTTGAGTGAAACAGTGAAAGAAGCGCTGCGTGAACACAAGCCCGAGCTGTTGGTCTATTTGGCAAGCAGGAATGAGAACGAGGCGATTCACTGCGATCGTCAATGCCGCTTTACGCCATTCCCTCTCACGGAAACTCAGCAGGCGTGGCTGATCGGGCGTCACAGCGCTTTCACTTACGGCGATCTGGCGTGTCGCGGTTTTCTTGCAGTGAGTTTTCCGGCGGCGCTGGAGCCCACGTGGCTGGAGCAGGCATTGCAGCAGTTGATTGCGCGCCATGACATGTTACGGGTGGTAGTGAAAGAGGAAGGTTTTCAGCGCGTCCTGTCAGCGATGCCTGATTTTGCGTTGCCCACCAGCGATCTACGCCATCTTGGCACTGAACCGGCGCAGCGCGCCGTGGAGCGGCTACGCGATACCTTGTTGTCAATCCCGGCCGACTAAGCCACCTGGCCACTGTTCGCGGCGCATGCGATCCGGTTGGCCCGTGAGACGCAGTTGCTGTTGGCTGTTGAACTGATCGCGTTGGATGCGACCAGCCTCTATCTGTTGGTCGATGAGCTTGCGCTGCTGTTGTTTAACCCGGAACAGCTTCCCCCTGCGCCGGACATTACTTTTCGTGACTGCGTTATTGCGCGGCGTGCCGCACGTGAAGGAAAACGCTATCGAGACGATCGACACTATTGGCTGGCGCGCCTTGATGCTCTGCCTGACGCACCGCAACTGCTGCTGGCCGAAGCCGCGGCTGATGCGCCGTTTCTGCGCCGTCATCGACGGCTGTCGGCGAGTCAGGTCAGGCAACTTGGCGCACTGTCTGGAGAACATCAGGTGACGTTGAGCGTACTGTTGCTCGGGGCGTTTGCGCAGGTGCTGGCACTGTACAGTCAGCAGCGTCATTTCACGCTGAATTTGCCTGTGTTTCGGCGAGACCAACAGCATCCCGATATCCAGCGCGTGCTGGGTGATTTTACCGACACTGTGCTGCTTGAGGTTGATTTACAAGGTGCGGTTCCGTTTAGTGAGCAACTGCGTGTGCTCAGTCAGCGCCTGAGTGATGCGATGGATCACGCCAGTTACTCTGGGTTGGAGCTGCTCAAAGCGCTTTCTCGTCGTCGCAGGGAAGCCCAGTTAATGCCCGTGGTGTTTACCAGCACGTTGGGGCAACGCGCAAACCGTGATGGGAAAAAGGCCTGCTATCACATTGTTCAAGGCATGACGCAGACGCCGCAGGTATTGATCGATTGCCAGGTGGTGGAACAGCCAGAAGGGATCCTACTGGCGTGGGATTCGCGCGAGGCGCTGTTTCACCCGGCGTTGATTGAGCAAGCGTTCGAATTGTATTGCAGTTTTATCAATCGGTTAATTGAAGAAGGTGAGGGCTGCATGCAACAGGTTCGCCCGGTGTCGCTGCCCGTCTCATTGTGCCATGCGCGTCAGTATACCAACGCGTCCTGTAAGACTTACCCGGCCCAGTTACTGCATCAGGGGATTATAGCGCAGGCCGAACGGCGTCCCGAGGCCATCGCAGTTATTGATGAACACGGCGCATTGAGCTACCAACAATTGCTGGCACAGGCCACTGGGCTGGCTGCACGGTTGCAGCAGGCGGGGTGTGAGCCTTCGCAACGGGTTGCCATTTTCTGTGACAAGGGGCGGGGACAGGCGCTGGCCGTGCTTGCAACGCTGCTGTGCGGGGGATACTATGTGCCGTTTTACTTGAAGCAACCGAAGGCGCGTCGTGACCTGATGTTGCAAGATGCAGACATTGCCTGGGTCA
The DNA here is from genome assembly GCF_015762685.1 of Candidatus Symbiopectobacterium sp. 'North America'. Taxonomy (GTDB): domain Bacteria; phylum Pseudomonadota; class Gammaproteobacteria; order Enterobacterales; family Enterobacteriaceae; genus Symbiopectobacterium. The sequence goes on along the minus strand of NZ_PEHF01000051.1, from coordinate 12,104 downwards.
TTGCCGACGAGCCCACCTCGCTTCCCACAGGTATCCACGTGCTTGACTGGCAGTGTGAACCGCCAGTGCTCGACTTCAGGCCGGTGTCAGTGGCACCGGAGCAGCCCGCGTACCTGATTTATACCTCAGGTTCTACCTGCACACCGAAAGGGGTCGTAGTGTCTCATCGGGCTGCCTGGAATACGCTGGCCGACATCAACCACCGCTTTGCTGTGGTGCCGCAGGATGCGATGCTGGCGCTGGCTAATCTCTCCTTCGATCTCGCTGTTTACGACCTGTTCGGGGTGCTGGCAGCCGGAGGGCGTCTGGTCTATCCCCACGCTGCGCAGCAGGGCGATCCGGCGCACTGGGCGCAACAAATCCAGCGTCATGACATCACCTTGTGGAACAGCGTGCCGTCACAGTTGCAGATGCTGTGCGATGTCCGGCAACCGTTGACACCGCTGCGCGTGGCGCTGGTCTCCGGGGATTGGGTGCCGCGTAGCCTCACTGAATCGCTAGCGGCGTTACAGGCATCTGCCGAGCTGTTCGCTCTGGGTGGGGCCACCGAGGCGGGTATTTGGTCCGTGTGCTGCCCGGTCAATACTCTTGAGGCGCACTGGGTTCATGCCCCTTATGGCGCGCCCCTCGCCAACCAGCGCCTGTATGTTCTGGACGATGCCATGAATGACCGCCCTGATTGGGTGGCGGGAGAAATTGCCATCGCCGGAGCCAGTCTGGCTGACGGATACTGGCAGGATGCCGAAAAAACGGCGCAACGTTTTGTTACCGCACGTAATGGTGAACGCCGTTACCTTACCGGTGACCGAGGACGTTATTGGCCCGATGGTCGCATTGAATTTCTTGGTCGTTATGATCAGCAGGTGAAAATCCACGGTCATCGGGTGGAGCTGGGCGAGATCATCGCAACACTGCTCCAACACCCGGCGGTTGCGGATGGCGTAGTGCTGTTGACGACAGAGGGGACGTTGCACGGTGTGGTCGAAACGGCTGCCGGACAGCAGTCCGCCGTCACCTCGGTGACAGACGCCGCCCGTGACTGCGCGCAACGGCTCGAACGGGATATGGATGCTCCGGCGTTCACGGCACTGATGGCGGCGGCGGACCGGGTAGCAATACTGGCGATGGCAGCCCGCTTACGCGCCGATGGGTTATTCGGTACGGAAGAAGATCGCCACTCGTTGAACGAGATATATCAGTCAACACACGTGGCGCAGACGCATCAACGCTTGCTGCGTCGTTGGTTGGATACCTTGGTTGGCGCTCGGGCATTAACGCGCGATGCGCAAGGTCATTACCGTGACCTGATTGCTAGCGATAAAGCGGCGCTTGATGACGCCTGGCAACAGGTTGACCGCCTCGAACAGCGTACTCGTTATGGCAGTCTAACGTTGGATTACATCAGGGCGTGCAGTGAAGATCTGGCAGGGCTGTTGCGCGGTGAGCGAGATGTGCGCGGGCTGCTGTTTCCACAGGGCGAACTGTCGACGGCGCAGGCCGCTTACCGTGATAACGTGGCGAGCCGCAGCATGAATGCTATTGCTATTGTAGCCATTACCGAATTTGCGAAGCAGTGCGATCGCCCATTGCGCCTGCTGGATGTAGGGGCGGGGGTGGCGGGGACGGCCAGTGAGTTGGTTCCTGCTCTGGCGGCCTATGGTACTGAATACTGGTTTACCGATTTGTCGACGTTTTTCCTGACGGAAGCGCGTAAACGCTTTGCTGACTACGACGGTATGCACTACGGACTGTTTGATATGAACCTGCCCGCCACGTCGCAGGGGATGCAGGCCAATAGCATGGACATCATCCTGTGCGCCAACGTGCTGCACAATGCACGGCATGCGGGCGACGTGCTGGCCGGTTTGGCGCAACTGCTGACACCGGGTGGCATTCTGGTGTTCATTGAACCGGTACGACGTCATAACTATCCGCTGTTAGTGTCGATGGAGTTTTTCCCCGAACTGACCGGGTTTACCGATATGCGCGCGGAGACCGATCAGACCTTCTTTACTCGTGAACAGTGGCTCGATTTATTGCAGCAGGCTGGCGTAACGCTGCTTGACGGCTTACCCGCTGCGCACCGTGCCTTGGCAACGTCGGGACAGGGCGTCTTTATCGCTCAGTTTAAAACCGATCGTGCTGCTGTGTGCAATACACGCCTGCGAGCGTACCTGCAAACGCGTTTACCGGCGTACATGGTCCCGACACAGTTGCATGTCTGGGATGCTTTGCCGCGCAATGCGAGTGGCAAAATAGATAGGCTGGTGCTAGCGAAAATGCTGATGAGCCACGCGTCAATCGAGGCGTCTCAGGTGCAAGGCGATGCGCTGTGTGACGCGCTGGAACATGATATTGCCGCCATCTGGAGCGAGGTACTCGACACGGAGATCGTCACACGGGAGGCAGATTTTTATGCCTGTGGCGGTGATTCTCTATTGCTGTCACGCATGATTGGCCGATTGCGGGAGCGCGTCGCTGCGGCCAGCGCTCTGACCTGGGGCAGCTTGCTGCGTCATTTACTGCAAGAACCCACGTTGAAAGCCCTTTCTGCACGGCTGCGTCAGGTGGAAAAAACACAAACGGTGGCGTCACCTGAGCAAGTTCCGCTGGTGACCTTATGGGAAACGGCGGGCGTGTCGACACACCCCTGTGTGCTGTTACATGCGTGAAGTGGCGATATGCAGCCCTACCGTTACTTGTTGCCGGAATTGGATAAATCCGTCTATTCCCGCGGGATTGGGATTGAACTGCCTTCTCCGACGGCTTTTATGGCGTTACCACCATCGCAGGCGCTGGTGCGGCTGGCAGGACAGTATGTCGATGCGCTGTGTCAACGCGGAGAGCGCTTCACGCTAATCGGCTACTGTTTGGGGGGATTGCTGGCAGCAGAAATGGCTCGTCAGCTCAGTGAGCGCGGCGTCGGTGTGCAACAATTGGTGGTGATCAGTGCCTGGCAGCCGCCGCGCGTGGACGATGCGCATCTGGTTGAATATATGTTTTCTCGTTCATACGGAGTATGCATGGAAGCGTTGCGTTTGCCATCGGAATCGGCGCTGGCAGAGGTTGTTCATCACGTGCTGCGTGAAACGCCGTCCCACATCCCCGCTGGTGTATTCGACCGCTTGCCAGAGGCCTATCAGCCCGTCGGCGACGCGCTGAGCCAATGGGCGATGAAACCGCTGAGTGAGCGACTGCGCGTCTTGCAAACCAGCGGTGATGAGCAGGGTGCCTACCTTGCTCCCGAAGGTGAAGTGCAGGCCTTTGCTGAGCGCCACGCGCTGTTCCATCATTACATGGCCGCCGTGGGTGAACATCAGCCTGCTCCCTGGACGGGAAAAATTGTGCTGATACGTAACAGCCCGAGTGATCCACTGTTGCCGGGTACACCGCAGGATGCCACCGACTATTGGCAACGCCTAAGTCTTGGCGATCTGACCGTGGTGGACACACCGGGCGATCATTTTAGTTGTATCACGCAGCAACACGCCACGTCTCTGGCTAACTGTATCGCACGGCACACACGCCCGGAGGAGACGCTGTGAAGCGGTTTTGCATCGCGATTCTGGGGGCGACAGGCAGCATCGGACGAGAAGTTACCCACTGGCTAGGCGCGGCAGGGTACACATTACGCCTCGGAGCCAGGCAGCCTGAGGCTCTGCAAGCGCTGGCACAGCGGGTCAACGCGCAGGCTCAGATGGTCGATCTCTATCAGCAAGAGGAACTGGATGCCTTTAGTCAGGGGTGCGCACTGGTGGTGAACTGTGCGGGGCCGTCCTACCTGGTGCTTGATCGGGTTGCGCGCAGTGCCGCACGGGCTGGTGCTCATTATATCGATGTATCCGGCGATGCACCGGTATGGCATTTGCTGCAACAAACACGGACCAGCGCACGGGGATGGACCGCAGTGCTCTCGGCTGGCATGTTGCCGGGATTGGCCAATTTGATGCCTGATTGGCTGGGCGCGCTACCTGATGATGCCATTACTGTCTACAGCGGCGGGCGTGAAAGCGTACGCGGTGCGGCAGCGGGTGATCTGGTGCTGTCGGTCAACGATCAGTACGGTACGATGGCGGCCAGTAGCTACTGGTATGGCGAAGCGAGCGCTTTCTGGGTCAAGGGGGAGCCGCATTTACGCCGGCTACCGACAGAATTGCGCCATGATTTGGCCCATTTCCCCGGTGAAGTAACGCTGCTTCCGTTTCTCAGTAGCGATGCTGAGCGTTTGGCTTTACGTTATCAATTGCGCGAGTTGCGCTGGTATAACGTGTTTAGCGGCAGCTTCTTGCGTGAGACGCTGACCGGTTTACGCGGTTGGGTCAACAGTGCTGAACGCCTGGCGCAGGCAGTGGCACTGGTTGAACAGGTCAGCGAGCTCGATCTGCTGGGGCACTCGCCGTATTACCGACTGGTGTTCGATCTTATCCCCCACCACACACCGCGCCGCCGCGCGGCGTTAACCGCCGCCGTTACGGTGAGCACGCTGAACGTGTTATTGCGCGGTGATATTGCCCCCGGCGTGCATTTCGCGGATGACGTCCTGATGGCGACTCAAACTTTTAACGACGTTGTCCGTCTGCATCCTGGCACACAGATTCGCCAATACCTGCCTGATGAACGCCTCGAAGAGGGAAAACTATGACCAGAAAAATGAAGGCCGTCGTGTGCGGCACCGCATTTGGCCGTTTTTATCTTCGCGCATTGGCGATACACCCGGACATAGAACTGGTCGGGATCCTGTCGCGCGGCTCTGAAACTTCCGCACGCTGTGCGTGCGAGATGGGTATCGCGCATTATCACTCGGTGGATGCGCTGCCGGATACGGTGACGCTGGCTTGCGTGGTGGTGCGCGCAGGGGTGTCCGGCGGCAGTGGTGCGGAGATCGCGTGTGCGCTGCTGCGCCGTGGGATCCACGCTTTGCAGGAACATCCACTGCATCCTGGCTACGCCACCAGAGGTGGCGCTGTGTCAGCAACTGTGCCAACAGGAGACCGAATGACCCGCCATTTCTTACGTTTTTTTCTCCGCCCTCGGTGTCGCAACCTCTGCTGGTTTGTCTACCCTATGCCGGGGGCGGAGCCAGCGCATTCCGCGCTTGGGCAAAGTTGTTTGATACGCAGATCGCCGTGGCCGCCGTGCAATATCCAGGGCGAGAAGATCGTTTCACCGAAGAGACTATCGATGACATGTCACGCTTGTTGGCCACGCTGATGAGCGAGTTGTAACGCGATATTGCGACCCGGCCCTACGCATTGCTGGGACACAGTATGGGTGGTGCGATTGCGCATGAGTTGGCGGTCCAGTTGGAAGCGCAGGGCATGCCGCCGCGACACCTGTTTATATCAGGCCGGCAACCGCCCCGTTATCACCCGCGCGACAGCGCGGTCCATCGCAGCAGTAACAGCGATATTCTGGCCGAACTGCGTCGTTTGAATCCGCGCAACAATGCGCTGGTGGAATCGCCGGAATTGGCGGCGCTGCTGGTGCCTATTATCCGCAGTGACTATCGCTTGATCGAAAATTATCGGCCTTATAACACGCCTGTGATTGGCTGCCCGATTGATGTACTTGCCGGACGGGACGATCCCGATCTTCCTGCCGATCAAGCCTGCGCCTGGGCCGATTACACTTCAGCATCGTGTCAGGTGCATATTTTCCCCGGTGACCATTTCTTTATCAATCAGCAACGCGATGCGGTGGTCGACACCGTGCAGCAGGCGTTTCTCTCCTCGCTCACTCCCTGTACAAAAGGATAAACGATGGACGATTTCTACTCACCCGTAGCGGAATATTATGACCTGGTGGCCAGAGCACATTCTGAAGGCGATACCGTGTTGCGGGAAAGTCTTGCGGCCACCGAATTAAATGGCGAACCGCTCCTGGATCTCGGGGCGGGAACTGGGCGCACGGTCGCGGCTACTGCCGATAGCGTGCCACAGTGTGACATTATGGCCGTGGAGCGGGCGCCGACCATGCGCACGGTGCTGATGCATCGCGTTATCAACGATCCGCAGTTGCGTCAGCGCGTGACCGTGGTCGCTGAACCCGTGGATCAACTGCACCTGCCGGAAAAACTGGGCGCAGTGGTGGCTTATGGCGTATTGGGGCATCTGTGCCGGGAAAAGCGCCAGCAGTTATGGCAGCTACTGTTACCGCTCCTGTCGGCTGGCGCACTGATTTTTGTTGAACTACTGCTGCTGGAAAAACCGATCGTGCTGCCCGCCTTTCCGCTCGCTTGTGAAACGGTAGGTAAACAGCATTACATCGCATCATTGCAAGGCGAACCGTGGCCAGACGATACTATGCTGCTGACGTCCTGCTGGACGGTGCGCGGTAGGCCATGCTCGGCGCAGGTGATCCGTAATCAGAGCGTCTGGCACACATTTAGTCTGGCGGAACTTGCGCAGGAAGCGGGGTTGCGCGCAGAACGTCTCACCGCTCAGGCCGGGGTGCTTTATGCATAATAATGATGCGCAGGATGCTTATCTAACCGATACCCATTTGCACGATACCGATGCTCGTCGATTGCCGCCACCGCTTGCCTGGCCGCTGGATGTCGCCTAGCACTATCAGAATGTGGGCTACTGGCAAGTGGATACGCTATCCACCCATATTATCCGTTGGCAACAGGCCTACAGCGAACACATTGCCTTGATCGCTGAAGGGCACGCCTGGCCCTATTGGAAACTGATTGGTCAGAGCAGGCGTTTTGCCACCATGCTCAGTCAACATGGGATCTCTCCCGGTGACACGGTGTTGGTGCAGTTGCCGAATGGCGCTGATTTCGCTGTTGCCCTGTTTGCTTTATTGCTGATTGGTGCTGTACCGATATTGGTCGTGCCGACACTGTGTACCAAAACGGTAATTCAGGTGGCGGTGCAGGCTTGTGCTCAACGTTACCTGGGCAGCGCTCGTCTCTGCCAGAGCGAAAACGATGCGTTGACTACACAACTGGCTGAATACGGGTGCCGTACACTCTTCAGTGGCAAAACGGATCGCTTTTGTTTTTGCCAGGAGACGATGATCGCTGTACCACCGTCTGGGGATGAGGCGGGCAATATTGCGCTGCTGTTGCTGTCAGGCGGAACAACCGGCATACCGAAACTGATCCCGCGCACCCACGCCGATTATAGTTATAACTTTCAGCGCTGTGCCGAACTGTGCGCGTTGAGCGAGCAGGATCGCTATTTGGCGGCTTTGCCGATGGCGCACAATTTTTCGCTGGCATGTCCCGGCGCGTTAGGAGTGTGGTCGCGCGGTGGTTGCGTGGTGGTTCCTGCGACGCCGGCACCGGAAGATGCTTTCGCAGCAATTGCCCGTTTTGGTGTCACACTCACCGCATTGGTACCGTCATTAAGCCAATGTTGGCTGGAAGCGCTGGACAGTGAACTTACTGATTTGCAGTCGCTGCGTCTGATTCAGGTGGGTGGTGCCAAACTGGATTCCATTCGGGCTGGCGCGATGCTGAATCGTTTCGGATGCCAATTACAACAAGTGTTTGGCATGGCAGAAGGGCTGATCACCGCCACCAGGCTGGACGATACGCCACACACTATCCTTACCACGCAGGGGCGACCCTTGTGTGAGGATGACGATATTCGCATTGTGGACCCCGCCGGGATTGCCGTTTCTCCCGGTAATGCGGGTGAGCTATGGGTGCGCGGACCCTATACGATTCGAGGGTATTTCCGCGCTGGTCCCTCAGGTGCGCAGTCGTTCACGTCTGAGGGTTTTTACCGTAGCGGCGATCGGGTCCGACGTTTACCGGATGGCAATCTTTGCGTCGAAGGGCGCATCAAGGAAACCATAAACCGCCACGGTGAGTCTGTGGGGGCGGGGAACATAGAGGATGCATTGCGTATGCATCCTGATGTGCGTGACGTGGCCGTTGTGGCCGGCTTGGATGAGACGGTACATGCGGTGGTAGTCGCCAAACGGTCACTGTTGTTGGCGGATTTGTGTGCTTTTTTGGAACAACAGGGCGTGCCCACATCCCGATGGCCAGACGCGCTGAGCGTGGTAAAAGCATTGCCGCTTACTCCAATGGGAAAAATCAATAAACAAGCACTAACGGCGCGCATTCTCGGTCGTGTAAGGGAACAGGTAAAGGTAAAGGAACAACCATGATGGGATATCACAGTAGACAGCATCTGATTTTGCCTGAGGCTCAAACGCTGCCAGTTATCGCGGAACTGCTCAACCAGTTGAAAGGGGAAGATCATTATGTCTACGGGCGTCAATCCTGCTGGTATCTCGCGTTAGGGCAACGAGCATCGTTAACCGTCGATGCCGCTGGCGAGCAGGCGACCACCATCACCGATAACGGCATCAATACCACACGCGTCAAGGGATCGCCTGCGGAGTATGCCCGTCGCTTTCAAGCGGCACATGGTGGTGAAAATCTGCGCATCTATGGCGAAGCGGGGTTTCACTATGCGCTTTGTGTTCAGGAACACGCATACAAACCGGGGCGCTGGCCGGTGTTGAACCTGATTGTTCCGCGTGAGGAGCTGATTTTTTGCGATAACGGTGTCACCGTGTTAGCGGAGGATGCACTGCGTTGTCGGCAGTTGTCTGATTGGATATTGAGTGCCGTTGCCGTGGCGAAACGTCGAGGAGGAGATGCCCGACTGGCGCACGTTGCCGAACTCGCCTGCGATCAGGGAGATTACTGCCAACGTGTATGGCAGGCGATTGAAGAAATTAACGATGCTCACTACAGCAAGGTTATCCTGGCGCGAGCCATGCCCCTGAAACAATCGGTGGATATGGCAGCAACGCTGCTGCGTGGACGCCAGGCCAACACGCCGGTACGCACGTTTTTGTTGCGGCAGGGAGAGCGGGAAGCCGTCGGTTTTTGTCCTGAGCTGGTGATGTCCGTCGAGCAGGACAAGGTGAGTACCGACACGTTGGCGAGCACCTGCGTAAAGCATCAGGATGCCGCCCCGTCAAACGCATTGCTGAACCATTCCTTAAGCGACGACAAAGAGATTGTTGAGCACGTAATGTCAGTCAGAGCGGCGGTAGAGGAAATGCAAGGGCTATGCCAGCCGGAGAGTGTAGTTATCAATGATTTGATGTCGGTACGTCAACGCGGCAACTTGCAACACCTTGGATCGCGCGTTAGCGGTGAATTGGGCTTCGGGAAGGATGCGTGGGACGCTTTTGATGCCCTGTTTCCCGCGATAACCGCCACGGGCGTGCCGAAGCGCGCCGCGCTGTCGGCAATTGCCCGACTTGAATCGTCCCCGCGTGAACTCTACTCCGGTGCCATACTCTGATTAGACGGCAAAACGCATTTCGAAGCGGCACTGGTGCTGCGCTCTGCGTTTCAGGATAGCCATCAGCGCTGGTTACAGGCCGGGGCTGGGATGATTGCGCAGTCATCACCTATACGTGAATTCACTGAAACGCAGGAAAAGTTGGACAGTATTGCGCCTTATCTGGTCTTCCAGCAAAAAACTCGGTAAGGATGCAACATCGAGGGACTGGAGGAAGGGTTACATGTCATCAGTACAACACCTCTCATCGCTAAAACAATTAAGCGATTTGGCACGTCATTGGGACTACGAATGTGAAATGGTCGCGGCAGAAAAAAGCCCGACCCATGAAGTCACGTTAGAGGGCACGCTGCGGGCCGTGACGTTGCCGTATGAGATCGATCTTTGCCTTAACGACATCACTACCCGCGAGGAAGATTATCGCAGTGCCACGCTTAAACAGTGCCTGACCATCCTGTTGACTCTGCACGGGGACACGCCAAATTATTATCTGGATGATGGTCGCATGCTGGTGATGGAACTTGGCGTGGCCAAAGTGATTGCCACTCGTAGCCCGCTTCGACTTTGGTGCCGCAATCCGCGCGGTCATCATAGCCGTAGTCTGGTTATTCAGGCGGCTCCACGGCGTATTGTCGATGGCGAATTGGCACAGCAGATTGAACGCTTGCTACAGCATGAAGGTATTTACAGTTTTATGGTTCCGCATCATACCCTGACGTTGGCCGACAGCCTGTTGACCCTATGCGATAGCTGCGTGTTGGATCTGTTGGCGCAGGGGCTACGCGCCGTAGAACAGTCTCCGTCCTTGATGCCATATACCGCACCCTGTCGGGATACGGTGCGCATTTTAAAAGTTCGAGACAAACTGCTCGCGCAGTTGGATAACAATCACTGCCTGTGCGATTTGGCGCGTGAAGCTGGGATCAGCATCAGTGCGCTTAAAAGCAAATTTACAGCGGTGATGGGACAATACGTGTTTTCTTTCTTGCGCGAGCAGCGACTGATGCGTGCGCGAAAAGGGTTGGAATCAGAAGGATGGACGGTGAAACAGGCAGCCTATTATGTTGGCTATCAGCACCCCAGCAATTTCTCTACCGCTTACCGTCGCAAGTTTGGTCGTTGCCCTCGTGATGCGCTCAACGCCTGATTTTGGCTCCTGTCACAGCTGTTTTGGCTTTTATCATAATTAAGTTCGCTGGGGTGGCGTCGGACCTCCCCCCTACACTCATCGCACCGAAAATAATTATCATTTCGTTTTTTTTGCTGCGTTGAGGGATGGACATGCTGAACAACAAGTACTCCTGTCACAAGCGAGTCATATACCCACTGTGCGCGTGCGCCTGGTGGGGCAGTGGCAGCAATGCCAGTCGATACTGTGCAACTCCCTACGGCGTCGGAAGATGACAGCGTTGTGTGGGTCACTGCCCACAAAATCAAAGAAGATCCCCAGCGTGTGCCGCTCAGTTTGAGCGTGTTTGACAAACAAATGCTCGAAGACCGCCGTATCGATGATATTGCCCGGCTGATCCGTGAAGTACCGAACATAGGCATGAGCGCACTGGGCGATGGGCGCTCCACGCATCTCTCCATGAGAGGCGTGGGCGCGTTGGCGCAGCCCCTCGAGCACGATGATACCTCGGTAGTCACCTACATTGATGGTGTACCGCAGCCGCTGTTTGGCTCTAATTTGCGTTTTCTTGACGTTGAACGTATCGAAGTGCTGCGCGGGCCGCAGGGCACCGTGTTTGGGCGCAATGCCCAGGCTGGAGCCATCAATATCATTACGCGTCAACCGAGCGATGATGCCCAGCACACACTGCGTGCGGAAGGCGCGCTGGATCGGCGTTCCCAGAATCTCGGGCAGTTGACGCTTTCTGGCCCGCTGCGTGACGACACGCTGAAAGGCAGTTTTTCTGCTGCCTACGCCGATCAGGGCGGTGACGTGCGCAATCAGGTCGGAGGATGGATGGGGCGGGAGCAGAACGGTGCAATGCGCACTACGCTGCTGGCAACCCCCAATGACATCACCCAACTGGTACTCGCGCTAAGCTATGGGCGCGATCGCCTGACACCGTCCAATTTCGTGCTGCAAGGTACGCCGAACTTTCCTATTGTAGCGCTGGACCCCAAAGGCTGGGCACATCGAGAAACAGGGGCACTGTCCCTGACCGCCAATCGCACGCTGCGTACCCTGCAAGTGACCTTGGTTACCGCCTTCAATCGCTATGATTTCGACAACCTGACTAACAATTCCGAAGCACTCACCTATGGAACCTGGTTTAACCAGCCCAACGCAGCATTTTTGCCGGCACTTGACTGGAGTACCTATGACGAAAAACAGCGCAGCTTCTATCAGGAACTGCGGATGAGCAGCCTGGATAAGGCACTGGTGGGGCGGGTCGGCGGCATGAATTACCTGCACGACGACTATCGCCTGATGAACGACTACACCACGACCTCGATGTTGGCACCGAGCAACGCCAGTTCGATGATCAATGGAATGCGCAACAACCATTATCAAACGGACAGCTACGCGCTGTTTGGTGAACTGACCACCGCGCTGACGGAAAACGAAAAATTAAAAGGCACGCTGGGATTACGTTACACCCACGACAGCAAAGGGTATCACGCTCATTTTCAAAATAATGGTCACCCCGGTAACGTTGCCGCCTTCGATCAGCAAGGAAGATTGCAATATGACATGGTGACCGGACGTGCCGCGCTACACTATCAACTGACACGCGATGCCATGCTGTAACTGTAAGTATCCCGGTAAACCGAACCATTCACTTTTAGAGATCTTCTGACATACTGATTATGTCC
>NZ_PEHF01000024.1 GCF_015762685.1 Candidatus Symbiopectobacterium sp. 'North America' | reverse complement strand
ATGTTCCATTACGTCAGGTTAAACATGGGGTTATGATTCTCCCACCATGATCGGGGAAGACCCATATAAAAACAGCATCCAGTCATTTGTTGGCGAAAATGATGCGCGGAGTAAATCTTCGGCCAGCGTAGGACGTTGGAAAGGGGAAAGCGAGCGCGAAAAGCGCTAACACAGCGTTACGCATTTATCCAGTTAAAAATGTGCTATTTATCCCCCGAATGCGTATTTATCTTAACAAAGTGGTTAGACCTGTGCTGTAAAAACATGCAACCATCAGCCAGAGGTAAATCGAGACTTGATTTTAATTAACTGACTGATTTATAGCAATTAAACAAAAAAACAGAGAATCACATCAACTCAACCAAAACCCGCGCCAATCCTCGCTTGCCACCGTTTTTCTAAACCTAATGCACATGGTTATCCACAGAAGTAGTGGATAACTCCCACAAGCCCGCATGCCTGCTGCTTTAGTGAAATATCTTATCGTTATGGGGCTGAGGGAAATCAGGATTTTTTTAGCGTTTTTGCAAGGATTTCACTTATGCATGGCTTTTTGACGTTTTGCACAAAAAAGCCGCTTGGTAACGCAAGTTGAGCCCTCACCAGCAAAGGGAAGCTAAAGTTACCACTGCCAACACGAATCTTATGGTCACTCTGCATAACCATAAGATCACAGTGTTTATGAGCAGAAATCATTCAATGAATTGTGACTGTGTAAGTAACCCTTATTGTTTCCTCTGCAACAGAATAAGTGTGCGACTGTTTTATAATGTTACACTGTGTTCCGGCTCCATATCCTATATAGTCTCCTGTTAGAATTCATATTTCGCTCCATAGATAAGTTCTTGTTTTGTTTCTGGATCTAATAAATCTGACTGCGATAAAATTAGCTTACAGCATTTTTCCATGTAATCTAAAAGTCGAATCTCCCCTTTCGCATTGTCATCGTCTTTTCCTTTGCCTGCGCATTTATGTACTTCGACGGTAACGGTGCCAGTTTTGTTATTTACTCCTGGTAGCAAGAATGATACTGAATATCCATCAATGTCATCAAGGGTAAGGGAATCGGGAATCAGCTCTGGCATCCCCAAAGACTCCTTTAATAACGTGTCTGACAAAGATTGACATAATTTAGTATATAGTCTCTCATTAGCACGACGTATGCCACCGGCAGTGAAAAAATTAATGATATGTTCAAGAACCCCCTTGGGGGACATTATCTTATTTTTTCATCCTCAGATTCAACGCCAGCAGCACATATTGCCATATTACAACACTCACTAATCGTCGTCATATTCATTACCTTAGATAGAGATAGTTATTGTATAGAACATAGATTATGTTCAGAGATAAAATATCTGTAGAAGGCAAACACCTTATTTTTAGGCAACTATAATGATATTCAGACACACAACAGAGTAATATCCAAATACGCCCCCAAATTTAGTGTATGTGGCGTATCGACATAAGGAATTTCGCCAAGCAGCGGCGCAAGAAGATGGCGTTGCAGCGTCTCCAGATAATCTTGATGCCAGCGTCCGGACGGTTGAATATCGTTAGCAATCCAGCCCGCCAACGTCAATCCAGCCTGCGTAACGGCCTGAGTCGTCAGTAACGCGTGGTTGATGCAGCCCAGTTTGATGCCCACCACCAGAATCACCGGCAGTTGCTCGTGCTGTACCCAGTCGGCATACGTCTGCTGCACCGTCAGTGGCGTGAACCAGCCACCCGCACCTTCCACCAGCACCCAATCGGCCTTTTCGGTCAAGGCCGCCAGACCGCGCGACATCACTTCGAAATCAATGGGCTGCTGCTCAACCCGGCTCACGATATGCGGCGAGGTTGGCTCAATAAACACCAACGGATTGACCTCATCGTAAGTGAGCGACACGCTGCTGCGCACTTGCAGATGGCAAGCATCTTCATTACGAATGCCCTGTGGGGTCATCTCCGCACCGGAAGCTACTGGCTTATAGCCCGCACAGCGATACCCTGCCCGTGCAGCGGCCTGTAGCAATGCGCCGCTGGCGATGGTTTTGCCCACTTCAGTGTCTGTTCCGGTAATAAACCAACGTTTAGACACGATAAATAATTCCATAAACCAAATGATAACTGAGGGGAAAGCCGCCGGGAGAAGCAGGATAAACCTGCGCCAGCGCTTGTAACCGCCGCCGGGTAAGCAAACCGCGCAAACGATCGCCATGTAGCCAGGTGGCGCCAATCCCTTTCAACGAGTGCATCACATCGCTCACGGTCGCAAAACGGTAGCTCAGCGTGTGCGGGTAGAGCCGATGACGATAAGGGCGACAGGCATCGGCGATTTGTGCCAACGGCAAAAAATCATTGACACGTTTTGATCCATCCAAGCTCAGCCATGCTTGCGCCAGTTCGCCGAGGGAACCTTCAGCCAGCGTAGAAAACACCACCGCGCCGCCGGGATGCGTGGCCCGATAACAGGCCGCAATCGCACGCGGCAGATCTTCGCACCATTGCACCGCCAGATTGCTGAAGCAGAGATCGATGCTGGCATCCGCTAACGGCAAATGCTCAATATCCCCTTGTACGTAGGCATCTGCACTGTGTTCAGCCGCAGCCTGTTGCAACATGCCAGCAGAAAGATCCAAGGCGATCACCTGTTTACCCAGCGCGCGCCAGCGTTGACTGAAATGGCCGGTGCCGCAGCCCGCATCCAGTATCCGCTGTCCGGCAAGCGGTAGCGCCAAGGTCATCAGATGCTCACCGCTGGTGCGTTGCAGTTCGGCAAATCGGGTGTAGCACTGTGCCGCACGACCAAAAGCCTGCGCAATGGCCCGTTTGTTATGCAATTCATTATTCATTGACACCCTCTCCTTGCTCATGCGCCGCCGTGCGCAAAGCGGCAAGCAGACGGGCTATGTCATCATCCGTGTGGCTGGCCGTCAGCGTAATACGTAGCCGCGCACTACCGGGCGGCACGGTGGGTGGGCGCATCGCACTGACCCAGAGTCCCCGTTCACGCAGACGCTGTGCCACGCGCAACGCGGCAGCGTTGTCGCCGACAATCAACGGTTGAATGGCACTGTGGGACGACATCAAGGTAAAAGGCAAATCCCCAGCTCCGGCGCGAAACTGAGCAATATGGCGGCCTAGCCTGTCACGTAGCGCGTCACCCTGCTGAATACAGGACAACGCCGCGCGTAATGCGCAAACCTGGGCCGGTGGCATGCTGGTGCTGTAGATCAGATGACGGGCAAACTGCAAGAAATAGTCGGCCACCGATTCGCTGCACAACAGTGCAGCCCCGCTCACGCCAAACGCCTTGCCGAACGTCACGACCAGCAATTCGGGTTTTACCCCCTGTTGCCAGCAACTGCCGCGGCCCTGCTCGCCGCACACGCCTATCCCGTGTGCATCATCCACCATCAGCCAGGCACCGTGCGCCTGCGTCAACGCATGCAGTGCTCCCAGCGGTGCGCTGTCACCGTCCATACTGAAAATACCTTCCGTGACGGCAAGGGTTTCGCCCGGGCAATCCCCTTCAAACAGGCGTTGCAGCGCTGCCGGCTGATTGTGCGCAAAGCGCCGCAAGGTAGCCGGTGACTGGGCAGCGGCTTCCTGTAATGACGCATGGCTGAGCTTGTCCGCCAGAATGCGATCTTGCCCCTGCATCAGGGCGGCAACCACCGCTTGATTCGCGGCATAACCGGAGACAAACAGCAGCGCACGCGGATAATCCAGCCATTGCGCCAGTTCGCCTTCCAACGCTGCATGCGCATCGGTATATCCGGTGACATGCCCTGAACCGCCGCTACCCACGCCATAGCGCATTGCACCGGTTTGCCAGGCATCAATAATGGCCGGATGCTGGCTTAAACCCAGGTAGTCATTGCTGGAGAAATTCAGGTAGCGCTGCCCCTGCTGCGTCAACCAACGTCCACCGCCCTGATTAATAATGCGTGAGCGGTAAGCATCTTGCTCACGGCGCGCGATCAGCGCCGCGTCTATACGTTTTTGCCATCCCATCAGCGTCACACAGCAGCGTTATAGAACTGTTCGGTATCGGCTTGCAGCACCTGCTGTGCCAGCCGCATCTGCTGTTGGTTGTCACCGGCCTCCGTTTCCGTTTGCTGAGGATTGAGACCCAGTTTACGAAACAGGATCAAATCCTTATCTTCTTTCGGATTAGGGGTGGTCAGCAGCTTGCAGCCATAAAAAATGGAGTTGGCACCGGCCATAAAACACATGGCCTGGGTCTGTTCGCTCATCTGTTCGCGACCAGCAGACAGGCGCACGTGAGAGGTCGGCATCATGATGCGTGCGACGGCGATAGTGCGGATAAAATCGAAAGGTTCAACGTCGTCGTTATCTTCCAGCGGCGTACCTTTTACTTTCACCAGCATATTAATCGGCACGCTTTCCGGCGGCGTCGGCAGGTTTGCCAGTTGCACCAACAATCCGGCGCGATCGCGCACTGTTTCACCTAATCCGACAATGCCGCCGGAGCAGACTTTAATTCCCGCGTGACGCACTTTGTCCAGCGTATCCAGCCGTTCCTGATAGGTGCGGGTGCTGATGATGTTGCCGTAGAACTCCGGCGAGGTGTCCAGGTTATGGTTATAGAAATTCAGCCCGGCGTCAGCCAGTCGTTCCGCCTGATCGCCGTGCAAAGTGCCTAACGTCATGCAGGTTTCCATCCCCATTTCCTTGACGCCTTTCACCATCTGTTCCAGATAAGGCATGTCGCGCTCATGGGGGCTTTTCCAGGCAGCTCCCATACAGAAACGGGTTGAGCCTGCCGCTTTAGCCTGACGCGCGGAATCCAGCACCTGCTCGACCTGCATCAACCGCTCCGCTTCCAGCCCGGTGCGATAACGCGCACTCTGCGGGCAATATTTGCAATCCTCCGGGCAGGCACCGGTTTTGATGGAGAGCAGCGTGCTGACCTGTACCTGGCTCGGATCAAAATGCTGGCGATGCACCTGCTGCGCCTCAAACATCAGCTCTAAAAACGGTTTATCAAACAGTTGCTGCGCTTGCTCCAGCGTCCAGTGAATACGTTCTGCCATATGGTTGGCCTTTTTGTTCGACAGGGTGCCATGCCGCCAATGCGACATGAAAATGTGGCGTAAGTGTAAATGACAACGCTATACTGTCAACCATACGAGTGTTAATTTAGTTTACAACACGGTTTATTGATAATGTTGCTTTCGAACGCAGACCTGGAATTTGATCAACGCCATATTTGGCATCCTTACACCTCAATGACACACCCCCTTCCCTGTTATCCGGTGGTAGCGGCGCACGGGTATCACCTGCAACTGGACGATGGGCGAGAACTGGTGGATGGCATGTCTTCCTGGTGGGCGGCGATCCACGGCTATAACCACCCGCGTCTGAACCAGGCCTTGCAGCAGCAAATAGCTCAAATGTCGCATGTGATGTTTGGCGGCATTACGCACCCTCAAGCTATCGCGCTATGCCAACGGCTGGTCACTATTACGCCTGCGCCGTTGGAGTGTGTGTTTCTGGCCGACTCCGGTTCGGTGGCCGTGGAAGTGGCGCTCAAAATGGCGCTGCAATATTGGCAGACACGCGGCGAGCGTCGGGCGCGCTTTTTAACCCTGCGTCACGGCTATCATGGCGACACCTTTGGTGCGATGTCGGTGTGTGACCCGCACAATGCCATGCACAGCCTCTATCAGGGATATCTGCCTGAACACCTGTTTGCCGATGCGCCACGCAGCCGCTTTGATGGCGAGTGGTATGAGCCTGATATCGAGCCGCTACACGATATGCTGGAAACGCACAGTCACGACATCGCCGCCGTTATCCTTGAACCGGTGGTTCAGGGCGCAGGCGGAATGCGTATCTACCACCCCACCTACCTCAAGCGCGTGCGCGAGTTGTGCGATAACCACGGTATCTTACTGATAGCAGACGAAATAGCGACCGGATTTGGTCGTACGGGCACGCTGTTTGCCTGTGAACATGCCGATATCACTCCCGACATTCTCTGTCTGGGTAAAGCGCTGACCGGAGGATACCTGACGCTGTCAGCCACCTTGACCACGCGTAACATCGCAGACACCATCAGCAACGGCGAAGCGGGTTGTTTTATGCATGGCCCGACTTTTATGGCTAACCCATTGGCCTGTGCCGCCGCCAATGCCAGTCTTGAACTGCTGGCAGACGGGGGATGGCAGCCACAGGTGATGGTGATTGAGCGCCAATTGCGCGCTGAATTACTGCCATTACTGGATGCCGCGTTGGTGGAGGACGTGCGCGTTTTGGGCGCGATTGGCGTACTGGAAACCACACGTCCTGTGAACGTGGCGCGCGTGCAACGCTTTTTTGTCGAGCGCGGTGTGTGGATCCGGCCTTTTGGTAAGCTGCTGTATGTGATGCCGCCCTATATTATCTCGCAACAGGCGCTAACGCGCTTGACCAGCGCACTGCGTGACGCCGTACAGCGCCCTGAATTGTTTCAATAATGAACGTTTTCAACAGCAACCAGTTTCAATAACAACGGGGAAAGTCAGCGGGAAAAACCTGTGATCTGTGGCACACCAAATTGATTAGCGCTATGATAATCGCCTCAGCTTATCAGGAACTTCCCATGCGTAATATGACAATCCTTTGCGGGCAGTATTTACGCGCTTTCGCACTTAATTTATCTGTGTCTGTTCGCAGGTAATGCGATATCCGCGTTACTCCCGCTGACTATTCCCGGCAGCATTATCGGTATGCTTATCCTCTTTGCTCTGCTGGCTTCGCAGATCCTTCCTGCGCCTTGGGTAAAACCTGGCTGCCATTTGATGATTCGCTACATGGCGCTGCTCTTTGTGCCTATCGGCGTGGGCGTCATGAATTACTATGATCTGCTGAGCAAGCCGTTTGGCCCCATCGTGGTGTCCTGCCTTATCAGTACGCTGGTGGTAATGCTGGTCGTCGGTTTTTGCACGCAGTTGATGCAACGTGAACACATCATCACCACACACGAAACACCGGATGAGGAAGGGAAAAAATGATGTTGTCCAACATCTGGTGGTCATTACCCCTGACTTTGCTGACCTTCTTCGCGGCGCGCAAGTTGGCGATAAAATGCAAAATGCCACTGCTAAACCCCCTACTGGTGTCGATGGCTATACTGATCCCGGTATTGCTGCTGCTCAATATCCCTTACAAAAACTACTTGGCGGGCAGTAAAGTGCTGAACGATCTGCTGCAGCCCGCCGTGGTGGCGTTGGCGTTTCCGCTCTATGAACAGCTTCATCAGATCCGTGCGCGTTGGAAATCCATCATCAGCGTCTGCTTTATCGGCAGTATGGCGGCCATTATTTCCGGTACGCTCATTGCTATGTGGTTAGGCGCCACGCCCGAGATCGCCGCATCAGTGCTGCCTAAATCGGTAACCACGCCCATCGCTATGGCGGTCACAAGCACCATCGGCGGCATTCCTGCCATCAGCGCGGTCTGTGTGATTTTTGTCGGCATCCTCGGTGCGGTCTTCGGGCACACCCTGTTTAATCGCGTGGGTATTCGCACCAAGGCAGCGCGCGGACTCGCTATGGGGACGGCGTCACACGCGCTGAGCACGGCCCGTTGCGTCGAGATCGATTTTCAGGAAAGCGCGTTCAGCTCATTGGCATTGGTGATTTGCGGCATCATGACCTCGCTGATTGCGCCTTTTATCTTTCCGCTGCTGATACAACTGTTTCACTAGCGACGGAGATGATGCAGACGGTGCGATAATCGCAACGCCGTTGCATTCTGCTCGATAATTTGAGATATATCGCGCAGAATGCATCTTAATTTCAATAAGTTCACGTTCGACGAGATAATGATCACGATTTATTGATAGGCTACTTTTACCCTGACAACAAACAATAATGGCAAAAAGAGTACATCGCTATGCATCCACGATATCACGCCCCTTTTGCACAACTTTCTGACACACTGCAACACGCCCTGCTGTCGATACTTGAACGTCCTGACTTTGTCGGGATGTTGCTTGCTGACGACGTAACGACCCTTTGTACCCAATGCGATCTGACGCCAGAGACGCTAGCCTACGCCTTACTCCCCCTTGCGGCTGCGTGCGCCATTGCGCCTATTTCTCAATTTCAAGTGGGTGCCGTTGCTCAGGGCGAAAGCGGCAACCTCTACTTTGGCGCCAACATGGAGTTCACCGCAGTGCCGTTGCAACAAACGCTGCACGCGGAGCAGAGTGCCATAGCCCATGCCTGGCTGCGCCAGGAGCGCGGTTTGACCAGTATCACGGTGAACTACACGCCCTGCGGGCACTGCCGTCAGTTTATGAATGAACTGAACCGGGCGAACACGCTGCATATCCACCTGCTGGGGCGCGAACCCGCGCAGTTGCACCACTATTTACCCGATGCCTTTGGACCGCAGAATCTGAACATCACCACACTGTTGATGGATCCGGTCAATCACGGGCGCACCCTGCTCGATGCCGATCTGCTAGCGCAGACCGCGTTAGACGCCGCCAACCGCAGCCATGCGCCATACAGCAATGCGCTGAGCGGCGTCGCGCTGGAAACCGATCGCGGCACGGTGTATACCGGGCGCTACGCAGAGAATGCCGCGTTCAACCCCAGCCTGCCGCCGCTTCAGGTGGCATTAAACCTGATGAATCTGGCCGGTGAAGATATTCACAGCGTGCGCCGCGCCGCGCTGGTTGAGCCACGCAATACCACCATCACTCAGTGGGTGATGTTGCAAATTATTCTGGCGGAAGCCGGGTGTACCGACGTTCAGCAGCACTTTATCGACTGATACAGCGCCCAAAAATGATGAACAAACCGGGGGGCATTGACAAAATTTTGTGACGCAAGTCATGTGTAACTATTTTAATTAACATTTTCTGTACATATTTTTTGGGTAATTTAAGATCCGCGCTGTCATGTCGTGTCATTACCTAAATTCGTTTCTGTTACCCGAAGAGTAAGAAAAGTCATGGAATTAGAATACGAAAGCAAACGCGCCCTCTACATCCCTTATGCTGGCCCTATCCTGTTGGAATTCCCTTTGCTGAACAAAGGTAGCGCCTTCACCAATGAAGAGCGTGCCAACTTCAACCTGCATGGCCTGTTGCCTGAAGCCGTGGAGACCATTGAAGAGCAGGCAGAACGCGCCTGGCGTCAGTATCAGGAATTCAAAAATGATATGGAGAAGCACGTCTACCTGCGTAACATTCAGGATACTAACGAGACGCTGTTTTACCGCCTGCTGGACGCACACCTGACCGAAATGATGCCGATCATCTACACCCCTACGGTCGGTCAGGCGTGCGAACACTTCTCAGATATTTACCATCGTGCTCGCGGCTTGTTTATCTCCTATCCGAACCGTGAAAACATCGATGAAATGCTGCAAAACGCCAGCAAGCAGAAAGTGAAGGTGATCGTGGTCACCGACGGTGAGCGTATCCTTGGCCTGGGAGATCAAGGCATCGGCGGCATGGGGATCCCGATCGGTAAGCTGTCGCTCTACACCGCCTGTGGCGGCATCAGTCCGGCTTATACCCTGCCCGTCGTGCTGGATGTGGGCACCAACAACCCGCAGCGCCTGAACGATCCGTTCTATATGGGCTGGCGTCACCCTCGCATTACCGGCAAAGAGTACGATGCCTTCGTAGAAGAATTTATTCAGGCGGTAAAACGCCGCTGGCCGAACGTGTTGCTGCAATTTGAAGACTTTGTGCAAAGCAATGCCACGCCACTGTTAAACCATTACCGCGATGAAATCTGCTGCTTTAACGACGACATTCAAGGCACCGCCGCCGTGGCGTTAGGCAGCCTGATTGCCGCCAGCCGTGCTGCTGGCACACCACTGCACGATCAGACGATCACCTTCCTGGGTGCCGGCTCCGCCGGTTGCGGTATCGCCGAGCAAATTATCGCGCAGATGAAATCTGAAGGTCTGAGCGAAGAAGAAGCGCGTGCCCGCGTGTTTATGTAGGATCGCTTCGGTCTGCTGACCGACAAACTGCCGAACCTACTCGATTTCCAGAGCAAGCTGGTGCAGAAGAGTGAATTGCTAAGCGAGTGGGACGTTGCCAGCGATGCTATCTCACTGCTGGAAGTGGTGCGCAACGCTAAGCCGACTATCCTGATTGGCGTTTCAGGTCAGCCGGGTCTGTTCACGGAAGAGATCATTCGTGAAATGCACACCCACTGCGCGCGTCCTATCGTGATGCCGCTTTCCAACCCGACCTCCCGCGTGGAAGCGCGTCCGGAAGATATTATCCGCTGGACCGACGGTGCCGCACTGGTCGCAACCGGAAGTCCGTTTGCGCCAGTTAAGCACAAGGACACTCTGTTCCCTATTGCCCAATGCAACAACTCCTATATCTTCCCCGGTATTGGCTTGGGCGTGTTGGCTTGTGGTGCCAAACGCATTACCGATGGCATGCTGATGGCTGGCAGCCGCGCATTGGCAGACTGTTCACCACTGGCCAACAACAGTGAAGGTGCTTTGTTACCTGACCTGAAAGACATCCAGGATGTGTCTCGCCGTATCGCGATGGACGTAGCAAAAGCCGCGCAGTTGCAGGGTGTGGCAGAAGTGACCTCTAGCGATACGCTGGCGAAGGCCATTACGCACAACTTCTGGCAACCGCAATACCGCAGCTATAAACGCACCTCGTTCTAAGCGTTTCTGCTACCTGAAACACAACGGCCCCGACAATGGGGCCGTTTTTATTTGTGTTGCGCTACGGGCGTAATTTGGGGTCAAGCGCATCGCGCAAACCATCCCCCAGCACATTAAACGCCAGCACGGTCAGGAAAATTGCCAGGCAGGGAAACAACGCTACGTGCGGTGCCATTACCATATCGGCCCGCGCCTCATTGAGCATCGCGCCCCACTCGGGCGTCGGCGGCTGCGCCCCCAGGCCAAGAAAAGAGAGGCTGGCCGCCGTAATGATCGACATGCCCACACGCATCGAAAAATAGACCACAATCGACGAAAAGGTGCCGGGAAGAATGTGGCGCAACAAAATGATGCGATCGGATGCGCCAAGGCTACGCGCCGATTCCACGTACGTTTGCTGTTTCAACACCAAGGTATTACCACGCACCAGACGCGCAAAGGCCGGAATGCTGAAAATCGCCACTGCAACAATCACATTGGCCATACCGCTGCCCATCACCGCCACCACGGCAATCGCCAGCAGAATGCCCGGAAAGGCAAACAGCACGTCGCACAAGCGCATAATCAGCCGATCCCAGATCCCTTCATAGTAACCGGCCACCAGCCCCAGTAATGTACCGATGATCATGCCCACCACCACGGACAAGATGCCTGCCGCCAGCGAAATACGCGCGCCGAGCAGAATACGGCTGAAGATATCGCGACCCAGCGCATCAACGCCTAGCCAATGCAGCGAAGAGGGGCCCTCATTCAAACGGTCATAATCGAAATAATTTTCCGCGTCGAACGGCGCCAGATAAGGCGCAAGCAGCGCCACGGCAATCAGTAACAACACAAAGACGCCCGCCATCACGGCGGAGCGCTGCAACAAAAAACGCCGCCAAAACTCACCGAACGGAGTGTGAATGGTAGTTTCCCGCAGCAGCGGCAGCTTTGCCAGCATGGCCTTACGTCGCCAATGTTTCATCGCGGTTCCTTATCGATAGCGAATTGACGGGTTAATTGCCGCATAAAGCACATCCACCAGCAGGTTAATAACAATAAACTCTAGCGAGAACAATAGCACCAACCCTTGGATTACGGGATAATCGCGCATCTCCACCGCGTCCACCAACAAGCGCCCCAACCCCGGCCAGTTGAACACTTTTTCCACCACGATAGACCCGCCCAGCAGAAAGCCAAACTGAAGTCCCATCATCGTCACCACTGGGATCAGCGCATTGTGCAAACCATGTTTGGTGATGACCAAAAATTCACTGACACCTTTAGCGCGTGCGGTACGCATGTAATCTTCTTGCAGCACATCAGCAAAGGATGCACGCGTGAAACGCGCCATCACGGCGGCAACGGCAGCGCCGAGGGTAATCGAGGGTAGAAGATAGTGACGCCAACTCTCCGCGCCGACGGTGGGTAACCAGCCCAGTTCAACGGAAAACACCTGCATTAACAGCATCCCCAACGCAAACGATGGGAATGACAGGCCGGATACCGCCAGTGTCATCCCCAGACGGTCGGGCCAGCGATTGCGCCAGATAGCGGAAATCATCCCGATGCTCATGCCGAAGATAACCGCCCACACCATGCTGGTTAAGGTAAGCCAAAGCGTCGGCAGGAAGCGGATGGCAATCTCATTGGCGACTGGGCGTTTAGAGGCCATCGAGGTGCCCAGATCTCCTTGCAACACATGGGTAAAAAAGCGCCAGAATTGTTCGTAGAGCGGTCTATCCAGACCTAAATCCTGCCTGACCATGGCAATCACGGCGGCATCAGCCTCACGCCCCGCCATCAGGCGCGCAGGATCGCCCGGTAACAGGTGCACAAACATAAACACCACGACCAGCACAATCAGCAAGGTGGGGATCATGCCCAGCAGCCGTTTGAGGAAATAATTCAGCATAACAACATAATTATCCTTCTTGTTTCATTGTCTGGCATGACGTTCTCTGCCCCCTGTTTTACACACGGCGGCAACACGGAAATTACCAGGTTCTCAACCGCGTCTATCACGCGGCTGAGAAAAACCCTGCATGCGCCAAATCAGCCTCATCAAAACTGAATGCGGTATCAGGCATCACGTAGAACCCGCT
This sequence comes from Candidatus Symbiopectobacterium sp. 'North America', assembly GCF_015762685.1. GTDB lineage: Bacteria > Pseudomonadota > Gammaproteobacteria > Enterobacterales > Enterobacteriaceae > Symbiopectobacterium. The sequence continues at coordinate 27,534 of NZ_PEHF01000024.1, read as the reverse complement.
CAGTTTCTTGTTGTTAGCTGAAACCAGCTGTTCCGTCACCAAAAACGCCCAAGGCGCATCCGCCCAGATTTTGTCCTGTGCGTCTTTATACAGTTTTTCCTTCTGCGCGCGATCGGTGGTCTTCAACGCATTCGCCAGGTCGGCATCCACCTGCTCGCTGCTATAAAATGCGGTATTAAACAGCGCCGATGGCCAGGACGCCGTGGCAAACAGCGGTGTCAGCGCCCAATCGGCTTCCCCGGTTGAGACAGACCAGCCGGTGTAGAACAGGCGCACACCGGTTTCCTTCACGCCCTTGCCTTCCACTTCGGCGGCACGCTCCCCGGCATCCATAGCGGTAACCTGCACTTTAATCCCTACCTGCGCCAACTGCTGCTGGGTGAATTGCAACACCTTCTGCGCCGTGCTGTGGTTATGCGATGCCCACAGTGTGGTCGTGAATCCATCCGGGTAGCCCGCTTCTTTCAACAGTTCACGCGCTTTTGCCGGATCGTAAGGCCATGGTTGATACTGCTGGGCAAAATCGATGCTCTTTGGCAACGGTCCCTGTGACGGCACAGCGTAACCGGAGAATGCTACTTTGATCAGCGCGTCTTTGTTAATGGCGTAGTTAATCGCCTGCCGCACCTTGATATTGTCAAACGGCTTTTGCGTGACGTTAAAGCTGAGATAGCGGTGCAAAATAGAAGGCGATATCACCACCGCCAACTGGTCATTTTTCTCCAGCACCTTGGCTTGCTCAAACGGCACCGGGAAAGCGAACTGCGCTTCGCCCGTCTGGAGCAGTGAGGCACGCGTGTTGTTATCCACCACCGGACGCCAGGTAATGCTGTCGAGCTTGGGCAGCCCCGCACGCCAATAACCGGAGAATTTCTCCACTTTCACATAGTCCGTCTGGTTCCAGGTTACAAACTTGTAAGGGCCGGTTCCCACCGGGTGAAAACCAATCTCCTTGCCATATTGCTGCAACGCGGCAGGCGAAATAATCACCGCCGCAGGGTGTGCCAGGTTGTTAATAAAGGCCGAGAACGGCTGTTTCAGCACGATTTTCACCGTCTGCGGATCCACCACTTCCGTTTTGGCAATCACCTTGAACAGGTTATAACGTTTTAGGCGATTTTCCGGATTGCTGGCGCGATCGAGGTTCACCTTCACCGCCTGTGCATTGAAATCGGTGCCGTCGTGAAATTTCACACCAGTATGCAGTTTGATGGTATAGGTCAGGTTATCGTCGCTGACCTGATAGCTTTCGGCCAGCACGTTGACCAACTTCATGTCCTTATCGAAACCAAATAGCCCCTGATAGAACGATTTCGCTACCGTTTGCGACAAGGTGTCGTTGGCATCATAGGGATCGAGCGTGGTAAAGTTGGATGCCACTGCTATTACAGCATCTTTCGCCGCCCAGGCAGGTGCAGACGCCATCAAGGCTGCCGCAACTGCCAGAGCCCCCGAACGTTTGGCAGTGAGCAGATTAACGCGAGTCAAAAGTGTCATTGTGGTCGTATCTCCCTGTATCTTCTGTCAATAAGCGCCCGCAATCGCATGGTGGGCCACATAGTGCCGTTCACCCACCTCAATCAGCGGTGCGATCGTTGGTTCATCGCCCAGCGCTCGAACAGGGCTGGGTATATCATCCGCCAGCAGTGCATGGCGGTGATGGCGGCGGCCCGGATCGGCGATCGGTACTGCTGCCATCAGTTTACGGGTATAAGGATGTTGAGGATTCTCAAATACCGCCTGACGCGGGCCAATTTCCACAATCTGTCCCAAATACATCACAGCAACACGGTGACTGATGCGCTCCACTACCGCCATATCGTGAGAAATAAACAGGAAAGCGATACCGTATTCCTGCTGCAATTCCATCATCAGGTTGACGATTTGTGCACGGATAGAGACATCCAACGCTGACACCGCCTCATCGGCGATCACCACTTTGGGGTTTAGCGCCAGTGCGCGCGCAATGCATATGCGTTGCCGCTGTCCGCCAGAAAACTCATGTGGATAGCGTCCGGCATGTTCTGGCAACAGCCCCACCCGTTTGAGCAGTTGCGCCACCCGCACTTCAGCAGCCTGCTTATCCATCACCTTGTGGACCAACAGCGGCTCCATGATCGAGAACCCCACCGTCAGGCGGGGATCCAGCGACGCATACGGGTCCTGAAAAATCAGCTGAATATTGCGGCGTATCCGGTGCAGCGCCTCGCTGCCCAGACCGTCAATGCGCTCACCGGTGAAGGTAATCGTGCCGCGCTGGCTCGGCACCAGTTGCAACAAGGCGCGCGCTGCCGTCGATTTTCCGCAGCCAGACTCCCCGACTAGCGACAGCGTTTCACCGGGGTAAAGATCGAAACTGATGTGTTCCACCGCATGTACCTGATGGGTAACGCGGTTGAGTATTCCCCGGCGCAGCGGAAATCGCGTGACCAGATCGCGCACTTGCAACACGGGCGTCGAGGGTTCGGGTAGGCTCGCCGATGTCCGGCTAGCCGCGGCTTGCGGGGCAATCGCCTGCCCCTGGGCGTCGGTGAGATGCAATGAAAACGGTGCCGGTTCACTACGCCCGCGCATCTCTCCTAACGTCGGTACAGCCGCCAGCAATGCACGGGTATACACATGCTGTGGCGTGGCAAATATTTCGCCCACGCCCGCGTTTTCGACACGGTGGCCGTTATTCATCACCAGCACGCGATCGGCCACTTCCGCTACCACGCCCATATCATGGGTGATGAAAATCACGGCCATCGCCATTTCGCGCTGCAATAACTGAATCAGTTGTAAAATCTGTGCCTGAATAGTGACGTCCAACGCGGTGGTCGGTTCATCGGCTATCAGTAATGTTGGCTTACAAGAGAGCGCCATGGCGATCATGATACGCTGGCGCATACCGCCTGAAAGCTGGTGCGGATAACGACCCAGCACGCTTTTCGCTTCTGGAATTCTGACCAGATCGAGCATGCGCAACGCTTCTACCTTCGCGTCCCGCGCAGACATACCCTGGTGCAAACGGATGGACTCGGCAATCTGCTCTCCAACGGGAAACACCGGGTTGAGCGAGGTCATTGGCTCCTGGAATACCATCGCCATGTCCGCACCGCGTAAACGGCGCATCTCACGCTGGCTGGCAGTTGTGACATCCAGAATATGGCCGTTACGACGGCGAAACAGAATCTCACCGTGATGAATATCGCCCCCTGCCTGCTCGATCAAACGCATGATCGCTAACGCTGTGACCGATTTTCCAGAGCCGGATTCACCGACGATCGCCAACGTCTCACCGCGAGCAACCGTCAACGAGAGACCGCGGATCACCGATATCGGCTCCCGCTGCGCGTGAAAACGCACGCCGAGTGACCGCACTGATAGAATCTGCTGTTCCGGCAGAATCAGTGTAGTATCAGCCACTTCACGCACGGGCGCATGGGATATCATGAACGGTTTCTCTCCTTGTTTAACGTGTAGCGGAATCAGTCCGTTTGAAAAACGGTTTTAGTTTTATTTAGCATACTGAGGGAGGTTTAGCATAAAACTGCCGTGCAATGAATAAAATATGTCTCTTATAACATTTCGTTACAGCACATAATCAATCTATATATACCTGTTCAGTCTTAAAGGGTACTACTCCCTGATGATGCAGTTTCCTGCCATAACCTTGACGTTGTCACGTTCACCCGCTGGGTATTCTCTGACATAATAGCGTTCACTTTGCTGGCATAATTCCAGTGCACTGTATCGCGTTTTGCCCGATCTCCCGGCGCAAAGACGCCGGCGAATGGAGTCATCATGGAAGCATTTACCTCAAGTTTACTCGCGCTTGAGCAAGCGCTGCAACGTATGCTAGCGCTGGTTTCACCACTGGCGCAGACCGAAATAGTCTCTCTTGAACAGGCTGCGGGCCGCATTACCGCCACCGATATAACCCCCCCTGTCGACGTGCCCGCATTTGCCAATGCCGCGATGGATGGCTATGCGGTGCGCATGGCCGATCTGGCACAGGGTGATGCACTGCTGCCCGTGGCAGGGAAAGCCTTTGCCGGTAACCCGTTCGTTGGTGACTGGCAGGAAGTGCTGAAAGCAGCCAGCGTACTGGTGGTGGGGTTGGGCGGCTTGGGTTGTGCCGCAGCACAGTATCTGGCAGCGGCGGGCATAGGGCATTTGACGCTGCTGGATTTTGACACCGTAGCGCTCTCCAACCTGCAACGCCAGATTTTGCACCGTGATGCACGTATCAACATGGCAAAGGTCACCTCTGCCGCTACGGAACTGGCCGCGATTAATCCTCATATTGTACTGGAGTGCATTATTAACGACGATCTGGCGGATGAAGCCTTGCAAGCGCTGGTAACGCGCCATCAGGTGGTATTGGATTGCACCGACAACGTGGCGATACGCGATCGCCTTAATCGCTTTTGTTTTCACAGCAAAACGCCGCTGGTTTCTGGTGCTGCCATTCGCATGGAGGGCCAGATCAGCGTGTTTACCTACGGTGATCAAGAGCCCTGCTACCGCTGCCTGAGCCGACTGTTTGGTGAAAACGCACTCACCTGTGCCGAAGCCGGGGTGATGTCCCTCCTGGTCGTTATCATCGGTGCTTTGCAGGCGATGGAGGCGATCAAACGGCTGGCGCATTTTGGCGAACCGGCGGTCGGTCGGTTGGTGTTGTATGATGCCATGACCACACAGTTTCGCACGATTACCCAAAAGTCCACACTGTGAGGTGTGCGGACACTGATCTGGCTAGGGTAGCGCTGGTTACCCCCCATAGGTTGAGCACATTTTTGCTTAGCAGCTATTCTTCACAACCCGCTGATTGATGATGATGTGAAAAAAGCATGGAATTTACCCGCGCAGTGGAAACTGCGGGCGCAGTTACCGTTCGGCTCCATTGAGCAACCGGCCGGTGAGAAAACCTATATTGATGACGAAACCCGTTTTCACGTTTTCAAATAAGGAATAAACCGCACTGACGTTCAGGGGCGTATTTACGCCTCTGAATCAGCGCGGAGCAAACACCTCAATGGCTTTCTGTTCAATGGTAAAATGTGCTGGTGTGCGGCCAATCAGCTCACCATCCGCGTTGATATCGTGCGGTCGCCGGGTGTTCAGTATCAACTCCGTCGTGGAAAAAGCCCGCACCTGACGCCAACGCCCTTGAGTACCACGGCGTAGAAATGGGATCAACGCAATCATCTGCCACCAATGGGTTACTTCAAGGCTATAGACATCAAGCAGCCCGTCATCTGGCGCGGCGCGCTCTTCTACCGTCATACCGCCACCATAAAAACGCCCGTTACCCACTGAGATTTGTACCGTTCTGACACGTTCGGCCGTGCCTTCATGAACAATTTCCGCACGAAATGGCCGACTTTGGCACAACAGCTTACAGGCAGCCAGCGCATAGCCGAGCGTTCCCCAGCGTTTTTTGGATTCGGCGGTCAGTTCACGCGCCAAAGCAGCAGAAAAACCGATACTGGACACGTTAAAGAACAGGTGACCGTTCACCTTTCCTAAATCTACAGCTCGACGGTGACCAGCAACGATAACAGAAATGGCGTTTTTCAGATCGAAGGGGATACCCAACGTGCGAGCAAAATCATTGGCCGTTCCCAGCGGTAGCACTCCCAGCGGCAATCCTGTCGCCACCAGGCCCGGAGCGGCCGCGTTCAGGCTGCCGTCGCCGCCACCGACGATGACACTATCGATGCGATCGGCATAATGCTCGATCAATTCGCTGTAGGTCATCGTCAGGTCTGCGTTGGGAACGATCACCCGCAGTCCCTGCGCCGTCAGCTGAGCCAGCACCTCTTTGCGTGCGCAGTCGCCCTTCCTTGATTTTTCATTAATCAACAGCAAGGCGGTGGCGGGTTTCTGTTGGCTTGTCATCATCGGCGGCATGATTGTCTTTCCCGTATGGCGTGCCTAAATAACCCTCGATTTAACCACAGGATAAATCGCTCGCTCAACCCCCCTTGCCGAAGGCGACATTAGTCTACAAAACATGACATTGAATGGCTTTCGACTTTCGCTTGAGCAACATTTGGAGAACGCGCAACAGAAATGACACACCTGTTTGCCGTTTTGTCAGGCGACTGCTTAACTTCAGTTAGCTCCATGTATCATCTTGATGCATAATCAGCGGCGTCCTTTACTCCCGCTCAGAACACTATGAGGGTACAGCTTTGCGTGTAGATCTAATGACAAGCGCTGTATGGTTAAATAAAACACGAGCAGCCATGTTGTTCACTGTCATGCTACTGACCGCATTTCTGATCATCAGTTGGACCAGCTTTAAAGTGGCTCAACAATCGCTAGAAGCGGAGATCAAAGAAAATACCCTGCCTCTCACCAGTGACAATGTCTATTCAGAAATTCAGCAGGATCTGCTGCGCCCTATTTTTATCTCCTCGCTGATGGCACACGATACCTTCGTGTGCGACTGGGTGTTGGATAATGAATCCGATCCGCAAGCCATGATCCGCTATCTGCGTGAAATCGATAATCTCTTCGATACCATTTTTTCCTTTTTTATTTATGACAAAACAAAACGTTATTATGATCCGTAGCGGATTTTAAAAACCATGTCAGAGAGCGTTCAAGAAGATCAGTGGTATTTTCAGGCACGCGAACTTTCGGATGAGCATACTTATCTCATTGACGTGGGGCACGATCCGGAAAAACGCGACCGCCTCGATATCTTTATCAATTACAAGGTCAAAGACTACAACGGTAATTTTATCGGCATTGCTGGCGTCGGTATTTCGGTTGAAAAGGTCAAACATTTGATAGAAAAATATCAGGAACGTTATCGTCGAACCATCTATTTTACGGACAAGAGCGGCCTGGTGGTGTTACACAGTGATGATTTTCGCAATGCGCTAAATATCCACCATCAGCCAGAATTATCCGCCCTCGCTACAGCCATTTTAACCAATCCAGGCGGCAGCTATCAATATGACGACGACGGTCCGGTATTTCTCAATACGCGTCTGATTCCCGAATTTGACTGGTATTTGATGATAGAACAACGTAGCCACCCCAGTGAACATCGGCTGTGGATTACGTTGATGAAAAATCTGGGCGTCAGCCTGGTGGCAAGTCTGCTGTTTCTGTTTTTGCTGTGGTTAACCATCAGCGGCTACCAGCCTCGCCTCGAACGCATGGCCACCACGGATAAGCTGACCGGTGTGATGAATCGCCAGGCGTTTGATTATTTTTTCAAACGCCTACGTGACATGCGTTTTACTCATCGCAAACCCATGTCAATCCTGATCCTGGATATCGACCATTTTAAACGGGTTAACGACGCCTACGGCCACGGCGTGGGCGATTTGGTGCTGCAAAATATCGCACAGCTTCTGCTGCAGGCGATCCGCAGTTCCGATCAAGCGTGTCGCTGGGGGGCGAGGAGTTTGTGGTGTTACTGGATGATTGTACGCTGGAGAATGCGCTGCAACGGGCTGATATTCTGCGCCGCGCAGTGGAAATCGCCGAAGTGTCATACCAGAAAGAAAAAATCCACATCACCATCAGCGTGGGCATCACCCAGTATCGCGAAAATGAGAATCTGGATACCTTTATCAATCGTGCCGATATTGCGCTGTATCGTGCCAAACAGCTGGGCCGCAACCGGGTAGAAAGTGCGGACAACAACGCGGAGCGTCATCGTCGCACCCCAACGCTTTAAAGCTGCATACTGGTCAGCAGCACGGTCATTATAACAATGCTTATCATGATCGATGCCGAGTTGGCAAAGCTGGCAACCACGGATAAATTGCCGCTAAAGCGCGACGTAAATATCGGTGACAATGAAGAGAGCGGCGCAAACACTACTACCGCTAACACTTGACGGATCTTCAACGGCAGGGGCGTGAAGAAATAGAACAAGCAGGCAAACGCCGCTGCGGAACCGTAGCGCAGCAGCAAGATGGTCAACACGTGTTTCAACTGCGAGCGTTCGATATTGATCTCAAGCAGCATGCCGACAAAGGGGTTGGCATTGCCCAGCGTGGAGACCACCAGGGTTATCTGAGGCGGCAAATGCCATCCCATCAAGGCAGCAATCATCAGGAACACATAGACATCAAACGGCACGGATGAAAACAAGCGTTTGATAATGTTAAGCCAACCGGAGCTTCTGCCAGTGGCAGCCGGCGCCGCGGCAAAGCTCCCCCCGGTACAGATGACCGAGTTACCGGCGTCGAACAAGCACGTCGCCACAATACCAACCGGCCCAAGAAAACTCTGCACATAGGGCCGCGTAAAACAGCCAATGTTATAACCGGGCGAGTTGATCATGTAATACGCTTTCAGCCCTTCTGGGCGACGGCAGCCAATCATATAGCCAACACCGAGTAGCAACAAATTACAGCCAAGCCCAAATGCCACCAAAATCAACAGCGAGTGATCGACCTGAAAGCTGGCAAAACCGGTGATAACGGCGGCAGGTAAAGTAAAATTCATCATCAGCTTGGAATAACGCTGTTCCGCTTTCCGGCTGCAACACTCCCCGCCGTTTTAATTGATAGCCAATAATAATAACCAGAATAAATGAAAACGCTTTTATCAGAACATCAACCATCTCTTATCCCCGAAAACGGACCGCACCGCATCAGCCTTGAGCAAGGCTAAATACAGCAGCAGTGAACGCGTAACAATACCATTCTCCGCTACGCCAGTAATGAGGGATATCATGACAATCGCCTTTGATGAGCACAAAAAAGCCAAAGACGTCAACGATCGACATCACAACGATGCTAAAAGCAGCAAATGCTCTTTAACTGAAACACCACGGCACGCCGTGGTGGTGGTGAATACCAGCGATGCGGGCGTTCAGTGCGTTTCAGGCAGGGTCTGCACCCAGAATGCGTGAATCAATCCCGGAATATATCCCAGCAAAGTCAATATGATATTAAGCAAAAACGCCAGCTCTACCCCTTTCCCTAATAACACCCCCAACGGCGGAAGAAGAATGGTTAACACAATACGCCAGAATCCCATGGTCACCTCCGCAATAAATCAAAAGGAACGAGTCACTCGTTCCTTTTGAGCCTAGTACAAAGTAAATACACTGACAATAACGATGTTTTCCAGCCCCTTCTTCGCTACAACCGAATACTACAGCGCAGGCCCCCATGGACATGGCAATCAGTTTCTATTGAAATAGAAATAGCCATGCGCATAGGAATAACTGCTGCCGCCCAGCCACAAGCTGTTAACGATAGAAAAGCGCTGAGTCACATCTCTAAAAATGATTTCATAATACGCCGTAAAATAAGATTCATGATTAGCCCAGCACGAGCCTCTTAGTATGGGACCTTCTATCAATCCCACTCGCTTTAGCACCACAGAAACGGACGCATTTGATAATCTCACCGTTTCTTTTCCCTCATTAAATCCATTAATTTCGGTGAATATGACTATACTCATCGGCGATATTAGTGTCTTATTACCGAACTCACCCATTTTCAGATAGATGTCTCCTGCACCGCGCCAGTCAGTATTGCTACCTAGCCAAGTTGTTCTACAGTAGGACGCGTAGGTACCGTCGCTATACGTAGTGCCAACCTGGGCCACAACTGACGCAAAATCTTTAACATCTGCAATGCCAGCAGAAGCAATTGTCACCGTATTGGTGAACTCCGTCTTCAAGGCCCCCTCCCCCTGAGCCACCACAGTCAGCGTCGCCGCTTTGCCCAAAAACCAGCCGTTGGCGTAATCGTCGTGGTTTGGGGGCCAGTCAACGACGTTTCGGTTTGTTGTGCCAATACCGAACCAGAGGCATCTTTGAGAGAAATTTCGACACTCCGGGTTGTACTGAACTCGTTGGCGTTATCCACACTCCAGGGTACTGACATGTTGTCATCAGTAAACAGCGGGAGCCAGGCACCACTGGTACTAATGCTCCCGCGGGAGATGTAGGATACCGTGCCGACACTCAGTAAGGGGCGGGAGAACACCAACACATCGTGGTAACCAGTACTTGCATGATAAAAATCGTTTGCCAGTACGCTGAGGGTAAGACGGGTTTGGCCTTTACTTACGGCCCCCTGAACAACGCCCGCCTCTGATATATTGATTACACCACTGTTGCTGGATTGCCAGAGGATGTCAGCGTCCGAAGGCACCGATTGCTCCGGAGCCTGAAGCGTAAAGTCTTCTTCATCCGTAGTGCTTACTTCTGCTGTTACAAAACGGATACTCAACGTTCCCTTATCCAGAATATAGGCCACTGAAACTTCACTGGGTCTGAACTGTTCCGTTTCCTGCGTCCTCACCGTTATCAGGGTATTGCAAGGACGCACGGCGGTAAGGATCCCCTCGCTGTTAACGGTCACCACCCCCGTATCATTGCTGCCATACTGTGCTACCAACATGGTCTGCGCATCCGGATTACCAAATCGTGCAGCAACGGAATGGGTTTTACCGTCTGACCAGTCCGCATTGATCGGATTGCTATCGCCAGCGCTGAGCAGCGGATCGGCTTTGGCCACGGTCAGCCGGTAGCTTCCCAGCGCGGGGTTGTATTGCGCATTGCCCGGCATATACACTGAAATTGTCGTTTCCCCTGATTTTAGCAGGGTAACAATCCCCGTTGTGCCATCAACGACGGCAACCCCCTCGTCGGTGCTAGACCACTGTTGCGACATGCCATCTGGCAGTCCCTCAACAGGTTGAGACTCGGTGAAATTCCGTGTAAAGACCACCTGCTGATTCGCATTGGCAAAACGCAGTTCCGGCGTCACAGCACCGACGACAATAGTGATACCGGCACCGATTGAAATACCGTCTGCTTCGGCCGTTAGCGTTACATGCCCTTTAGCCATTGAGGTTGCTTGCGACTGGTAGCTATTATTGCCATTATCGGTTACCGCGCCGCTCGTGAAGCCACTCAACGCCTCCGCACCATTAATCGTCACGACCTTGCCTGAAATGGGGTTACTGTATTGATCTGCAAGGGTGACAGTCAGGTTGGCAGCATCCATACCGTTAGAGCCAAGTATAGTTCTGTCACTACTGAACGTTGACCGGGTGTCATCTATGGCTCCGGCGATTGCCGTCACCGGTTCGGCTTGCAGACTGTTCTCCTCATCCAGATGCACCGTCATACGCAATACACCTGCCGTCTGGCTCTGCACCTACGTGGTGGCAATTCCGTCCTCATTGGTGCGAGAGGTTGGTGCAAAGCTATTTGCCTGCCCGCTCAAGTGCCATGAGACAACCACCCCCGCCAGCACATTGCCATGGACATCCGTTACTCGCGCGCTGTAGGTGACGCCCTACGCATCTCCGGCGGTAAAACTGGAGGTGTTCGCTGCAACCTCAGAAAGACGCCACCTGCTGGTGTCACCCGTTACGGACAACATTCTGCTTTCGTTGAATGCCGAACCGTTGACCACGACGGACAGTAAAGAGTTACCCGCGCGCTCACCGTACACCGTGATTCGGTAATCCCCGTCGGACACTTCATGACTCGCGCTCAGGCTTACCGTATTGTTATCGCTGACTCCGCTGACTGACTGTCCCGCTAACGCATTACCGTGGTTGTCTCGCAATAACAGACGCAGCGTAGCCGTTGTCTGGCCCGCAATGATGGCCGTAGGTTCAAGCGTTAATTGAGAACCGGGTTCATCCGCTGCCGCTGCGCTAAACATCACATCAGGGGCCGCTGTTGCCCCTGACGGCAGGATAGCGCTTACCTGCGCCGCACCAGCCAGCATGCGTGTGAGCGTTACCGAAGCACTGCCGTTATCGTCAGTGTGTGTCATCGGCGCGTCCAACGCGCTACCTTCATTGGCGCTCCAGATAACCGGTATCCCGGCGCCAAGTGCATTTCCGTGACCATCCACCAAGGTAGCCGTGTAGGTCACCCGTTCGCCCACCACTGCTGATGTAGGAGTGACGACTATTTCGCTCTGTATAGCAGCGGTGCTGTTATCCGCCTTCACGGTGAGGCTACCTTGCTGATTCAGAGTGACACCGTCAACGACCGCCGATATCATTGTCATTCCAGCGCGATTTCCGGTAACCATAGCGATATACACAACGTTGGCGACTTCAGTGAACGTCACGGTAGACATCAACAGTTCGGGCGTGTAGGTCAGCGTGATCCGATCGTTGAGATTCCCCAGCAGATTACCTTCAGTATCCCGCGCCACAACCCGCACTGTGGCCTGCTCCAGCGCCGCCACGATGGTGCCAGGGGTTACCATTAGCACCGACCTGTCTGCCGATACCGCACCCGCACTGAAGGTCACCAGACTATCAGCCGTAACCGGCTGCGCTCCGCCTAACACCGCGGAGACAGTACTCTGCCCAGCTTGGGTGCTAGTCAGTGTGATTTCCGCTATACCCTCCTGATTAGTGTGACTGAGCGGAGAGGCCAACGTTCCAAGCGAACTTTGCCAGCCCACCGCAACACCTTCCAGTGCCGTATTGCCATTTTGATCTTGAACCTGCGCCCGCAACCTGATGGTCTCAATACCGTCCGCTTTTGCGGTGGTCGTGCCGATCACTGTCACTGAGGTAAGCAACGCTGTACTTTGGTTAGCCAATAGCCCCAACTCAGCCTGCTTGACGACATCGTTGCTGGTTGCAGTCAGCGTCCAGCTACCTTCCTGCCTGCCAGTGACCAGCGCCTGATATACGCCGCCCCCCAACTCCGTTGCACTAAATGTAATACTGGGTTCATCCGCCGTCCAGCGCACTGTATGCCCCGGTACCGGGTTATCCCAAGTGTCTCTCAGTGTGAGTTGCGCGATGGCGGCACTTGCGCCATCAGTCGTTATCGACTGCGGATGCACATGCAACCCACAGTGTTCAGCTACAGCGACTCCTGATGCGAACTGCACCTGAGCATTGTCGCTGTTACCGTTAAACAGCATTGCAGTCACCTCGGTCGCGCCAGCTTGAGTGCCTGACAGCATGACCAAAGCATTTCCCAACCCATCCGTCTGTGCCACCGTTGCGTTAAGCTGATTATTGCTGCTACGCCAGGCAATACTGGTCTCGGGTACCCGGTTGTTATGCCCATCGACTGCCGTAGCCGTTAGCATCACACCACTTCCTCCTGCAATGGCCGTGGGCGATGCCGCACGTAACGACACTGTTGCATTATGCGTATCAGCCAGCGCATTAAGTGGCAACGTTTGCACCTGCCCATTATACAGTGTCGCTCGCACCTGGATCGCGCCCGCCTTCAGCGTCGTCAAGATTGCAAAAACGCGTCCTTGCTCATCTGTTTGCCCTTGAGTTGGCGTAATAGTGGCTTGATTATCAGCATCAAAATTGACGGTGACTCACTCTAGTGGATTACCTTGCGTATCTTCTACCCTGACGGTGACCATAGCGCGATCGGCCGTACCAGCAATCAGCGTTGGGCGATCGCTGGACAAAAGCGCGATCGTGCCATTGTTACGATCCCCATCGAACGTAATCGGAGATGCGGTATGTGTCGAAGCATTGCTGGAAGCAGTCACCGTGACGGCAAACGCCTGGGTGCTGGTAATGCTGGTTTGTGCAATCCCATCCGCATTAGTGCTGCTTTAGCGCTGACTAAAACGTACCTGGTTGCTATCCCGGTCTGAATGCCAATCAACCGCCACGTTGAACAACAAGTTACCATTGCTGTCCTCAACTTTGGCACTGAAAAGCACCGGGGTGCGGCCATCCGCAATATAAGGACCAGATGCGGGTGTGACAGCGACGACCTGCGCTGAGGCATTGTTTCCGATAAAGACGGTCTCTTTCATCGTCCGCTGTTGATTGACTTCCGCACTTACCCGAGATATGCCCGCCATAGTGCTGAGAAGCGTCGTCTCGACGATACCTTGAGCATCGGTGTTCACTGATGATGCTTCCACAACCGCGCCGTTATCAGCGCTGAACCCTACGGCAATATTATCAACTAGATTTAATTGTGTATCAATTACTTGAGTGCGAATAGCTTTCAGCATTTTGCCGTCAGCAATGCTGATTTTGGGGAGAACCGACAGATCGGCATCAGCGATATGAGCCGTGCTGCTATCAGACACAAAATTGATGTCAGCCCGTCGATTACTGTCGCCCACCGTTGCAGTTAGCGAACTGCTGCCAGCCCGAATGCTGGTGACCAGCACAGTTGCCTCTCCATTACTGTCCGTCAACACGCTCTCGGCAACAATCGCTTGGTTTGTCGCTTGCAGGCTGACGCGCACGTTTGGTACGCGGTTCCCTTCCGCATCAGAAACAATCAGATGAACGCTATTCTGTGCATTGCCATTGGCAAGGGCACCGTCGGCTACCACGTTCATCGCTTCGATACGTGCGGTGAGGCTATTCGCTACCACTGACACGTTGGCTGACGCAAAACGGGTGCCACGTGCTGATGGCGTGATGGTAAACGCCTCTGGGTATGTCCCAGCTGTCAGGGTAGAAACGTACTCATCGGCTGTTTGACGAATGAAGGGCGTTAAGGTTGTGTCGCTGCTTGCGCGATTGATTCCCGCTTTCTCCACGCTGATTTCGCTGTCTGAGACATCAACCGGAGTCCCCTCGCGATCGTTGATTCTGAGTACCAACTGTTGTTGCGCGGTGCCGTCGGCGGGAAGGCTGATATTTTTTGGCGTTAATGTGCTGTTTTCTGGGTAAATAGCCGCCTGAGTGACCAAAACCTGGGTATTGGCCTGAGAGGATTGATTGCCGCTCTTGTCCACTGCTACGCCTGTAATGGTGTAGCTGTTCCCACCTTGGTCGGATTGATAATGAGGCAGTATTACGCTGTAATCATCATCACTTTCTGGCAGAATGAGTCCGCCAGCAGCCATTAGCGTTGACGCAGACCAGTCAATGCGGGCTAATCCGTATTTACTTTCCACTGTGACATACAGTGATTTTTTCTCCCTGGCAAAACCAGTGACCAAGTTGGCCGTTTGCAGAGTAATAACATCGTTCTTGCAATATTCCAGGATGATATTGTTATTGCGATCGACCAGATCATAACGACTGCCAGCCAGCTGACGCATCGCGCCTACTGCATCCAGATCGATTTGCTGGCGCCAGGGTGCGCCTAAACGGTAATTCAGTTGTACGCCTAAACTCGCATCACTTTCTCCCGCCTTGCCTCTGCGTTGTTCTGCATTGAACGTAGCGAGAGGAAATGGCGTGTAGTTCACTCCAGCAGTAAAGGCGTAAGGATCGCGCTGACGATTGTTCTTACCAAACAGCGCAACGTCATTGCCATAATATTGCTCAAAGGTCAGCGCACCTCCCAATTGTGGCAACGCAGGTAGCCATCCTTGTGCTCGGATATCCCAACCACTCGCGGGACGCTTCTGAAAATCAGCAAAGTCAGGGGAGTCTTTCCAGCCTGTCAGGCGATGATAGCTGTTGGCACCCAATTTCATAAAATCACGCCAATATTCAATTCCGACGCCCATACGCGCGTGGTCACGTGACAAGTCATAATCAAGAAATGTATTGCCACCCAGCATCCAATCATCATTGAACCAGCGTAGACCGAGACCCACGTTTGAGTGGGTGCGATCGTCGGTGCGGTGCAGGCTACCTTGAGTAAAAACCAGTTTGTCCTGTTGCTCGTATAAAGGAACTAACAAGTCAACTTGGGAATTCTTGAGGTTCAGATTTTCATCAGCATTTAATTGCACACGCGCAGTACCAAACTGACTGAGCCACTGTTGGATGTGCGCATTAGCTTCATTAGTGACCATTCCTCGGGCCAGTGAAGCCGCCGCATCGCTGCTTTTATTGTTAGATAACTACGAACCCGTCAGGGACGCGAGGCCAGCTATTTTCTTAGCCTGCGTATCATCTTGCTTGAGTGGGGCTGGTGTTGCCTTTTGTCCGGGCTCGTGCCATTGCAGTGGCGCTAATGGAACCTCTAGTTTCTCGCCAGGTTGCAACTGTTCAAAATCGTGCGAATACGTACGAAACTGGTTAAGTTTGCGCAATTCATCCAGGCTTATATTGAATTTCTTCGCCACCGAGGCTGTCGTTTCACCGGGTGACAGCACGTAATTCTGAGTCTGCAAACCACTTTGGCCAGCAGGCCTTTGCAAAAAGCGCAGCTCATCGTTAGCCGTTACAATTGATGGTGTTAGGGTTGCCGACAAAAGAAAACAGACGTGAAAAGCCATTTGTAACCAGACAAACGACTTTAAACGTAATACCTTAGGCTGCATGTTAATTATTTCCATTGTCGACACCAATTTAATTATACATTATTCGGCCTGACTACATGAATATGACACTATTACCTACCACTTTGCTTTCACGAAAAAAAATAACAAACAGAGATAGTTAATTATGTTGCAGAGTTTTCTAAATCACCACTTATCGCGTAAATTTTAGGAATAAGCGTTCAAACAATGTTCGCCGAGCACTGCTTATGAAAGTCCGTATGCCAACACAATTCCCGGAGTCCTCATTCTGACTCATCGCTCCATTACCGATGATTATTGGGGTTATAACGAATTTCCAATTCTCCATTTGTTCATGGTTCAGATCTCACTGAATTGGTTATTTTCATTTATTCTTTCGGTACTTTTATACTCGACAATATAACATGACGATTGATTTTTTAGCAGAAAAGAAATTACTGATGCCTATAGAACAACGACATTAAAAAAACAGATCCATATATTTAACAGCGTGTCATAGCGGCACACTCTTATTTATAAAACGGGGCGGAATTAACACATACTTAGAAAATAACACAAACAGTGACATAACCAAATAAATAACTCAAATAACAATATTATCAAGTATATAGAATAGCTTAAATCATTATTTGACGTTGAGGCTAAACATGCACCTCAGAGAATCAGCAGAATTTTTAAAAACAGACTCAGATACATTGAAAGGAGAGAGCCTCTCAAACGACCTATCTATGGCACATAGATATACAGCAGCTAGACAAGCGCATCACGTGAGGTGAATGTCACAGAAAATTTTGCGATAACTGTTTGAATAATGCCGGAGACAGAGACGACTATTACAAGGTTCAGCGCTGTCCAAAAATGTAATTTTTTAATATAAAAACAAATGTTGTCATTATTTTTTTGTTCAGTAACGTGTTGCTGGATTCGTTTCAATCAGGCATTTTATGCCGTACCGGATGCATGGGGTTGTATGACAGGATTTTGCATTATCCCGAAGGAAACCAAAGAACTCTCAGGGCTTGTCGTATCAAGATTAAAAACAGAAGGAACCTATGCTATTGGTGGTGTTGATTATTTATACCTTCGCATCAGAGGCCAGTCCCGTTCATGGATTCTTTGTGTGGCGATGGGGTCAGCATCAATGCACTTGGCAGAACAGTTCCCCTACGCTTGAACATGGGCCTCTGCCCCTACCCTGAAATGTCATTTGCTGAAGTTCGTGATAACATGCGAGATCTACACAAGCAAATTCGCAACAGGATTAACCCGCTACAGGAAAGGTATGAGCAAAAAAGCCTTAGAGGTAAACCTCGCCGATAAGCGAAAGACACTCGCTGAATGCTGTAATGAAGTCTTAGAAATCAAAAATAGCGGGAGCGCTGTTGTTAAAAATAAATTACTTTTAAGTATAGTAATTAGGTTGTGTCACTCTCTTAACACGTAATTACGCGACAAATAGACACAACCCAAGATATCATTTATTTCACATTTTATTTAATCATAGAATCAAATCATCCATGGTTAGAATATCTATTTATATTCATTAAATGGTTAGACTGTTTATTTAGCCAATAATAAAACTCCTCATTGTATTTTTGTCCAAAGTTTTTTAAAACATTAGTGTCTATACGGAAAGGATAGTTACCATACCGATGGTAGTGATCTTTATTCTTCATCACTATAATTTCTAATGGTTTTGAATAATCATCTCTTACGCTTTTTTCCCCGAATGATTTGTGAAAATTTTTTAGAACTTTAGTTGCTATAATATTTAGTTTATTTTTCTCTTCATTATTAATAATGATAAGAAGATTGTATTCTATATTCGTTATTAAGTTTGAAATCATGAGGAATGAATTCTTTTTCTAAAATAGGTTTCAAAAAACCAGAAAATATAGACGAATTATTTTTTTCAAAACTTCGACCAGTACATTCTAAAAACTTAGTCAAAACAACATTAATTTCTTCACGTAAATCACTTTTTGCTGGTAAGGAATTATATTTCTTTAATATATTATTTAAATGAAAATCAATGTTTTTTGTGTTTCAAAACTAAATTTAGGATTGTTTTTCTTCTCAGAATTGATGATGGATGACAATACATCCAAGGCACAACGAATATGGTAAAGAGGAAAATTGTTTTTTTTGAATTGACAATATTTAAAGATTGACTGACAAGCTTCAACAAATTTCTCTCTATCGCATCCTTACTCTCAGATAATATCTGGCTATCTAGTGTCCCTGGTCTTATATGATAAATTAAATTTAATAATTTTCCTGTGTTAACTGAGAATTCATAATTGTTCAATAGCTTTTCTTGGTTTAAAACATGATACTCGAGTATTGCGTTGAAATTTTTATAATTTATAGTAGAATTACCCCCTTGGGAATTATTCTTGGTCACCTCTATCATCGCAGCGATCCAAAAACTTGATAAACCTGATAATTCTTTATCCAGTTCATTTGATATACCATGAAGATTATTATATGCTTAAGCAATATAGTCCCCTATTTTGCTTAATGTTTTAGACACAATATTGTTTTCGCTTTTCCAATATGGACCTGATGTATCAACTCTATGATAAAAACTTTCAATGTATTTTGATAACAAACCAAGATCGCCTTTGTTTATCTCGGGTTCGAGCATTAACTTATTAATAATTTTAATTGAAGCGATTAATGTTTTTTTAGAATGTTGATAACTTGTTTTTAAAAACAACTCTTTTTTATCATGAAGATCTTCCATTAATTTTTTTCTAGCACGGTAAACTTCATTTTATTTTGAAGGGGGGTTAAATATATTGATGAAATTTTTTCCCAGTTTCATTTTCGACATGCGAATGTCTTTTTTTTCTAAAACAGCTTCACTTTGTTTATTTTTTACATTATTCATCTCATCGGAGAAAACATTTGAATGATTATTATAACTGACACCATTTAAATTTACTGACATAAATAACAATCTCCATTTAATTACAAAATACTAATAAAGCATAGTGAGACATCTATTTGCAAGTCATAAGTTAAATTTAAAACCAATATTCATTTAATACTCATCATTAACGTTAATTAATTTATACATATAAATCAACAACACCCACTACTTATAGTGAGAAAACAACGCAAAACATAATACATAATACATATCGATGAATTTTGATATTTACCAGTAGATTCAAACGAGCCTATTTGTAATAACCACTAACTTTAAACAGTTCCATACTCATCCCATGCTTGAAATAAATAACTCAGCCCTTTCCATCTCACCCATTATTTAATATAAATAACCTTTATAAAATCAGCCAAATACCTTATTTTTGTTATCATAGACACTTCGTTAAATAATTAAAAATCAAGTCATGATAAAAACCAAACTGTATAAAAAGGTCACAGTAATCGAGTTACTTCCGCTAGAAGGTATAAATGAGATAGTTTGCCTGAAAATTGTCATGATAATGGTATAATACTTATTATTATATGTTATTTTATCCGAAAGTTTTTTGCTTCTATCTGACCTATATTGAGAAGAAGTGGTTCTGAACTCACAAAAAAACACTGATTAAATATCTAACCTGAAGAAATACTTCCCCAACTGAAACGCCTTAAAGGCTATAAAGACCGTAGCAGGCTTACCCTACCTGCAATAAATGCAATCTGCTGATATTCATTCGTTCCAGTGAACTCCGTTTTGTCCCTTGGTCAGAGATAGATTTCAAAAGTGCCTTATGGGTTATCCCTGAAAAACGTGAAGCCATCGCAGGGATCACGCATTCAGGCAGGGAGCCAAAATGCGTAGGAAGCATTATGTACCCTTGTGCCATCAGGCACTGGCAATTTTGGAAGAATTAAAAGACTTCACCTATGACGTTAACGGTGATCACGGTTTTATCCTTACGGGTTGTTGTGATGCGATGAAACCTATGAGTGAAAACACCATCAACGAGGCACTTTCTCTTATCGTCTTTTGCATATTTAAACATATGGTCTTTTTTGTTAAGTATTTCTAGATACCGCCTCAGACTAGTGAAACCAGGCTTTTTCGTTATATACTTTTATTATTTTAGTTTCCACTCAAACCTTCTCTTAATATGGAAAATCGACAGTATCTCCTATGTGACACATAATAGGAATCGTATCACAAGGTTGTACCTAAATAGCATATACATTTGGAATATCAACGTATTAAAAAATTCACCTTACAATAACTCCGGTCCAAACAGAACACTATTTTCAAAGAGAAGTTAACGCAATACAAACGAAAGCATAAGAAATTAAACCTATCATAGACTATGTTGACAGTGTGGATTAAAATAATATAAAAAATAAACATTAGGTGATAAAATAATGAATAATAAACCAAAAGGTGGAAAAATTTATACTCTCGACAATGAAGAAGCAGCAGCAGAAATGTTAATTGGTTATGAGAGTCAAACGCGCGTAGAGTTAAACAAAGAAACGATAGGACCTGTACAGCTAAAGTTAGTAGAAGATGTCGTTAATTAACAGCCACTGCCATTGCCTTCAACCGACAAGTGCAGATTAGATCCAATAAAGTATGTTGATATTTCAGCACCTGATTTTTATAAAGAGTTTGACTCTTTCGACATTCCAATTATAAGTATATATATTAAAGTTAAAAATGATTTTTTAGTATTTTATTATTTATGGGTTAATGAGCAAGGTGTGTTAATCAACGATAGTAATTACATTGATACGATTGGCTTAACATATGGAGCATTTCAAGGATATAAATCAAGTAAATATCCATCGTTTGGCGTTTATTTTAATAAAGTTAAGATAACTAGAAAAAAGGGAGAGACCATACGTGCCAATATTGTTTTCACTCCGTTATATTTAATGGCTGATGACGTTATTGGCTCCTATATCCCACGAAAAATTATCTACATCGGAGAAAAGTCTGGAGTCGGTTATGAATGGGCAAAACTAGCAGCGCTTGATTTTTGGCTTTCAATTAAAACTAAACAGAAAGACGAGTCAAAAATTAGTGGCAGCCCAGCTATTTTTACACTGATTTCAGCTGGAGCAATATTGTTAGCAGCTGGATTCGCTGCTTTTAGTTCAATTAGAACGCAGCTAAATAAAATAGCTCCCATAAAGCTTACACTTACAATACGGAACTATTTGGATTCTTGTTTATGTATTAGTGCCATGTTCATTGTAGATGATATACACAAAACTAGATCACCTATTTTACGATCTGGCGAGACAGATATTTTTCCGTACTCGAAAAGCAAAAACCTTGACAAAACACAACTCATTGATATAATTGTTATTTATAATGTAACCGAATTAAATGAAGGGAATTTTTTTAGATTCTGTATTGAAAATGCAGGAGGGAACAAATCAATTAGATTGAAAGAAATAACTGAATATAAATCAGGACAAATCATAGGGTTGTGAGATAAAAATTTCAATGAAGATTACAAAAAAATAGTATGCAATTTGCCAGACGCATGATCCGTGATCATAATACAGGTTTGATACGTTATTATACAATAATGTCTAATAATTAAACCTATCGTTCATCTGGGAATATTGGCATTACTTTCTTTTAACTTAAAAATTAAACATGTCATAAAAATCATCAAAAACCACAAAAAAACAATCTACTTTCACATCGAAAACACATGTTCTACCTGTTTAAATGAACTACAAAACGAATAAATTTAAAGTTTAACTGAATCAGCTCATCAAAGCTTTTATATATATAGAAAAAATCATTAAGTCATTTACTTAACTTCATTTCGGCTTTACCCGAAAAATAAAAAACCTAGCATAATGAAGAGGAAAATCAACCATGTTGTAGCAAAAACAGATGCAGACCAACTGGCAGATAAAGAAGCTGATTGCGAAGCGCTAAAACTGGCAATATTCAGCCAGCCCTAATCGAGTAACCACAGCTCTCTTCAGGCCATTAACTATTATCTCCTGTAAAACATCATAGTTACTCAATTTAAACCTCTGCTTTACTGCCTTCATGACTTCGCTGACTGTCATCGACATCCCTTTTTCTCTTACAAACCATCAACTTCGCTGTCCGCCCGCTTTTCAAACACCAGCGAATGCTAAAGATAATTTATTTCAAGAGTGTGAGCCAGGAGGGCTGCTCAGAAAATTACAACATGATAAAAATGAGAGGGTTAGGGACGGAAGGTGATTCTAAAGGGATGTTTAATGCGGAGTTTTATGCAGAACAAAAGCGAAAGCGAATCGTAACCAATTGATTTTGTAGGTTGATTGGCGGAGAGGGAGGGATTTGAACCCTCGGTAGAGTTACCCCTACTCCGGTTTTCGAGACCGGTCCATTCAGCCGCTCTGGCACCTCTCCGTTTAAGTGGTTGCTATAATGCCCTGTTTTACGGCATTTTAACAGCAGATACCCTTGCCTTTATATTCAAGTGACGACTTAGCGAGCAACACGACGATGAAATGGCCATGGAAAATACAGCACACACCGGAAAGCCCCCCTATTCAGTGGCAAGATGCTCTTGCTATTCCGTTGTTGGCACCGTTAAGCGATAGCGAGCAACAACGACTTATCCTGCTTGCCAGTGATTTTTTACATCAAAAACGTATCATTCCTTCACAGGGACTGACGCTGACTTCCGTTATGGAGCAGCGAATCGCACTGCTGTTTTGCTTGCCCGTTCTCAAGCTCGGCATTGAATGGCTCAACGGTTTCCATGAGGTGTTAATCTATCCCAACCCTTTTATTGTTAATGATGAATGGCAGGATGATATCGGTCTGGTGCACGCCGGGTCGGTGGTGCAATCTGGACAAAGCTGGGATCAGGGCCCCATCATATTGAACTGGCAAGAAGTGCAGGACAGTTTCGATTTATCGGGGTTCAACCTGGTCATTCATGAGGTCACGCACAAACTGGATATCCGTAACGGCGGTGAAGCTACCGGTATTCCACCGATTCCTTTACGCGATGTGGTGGAGTGGGAAACGCAGTTACATGCAGCAATGGAAGCACTGCAAGATGAAATCGATCAAGTTGGAGAGGATACCGCCAGCATGGATCCCTATGCGACCCAGGATCCGACCGAATGCTTTGCAGTGCTCTCTGAATATTTCTTCAGCGCACCAAAGCTTCTTTTCGAACGTTTTCCTACGCTTTATGGCTGTTTTAGTCGCTTCTACCAGCAAGATCCACTCACGCGATTAAAATCCTGGCAGCAGGCGAAGCAGCGGACCCCCGTGCTATATTGATGAAGAATTGGTCTTGGCTGTACACAGCCTAAGCAATCAGACAATACGGGCGAATTTACCGTTGACAGCCTGCCAGCCGACCGATAATATTCGCCCCGCTTACACAATTCCTCTGTAGTTCAGTTGGTAGAACGGCGGACTGTTAATCCGTATGTCACTGGTTCGAGTCCAGTCAGAGGAGCCAAATTCCTGTCCTTATGCATCCTTGCGAATCTCTATGTGTTTTAGGTTCAACTGGTTAGCTTGAAAAACTTTCCCGATGCGTTCTTACCTTTCCCTCTGCATCGGGAGAATTTGGTGGTCAGATTTGGGGTCAGATTGGTTCGATAATGGAGTAACCCCCAAATGGCTCTTAACGATCTAAAAATCCGCAACTTAAAAGCATCCGCTAAACCTTTCAAAGCCTCCGATTCACATGGGCTGTATTTACTCGTAAATCCCAACGGTTCACGCAACTGGTAACTCAAATATCGCATCAAGGGTAAAGAATCCCGTATTAGCCTGGGTGCCTATCCGCTGATCACTCTTGCCAACGCACGGCAGCAGAGTGAAAGCATTCGCAAGCAACTGGCGCACAACATAAACCCAATGCAGCGACGCTTCGATGAAAAGGCTGCCGGTTCCCCTGAAAAATGCTTTAAAGCCGTCGCACTGAGCTGGCATGGCAACAACAAGGCCTGGTCAGAAAACCACGCAGCCCGACTGCTTGCCAGCATGAACAACCATCTCTTTCCGGCAATTGGCAGCATGCTCGTGACCGAGTTAAAAACGCAGCATTTCACCACCCTGCTTAAAGGCATCGAAGCAAAAGGTTTACTCGAAGTCGCATCCCGTTCCCGACAGCATCTGTGCAATATCATGCGTTACGCCGTGCAGCGCGGGCTGGTAGAACACAACACGGCGCTGAATCTGGAAGGAGTAACCGCGCCGCCGGTCAAACGACATTACCCTGCCCTTACACTTGAACGCTTGCCGGAGCTACTGGCACGCGTTGGCGATTATACGGCCGGAAGACAACTGACCCGATTAGCGGTGATGCTTACCCTGCATCTGTTTATCCGCTCCAGTGAATTACGTTTCGCCCGTTGGGGTGAGTTTGATTTCAAGAACAAGATATGGACTATTCCCTCCACCCGAGAGGCCATTACTAGCGTGCGCTATTCGGGGCGCGGAGCGAAAATGTGCACCCCGCATCTCGTTCCCCTTTCCCAACAGGCCGTAGTTATTCTGAAACAGATACAAGATATCTCCAGCCATCAGGAATTGGTGTTCCCCGGCGATCATAACCCGTCCAAACCAATGAGTGAAAACACCGTTAACAGAGCACTGCGGTTAATGGGGTATGACACCAAAAACGATGTCTGTGGTCATGGATTCCGCGCGATGGCGTGCAGTGCCCTAATGGAATCGGAACTCTGGTCGCGGGATGCCGTCGAGCGCCAAATGAGCCATCAGGAGCGTAACAGTGTTCGGGCTGCCTATGTACATAAGGCAGAGCACCTTCATGCGCGCATTGCAATGGTGCAATGGTGCAATGGTGCAATGGTGGTCGGATTATCTGGATGTAAACCGTGAGGGGTACGTTGCACCGTATATTTATGCGAGAAGCTATCGGATAAATGAAATGAGCAGAGCCAATGGGTAAAGAAGAGAGTTAGCCGTTTTCCCCTTCTCTTTGCGAGAAGGTTAGCCAAGGGGCCATGCAATACAAGTGGCCCCAACCAGGCTAGCTTAACCTTTTGGCTCGATACCGCGTGTCTGAAGTTCCTTGCGCAAAACGCGTTTTATCCACGTAGCCAATGTCTTATCACCATCCTTATGGGCTTGTTCTTCCAGTTGTGCTCGAAACTCGTGAGAAAGCCGGATTTGGTACTGGTCTGTTTTTTATTTTTCACTTGACATTGTAATTACAAATTCCATAGCATGGTATCATTGTAATTACGCGGTGCTTTGCAACTGCAAAAGCGAAGCCCGGCAGTGCTAGGAACACTAACCGGACTTCTGACCACAACATTAAGGAGATTAATGCTATGGCTGATATCGATTGTAACACGAGCACGCCTTATCAATCACTGGCGGAGTGCGATACCCTCTATTCTGCCATGAGTGCCGCACTGGCTCATCTGGACTTCGCAAGCATGGACAAGGATGAGTTGTCGCTGACCGCCTATTACTGTGCCGAAGCGCGTGCCGGGCTTTGTCATTGCCTCAATTTTATTGGAGATGCGCTGATCACCTTTGCCGAGAATGAGGTATACGAACCCACGCCTGAGAGCTTGTGCCAATTAGGACATGAGCTGGCTGCTATCTGCCTGCTTATACCTGCCCTCACCGATATGCAAGAACGCGCGCAAGCACTGACCAGCAAGACCATTATCTGAATGTAGCTCTGCCCATTAAAGCTCTGCCGTGATCGTCCATGGTCAGGGTTTTTTGTTGGTCTAACGGCATAACGAACCATTTTTCGTATCCCATATCCCATGGTTATCGCATGCTTTTATCCTGTTCCCTTTGCTAACACAGATAGCCTTCTTCGCCGGCTAAAACATACCGCACAAAGACACCCGCTATAAATGGGATAGCTACAAAGTCACAACGTGGTGATGATCAATGGCATGCAGAGTTTGAACGCGATAAGTCTGATGTACAGAAGGAATAAAGAACAGCGCGGCATAACATGCAGAGCGCGGTGGCTCCCCGGTTCTTGGCTCGCATTGTTAGTTGATAAGCTATTACTGATGCAGTTGCGCCAACTCATCTGCTGTCAGACCAGTCATTTTCATCACAGCCGCATCATCCATGCCATTCTGTCGCATAGTGCTAACAATTTTCAGTATAGCCAGGCGTTCACTGCGCTTTCCTAATTCCATACCTTTATCAATACCCTTCTGCTCGAGTCGCTGCGCTATGGTCATCAGCTCTTCCTCATGCTGTGGCACCCGGTGTGCCAGTTCTCGGACAAAAGCCTCAACGTCTAACGCGTCTCCTGCCTCTACCATGTAGTTTACCAGTGATATCGTCTGTTGTCTGGTCATGTAACCCGCCAGCAGCAGCGTCACCAGTCTGTACATCAACTCCGCCAGATCGCGCTGACGAATATGCTTTTGCAACAGGGTCAGCGCCGCCATGCTGCGATGCTCCATGATTTCATCATCCGGGATCACCGTGATATCCACCAGCAGGAAAGGGTTACAGTAAAGCCGTTCAGCCACGTCGGGGCGATCGAATCCGTCTAACCAGTTGGTTGAGTAAGGATAAGGACTGGGGCTGCCTGCATAAAACAGTATCGGAATAACCAGCGGTAATGTCTTGTGTTTAGCATCAAGATGCTTCTGCATGGCCGCGATGGCGTATCTCATCAGGCGAAATGCCATGTGCTTGTCCACAGAGCTTTGGTGCTCAATCAGCACATGAATGTACCCTTCACCCACCCGCGTTTTTACGCTGTAGAGCACATCACTAAAATAGGCGCGTAGGTCTTCTTCAATAAAAGAGCCAGAGTCAAGTTTCAGGGTGGTAATGTCACACAGATCCCGCAGTTCACCAGACAAATGGAGTTGCATAAAATCTCTGGCGGTATCCGGGTTTGCCTGAAACTGTTTGAAAGTCGCATAATGGGGCGTCGGCGTGTTGCTACTCTTTTTCATTGTGTCAGGCTCAATAAGTCGTCTTTCACAATGTTAACAACCCTGACCTCTCAGCTTTATCAAAGAAAACGTGATTCTTCTTGCGACAATAGCGGCTAACATGATGCGCTTGTTAGCCCATACAGGGGCATCTATCCAACCAGATACCGTAATTGTCTTTTTTAACGATGCAATACAAGAGGTGAAAACCTACGCGCCTTCATGAAATGACTATTAGGCGTAAAAACCCTAAAATCCGTATTAAGGGTTGAATAACCCGTAATACGAGCTCACAAGCTTTCTCTTCAGCGCCGTCTGTGTTGTTGTGTTAGTGCACATTGTGTCTGACGGACTCAGGAGGAAAATAATGATATCCCACCAATTATTGCGTTTGAAACAAGTCAGAGAAAAAACAGGGCTTAAGCGCTCACAAATTTATTTGTATATGAAAGGGTCTTCCCCGATCATGGTGGGAGAATCATAACCCCATGTTTAACCTGACGTAATGGAACAT
>NZ_PEHF01000070.1 GCF_015762685.1 Candidatus Symbiopectobacterium sp. 'North America' | reverse complement strand
GACGGCCCTTTTTGCTGTGTGTGATATTCACTTTATTAATGTAATAACCTTTCTCTTACCCTCATTTCGTTATCCTCGGCGAAGGCCAGAGACCTCAGACAGGGAGACTGCATTTTGCCTGCGAGAGTTCTTCGCATACGCGCCGAGAATAGCGTAAGGGGGCATGGTTTTAATTTTTTGAATTGTTTGACGTTATATCGCGTAAAAAATAACGCAGAGGGGAACGAGACCACAGGGTGAGCGGCAGGACGCCGCGAAAGTCAGTACCGCGTCGGGAACGCGTCGCTGGCGGCCCGTCAGTGGGCTCGGGCCCCTAAGGCACCGCGTAATTGAGCGCCCCGTGTCGGGCGAGTGCGATGTACGGTGCAAATAACCACGTGGGTTAACGCGCACGAAATATTCACAGTACCAACAAAAAGACTCGGCCTAAATTTGTAGGGACTTCTTTGTGGGGATCGGAAGGCCCGCCCTCCGACAGTGCGGTAAATGCCAGCGAAAAAGATTGCCGGATAGCAGATATAAAAACGCCCACGGTATCGATACCGTGGGCGTTAGCCGAACGAGTGCGAGTCGTGCAGCGCCTACTAGCGCAGATCTTTCATCGCAATATGGTCCATGTCGTCAAACGTCAGGTTTTCACCGATCATGCCCCAGATAAAGGCATAATTTTTGGTACCAACGCCAGTGTGAATCGACCAGCTCGGTGAGATCACTGCCTGCTCGTTGTGCATTACCAGGTGACGTGTTTCATGTGGCTCGCCCATCATATGGAAAATAATGGTGTCATCTGCCATATCAAAATAGAAGTAAACTTCCATTCTGCGTTCATGGGTATGGGTCGGCATTGAGTTCCAGTTGCTGCCTTCTGCCAAACGCGTCAACCCCATACTTAACTGGCAGGTTTCCACCACTTCCGGTACCAGATATTTGCAAATGGTACGCTTGTTACAGGTTGCGATATCACCCTGCGGGGCTTTAACCGCATCCTCTTGCGTAATCACACGCGTTGGGAACGTGGCATGCGCTGGCGCACTGTTGTAATACAGTTTTGCCGGTTTAGCCTTATCTACGCTGCTGAATGCCAGCGCTTTCGCTCCTTTACCCACGTAGAGCGCTTCTTCGTTGCCTACCGCGTAGCTTTTGCCATCAATCACGATGTTTGCCGGGCCACCGATATTGATCAGGCCCAACTCGCGGCGTTCGAGAAAATAGTTCACACCAAATTGCTTACCGATACCGTCATCAAAGGTGATCTCGCCGTCAATCGGCATAATCCCACCCACAACAATGCGGTCAATGTGACTGTACACCATCGTGTATTGGTTTGGCGTAAAAATCTGCTCAATGAGAAATTTCTTTCTCAGCTCGGTGGTATCGGGCGTTTTAGCATGTTCGCTGTGTACACTTTGTCGTACGTCCATATTGTTACCTTTTATGCGTTTTTAGGTGAAAATCGTTTTGCCCACAAGGCCGTAATGATGGGCACGAGTACTAAAGTCACTATAACACTGGTGGCAACAAGCGCCGTGGCTTGTTGAGCTACCGGGGCGAATTCCGGAGCCATGTTGGCGATCAAAAGCGGAGTTGCGACTGCGGCACCGGCGCTACTGGAGGCCGCTACACCTGCGGTACCGTTACCGCTACCGATAAATTTGTCAGCCAGGATCAACGGGATACCAGTAACTACAATCACCAGCACGCCCAGAAAAATACCGGCAAAACCGGTTTTGAGGATAACGGCCAGGTTGATGGTGTTACCCAAGGCGAAGAAAGGAATTAAGGTTTGGACAGAGTTACCAAACAGTTTTCTCAGGTCCGGATCCAGGTTGCCCAGTGTAAAACCAATCAGGAAAGGTAACACAGCGCTGACAAACAGTTGTGGTTCAAAGGTTGCGATACCGCTGGCACCGAGGATAACCATGTTCATCAGCGGACCGGACTCCAACGACATCAACACGAAGGAACCGGCTTCTTCTTTAGAACCATATTGGTTCATCAGGGCGGCATACAGACCCCCGTTGGTCATATCCATCGCTGCTACCAGTGCGAGAACTGAGATACCCGCAAGCAAGCCGTTTTGGATACCATCGCCCGGCAAGAAGGATTGCCACGACCCATGCAGTGGCAATTTTGGTGACAACCAAAACGCCAGATTTTTTCAGCATGGTACCCGTCGCTTTGAGCTCAATGGATGCGCCCATGCAGAAGAACCACACGGCCAGAATAGGAATGGTGCCGGTAATCAGTCCGTTACTGAAGGAGCCCAAATACTTCCCTGCGCCCGGAGTAAAGGTATTACAGAGTGCGCCCAAAAAGAGCGGAACCAGCATTAATCCCCCAGGGATTTTATCAATAGCTTGTTTGATTTTCATGAAAAGCCTCATCTATAAAAAATAAAAATGTGTCCCGCCGCTTTTGATAAAAGCAGATAGGTGATAGGTATAAAATTTAAAAATCAGGGGCGCACAAGGCCCTGGGTGTTATTACCCACATTCACATAATGTTGAAGATGGTTATCCCCATTAAAAATTGATAATTAAATGTTTGCTATTGCCTTACTATTTTGGGTTTCTAGATGTTATTTTTAATTATAAGCTGCCTTCCCGTAATGTTGTTAAAGACATTACAGATATTTTACCCATTATGTATCGCTACCTAGATTGATGATATCCATTACCGGTTTCCGGTGAATGATCAATCTTTCAGTAGTAAGCGAATTACATGTAATTTATCAGTGTAAAATAAAAATTGTTTTATTGACGCTCTGATTATTAACCTCTTAATTAATAATATAGTATTTCTGTTTGCTTATTGGAGTTATTCAGCGCGATGGCTGTTAATATGATCGGAGATTGCCTTGCTGGTTTTAATCAGGCTTGCCAAGTGTTTCTCTTTCTTGCCATTGGCATACTGTGACTGCATGCCATTGACGCCGATGGCGGCGATAACCTTGCCATCCTGATTAAAAATCGGTGCTGCCATACAGCAGATTTCCTCAATGTCTTCACCGTCGTCGATCGCCCAATCTTGTTCTTTGACGAGCTTCAGGTGTTCCAGAACATCATCTTTATTGGTAATGGTTCGTGGCGTAAAACGCTTGAAGGTACAATCAGCAATCAGGGCTTCTATTCTTTCCTGTGGCAGCTAAGCCAATAATGCTTTTCCCAGAGACATGCGGTTAAATACAATTTTCTTACCTTTCCAAGATGTTTTCACAATAGCCTTGGGCGATTCGACTTTACTCAGGAAAAAGCCGTTATCCCCCTCAAGAATACCAAGGTGGCAGGTTAACTCCGTCTCTTTCACCAATGTGTGCATAAAACCAATGGCATCTTTGCGCAGGTCGATATTCTTAATTGCCAGACCACCAAGTTCGAATAAACGCAAGCCTAAAACATAACGTCCATCAGCGCGCTGACGTAATAGTTGTGATACCGTCAATACTTCAAGCAGATGATGTACGCTACTTTTCGGTATAGACAGATCGGTACAGATCTCGGTAAAGCTGGCTTTATCACGATTGGCAATATAGTCAACGATCATCACGAGACGGACTGCCGCTGGTGCTTTGCTCAAGTTGTTGGAAGATATTCATAGTGGTTTTATATGTGAAACTGTGGTTTTTTATATAGAACAATAATAACGGAAGGGTATTTTATTTACCTAGATGCAGATCACAAAACGAGCGCTGTAGTGTTGATTATTTCAAGATAAATGGAACTGAGTTTCATTAGGAAAACGAAAAAGGCAGTTTTATGACAATATGGCGCGGATAAGGGCGAGATGAGCAGAGATGGCATCTACACTGATAATCAAAAACCCCGCGAACGGGGCTTTACGGTGTGGAATTACAGAATCCGACTGATCAACCTGTCGATCCTGATACGGCGCAAGCGGCGTATCAATTTACGTACTTTCACTGGATATTGTGCGATACCTTGCAAGTCGGTATAGCTTTGGAGCGGCGTGGTGTATGCGCGAATCTGCTCCAACTCTTGCAACCGCTGTTCCAGCAGCACTTTTTCAGGATCGTGGATCAGGATGGCGTTTTCCAAATCCAAACGCCACGCGCGAGGATTGAGGTTATTACCTGTCAGTAATTGCCAGGTATCGTCGGACCACAGCCCTTTGAGGTGGAAGCTGCTATCCCCATCCTTCCACAACCGCACGGTTAACTGCTGATTGTCGATATAACGCTGCAAGCGGCTGACGAAACGGCGCAGGTTGATTTCATACAGGTAGGGCAACGCACCGATGATCTTGAACGGCTGATCTTCGGGAATAAAGAAATCGTTAGCCGTCTTGTCGCCAATGATGATCTCCACCTGCTTGTCCTCTTTGAGCAGGCGCACCACGTTTTTGATCAGCAGTGCCGGCAGGTTGAAATAAGGGGTGCACATTACCAGCCTATGCTCGGTACAAAACATCAGGTGATGGATGGTGTTATTCAACGGGCTTTGTTTACCCAACCCGACTAACGGTGTGACCGTCAGTTCTCCATTGACGCCCTCACTGCCGGGCGTGTTGTAAGCCAGAGTGCGCAGCATTTGGCGAAATTGACGAATATCTGCTTTGATTTCCAGATTTTTGGGCCGCGAACGGCTGTCCAGACGTTGCACCGCCGGATCGTTTAGCAGCGTGGTGATGTAGCCCGACATGGTGTCGGCCAGCGCTGCATTATGGATAAGCTGATAGCGATCGTAGCGATACTTATCATGCTGATGCAGATAGACATCGTTCAGGCTGGCACCGCTATACAGCACGCAGTCATCAGCGATGAAGCCCTTTAGGTGCAAGACGCCGAGCGCTTCGCGCGTATTGACCGGAATACCATAAATGGGAAACTTCACGTCAGCGTGTTTTTCTGCCATGTCGCAGTACCAATCCGCATTGGTACTCGCTGATTTGTCACCAATGCGCCCGCGCTGCGCACGGTGCCAATCGACCAACAGACGCACGTCGAGATAGGGGTTGCTGCGCTTGGCGTTGTAGAGCGCAGAGAGTATGCCCTGTCCGCCGTCATCCTGCTCCAGGTAGAGTGCGACCAGATAGACTCGCGTCTTGGCCTGTTGGATCAGGTTAATCAGCGCGGCGCGAAACAGTTCAGGGGAGTGTAACGTCTGAATGCCGTCCGCTGCTTGAGGGATTTTGGGCAGTTGTGCAAGGTGTTGTTGGTATTTATTGCGTTTAAATGTAGACAACATCACAGTGCGTTTCTTCTCTTATTAGTCGGCGCAAGGCCGTCATTAATGATGTCAGGGGAATGCCTAATCGGGCGATGATACCACTACTTTTCGGGCGTAGTGAGTAAGTTTTACCGTTCATTACCAGATTGACCGCCAAAATAAACGCTCTGTCACGCAACATCTTGTGTGTTCAACGGCAGCACCAGCGTGACAATCCCTTCGTCCAACTGCACGTCTACCGTGAAACCGAGTTTCTTCGCCAAGGCGACCATGCCCTGGTTATGCGGCATGGTGATGCCGTTCAATTGTTTTAATCCGTGGCGACGGGTGTAATCAATCAACTTGCTGAGCAGACACTTGCCAAGCCCCATCCCTTTACAGTCTGAACGCACCAGCACCGCGAATTCAGCGGCAATATTATCGGGATCGGAAATGGCGCGCGTCACGTCAATGATTTCATCACCGAACGCCGTCGGGCGCACCGCAACAAAAGCCATTTCCCGATCGTAGTCGATCTGCGTCATGTACGCCAAATCTTCATGGTTGAATTCGTTGATTTCACTGAAATAACGGTAGTAGAGATCTTCTTTGGTGACGTTGCCGATAAAGCCTTCCAGCAGCGGTTCGTCCTCGGGCAGAATGGGGCGAAACAGTCAATACTCCTGATTATTGAGCTGCACCTGTTCTTCCAGCTCTTGGGGATCGCCAGAGAAAGGCGTGAGATGGAGTGTGACATCTAGCAGGGTGAATTCACTGCCCGATGCCAGCAGCGGATGAATATCGAGGCGATGTACTTCCGGGCAGTCCAGGATCAGATTGAATACCTGCACCAGCAGCCGGCTGAGCCCGGCGATATCCAATGGATGCAGGGCGCTGCGCCCGCGTATTTTTCCGCTTTTCAGCGCTTGCATTATCAGGTAGCGCGCCAGCGTCATATTGAGCGCCG
This sequence comes from Candidatus Symbiopectobacterium sp. 'North America', assembly GCF_015762685.1. GTDB lineage: Bacteria > Pseudomonadota > Gammaproteobacteria > Enterobacterales > Enterobacteriaceae > Symbiopectobacterium. The sequence continues at coordinate 35,565 of NZ_PEHF01000070.1, read as the reverse complement.
GCAAGGCCACCGCCGCCTGCGAATCCTTGTTCCACTCCACGCTGCCATCGCCCAATAAAATCAGCGGACCGAAGATAGGGTCCTGTTCTACCGCGATACGCAGCTCTTGTGCGCCAGCGAGATTCGCCATGCCTTGTACTAGCAGCCCGTGAATGCGAGCCTGCGGATAGGCACGTTTAACACGATCGATAATCGCATCGGCGGCTTGCTGAACTTCATGGGCGGTGCGCAGGTAGAGCATCACCCCCTGTACTTCGGATTTGTGCGGGATATCAGGTGAACGCAGCTTGATGGCGACAGGATAACCAATCTGTTCGGCAATATGCACCGCTTCCGCGCTGTCGCTGGCAATCCAGGTCGGCAAGGTGTGCAGCCCGTAGGCGTTCAAAATCGGCTGAACTTCGTGGGTATCCAACTGCGTTACCCCATCCGTCAACGCCTGATGAATCAGTTGATGTGCCTGAGCGGCGTTGATGCCGAGATCGTGCGGCAGGGCCGGCGTTTCCATCAGTTGCTTCTGGTTACGTCGGTATTACACGATATGCATAAAGGCTGTGACCGCCCCTTCAGGTGTGCGGTAAGTGGGAATGCCAGCCTCATTGAACAGACGACGAGCCTCTTGAGAGGAATATTCGCCGCACCAGTTGGTGAGTAAGGTGATGCGCTTGCCGCGCGGATGTGCCTGACAGCAGGCAATCAACTGCTGCGCGCTTTCTGTACCGGGCGCCGCGGCGCTCGGTGCGTGGATGATCAGTAGAGCGTCGTAGTCATCGCTGTCCAGCAGCACTGAAAGCGTGCTGAGGTAGCGCGCAGCGGTAGCGTCGTCGCGCAGCTTCTGCTGGGTTTGTTCCGTCAAGGTCGCCAGTTTGCCTTGTCGGCTAAGCAGTTGATCGAGCGCTTGTGCGGCGAGTGATGCGCCGTTGCTGACAATAAGCAAGCGCTCACCGCGCAGCGGGCGCAGGTGGCTCAGCGTTTCCACCGCGGAGAACAGCTCGTGGGTGTCTCGTACTCGTAGCAGACCGGCACGCTGGGTGGCCGCATCGTAGGCAGCATCCAGCCCGAGTTGGTGCCCGTGCAGTAACTGCTGAGCAAGCTGAGTTCGGCCACTCTTGATAACCAGGTTGGGCTTGTTTCTGGCGGCGCTGCGCGCGGCAGAGAGAAAACGCCGCGCATCCTTAAGCTGCTCAAGGTGCAATAAAATGGCGCTGGTTTTACCATCACGCGCCAGGAAATCGAGGACATCGTCCACATCGATATCCAAGCTGTCACCCAGTGCGATGAAGTAGGAAAAGCCGATGCCACGCTGCTGCGCCCAATCGAGAATGGTATTGGAAACCGCAGCGGACTGAGAAATAAACGCCAGCTTGCCTTTGACGATCGGCACGGGGGAGAAGCTGGCGTTGAAACCTTGCCACGGTGCCAGTATCCCCAGACTGTTCGGACCCAACAGACGCATGGCATAGCGGCTGGCACAGGCTTTGAGCTCTTCCGCCTGTGCGGGGGGCGAAGAGAGAATAATCACGGTTTTACAACCGCGCTGACCCAACGCGTCCAGCAGCAGTAAATTGCGACTGGCATGGGTACAGAGAACTGCCAGGTCGGGAGTGATGGGCAAACTTGCCACATCGGGATAAGCCAGTACGCCACAGACGGCACGATATTTGGGCGTGACGGGCAGGATCGGACCGGTGAAGTGACCGCCCAGCAGGTTTTGCATCATGAGAAAACCGGCGCGCCCCGGTTTCTCCGATGCGCCCAGCACGGCGATCGATTTTGGTCTTAATAACGCTTCTAACTCGCGCTGACTCATCGCTCGCTCCCGACAGGACAGAGAGCTGAATCATAGCGGTTTTTATGCCTTTATGCTGTGACAGTCGATGAAATTTCCTGCACAAGGCGATGTGCTTTACCGGCCAGATAGCGTTGGCGAAAGCGGTCGAAGTGATTGAGCAGGCCCTGGCTGGCATCATTATCACACGCCTGTTGCAACAGTGCGGCAGCAATTTCCGCTGTGCAGTGTTGTCCTGCGCTACTGGCTTCGCGCAGTTGGTAGCGTGAGAGTGATTCAACCGTAAGCGACAAAATGGGCAGCGCATCCAGATAAGGGCTTTTGCGAAACATCTTGCGCGCTTCCGGCCAGGTGCCGTCCAGCAGCACAAACAGCGGCGGCTCTTGGCGTTATCTGGTAAACTGTGCAAAACCTGACGCGACGGCCCGGCTTCATCCGCAAGAAAAACCAGATAGGGCTGATAGTCCGAGGTTTTCAGTGCTGCCAGCAATGCTGGATCAGGCTCAGTGCCTGACCAGAGAAAGGCCTGGGTGTCAGGCAGAATATCGGCAATCAGGCGACCGGTATTGCTGGGTTTTAACGGTTCGGTATCGAACATAATCAAACAAAAGCGGCTGCGTGCCGAATGAGGGGTGATGATGTCGCACAGACAGCTGGTCACCGGCAGCAGGCAGTGTTGACAACGTACCACACGGCAGCCTCGGGCCCGAAAAGGGCGAGTGGAGCGTTCCAGACGGTGCTGGCGCAAACGAAGAACAGCGTTATCGCGCATAGGGGGGTGGCTAAAAAGCGCTATTCTACTTGACGCACTGGAGGACACAAAGCCCCAGTGCGGCTTTTATTACATGGCTTAACGGCTCAAATCGTTTCATCTAACCAGTTTTCGAAAGGCGTTTTCGGCAAACGGTTCGTGGTGTGGCAGGATTCGCATACCATGTTCATAGGCGACCTCAAATCATAAAACGGCTAAAATAGATGTGCTGTGGTCAACGTTGTGCCAAAACCAGAGGGCAGCTTGAAAAACAACAGCATGTTGCAAAAACGTAAACGTATTATGGTGATGGCCGTCTGAAGAAACAATGTGGTTTCCTCAATGATTACAATAGACATCACCGTTGTGATTCAGGTTTCGGTGTCATCGTCTGCTCTGGTGTCACGGAAACTCCGCTTTTATACCCGAAGTCGGTAGCGTCGCGGGTGTACATCAGGTAATCTTCGCGCCAGCGCGTTGGTGGAGAAAATAATGAGCGATTCAGCGGGTAGTAAGAGCGGAAAGGTCCGCGTGATGTACGTCCGTAATGAGGACGAAAAGAAAAATTCGCGTACCGGAGACGGCGCGCGCGATCGCCGCAATGATAACGAAAAAACCGGGCGGCGCGACAACCGAGACAAAGACGGGCGCAGCAAAGGGCCGTATGAGTCTCGCGACAACCGGGACAAAGAGGGGCGTGGCAAAGGGCCGTATGCGTCTCGTGACAATCGGGATAAAGACGTGCGCGGCAAGCCGCGTGATAATCGCGATAGCCGCGATAAAGATGGGCGTACCAAACCACGCGATCCGCGTGACATGAACCCGCGCTATGTGCGTGAAAATCCGCACCGCAATAATGACAATGCTGGGCGCGATGATCGTGCAGATTACGGTCGCGGCAGTGATTCACCGTGGAAAACCGTGTCGCGCGCACCGGATGCCGCAGAGACACCAGACCACGGTGGGATTGTGGGCAAGAGCCGTCTCGATCCTGAGCAGATTCGCTGTCAGCGTCAGGAAGAGACGCGGGTTTATGGTGAAAACGCCTGTCAGGCGCTGTTTACCAACCGTCCGGACGCCATTGTGCGCGCCTGGTTCCTGCAAGAAGTGACGCCGCGTTTCCGTGAAGCGTTACGCTGGATGGCGGCGAACCGTAAAGCCTACCATGTGGTGGATGATGAAGAACTCACCAAAGCGTCTGGCACTTATCACCACGGCGGCGTGTGCTTCCTGATCAAGAAACGCCAGGGCTCTGATGTGAATGATTATCTGGCACAGGCACAGACGAAGGAAACGGATTGCGTGCTGGCGCTGGAAGATGTGGGTAACCCGCATAATCTGGGCGGTATCGTGCGCTCCTGCGCGCACTTTGGTGTCGAAGGGGGGCTGATTCACGATCCGTCGTTGCTGGAATCTGGCGCGGCAGTGCGCACGGCAGAAGGCGGCGCAGAGCATGTGAATGCCATTCAAACCGATAGTTTCCCCTCGGCGCTGGATGCGTTCCGCGCCGCGGGTTATACCATCGCGACCACCTCCAGCCACAAAGGGCAGCCGCTGGCACAAACCGCATTGCCGAAGAAAGTGGTATTGGTGGTGGGGCATGAAGGTGATGGCCTGACGGACAGCACCTGGCAGCAGGGCGATTTGCCGCTGTCTATCGGTGGTACGGGTAAAGTGGAAAGCCTGAATATTTCCGTCGCGACGGGTATTTTGCTGTCGGAATGGTGGCGGCAGCACAGCATCACTGAAGAGTGATGTCCGACTGGTGATTAAGTCACTTAACGCCTTGTCATCTTCGGATTCCCTCTCGTCATCCTCGGCGAAAGCCGGGGATCTCTGCCAGAAGAAACGCGTTTTACCGGCTAGAGATTTCCGCCTTCGCGGGAATGACGACTGTTTTAGGTAAGGTTGTCAGCAACCTTACCCCACTCTATCAATGAGCGCCGCCCCCGGTAGTAAACGGTGGTCTCGCAAACCACACCAATATCATCAGCACCAGAAAGACCCCTGCCGCTGCCCAAAAGATTTCATTGGCTGAAATAATCAACCCTTGATTGGTGATTTGTTGGGCGATGTATGCGGAAGCCTGCTTCTCACTCATCCCCATCTCCATCAACTGCTGATAGGAGCCCTGAGCAATGGGGTTGTAAGGCGTCACCGATTCGGTGAGATGCGCGTGGTGCAGCGATTCGCGCTGTGTCCACAATGTCGTCGTGATCGAGGTACCGATGGAGCCTGCCAGCGTACGCGCAAAGTTCGAAAGGCTCGATGCCGCCGCCAGTCGCTCTGGGGGTAATCCGGAAAGCGTAATGGTGGTGAGCGGCATAAAGAAGCAGGCCACGGCGAACCCTTGCACAAATTGCAGCCAGGCCGAGGCACCGAAATCCATCCCCGGTTCAAAGGTATACGCACGCCAATAAAAGCATACGGCATACATAATGAAGCTGAACGTCACCAGCTTGCGCATATCCAAACGCGGTGCAAAGCGTCCAATGATTGGGGATAGCAGCACAGGCATCAGGCCGACTGGCGCTGAGGCAAACCCAGCCCAGGTTGCGGTATAGCCAAAGACTGTTTGCAACAACTGAGGTAACAGCACGATGGAGCCAAAATAGAACATGTAGGCCAGGCTGATACACAAGCAGCCAATGGTGAAGTTACGGGATTTAAACAGTGACAAATCCACCACGGTCAAAATGATTATCTCATTGAACTGAACCAGTCCAGCTCTTTAACACTGTCCAGCATCATTTGCAGGCTGCCGATCCCGATAATCAACAGCGCCAGGCCGATGGTGTCAATCGGTCGAATTTCAGTTTTGGTTTTGCACCCCTTCAGGGTTTGCATCGCAATGACCACAACCAAAATACCTAACGGCACGTTGATAAAGAAGATCCAGCCCCAGTGATAATTATCGCTGATCCAGCCTCCGAGAATCGGACCACAAATGGGTGCCACCACCACCACCGTCATCGACCAGAGCGCCAGTGCAATACTGCGTCGGGCAGGTGGATAGTTACTCAGTAGCAAGCTTTGCGACAGCGGAATCAACGGACCTGCCACGATCCCCTGAAGCACACGGGCGAAAATCAGCATTTCCAAGCTGGTGGAGACGCCGCACAGCCATGACGTGAAGGCGAACAGTCCCGTTGCCCACAAAAACAGACGTACCTCACCGATGCGTTTGGCGAGCCAACCGGTAATCGGAATGGAAATCGGATTGGCTACCCCGAATGACGTGATAACCCAAGTACCCTGGGAGTTTGAGGCTCCCAGGTTACCGGCAATCGTGGGGATGGCCACGTTAGTGATGGTCGAATCCAGCACCTGCATAAAGGTCGCCAATGACAGCGCGACGGTCATCCAGGCCAGGGCCGAGCCTTCAAGCGGTTTTCTCTGCACGCTCATCTCCTGCGAGGTTATTCCGCATTAGCTCGAATAATGGTGTCGATCAGGGTATTGACCGGGGCCAGATCCAGCGTCAACGCATCGCTTTGATATGCTGGTGCGCTGCGCGGTGCATCGGAAAGCACTTTCCCCTCTACATTGGCCGTATCGACTTTCACCAGCGTGGAAAGGCCAATACGCAACGGGTGCCCAGCCAGTTGCTGCGCATCCAGCTCAATACGCACGGGCAAACGCTGCACGACCTTGATCCAGTTACCGGTAGAATTTTGCGCTGGCAGCAGAGAGAACGCGCTGCCTGTCCCCATATCGAGGCCGACGGCCTTGCCCTGGTACACCACATCGTCACCGTAGATATCACTGACCACCGTGACGGGCTGGCCGATACGCATATTGGCAAGCTGCGTTTCTTTAAAGTTAGCATCCACCCATAAATGGTGGGCGGGCACCACGGCCATCAGCGCAGAAGAGGGGGTGATACGCGCACCAACTTGTACGCTGCGGCGAGAAATATAGCCATCCACCGGGCTGAAAATACGGGTTCGTTGCAGTGCCAACCAGGCATCACGCAGATCGGTTGCGGCTTGTTGCACACCGGGTTGTTGCTCAAGCGGCGTATCAAGGATCATCGCGCGATTGGCCTGATATTGCTGCTTGGCCACTTCCAGTGAGGCGCGTGCGCTGGCGACGGCATCACGCGCGTGCTGCACATCTTCACGGCCAATGGCATTCACATACCCAGGGTTTCACGGCGCGCAAGGTCGCCCGTGGCTTTATTGAGTTCTGTTTGATACAGATCGATGTTGGCTTGATATTGTTTGCTGTTGATCATCAACTGGTGCGTCTGGCGCACTCTGTTAGCCAGCGCGGTCTGCGCACGTTCGAAAGCCAGTTGCGCATCGGTCGCGTCCAGTTCGACCAGGACCGCCCCCTGCTTGACGAAATCGGTGTTGTCCACGTTGACGCGGGTGACGCTGCCGCTCACCTGGGACATCAACTGCACCTGATTACCAGCTACATAAGCATCGTCGGTTTCCTGATGGTGTCTGAGCACCTGATACCAGTAGACGAACCAGATGCAGCCAACCAGTAAAAACAGCATGGTTAACAGGATAAGTACCAGTTTTCGCTGGTATTTTTTATCGGAATGCGGCGGATAACGATGGCCGATTCTTACACATGCGCTGCGAGGCAGAGAATCGGCCAACGCAGCCTTTACCCATGATGCAACTTATCGCTCCGGCTGCCGTGAGGCAGCGGAACGTGGTCCGTTTAATGAACGGTCATGATACGAACGGGTATTGATCCAAAAACACCAGGCATCTGGCAACACGCCAGTGCGTGTGAAGATGTATTTAAGGTAAGACAGTATTGTTATTATCGGTCTGACGAGATCATGGATTATCGATCTTGTCCATTTCGTCCAGCCGCACCAGCAATTTACGCATCAGCACTTCCAACTGCTTCTGCTCATCTTTTTCCAATGCTGACCAGAGGAAATGCAGACTCTGGTGCTGCGGTGGCAACAGACGATCGAGAAACGCTTTGCCTTCATCTGTCATATGCAAGTGTAAGCAACGACGATCGCTATCGCTTTCACGGCGTTCAATCCAACCGCGTTTCTCTAACTCATCGGCAATGCGCGTGGCATTGGTACGCGAAGAGCCCAGTGCGGCGCTCAATTCTGATGGTTGAATACTACGTGATTCCTGAGACTCCAGCGTAATCAGTGCCATAAACAACGTTTCGTTGATGCCCTGTTCCCGCAAAATCTTGTTGCGGTGCTCCAGAATCTTGTTCTGCATGTGCATGCACAAACGCACCAGCAAGATTTCCTGTTGAGGAAACTCTGGATTGCGCGAAGCTCGCAGATTGATCATTTGTTCGATGGGCGAGAAGGAGCTGTTTTTATCGAACTCAGGTTTTTTGTCACGCGCGCCACTTTCAGTGAGCCCGTGCTTGTGTACAGATGGACTATCCATTTTTATGTAAACCTCATTAATCACGATCAGTATAATAACGAAAGTTACTAATCGGGTAAACGATATTTAGTCGCATTGGTCGTCGACTTTGTGACAGAACATAAGTGACCTTCTGTAATGTAACGTGAACCACTAATAACGTGCTGCTAACACAATGATATTAAATAATTCCCAATGAAAGGTATTTAAAAGCAATACCGTAACAAAACGCGCCCAACAATGTTGATATGACAATGCTGCGTGTCCGGTAGAAGCAGAGCGTGAGCGTCAGACAACCGATGAGTGTAGGCAACAACTTGTTAGTATGCTGTTGAATCTCTGGGACGCTGGAAACAATCAGCAAGGCGCAGATAGACGCGATGCCAATGCTGTCGAGCACTGCCCCCACTTTGCCGCGCTTGAGTGAGCCGGAAGCGCGGCTGGCTCCCAGACGGAGTGGCAGGTAGCGGAATAAAAAATTCACCATGCCGACCAACACTCCAATCAGCACTATTTGGCTATTCATGCGGATTTTTCCCCCTGTTGAGCCATGACGGGCGGTGCAAGAAACAGTGCGGCGGCGCAGCCACTGCCGATACCGACTAAAATCGCGGCCGGAATGGAGAACAGCAGTAACCCAAGCAGGGCACCACCCAGTGCACACACCACGATCACACTTTGCCGTTTTTTAAAAGAAGCTAGCAGGAAACTGAGGAACAGCGCGGGCAGCATGAAGGTAAGTGCCGCCTCGACGGCGGGGTACGCTTTCAACGGTCCATTACCAAATAACGCGCCGATCACTGTGCCACAGGCCCAGGAAATCCAGGAGGCGGCAGCGACGCCCAGCATCCAGTTTTCACTCCAGCGGCGATTGTTTTGTGCCAGCCGTGCTGTTGCGGCGGCGAAGACTTCATCGGTCAGCCCAAACGCCCACAGCGGTGTCTTGCGCGTAGGCAGGCGCTGCAAAATACGGTGCCGCAGCGCAGGGCCATACAGCACATGGCGTACATCCATGGCCATGACGGTAAACGCCGCCACCCAAATGGACATCCCGGCGCTGAGCAGGGCGGTAATCACAAACTGGCTGGCGCCGGCGTAAATCACGCACGACATAAAGACCGCTTCCCACGGCGAATAGCCGAGTTTGACTGCATTCAGACCAAAAGCGAAGGCGACGGAAAGATAACCGATCACAATCGGCAGGCTACTGATCACCCCTTCGGCAAAGGTGGCGTGCGGGGAGTCGTGTTCAATCTGCTTCTCCTGCTGTTGGCTTATCATTGGCTAACGTGTCGTTTAATAGAATGGGTAGTCAATACCCTACCGATAAAAGGGCGGATGTGCCAGAGATGTGACACATCCTCATCGACGGCCCTCTCAGCCGTGTTTTCGGCTGGGAATCCAGATAAGCAGCGTCAGCAGGCTCACTGCGGCACCCGCATAGCAAACACCTGTCCAGCCTGCGACCTGATAGGTGGCCGCAGACAGCAAAGAGCCCGCAGCGCCGCCGATAAAGTAGCTGGTCATGTATCCGTCGGTGAGTCAGTTACGCGCTTCCGGCATCATCTGGTAGATCACGCTTTAGTTAGTGACGTGCAAACCCTGCACGGCAAGGTCGAGCACGACAATGCCGACAATCAGCGGCAGCAGCGCCGTGGCACCCATGGCGATCATGCCCCAGGACAGCAACAGCAGTACCAGACCTACCGTGGTGGTTAATGTGGCTTTTCCCTTATCGACCAGACGACCAGCGCGGGTGGCGGCCAGTGCGCCTGCCGCTCCAACTAAACCAAATAGCCCGATAATCCCTTCTGAGTAGTGATAAGGCGGTGCCGACAGCATAAATGCCATCGAGGTCCAAAGAATGCTGAAATTGGCGAAAGAGAGACACCCAAGCAGTGCGCGCACGCGCGTAGTGCCAAACAGCCGGAAAATGGAAACGATCAGTTGTTCGTATTGCAGGTTATTGCTGGGCAGTAAACGCGGCAGAGCGCGCCACAGCACCAATGCCATGATGACCATCAGTACGCTGGCTACCCAATATACGGTACGCCATCCTCCCAGCGTGGCGAGTGCGCTAGCAATGGTGCGTGCAAGCAGAATGCCGAGCAGTAAACCGCTCATTATCGTACCGACCACCTTACCGCGGGTTTCGGGGGTTGCCAGCGTTGCCGCGAGCGGCACCAGCACTTGGGCTACCACGGAACACAACCCCGCGACCCCGATACCAGCAAGCATCACCGGTAATGTGGGGGCCAGCGCGGTAATCACCAGTCCCAACGCGGTTAACAGCGTCATGGTGACAATCAGCGTGCGCCGTTCAAACATATCGCCCATCGGCACCAGAAACATCAAACCTACCGCATAGCCCACCTGTGCGGCGGTGACTATAAGCCCTGCCTGATTAACGGAAAGCTCAAAGACTCTGGCGATGGTTTCTAATAGCGGCTGGGCTTAGTAATTACTGGCAACGGCCAATCCGGTTGCCGTTGACATGATGAGCGTTAAAGGAAGACTGAGGCCGGTCTGGGCCTGTTGAGAAGACATGAATACTCGCTAGCGTTCTGAAAGGTGTGGGCGTGATTGTAGCAAATCCGTTAAGGGTGAGGGCGTTTACGGGGAACGGAATCTGAAGAAACAGGTCCGAATGGGCTTGAGGTAGCTGACAAAGCGAAGGAAAACGGCCATTCCCATATACTCTCTGTCATTCCCGCGTAGGCGGGAATCTCCCACAGGCGAAACACATTCTTCCTGACAGAGGTCCCCGGCCTACGCCGAGGACGACGAGCTTTGACATCAGTTTAAGGCCCAAGTGGGCCTGTAAGTGAATAACAACGTGACGCTATCTGATTACTTGGCCGCGTCAGTGGCGGTTTTTATCCAACCATCAAACTGTGCCTGATGTGCCTTGATCCAGCCATCCACATGGCGTTCGATATCTTTCTGGCTGCTCTCTCCGCTGCGCATCCGCATGTTTTGCGCGTTGATGTCGGCCAATGGCAGATTCATGATGGCAAACAGCTTGGCAGCCGCCGGATTTTTCTCGGCCCACGCTTTGTTTGCTGCGATGCGAATATTATTCACGGGGAAGCCGTAGTCGTTGCCGTTAGCCAGCTTGGTGCTGGAGCCTTTCATTTCTCCCGGTTGAGAAGAGAAAGGCACCTGTAACCAGACAACATCGCGCCCCGGGTACCAGCACATCGCTGACCCAGTACGGTGTCCAGGTGTAATAGAAGATAGGTTTGCCTTCTTTATAGCGGGTAATGGCATCCGCGATCATCGCGGCGTAGTTACCCTGATTGTGCTCGACCGTGTTGCTCAATCCGTAAGCCTGAAGGTGATGGTTGATGGCGGCTTCACAACCCCAACCTGGTGCACAACCGATCAGGTCCGCTTTGCCGTCACCGTTGGTATCAAACAGCTTGGCGATCTCAGGGTCTTTAAATTGCTCAACGTTGGTGATCTGGTACTTTTCCGCTGTCTTTTTGTCGATCAGATAGCCCTGCGCGGCACCGCCAACGTAAACCCCATCGCGGTAAAATTTAGCATCACCGCCAGCCGCTTTGTACATGTCTGCCTGAAGCGGATGCCAGTTGACGGCGGTGAAGGTGGCATCGCCGGATGCGATGGACATATAGGCAACGTTATAATCCACTTCGCGAATGGGTTGCACGTTGTAGCCCAGTTTCTCCAGCGCGCGGCTAACCAGCAACGTCTGGAAGGTTTCTTCCGAAATCGTGCTCTGCACGGGCTGAACACTGACACCTTTGCCCGGCTGATCGGCGGCATAGAGCGGCGAGCCTGTTAGCGCGGCAATCAGGGCAACAGCCCCGAATCCGGTTTTCTGCATCATGGTTTATCCCTCTTTATATGTAATGTGATTAACGCGTGAACGGGCGCAAGATCAGCCCCAATGGACCGGTGCGATACCAGGATTGATTACCATGGCTACGGCGGTCACGCCCCAGAGACTGGGTCAATCGGTCCAAAATAATGGCAAGAATAACGATCCCGACTCCGCCCACGGCAGCCAGTCCCATATCCAGACGCCCGATACCGCGCAGCACCATCTGCCCCAATCCTCCCACTTCGATCATCGAAGCAATGACCACCATGGAGAGCGCGAGCATCAGCGTCTGCTTAACACCAGCCATGATGGTGGGCATTGCCAACGGCAACTGTACTTTGAACAACATCTGGTGCGGACTGGCTCCAAAGGGCTCAGCGGCTTCTACCAGATCGGCGGGCACCTGCCGGATACCGAGGATGGTCAAACGAACAATCGGTGGTAGCGCAAAGATAATAGTGACCACCACGCCGGGCACATTCCCGATGCCAAACAGCATGACAATGGGCACCAGATACACAAACGCCGGCGTGGTTTGCATGGCGTCGAGCAGTGGGCGCACCACTTTTGCCGCACGCTCACTGCGCGCCAGCCAGTCGATCCCTCCGGTGACCCAATGATCCAACGGAATCAACGTGTCTTTGAACGGATCTAACAGCGAAAAGTGTTCCTGAGTCGGTGCAGGGGCGCTGTTCAGCCAATCAGCGCCAGACTGTGCGGCATCCTGAGCGGGGGCGCCCCAGGCATCTGCGCTGTTAGTTGCGGCGTCACCTGAAGCCGATGCACTTTGTGCTGCCGATGACCAGGGATCGCCATTGCTGCTGGTGGCTGCCTGTTCGGCAGCATTGACCGGTGTTTGCGTGGTTTCCCACGGATTGGTTGCGTAAGTCATTGTTGCTGCCCTCCTTGTCTAATGCCTGTAACAGCATGCCCTTGGAAATAATGCCGATATATTCACTGTTCTCACCGATGACCGGTACGGCGCAGGGGGCCTGCGTAACCTGTAAAATCAGTTCATTGAGAGACATATCTGCGGGCACGGGGGTAGGGTCGGGCAGCAAAGCCTGTTCCAGTGGTTCTTGCGTGTGCAGTGCTTTTTTCAGTGAATCGATAGAAACGACGCCGATAAATTTTTTCCCTTTTTCCAGCACGTAGCCATATTCACGATCATCATCCTGTAGGATCTTGAGCGCAGAGCACGGCCCAACGCCGGGCGTTTTGCGGATCAAGGTAACGGGGCGACGACGCGCAATATCTTTGGCACGGAACACGTGGCTAATATCCACGCCGCGGAAGAAGGTACGCACATAGTCATTAGCCGGGTTGTTGAGAATTTCATCTGGCGTACCGACCTGGATCACTTCACCGCCGTGCATGATGGCGATGCGATCGCCGATGCGCATGGCTTCGTCCAGATCGTGGGAAATAAACACGATGGTACGCTGGTGGCGCGATTGCAGTTTCACCAACTCATCTTGCATTTCAGTACGGATCAGCGTATCGAGCGCTGAAAACGCTTCATCCATCAGCAGAATATCGGGATCGTTTGCCAGTGCGCGCGCCAGACCGACGCGTTGGCGCATCCCGCCGGAAAGCTCATCCGGGTAGGTATTGGCATAGGCTTCAAGGCCTACCTGTTGCAGTGCTTCGAGCGCTTTCTGTTCACGCTGTGCTTTATCGACGCCTGCCAACTCCATGCCAAACGCAGTGTTAGCTAACACGCTCAGGTGCGGCATCAAGGCGAATGACTGGAACACCATGCTGATTTTTTTGCGGCGCAGGGCGCGCAGTTCCGTGTCTGATACCTCGGCGATGTTTTCGCCGTCGATCAGTACCTGACCGAGAGTCGGTTCAATCAGACGATTGAGAAGGCGTACCAGTGTGGATTTACCCGAGCCGGATAATCCCATGATGACGAATATCTCGCCTTCTTCAATGGCCAGATTGGCGTCTTTCACGCCGACAGTGAGCCCGGTTTTTTCAAAGATCTGATCTTTGTTTAGCCCTTTGTCTATCAGTTTGAATGCCCTGTCAGGGTGCTCGCCAAATATTTTATAGAGATGCTTTACTTCGAGTTTTATTGCCATGAAATGATAAAGTTCCTCTGTGATTTATCGTTCTATATTTCGTCCTGATGAAGGTGAAAACACGTCATACCCTACCATACTCAGATTCTGAGGCAACCCTTTGTGCCGAGAGTGGTGCTATGAAGATATTCATTTCCATGTCGCTTGGTAGGCCATTTTTCTTTATTTTTCACTGTCTGCTTTTTATATTATTTATTGATGTTTTGTATTAATTTTTTGTTTATATATCAATGATATGTGTTTTAAAATTCGATGTTTTAAATGGTTTTTACGTTTCTGTATGTTGTGGGTAATAATGGACTTGAATGACGTTGTGATTTTTTTGAAATTACTTATGCCATTGCAGTGATAAAGGTGATTTATATCGCTATTTGATGGTGGTTATTTTCGGATTACACTGAAAATGATTGCTTGATCGAAAGGGGGAGAATGCCATTGTCAATGCTTTATATTTCCCTGTGATGCACACTGAAATAGAAAATACATTCGGGTCTTCTCAGGCTGATGACAAAGTCACTTTCCCTTTTCGTTATCCTCGGCGAAAGCCGGGGATCTCTGTGAGGAAAAACGCGTTTCATCTGCCAAAGATTCTCGCTTACGCGGGAATGACGGTGGTGGAGGGGGAATGACTGTTTTAGATAACGTTGCCAGCAACCTAAGGATGCCCACAGGCATCCCCCTACAATGCTATTTCACCTTCTTTACTGGCAGGAAATGGCACTGACCACGCCGGATTGTTCCAGCGCCCAAGCAGCACGCAGACAAATATCTTCCCGCCAGGGGGCGGCAATAAGTTGCACGCCAATAGGCAACCCTTTTGTGGTCATCAACGGCACGGTGACGACGGGAAGCCCAACAAACGAAATAGGCTGAGTCAACATGCCCATAATGGCGCGTACGGGCAGATCGGTGTGATTGATTCGCATCGTTTCTTGGCCGATCAGGGTTGCGCAGCACGGTGTCGCCGGGGTAATCAGCAGGCCCACGTGTTCAAACAACGGTAATACCTGACGGCGAAGGACGTCATGAAAACGCTGAGCCTGTAGATACCAGGCAGAAGGCAACATGGCTCCCGCCGTCAGGCGTTCACGTGAGTGCGGCTCAAATTTTTCAGGCGCGTGGCGCAGGGCGGAGAGATAACGGTTACCCCCTCGCTGGCCGAGAGAATAAAGGCGGCGGTGCGAGCCAGTTCGGCCTGGGCGATAGTCCTTTCTTCATTGGCTGCAAGCGCGTGTGCAACACGCTGCACTGCATCGCGCGCATCATTATCGCAGGCTTCATGAAAGTAGCCGGAAAGCACGGCACTGCGCAAGCCATGAGCGCCGTCCTGCAAGCGGGATGCGCTAGAAAGGAGCGGCTGCGGGCGCTGAAAACGATCGTCACTATGAATGCCCTGTAAGGCATCGAACACCAAAGCCAAATCCACTATGCGGCGCGCCAGCGGGCCGATATGATCGAGGCTGGCAACAAACGGGTGGCTACCTTCACGAGATAACCGGCCAAACGTCGGCTTTAGGCCAAAAATGCCACACAGGGACGAGGGCACCCGAATCGATCCATTGGTATCGCTGCCCAGTGAAAAGTGCACCAGGCCCGCGCCGACCGCGGCGGCAGACCCGCCGGAGGAGCCTCCAGCGATACGGGTTGGATCGAGTGGATGGCGAGTCGGGCCGTAATGGGTGTTTTCGGTGGTGAAACCGTAGGCGTAAGCATCCATATTCAGCATGCCGGAAAGCAGGGCACCGCTGGCGCTTAACTGGCGCAGCGCAAACGCATCGCGCTTGGCGGGGGGGGTGGTTGGCAAACAGCTGTGCGCCTGCCAGCGTCGTTTCTCCGGCAACGTCAAACAGGTTCTTTACCGCATAAGGCACACCTGCCAACGGTGGCAAAACGTCACCGCGCAGGCGCCTCGCATCCAGCGCATCGGCCTCTTGTTGCATACGTTGGCCTGTTACCTGGTTATAGGCATTTAACGTTGGGTGCCGCTGCGCGATGGCATCCAGCGTAATGTCAGCGATCTCACGGGCGGCAAGCTCTCCGCGTTGCAGGTGTTGTTGCAGTTGGGTGATGGATAACGCGGTGAGTTCCGCCATAGACAACGGGTGCGTCATAATTGATAAACCCCCGCGATCTCTTCCTGCACCTCCAACGGATAGTCCATCAGCGGCTGCGCCATCTCTGCGATGTGCTGTAACTGGAGCAGCACCGCGTCATGGCGCTCTGGGGGGAGTGGCAGATTCAGCAGGGTTTCCATCTGTTGCAGATAAGCGGTTAGGGTTTCAGGGGCGTGAGAGGTCATCGGTTCTCCTGTTGTTTCACGATGCAGAAGTGTTAGCGTGAAACGTGTGTTGCAAGAGTTGTTCCAGAATGGTTTCGACACTGAGAGGGCAGACGTTTTTTCCTATTGTATGTCGTTGATGTGCTTGTGTTAGTGTGGTTGCAACGAAAGTTGCAGTGACACAGAGATAACGGAATCACCATGACACAAATTGATGAGCGGCTACGCAGTCGTTACAGCACACTCTCTGGGCAGGAACAGCGCATTGCCGATTTTATCTTTACCCATTTCGACGACGTGATTGGCTATAACAGCGCCGAGCTGGCGCGGCTGAGCGGCGTGTCGAAAGCTACAGTCAGTCGCTTGTTCAAACGGTTGGGGTATGCCAGCTACCGTGATGTGCGTGAAGAGCTAAGAACCTTGCGCCAAAGCGGGATGCCGCTGGCCGAGAGCCGTGATGCGGTTCAGGGCAATACGCTGCTGGCACGCCACTATAAACAGGAAATGGCGAATTTGGCGCAGTGGATCAACCGTATCGATCCGGCACAGTTTGGTGCCATTATCGATGCATTCCTGCGGGCTCAACAGGTCGCGATCGTCGGTCTGCGCAATAGCTATCCGGTGGCGCTTCATCTGCGCCAACAATTGATGCAGGTGCGTACGCAGGTGGCGCTACTGGCCCAACCGGGGCAGACGCTGTCGGAAGAGATTGCCGACTTGGGACCACAGGATGTCGCGGTGATCGTGGCGTTTCGCCGCCGCTCGCGCGTTATCCAGCCGTTACTGGCACAGTTGCAGGCGCGTCAGGTGCCTGTTGTACTGATCTGTGAACCGCAGGCCAACGGGTTATTTCCGTTTGCCACGTGGTCATTATGTCTGCCATTGGACAGCGTTTCCGCCTTTGATAGCTACAGCGCGGCCATGAGTCTGGCCGTGTTGCTCAGCAATGCGTTACTGCATGAAATGTTGCAACAGGGCCGCCAACGTATTCATCAGATCGCCGATCTTTATACCCACCTGGATGAATTAGCGCTGCGTTTTTGCGCGTTTTACTCTCTGTTTGCTCATTCCCTCCCTTGTTATGCCTGATTATCACGCTTTTTAAGACTGGCATGCCCTTTGCTTAGTGAATGAAACGATAGTTTTACTTATCGCTTATTAAGAACTTTTGGTTTCATCAGACTCTCAACCAGGAGATACGCAATGGGCATCAAAAAACACCTTATCGCGCTGGCAGGCGCAGTGCTGTTAGTGACACAAGCAGGCCGCTGTTGCCGATCAGCTTCAGGACATTGAACAGCGTGGCGTGTTACGCGTTGCTGTACCACAAGACTTCCCGCCGTTTGGTTCAGTCGGCACTGATCTGCAACCGCAAGGGTATGACATCGACGTCGCTCGCTATCTGGCGCAAGAGATGAAACTAAAGTTGCAACTGGTACCGGTGACCAGCGCCAACCGTGTGCCTTATCTGCAAACCAATAAAGTGGATCTGGTGATCTCCAGTCTGGGTAAAAACGCTGAACGTGAAAAAGTGATCGATTTCAGCCGCGCCTATGCGCCGTTCTTTCTCGGCGTGTTTGGTCCACAGGCCGGTACAATGAGCGATGCGCAGCAACTGGCAGACAAAAGCGTCGGCGTAACGCGTGGTGCCGTAGAGGACATGGTACTGAGTGAAATCGCACCGAAAGCAGCGCAGATAAAACGCTATGAGGATAACAACACCACGCTGTCGGCTTACCTGTCTGGACAGGTGGAGTATATCGCTACCGGTAACCTGGTGGTGGCTGCCATTGCGGCACAAAACCCCGCCAAGGCTCCGGTTGCCAAATTTATGCTGAAAGACTCACCGTGCTATATCGGCATCAAGAAAGGGGAAGCGGCGCTGCAAGCTAAAGTGGATACGCTGATTGCCCAGGCGTTGGCGGATAACACCCTGAATTCGCTCTCTGAAAAATGGCTGAAAGCGCCATTGCTCGCCAGCCTGCTGGCTGAATAACCGGGTGCCTAAGGGAGAGATGCCATGGCCTATCAACTGAATTTTGCCGCGCTGTGGCCTTATTGGCCCGAACTGCTCGCGGGGCTATGGGTGACGGTCCAGTTGACGGCCATGGCGACCTTTGGCGGTATTGCCATCGGCATCTGTGGCGCGGCATTACGCAGTGGCCGCCCCTCGCTGCCAAGCCGCCTGTGGGGGCTATACGTTGAGCTGATTCGCAATACACCGTTTGTTGTGCAGCTGTTTTTCATCGTTTTTGGCCTGCCAACGCTCGGCTGGAAACTGACGGTGGGTGAGGCCGCGCTGCTGGCGATGTTGATTAACCTTGGGGCCTACAGCACGGAAATTATCCGCGCGGGCATTCAGGTTATGCCGAAAGGGCAATGGGAAGCCGCGCGCGTGCTGGGGCTCACACGGATGCAAACCTTTGTGCGCGTTATCTTGCCACCGGCCATGCAGCGTATTTATCCGGCGCTGGTCAGCCAGTGCATTATCGTGATGCTCGGTTCATCCGTGGTATCGCAGGTCTCTTATGAAGAGCTGATCTTTGCCGCCAACCTGATTCAATCGCGCACCTTTCTCAGCTTTGAGGTGTATCTGATCACCACGCTGTTTTATCTGGAGCTGTCGTTGTTAATGCGTCAATTGCTGATGATGGCGGGCCGCCGTTTATTCGGGAGAACGCACGGATGATGAACTTTACCGATTGGGATATCGTGTGCAACCTGCTGCTGGCGGCGCGTTGGACACTGCTGCTCTCGCTGACGGCCTTTTTCGGCCTTGGATTGTTTGGCATTAATGTCAGTCCCTGGACCGCTGCGGCACTGGCGCTGACGCTGTTTACCAGCGCATTTCTGGTGGATATCTGGCACGGCAGCATCGTGGCATTGCCAAAAGGGCAGTGGGAAGCGTCACGCTGTCTCGGGCTGAGTTTTGGTCAAACGCTGTGTCGAGTGGTCGCGCCGCAGGCCATGCGCATCGCTATCGCGCCCACAGTGGGGTTTTCGGTGCAGGTAATTAAAGGGAAGGCGCTGGCATCGATCATCGGTTTTATCGAACTGACCAAGGCCGGCACCATGTTGAACAACGTCACCTATCAACCTTTCAAGGTCTTTGGCCTGGTCGCACTGGGCTACTTCCTGATGTGTTATCCGCTGCCCTACTACAGCCGCTATCTGGAGAAGAAATTCAATGCCGCTCATCACCATTATCAGGTGCAGAAATACTACGGCCAGAACCACGTCCTGAAAGGCGTCGATCTGGATATCGATATGGGCGAAGTCGTTTCTATCATAGGGCGCAGCGGCTCGGGAAAAAACACGCTGTTGCTCTGCATTAACGGCTTGGAAGGCTATCAGGAAGGCAGCATCAAACTCGGTGGCGTAACCGTGACCAATCGCGATTCACAAGCGCGTGAAATCAGCCGTTCAGTGGGTATGGTGTTTCAGAACTTTAACCTGTTCCCGCACATGAGCGCGCTGGAAAACGTGATGCTGGCACCTCGTTTGGTACTGAAAAAAAGCGAAGCAGAGTGCCGTGCTTTGGGGGAACAGATGCTGGCGAAAGTCGGGTTGAGTGAACGCCTGCACTACTCACCGGCCAACCTGTCTGGCGGTCAGCAGCAGCGCGTGGCGATTGCCCGCGCGCTGTTCGCTAACCCACAGACCCCCGAACTCAAACAGTTTATTGCGTCGGTGCGTGGTTTGACGGAGGCCTGAGCCCTGTTGCTTGCAGCGAACGTTCCTGCTTTTTTTTGGAGTTGTGCATGATGAATAACGAATTATACGCGCAGATCAATCCGCCTCACCGTTTACTGATGGGACCCGGTCCGATCAATGCGGATCCCCGTGTACTGCGTGCCATGGCATGTCAGTTGATTCGTCAATACGATCCGGCCATGACGGAATACATGAATTAGATCATGGAACTTTATCGTCAACTGTTCCGTACGGAAAACCGCTGGACCATGCTGGTAGATGGTACATCGCGCGCGGGTATCGAGGCCATTTTGCTTTCGGTGATCCGCCCCGGCGATCGGGTTCTGGTGCCGGTGTTTGGGCGTTTCGGGCATCTGTTATGTGAAATTGCGCGCGGCTGTCACGCTGACGTTCACACCATCGAAGTGCCCTGGGGGGAAGTCTTTACCCCGGATAAGATTGAATATGCCATCCAACGGTTGCGCCCACGTGCCTTGCTGACGGTACAAGGCGATACCTCCACCACCATGTTGCAGCCGCTGGCAGAACTCGGGGATGTGCTGTTTTATACCGATGCGACCGCCTCTTTCGGTGGTAACGCGCTGGAGACAGACGCTTGGGGATTGGATGCCGTTTCTGCCGGTTTGCAGAAGTGTCTGGGTGGCCCTTCAGGCAGCGCGCCGATTACCCTCAGCCCGAAGATGGAAGCGGCCATACGTCTTCGTCGCTGCGTGGAGCAGGGGATTCGTACGGCGGAACATCGCGACGGTGAAGAGGAGATGATCTACTCCAACTATTTCGATCTCGGCATGGTGATGGACTATTGGGGGCCCGAGCGCCTGAACCACCATACCGAAGCCACCAGCATGCTGTTCGCCGCACGGGAGTGTGCCCGAGTGATGCTCGAAGAAGGTCTGGATAAGGGTATTGCGCGTCATGCACTGCACGGTGAGGCTCTGGTCGCCGGTCTGAAAGGCATGGGGTTGCGCATTTACGGTGACAAGCAATACAAAATGAATAACGTGACCGGAGTGGTTATCCCTGAGGGCATACAGGGTGAGCAGATTCGCCAGTGCTTGCTGAACGATTTTTCCATTGAAATCGGCACCTCATTTGGTTCGCTACAGGGGAAAATCTGGCGCATCGGTACCATGGGGTATAACGCCCGCAAAGATTGTGTGATGCAAACCCTTAGCGAGCTGGAAGCGGTGCTCAACCGCCATGGTTTCCGCACGGTGCAGGGCGAGGCATTGCAGGCAGCATGGGACCGCTATGACGCCAGCGCTGGAGTTGCGCAATGAGTTCGCCATGGTTATCGCGCTTTACAGCGCAATCGGCCGCCGAGCGGGTCATGTGGCGCTGCGATACCTTGGCAGAGATCAGTGAAGATACCGATCAACTGACGCGGGTTTATCTGTCGCCGCAGCATTTGCGCGCCAACACCTGCGTGGGTGAATGGATGCGGGAAGCGGGAATGCGGGTATGGCAGGATGCGGTCGGCAATATCTGCGGTCGCTATGAAGGCAATCTGCCCGATGCGCCGGAGGTATTGTTAGGTTCGCACCTTGATACGGTGCGTAATGCCGGACGCTACGATGGCATGCTGGGCGTTTTGGCGTCCATTGAAGTGGTGCGCTTTCTGCATCAGCAGCAGATTCGCCTGCCGGTGGCGTTGGAAATTGTGGGATTTGGTGACGAAGAGGGCACGCGGTTTGACAGGTACCTGGCCTGAAAGTTGGTTATCCTGTCAGGATGCGCAAGGTGTGAGCGTGTCACAAGCGTTGTCTCTGGCGGGATTATGCCCGGAAGGAATTGGGCGTGCGGCGCGTGCGCCACAAAGCATCGCCGCCTATCTGGAAATGCATATTGAGCAAGGCCCCTGTCTGGAACACGATGACGCCGCATTGGGCGTGGTGACGGCAATCAACGGTGCGCGCCGGTTAAATTGTGTTTTTCAGGGAACGGCAGGCCACGCCGGTACGGTGCCGATGACGCAACGTCAGGATGCGCTGGCAGCAGCGGCACAGTGGATGGTTGTGGTTGAGCAACTGACACGAGAGCAGGCGTCCGGTTTGGTGGCAACCATCGGCATGTTGCAATGTGCGCCGGGGGCGGCGAATGTGATACCGGGTGAGGTGCGTTTAACGCTGGATGTGCGTGGGCTGGAAGAGACGGCACTGGCCGCGTTGCTGGCTAACTTATTGTCTCACGGCGAGCAGGTGGCGCAGGCGCGCGGCTGCCGCTTCGAGGCTGAAGAGTCGCATTGCCCCGACGCGCTGTGATGATGGGCTACAGCGGTTGCTGCGTGAGGCGGTTACTCAGGTGCAAGGGTGTGCTCCCTCTTTGCCGAGTGGTGCAGGTCACGATGCGATTGCGATAGCAGAGCGCTGGCCGGTAGGCATGCTGTTTGTGCGCTGCAAAGGGGGGATTAGCCATCATCCGGATGAGTCGATCACCAAGGCGGATGTGGCGCAGGCGCTCCGCGCATGGTTGGCCATGGTGCTCACCTTCGGTGAGGAATAGTGAGTTGCGAGTCGGCGTTTAAAGCATCAGGTGCTTTTATGCTATGTTTGCGTAGGGTTTCGTGCGCCAAAATGTGTTGTTTATCTCTGCCACTCGCGTAGCACGCGCCCAACGAGGGGAATGCAATCGCCCATTCCCCTCGACCCCAGGCTATTTGCGTAATGCCGTCGCTACGCGATACCTTCGGAAAACGCTGCCGCCGGACGGACCGCCAGCGACGCGTTCCAGACGCGGCGCTGGCTTTCGCTGCATCCATGCTGCTCATCCTGGCGTCATCCTTTTCCTCAGCGCCATTCAACGCGGGGGGCAACCCCAAATACCTAAGAGAAATAGCGGCCTGCGCCGTCTCACTGACTACAATGTAAATCTATCCGCATCACGCCATGCCGGAAACGCTTCACGGTAGCTTTGCAGCGCTTCCAGCGACAGCTCTGCGCTGATTTGCGCGGGCTGGTTCTCTGGCGCACGCGCGACGATCTCACCCTGCGGGTTGATTATCTGGCTGTCACCCTGATAGCTGTGATCGTTGCCATCAGCGCCGACACGGTTGCATCCCGCTACGTAGGCCTGATTTTCAATGGTGCGCGCCGCGAGCAGCGTACGCCAATGGTGAGCGCGCGGGGCGGGCCAGTTCGCTACGTACAGCGCCAGATCGTAATCCTGGCGGTTGCGTGACCACACCGGGAAACGCAGGTCATAGCAAATCTGCGGCAATATCCGCCAGCCACGCCATTCGATAATCAGGCGTTCATGCCCGGCTTCAAAATGGTGGTGCTCATTAGCCATGCGAAACAGGTGGCGTTTGTCATAGTGGTAAACGTCGCCCAGCGGTGAAACCAGCACAAAGCGGTTTACTGCGCCTTTGGGCGTGGAAACAGCAATGCTGCCGCCGACAAGTGCATTGGTCTCTTTGGCCCACTCTTGCAGCCAGGTTTCCACCACCGATTGTGACAGCCCCTTGCCCGCGGCATTCATGGCGAATCCGGTGGTAAACATTTCTGGCAGCACGATAAGATCGCTGCCGCGCACCGTTTCCAACTCGGCATCGAAATGGCTCAGGTTGGCTGGCCCATCGAGCCATACCAGGGGCTGTTGTAGTAGCGTGATAGTTAAAGTCGACATAAGCGCTCCGCTGCTGCTTGCAAGGTAGATTTCTGTTTAGCAAAGCATAGCCGAATCAATTTGTGTGGGAAGGGGTCGGCGCAGAAAACCGAGAGTGGGATCGCCGCCACGCCAGCGTGTTCCGTCAGCCAGCGGCAGAAGGTGACATCATCAAGATCAGAAATGGCACTGTAATCCGCCAGCAGGAAGTAAGTTCCTTCACAGGGCAGCACTTCAAAACGGCTGGCGGAGAGCGCATTGACCAGAAAATCACGGCGTGCCCGATAGAATTCCGGCAGTTCCTGCCAGTGCTCTGGCGCATGGCGCAGCGTATCGGCTATGGCTAATTGTGCCGGCGTATTGACGGAGAACGTGAGGTACTGGTGTACCTTGCGAATTTCTGCACTGATGGCCTCAGGCGCAATGCAATAACTCACTTTCCAACCGGTCATGTGGTAGGTCTTGCCGAAGGAAGAGACCGCGATGGCGCGTTGGCGCAGCTCGCTGTGGCACAGAACGCTGGCGTGTCCTTCTGGTGCAAAGCAGATGTGTTCATAGACTTCATCGCTCAACACGTAGATCTCGTGGTCAGCAATCGCCTGCCACAACTGCTCGAAATCGCTCTGACGCCACACGGTGGCAGACGGATTGTGTGGCGTGTTGAGGATCACCAGACGAGTACGAGAACTTAACAGCGCGCGAAACGCTGCCCAGTCCACGTTAAATAGCGGTGGCTGTAGCGCTACGCGTTTCACCACGCCACCCGCCAGCTCAATAGCGGGCGCATAGCTGTCATAGCTGGGATCAAAACAGATAACTTCATCACCGTGCCGTACCAGCGCGGCGATGGTGGCAAACAGCACTTCGGTGGCCCCGGCTGTGACCGTGATTTCGTGGTCGGCATCGGGCTGCCAGCCATACTGTGTCGCAGTTTTTTCGGCGATCGCGCTGCGCAAGGGTGCTGCCCCGGTCATCGGTGCATACTGGTTCGCCCCTTGGGCAACGTGATAGGCCAGACGCTGTTGCAGGTAATCTGGTCCGCTGAAATCCGGGAACCCCTGCGACAGGTTGATCGCCTGATGCTGCTGCGCCAGCGCGCTCATTTGGGTAAAGATGGTGGTGCCCAATGCGGGCAGTTTGCTTTCGGGAAAAAGTGCGGCACTCATGGTAGAAATGAACTCCTGCAAACTTGCTGTATTGCGAGCCAATATAACACGATGCTAGTATTTGGCAATCAAGACGTATGGACGTTTAAACTGCTAAATTCCATTGACGTCTAACTTATAACAAAACGTACTAACCACAATGCGAAACGCTGTGGTGAAGAGCACACCTGCACAGGATGAACGATGAGTGAAAACCCAGAACTGGCTGCGTTAGTCGCGGCCTGTCATTGGATTGGGCAAAAAGGGTGGTGTCCGGCAACCGGCGGCAATATGTCGGTGCGTCTGGATGAAGACCGTTGCCTGATCTCTCAATCCGGTAAGGACAAAGGCAGTTTGCATCAGGATGATTTTTTACTGGTGAATATTGCCGATAACCATGTCCCCAGCGGGCGTACGCCGTCGGTTGAAACTGGCCTGCACACCTTGCGCTATCGTCGTTTTGCGCCAGTAGGGGCCGTGTTGCATACCCATTCCGTCAACGCCACCGTGCTCTCCCGCGTAGAGAAAAGCGATGCGCTGGTGCTGGAAGGGTATGAGATGCAGAAATCTCTGCAAGGGCAGCATACTCACCTTGACCGCGTTGCCATTCCCATTTTTGCTAACGACCAGGATATTCCCGCACTGGCAGCACGCGTGGCGGCGTACGCCGATACTCAGGCGCTGCGCTACGGTTTTTTAGTGCACGTTAATGGGCTTTACTGCTGGGGAGAGGATGTCGCGCAGGCTCGCCGTCATCTGGAAGGGCTCGAGTTTCTGTTTCAGTGTGAACTGCAACGACGCTTGCTGGAGGCAAAATGATCAAGGCCATCGTGACGGATATTGAAGGCACCACCAGCGATATCCGTTTTGTGCATAACATCCTGTTCCCTTACGCGCGGGCGCGTTTAGCCGAGGTCGTGGCACAGGCTGACACTCAGCCAGAAATCGCCGAAACGCTGGCGTTGTTACGCGAAGAGCTCGGTCAGCCGCAGGCGCAAGCCTCCACCTTGCTGGAAGCACTGCATCAATTTATGGAGCAGGATCGCAAATCAACGGCATTAAAACGTCTGCAAGGGATTATCTGGCGCAACGGCTATCTCAACGGCGATTTCCGCGGTCATGTGTATGACGACGTTGCGCCGCAGCTGCGCAGGTGGCGCGAGCAGGGGATCGATCTCTACGTCTATTCATCGGGGTCGGTGGAAGCACAGCAACTGCTGTTCGGTTACAGCGATGCAGGGGACTTACGCCCGTTGTTCAGTGGTTACTTTGACACCCGCGTCGGGGCTAAGCGCGAAGCGCGCTCATACCACCATATTGCTCAGGCAATTGGGCTGCAGGGCGAGCAACTGCTGTTTTTGTCTGACATTCATCAAGAACTGGACGCGGCTGCCGAGGCCGGTTGGCAAACGTGTCAGTTGATTCGTGATGAGGCGGATGTGGAAAGCTTTCATCGTCAGGTGGCGCGTTTCGACCAGATTGACCCATCCCAGGCCACTAGCGCCGTTTAAGAAGTTTTGCCATGAGTGCATTAACCATTTTTAACGACAATGACGCCAGCCAACCGGTATGGGACAGCCGCGATGCGGAGGCTATCCAGACGGCGCTTGCCGCGATTGGGGTGCGTTTTGAGCGCTGGCAGGCCGATCGTACGCTGAGCTTCTCTCCGGCAGCGGAAGAAGTGCTGGCGGCGTATCAGCATGAAATTGATAAACTGGTGGCAGAGAAAGGTTACCAAAGCTGGGATGTGATCAGCCTGCGTGCCGACAATCCACAGAAAGACGCATTGCGCACCAAATTTTTGTCTGAGCATACACACAGCGAAGATGAGGTGCGTTTCTTCGTCGAAGGTGCCGGGCTATTCTGCCTGCACCTGAACGGCAAGATTTATCAGATATTGTGTGAGAAGAACGATCTGCTGTCGGTACCCGCGGGTACGGCACACTGGTTCGATATTGGCTCCGAGCCGCATTTTATCGCGATTCGCGTGTTCGATAATCCAGACGGTTGGGTGGCGCATTTTACCGGCGATGCCATTGCCGATGCTTATCCGAAGCTGGCATAGTCATGCCGATTTTTCCTCCAGCCAACGGCTGGAGGAAAGGGATTAGCGCAACTCCTGAGTGAAGATCCCTGCTTGCACCTGCTCGGGCGTGGTCACACCGCTATCCAGTACCCAACCGCTAATCAGTGAAGCGGGTATGACATCAAAAGCAGGGTTATAAACCTGTGCGTCTTGTGGTGCTCACTGGCAGGTGCCAAAGCTGCCCGCCACGCCGGTCACCTCGCTGGCGGCGCGCTGCTCAATGAGGATCGCCTTGCCATCCGGGCAGGCCGCATCGTGCGTAGTGTGCGGCGCGGCGACATAGAACGGAATACCATGATAACGGGCCAGAACGCCCAGGCTGTAAGTGCCAATTTTGTTGGCAATATCACCGTTAGCAGCAATGCGATCGGCCCCGACCCAAACGGCATCAACCAAGCCCTGCGCCATCAGGGTGGCGGCCATCGAATCACAAATCAAACGATAGGGAATGTTCAATTCCCCCAACTCCCAGGCGGTCAGCCGCCCCCCTTGTAATAAGGGGCGCGTTTCATCCACCCAGACCTGTTCCACGTGTCCTTGCCTGTGTGCATGGTGAATCACCCCGATGGCGGTGCCGACGCCCGCTGTGGCTAATCCACCGGTATTGCCGTGGGTAAGCAGACGACTGCCAGGTTTGACCAATGTGGCCCTGTGGTGAGCATACGGCGTACATTCTTTTCATCATCGGCGATCAGGATACTGTAAGTCTGTTTCATTGCGGCGTATTTCCCTAATGGTGAATCGGTAGCAAAAGGGTAAAGGCGGTGCCGTGCTCAGGATCTCTGCTAAGCTGGATGTCTCCCTGATGCGCATTGATAATGCGCTGGCTCAGCGCTAACCCAAGGCCGGTGCCCGACGCTTTGGTGGTGAAAAAGGGATCGAAAATCTTGTTTTTGTGGTGCTCAGGAATACCGCAGCTGGTGTCGCGGATGGTGACCGCCTGGCGTGCATTATCCACTTGCCAGGTTCGAATGTGGATTTGCCCGCGTGCGCTGATGGCTTGTACCGCATTGATCAATATGTTGAGGATCACTTGCCCCAGCAGTTCGCCGTCGGCTTCTATCTCTTCGAGGTCTGGCGCCAAATTTTTGCTTACGTCAATGCGGGCTTGCAGTCCGGTGGTTTGGATCAATACCAGACACTCTTCGATAAGCTGGTTCAGGCTGACCAACTGCCAATAGACCTGACGCGGGCGGGCGAAATCGAGCAGTTGCTGAATCACCCGGTTGATGGAATGGGTCTCTTTCAGGATGATGGCGATATATTCCTGATGGATCGGATTCGTGTCCTGCTACTTGAGGATCTGTACGTAGCCTTTGATGGCCGTCAGTGGGTTACGTACCTCGTGGGCGACGCCCACCATCAGTTCGCCCAGTGTCGCCAGCCGCTCCGTTTGCGCCAGCCGCCGTTGCACCTCTTTACGTGCCGTGAGATCGGAGAAGATCACTAACGCGCCGATCAGTTCATTATGGGCGTTATGGATCTGGCTGGTGGTCACACTCAGTTCAATGGTGCGATTCCGGGCGGGAAAACTGACTTCCAGCGCCACGTGTTCGGTGCCTTTTTGCAGCGTATCCAGCACCGGGCTGTCGAAATGCGTGTTGGAGAATATTTTGGCATACGGCTGGCCCAGTAACTCATCCTGTCGATAGCCGGTGATCTCCTGAGCGGCAGGGTTGATTGTGGTCACATTGCCGTGTTTGTCCACGGCGATCACGCCGTCGGCGGCACTTTCGATGATCAGATCGTTGAGGGTTTTGGTTTCGCGTAACGCTTGCGCCAACGCGTTGACACTGTGCGAGATTTTCCCCAAATATCCCGATAATGACGGTAGCCGGGTATTGAGATTCTGCGCCAGATCCTCCAGCCCATGAGTAATCACGTCAATACTGGTACTGAAACGGCGAGAGAGCAAAATGATCAGGCACAGGCTCACCAGCAAACCCAACGCCAGCACCGAGACAATATTGATATCCATGCGCCGCTCCTGCTGGCTGATGTCTTCAGATAACTCGTTGGCCCAGATATACCCGATGACGTCGCCATCGCGGGTAATAGGCTGCATGGAATTCATGATGTTGCCACGCACCTGCTTGCCGGAATAGACCTTGGGCTGGTTGCTGGACATCACCTCTCTGCCGGGGTGGTCGGCGTTGATCGTGACACTGACGTTGGACTGGAATTGTGCCGAAGGGGCATAGGTGCGTCCAGGGCGCGGTGGTAATAGCCTGCGCCGACGCCGTTAAAGGCGCGCATGGGGGCTAACTCCTGATTGAGCGCTTGAATACGCTCGGCATGGGGGAGGGTGGCAAAATGCGTGAACCTGTCCCCCAGTGCTTCATCCAGCAGATGGGTAATGGCAGAGAGTTTTTTCTCTTTCTCTTGCAGCAGTGCCGCCCAGCCCTCGGTTTCAACCATGTAGCCAATGATGAGGGTGGGGATCGTGACCATGAACACCGCAATCATAATAAGCTGGTTGCGTAGACGGCGCGGGTACATCCAACTGAGCCCAGCACGTAACCCACTGAAACGGGTGCTCATCGATCCTTTCCTCTCAGCTAAAAGAGGAATTATCCGGGCAATGACGTTGGGTTTCTCGGAGGCGCTTCAAACTCCGCGTAGATACTGAGCAGGATAATGATACGTTCAGTGAGGTAATTTAGCTTCGAGGACGAAGAACGGAAAACGCCGGACTGCGAGGGCAGTCCGGCGGGTTATCAGGCGACAGCTACGGATTTTTTGGTTGCCGGTTTGGCCTGTGGTGCCTGAGCAGCCAGTGCCTCAGCTGCAAAATCATCCACATTGATGGCACGCAGTCGGCTCGCTTCGGCTCGAATCAAGATCTGCGCCTCTTCCGCGGTGATATCGCCTTCTGCCAAGGCTTGCTCCGCCAACTGATCGAGTCGCATGAACGGCAGGGATTTACCCAACGCCTTCGACAGCCGCTGGTGGATTGGTTCGGCGGCCATCACATCCAGTAACGACTGTTCCAGCAGACCCACCGGGTTGTGCTCGCTGGCCGTCAGGTATTGACCGCGTCCTAACCTGCTGCGCGTGGCGCTTGGCGTTTGCAGCAGCTTGGCGACTTGGTGATCCAGACGGTCGCTCGGAGCCGGACTGACCTGACCCAGCGGGAATAGTGCTATGTGCATGATTGCCGCCACCGCACGGTTCGGGAAGTTGCGCAGCAGATCGTTCAAGGCCACTTCGGCCTGATGCAGGCTATCTTGCACGCCCCAGTGCACCAGCGGCAGATCGGCCTGCTGTTGGCCTTCGTCGTCAAAGCGTTTCAGCGTCGCTGAGGCGAGATAAAGTTGGCTCAACACATCACCCAGCCGTGCGGAGATACGTTCCCGACGTTTCAAATCGCCGCCCTGCACCGCCATCGACACATCCGCCAGCAGAGCCAGGTTGGCACTCAGGCGATTCATCCGCTGATAGTAGTGGCGGGTGGCATCTTTGGTTGGTGCATGACTCGAATGCCCATTGCTGAGCCCCAGCCACAGGCTACGAGCCAGATTGCTGCCGACATGCCCGGTATGACCAAACAGTGCGTGATCGAAGCTGGTCAGGTTGTTGTCCTGCGCAGCCGCTATCTCTTTGAGCACATAGGGATGGCAGCGAATCGCACCCTGCCCAAAGATAATCATGCTGCGCGTCAGGATATTAGCCCCTTCAACGGTAATCGCGATGGGGGAGCCCTGATAGCTGCGCGCCACGAAGTTGGAAGGGCCAAGGCAGATGCCTTTACCGCCGGTGATGTCCATGGCATCCAGCGTGGCGCGCTGGCCGCGATGGGTACAGTGATATTTCACGATAGCGGAGAGCACCGCCGGTTTGGCACCTTGCATGATACCTACGGTCACCAGCGTCGCGGCGGCATCCATGACGTAGGTGTTGCCTGCGATACGCGCCAGCGGTTCTTCAATCCCTTCCATTTTACCGATGGAGATTTTGAACTGGCGGCGCAGGTGTGCATAAGCCCCGGTTGCCAGCGCAATGGATTTCATGCCCCGCGTCGAGTTGGACGGCAGCGTAATACCGCGCCCCACCGACAGGCATTCCATCAGCATACGCCAGCCCTGACCGGCCATTTTGGGGCCGCCGATAATGTAATCGAGCGGCACGAAAATGTTTTCTCCTTGCGTCGGGCCGTTTTGGAACGGCACATTAAGCGGGAAGTGGCGGCGACCAATTTGTACGCCGGGCGTGCTGGTCGGGATCAGCGCACAGGTAATACCGATATCGTCTTCGTCTCCCAGCAGGTGATCGGGATCGTGCAGCTTGAATGCCAGCCCAAGAACGGTCGCAATCGGTGCCAGTGTGATATAGCGTTTGTTCCAGGTTAAACGCATACCCAGCACTTGCTCACCTTGCCATTCGCCGTAGCACACAATGCCGACATCAGGAATCGAGCCCGCATCGGAGCCCGCTTCCGGGCTGGTGAGTGCAAAACAAGGAATTTCCTGACCGCGCGCCAGACGTGGCAGGTAGTGATCTTTCTGATCTTCAGTGCCGTAATGTTGCAACAGTTCGCCGGGGCCGAGCGAGTTAGGTACGCCGACGGTGATCGCCAGAATGCTGGAGACGCCCGCCAGTTTTTGCAGTACCTGAGACTGCGCATAGGCGGAGAATTCCAGCCCGCCGTACTGCTTTTTGATGATCATGGCGAAGAAGCGGTGCTGCTTGAGGAACGCCCACAGCTCCGGCGGCAGATCGGCCAACTCATGGGTTATCTGGATAATCATTCGCCATGCGGCATGCTTCTTCCACCGGGCCATCGAGAAACGCTTGCTCTTCTTCTGTCAATGTCGGCTGCGGGTAGTTATGCAGCATCTTCCAGTCCGGTGCACCGCGAAACAGTTCGCCTTCCCACCAGGTAGTCCCGGCGTTGATGGCCTCTTTCTCGGTGTTTGACATGGCGGGCATTACCTTCTTAAACACCCGCAGGGCAGGGGCCGACAGTGCTTTTTGGCGCAGCGCGGTCACTACCAGTGGCGCCAGCACCACCAGCAGCGGCAACAACAACCAGTAGGACCACAGCCCACCAGCACCCATCAATGCGAAGTAGGCCACGAGCAACGCGGCGCTGAGCGGCAGATTCACCCGGTGATAAAACAGGGCTCCCACCATTATCAGCAAAACAAGAATACTGACTGCGGCCATAGTTCGTCTCCAGAGTTGTCATCGGCCGTTAATCCGATCCGTTCACGTTGCGCCTGCGCGCATCCCACTCAATCCTGTTATCACTACGGCAAACATCTGCTAAGAGGTCTGACCTGTATGTGTATAGTGTGTAGTGCATCGCGTCTTTTTTATCAATTTATTTACAACACAATTACAACTTAACTCACAAACTGGTGTGTTTTTACCCCGGTAGTGATAAACATCAGCAATTGTCTTGATTGCGGCATAGCGTACTTCTCGCGGTTTCCACGATCCGTTACACTGCCAGCATTCCCTCTGCGCATACCTCCCGTGCGATGCAGAGTTATTGCCTGTTACCGAACAAAACGAGAGGATCCTATGTATCAGGACTTAATCCGTAGTGAACTGAAAGAGGCTGCGGCTACGCTGGATGCTTTTCTGAGTGACGACGCGAACATTCAGTCGATCCAGAATGCTGCGGTGCTGCTGGCTGATGCGTTCAAGGCGGGTGGCAAAGTGATTTCCTGCGGCAATGGCGGTTCACACTGCGACGCGATGCATTTTGCCGAAGAATTGACCGGTCGTTATCGTGAGAACCGCCCTGGTTATCCGGCGATTGCTATCTCCGATCCCAGCCATCTCTCCTGCGTGAGCAATGATTTTGGCTATGATTTCGTGTTTTCTCGCTACGTAGAGTCGCTGGGGCGTGAAGGGGATGTGCTGCTCGGGATTTCCACGTCGGGTAATTCCGGTAATATCATCAAAGCCATTGATGCCGCGCGCGCCAAAGGGATGAAGGTCATCACCCTGACGGGTAAAGATGGCGGCAAAATGGCGGGCACGGCGGATGTCGAAATTCGCGTACCGCACTTTGGTTACGCTGACCGTATTCAGGAAGTGCACATCAAAGCGATTCATATCCTGATTCAGTTAGTCGAAAAAGAAATGGCAAAAGGGCAGTAATCTCGCCAGGTTGCTAGCAGTAGGGGGTAGGAGGGGACATGTGTGAACTGCTTGGAATGAGCGCAAACGTTCCGACGGATATTTGTTTCAGTTTTACCGGGCTTATACAGCGCGGCGGCGGCACCGGGCCACACAAAGATGGCTGGGGCATTACCTTCTATGAAGGCAATGGTTGTCGCACATTCAAAGATCCGTTGCCGAGTTTCAACTCTCCTATTGCCCGCTTGGTGCAGGAGTATCCGATTAAATCCTGCGCGGTGGTGTCGCACATTCGTCAGGCGAATCGCGGCGCGGTCACGCTGGAAAATACCCACCCCTTTACCCGCGAGCTGTGGGGGCGTAACTGGACGTTCGCCCATAACGGTCAGTTGAAGGGATATCGCGGGCTGAAAACCGGCAATTTCCGCCCCGTGGGACAAACGGACAGCGAGTACGCCTTCTGCTGGCTGCTCAATCAGTTGGCACAGCGTTACCCACGCTCACCCGCCAGTTGGCCTGCGGTGTTCCGCTTTATCGCATCGCAAGCCGATGTGCTGAGAGGTAAAGGCGTGTTCAACATGCTGCTCTCTGACGGACGTTTTGTAATGGGATACTGTTCCACCAAGCTGTACTGGATCACGCGGCGTGCGCCTTTTGGCAAAGCAACGTTATTGGATCAGGACGTGGAAATCGATTTTCAGCAGCAAACGACGCCCAACGATGTGGTGACCGTGCTGGCGACGCAGCCGCTGACAGGGAATGAAACCTGGCATCAAATTATGCCAGGTGAGTTCGTGCTATTTTGTTTGGGTGAACGCGTAGCGTGAAGGTTTTTCACTGCTGATAACGGATGGGTTAACCACATACTGTCCGTTATTTACCGTGATTAACGGTGGCTGATAATTCTGGTTAAAATACGCATAGCCCGGCTGAAGTTGACGCCAGAAACTGTTATACGTGGAATTACGGTGGCGCTGCATATTGGTTTCCATCATACGGAAAGGATATATCGCCAAATCAATTTTGGTTTGTCCATTACGCAACGCCGCTTCGGCGTAACGGTAAATTTCGTCGATATAGTTGTTGGTCATGGCATAACAGCCAACAGAGACGCATTCACCGTGAATCATCAAATAGCGACCGGAATAGCCCTGCGCCCGATCGTATTCATTAGGAAAACCAATGTTGATCGCTTTGTAGTAATGGCTATCGGGTTTTAACTGCCGCAGATCAACCTGATAGAAGCCTTCCGGACTTTTCAGATCGCCCTCGACACGCTTGGACCCTAATCCGCCGGAATATTTGCAGATGGGATAGTGTTCCAGCAGGCGATATTCATTTCCTACCTTGGCGTACAGTTCCAATATCCGCTCTTCTTTGAAGATCTGAATATAGATCGGTGAACCTAATAATTGTTGTTTTAATTCTTTTGCTATGGGAGCCGTTTCACTGGCGACACTGGTAACAACGACGGATGGCAAAAAAAACAACATCGCAATAGACAGCGCGATTTTTTGCATTATTAATCCTGATGGTAAAAGCTGTGTGACAAACGATAGCCGCTGCCCTGCTCATCTTTTGTGAAGCAGGCGCAGCCACATTATCATTGCGTTTATTTTTATCAAGCGAGAAAAGCAGCAAAACGGCATTTTTACGTTAAGAAAACGGTGACACTGCTTTTTCTCTGCGTTTCTTCAAGCGTATTGACAGGAAAAAACATTGTCACCTGATGTGTCAGCCCTATTTATGCACGTTGCGCTTCAATGGTCATGATATCCGTGCTGAATGAGCCATCGGATTGAATCGCAAAATAGTCGATGACTTCTGCGGGCAAGGTTTTTTGCAGCGCCAGGATCGCGGTGGAGAAATGCGGCGGTGTGCGCATGCGGGCAATCCAACTGCTGAACTCCAGCGGCAGTTTGTCCGCCTGAAGCTGACGTATGGCAAAACCCGCTTCGGTCAGCAGCGTCATCCACTCACCCGGCGCGTAGTTACGCACATGTGAGGTGTCGCGCAGCATTTCCACCGTTTGCAGGTAGATATCCAGCGCCGGATGGCCCGGCGAAACCACATCCATCAGAACCACCGTGCCCCCCGGCTTCAACACGCGCTGGATTTCACGCAATGCCGCCCTACGTCGTGCCAGTGATGCGCTGAATAGCGGCTAATGACCACGTCGGCGCCGGCGCTGGCAAAGGGCAGAGACTCCGCAGGACCATGTTGGGTGTGGATGTTGTTCAGCCCCCTCTGTTGTGCCGTCTGCGCCACGACGTTCAGCATCTCTGTCGAAAGGTCGTATGCCGTCACGCGGGCGACCTGCTGCGCTGCAACAAAGCTGGCATGGCCTGCGCCACACCCTACATCGATAATGTGTGCATCGGGAAACACGGCGAGGCGCTGTGCCAGCCAGGAGAGATCGTTCCCTTGCGCGTGTACCGCGCTGTTTAAATAGTGCTGCGCCCGTGCGCCAAATTGTTCAACGACGTGCTGATGGTGATTCGGTGTAATTTTCATCATGGCTCTCATGCTGTTGGCGAAGGTAAGACGCAGCGCTACGTCGACCTGAATGACCCGAGTTGTTGTTACTATAGGCAGCCTCTGATACGGGTAAAATATGAACATTTATACTGGTATATAATAGTGCTGATTTGATTAACACGATTCGCGTTAACCAACTTATTGTTCACCAACACGGTCAAAAGAACATGAGTAATGGCTCACTGAGTGGTCCAAAGGCATTGGGGGCTAATGAGATGGTCACCCCCACCCTGTAGCGGTACGCTGACAGGGTGTTTTTCTTTCAGGAGAG
>NZ_PEHF01000009.1 GCF_015762685.1 Candidatus Symbiopectobacterium sp. 'North America' | reverse complement strand
ATTTAAGCAAGCCCAACATCAATCGAAAATCAGTGTTGCAAAAACGGGGGTGACCATAGATTTTTAATTACCAACCTGATTGCGCCCTTTCCCCGCCCGCTGAACATCTTCATGATGGTCGCGATGGAGTTTACGCTGTTGATGCACGGTTTTCAGGTGCTGTTGTTACGTGCCAGCCACGGTAAAGAACAGGGGCCATTGAGCCGCGCGCTGGAAGCTCGTATTTTCCTGTTCGGGGTGTTTGAACTGCTGGCGTGGCAGAAAAAGATGAAGGGTGTTCAACCCACTAGCGGGACAAAAAAATAGCCTTATGCAGGTTCGAAGGACACAAAACGTGAGCCCTGGACCTGCAATCTGCCCGTCATACCTAACGCCAGCGCCCGATATTGGGTCTCGTTCAGGTGGCAGGTGAGGTTTTCCCCTGCGGGCAATAGCACAAACGTCGCCTCATAGCGCTCGGGAAGATCGGGATTCATCGGCTGCGCGCGCGTGGAGCGCGGCGATTTCGGCCTCTACCGTGCGTAGCGGTGCGGATCACCGCTTGCAGCGGAATAAAGCTGCGATTTACGCCGGAAAACTCCGTTTTCAGCTTCTCGGTAGAAGGGTCCACCAACAGGGTGGAGGGGCCGTCAAAAACGAAATCCGCAATCTCGATAAAACCAAACAGACTGCTTTGCACCAACTCCCGCACGTAAAGCTGATAATTTTTGCCGTTATTCATAAATTGAATCCGGTAGAGCACAGACTCATTGCTCATGCAAAAACCGTCCCCCTTCAGTGGTATCGCGAAGATATATATACAAAAAAACGATCATTATTGACGCCAACATAGCATGAAGCGCATTACTTCGCACTTGTCACACGGCGTGTTGTTCATCCTGCGTGCGATCTCCTACACTCAATGATGAAAAATCCAATAAGGTGATAAGGATACCCTATGCTCTGGTCGTTTATTGCCGTTCTGTTTTCAGGCTGGCTCTACGTCGATGCCAGCTACCGTGGGCCCGGCTGGCAACGCTGGCAGTTCAAACCCATTACCATCGCGCTGCTGCTGGCGCTGGCCTGGCAAACGCCGCTGATGAGCGTCACCGGTTACTTTATCGTGCTCGGCCTGTTGGCAACATTAGCCGCGGATATCCTGCTGCTGCTACCTATACAGCGCATGCTGTTCGCCATCGGTGCCTATTCCGCCTGCCATCTACTCTACACCATCGGATTTCTGGTGGCGAAAGCCTCACTCACGTTTTTCTGGCCATTGCTGCTGGTGATTATTGCGATACTGCTCGCCATCCTGTGGTCACGGCTCGACACCCTGCGCTGGCCGGTCGTAGCATTTGTCGCAATGAATGCGGTCATGGTGTGGGTTGCCGGGGAACATTATTTTGCGCTTGGCAGCAGTAATAATCTCTCCTGGTTTGCGGGCAGCGTGCTGCTCTTTATCGCCCACAGCGTCTGGCTGATTCACCATTACCGTTTCGTGCCCATCAGGCGATTGTGGCTGCCGGCTATTTTGCGGGCCATTTTCTGATCGTAAGAGCGCTCTATTTTTAATCAGCGCTGAGCGTCAAAAGCGCTGTGCAGCTGCTGACAGCAGTGATAAAGTCGTGGATGAGAACCACTATCATCAAATAGGAGAGCATGATGCATTCTCATCACCAGACTCAACATGGCCACACTCACCACAATCATGGTGACAATGCTTGCTGCCAGCATCATGCGCAGCACAGTAGTCATGCCGATCGCAGTTGCTGCGCGGTGAAACACAGCACCACAACAATCTCTGCACGCGGCACCACACCCGGCGCGGAACACAGTGCGTCTGACGGCGGAGAGAGTGGTGATTCCGGCGACCCCGACGGCAGCGACAGTGACTCCCCACCCTCTTCCGGCTTGCGCTTCAGTTGGATCATCCGCGGGATGGATTGTCCCAGTTGCGCCAAAAAGATCGAAAACGCCATCACCCAGCTTCCCGGCGTCATTCAGGCAAGCGTTCGCTTCGCCACCGAAAAACTCATTGTTGATGCACAATCCGATATTCGTACACAGATTCAACGCGCCGTAGAGCACGCTGGATTTACCTGGCAAGATAAGTCTCCTGCCGCAACCGTCCCAACATCATCCGCCCCAGCCGAGCCCCCTTTACGCCATATATTGCGTGAACACGGTTTTCTCATTCTGTTTGCTGTGTTAACCGCAGCCAGCGGGATACTTTCGCTGTTTTCGCCGCGCGCCTCAGAAATAGCCTTTATCGCCACCACGCTGCTGGGGATGATACCGCTAATCTCACAGGCGATTAAACTGATTCGCAGCGGCACGCCCTTTGCCATCGAAACGCTGATGAGCGTCGCCACGCTGGGTGCCTTGTTGATTGGTGCCACCAGCGAAGCCACCATGGTCATTTTGCTGTTTATGCTGGGAGAACGCCTGGAAGCCTACGCCGCACAGCGCGCCCGTCGCGGTGTCAGCGCGTTGATGGCGCTGATGCCAGAAACCGCAACGGTGATCCATGCCGGTCAGCGCACTCAGGTCAGCATTGCGGCACTGCGGCCCGGCGATGTTATTGAAGTGGCACCGGGCAGCCGATTGCCCGCCGATGGCGAACTGCTGGTTCCCCATGCCAGCGTTGATGAAAGCGCATTGACCGGGGAATCCCTTCCGGTAGAGCGGGAGCAGGGTGATAAAGTCTCGGCAGGTAGCCTGAGCGTCGATCGTCTGATACAACTGCGCGTGATCTCCGAACCGGGCAACAGCGCCATCGACCGTATTTTGCATTTGATTGAAGAAGCTGAGAGCCACCGCGCGCCGATAGAGCGTTTTCTCGATCGCTTTAGCCGCTATTACACCTCGGCCATCATGCTGCTCGCCGCGGCAACCATCGTGGTGCAGCCACTGTTGTTCGGTGCGCCGTGGCAAGAGTGGATTTATCGTGGCCTGACGCTGCTGCTGATCGGTTGCCCCTGTGCGCTGGTGATCTCCACCCCGGCGGCCATCACGTCTGGCCTTGCGGCCGCTGCCCGGCGCGGTGTGCTAATCAAAGGCGGCGCGGCGCTAGAGATTCTGGGCACCATCCATACCATCGCCTTCGACAAAACCGGCACCCTGACACAGGGCAAACCTCAGGTGACCGATGCGATACCCGCGCAGGGCGTGAGCACGGCAGCGCTGCTGGCACGCGCGGCAGCGATAGAGGCTGGTTCACACCATCCGCTGGCGAAAGCGATTATCCAGCATGCCCGCACGGTTGCCCCGATGCTGCCGGTAGCAACGGCACAGCGTGCACTGGCCGGTGTGGGGGTTGAGGGCGTCATCGCAGGCAAAACCCTCAGCGTCAAAGCACCCGCTAAAATCTCACCCGAGACGCTCGACGCCGACTGGCGAGATCGCATTCATGCCCTGGAAAGCGACGGAAAAACCGTGGTGGTGGTACAGGAAGAAATGCACATCATTGGCTTGCTGGCGCTGCGTGACACCTTGCGGGCGGATACGCCGCAAACGATTGAAGCACTACGCACGCTGGGAATTCACTGCACCATGCTCACCGGTGATAATCCGAGTTCGGCGGCAGCCATCGCGACGACGCTGGGCATTGACTATAAAGCGGGTCTACTGCCCGCCGACAAAGTCGATGCCGTGCGCGAGATGAACCAGACCCATCCGACGGCGATGGTGGGCGATGGCATTAACGATGCGCCAGCAATGAAATCGGCGGCTATCGGCATCGCCATGGGCGGGGGCAGCGACGTGGCGCTGGAAACCGCCGATGCGGCGCTCACGCATAATCGGCTAAGCGAACTGGCGGGCATGATTCGGCTTTCGCGCGCCACGCGCAATAATATCCGGCAAAACATCACGCTGGCACTGGGGCTGAAAGCCATCTTTCTGGTGACCAGCCTGCAGGGGATCACCGGATTGTGGCTCGCCGTGCTGGCTGATTCCGGTGCCACGACGCTGGTGACCGCCAATGCACTACGCTTATTGCGACGCGAAAAACCACAAGACGCCGGATAACGGCAAAAAAGCTACTTCTTGCGCAGGAGGTAGCGGTAGGGCAGTGATGCCGTCTCCTGTGCCAGAAGCTCGTGCTCCATATAGGCACAAAAGCCCGGTATATCGCGCGTGGTTGCCGGGTCATCCGCCAGAATAAGTAGCGTCTGCCCTGTCTCCATCTGACGCACGGTTTTACGCACCATCATCACCGTTTCCGGGCAGCGCAGCCCCTGTGCATCGAGGGTTTTATCCGGGTTGTTGAAGGTGTCGGTCATCATTATTCTCGGCAGTGGCATAAGGGCATAGATAACGACCGCCCGGTGTGGCAGCCATCAAAACCGCCCTAGTTTACGCCGCAGATTTTCCTGAGCAACCTACGATATCGATTGCGCATAAATTCACCATTGCAATCCCCGCCTAACAGCGTATCATGCCGCGCACTGCTCCTTGTGTCAGTCGCATTGATCCCTGTATCAGCCGCATTGATCCCTGTATCAGCCGCATTGAATAAACAGCATGAATTACGTGCCATAATGTCATTGTTAAGGGCACAACTTGGGTTCCCTCACCCCAATAACTAAAAAGGTCACTTGCCATGTTTCATTTTACCGCCCAGCAGCGGCTTAGCGCGCTTGTCTGGCTGTCGTTGTTTCACATTCTGATCATTACCTCCAGTAATTATCTGGTGCAGTTGCCGATCTCCATCTTCGGGTTCCATACCACCTGGGGCGCATTCACCTTCACGTTTATCTTTCTAGCCACCGATCT
The DNA here is from genome assembly GCF_015762685.1 of Candidatus Symbiopectobacterium sp. 'North America'. GTDB lineage: Bacteria > Pseudomonadota > Gammaproteobacteria > Enterobacterales > Enterobacteriaceae > Symbiopectobacterium. The sequence goes on along the minus strand of NZ_PEHF01000009.1, from coordinate 37,012 downwards.
GACCGTACGTATCTTTGGCGCACCGTTGGCGCTCCGGATTATTCTGACGGTGATGGTGCCAGCGCTGGTGATTTCCTATGTGGTATCCGCGCTGTTTTATCAGGGAGAGTGGCAGGGGTTCAGTGCGCTCGCTAGCGTCAATATCGTGGTTGCGCGTATCGCGTGCGCCAGCTTTATGGCCTACGTGCTGGGGCAAATTCTGGATGTGCATGTGTTTAACCGCCTGCGCCAGCGCAAGGCGTGGTGGGTCGCCCCCACGGTCTCCACGCTGTTTGGTAATTTAAGCGATACGCTGGCCTTCTTCTTCATCGCTTTCTATCGCAGCACCGATGCTTTTATGGCGGCAAACTGGGTGGAGATCGCATTGGTCGATTACACCTTCAAATTACTGATTAGCTTGTTGTTCTTCTTGCCGATGTACGGCGTGATGCTCAATATGCTCCTCAAGCGTTTGAGCGAATCCCACAGTCATCCCGCCTTGCGCGAGCCGCCGTCGGCTGAACAATGGCGCTGATGACTGATAGCCCTACTTAAAACAGCGACACCCACCGCTGTCATTTTCGCCCGCCTCCGTCATTCCCGCGAAGGCGGGAGTCTCGCACAGGAGAAACGCATTCTTTCTGTCAGAGCTCCCCGGCTTTCGCCGAGGATGACAAGGAGTAAAGTGGCTGTGTCTCAGGAACCGTCCTAAATAGGTTTTGTGACAACAAAACGCTTGAGTTTCCCCAGTGAATAGGGTGCGATATAGCAGTTTACCCGTGCATGCCTGATAAAAGAGAAGGACGCTTATGCCGAAGTTAGTGAAATATCTTGGAATTACGTTGCTTGCCGCACTATTGGCCGCCTGCGACGGTAAGAAAGACGACAATGTGGGCCATGCAGGACACGATGCCCCGGCCGCGCAGGCCGCCAGTCAAACCATCTCGCTGCTGTCTGGCAACATCACGTTCACGCTGCCTGCGGATATGCATGATCAAATTGGAAAAGTGGGTTCGCAGTCCAACAACATGCATGTCTACGCCAACGATAATGGCCAGCGCGCCGTGATTGTCATCCTGGGCGATAGCAGCAACGAAACCCTGCCGGTATTGACGCAGCGTCTTGAAGATCAGCAACGCGCCCGCGATGCCAACTTGCAGGTGGTGACCAATAAAGCCATTGAGGTTAACGGCCATGCGCTGCAACAGCTCGATAGCATCTCCAAAAGTGGCAGCGGCAAACAGGTTTACTCTTCCGTGCTGCTGGGAAACGTGGCGAACCAACTGTTGACGCTGCAAATCACGCTGCCTGCCGACAATCAGCAAGCGGCGCAAACCGAAGCCGAAAGCATCATTCGCACGCTGACGTTGAAGTAATGATAATGAGGCCGCTGACGCGGCCTCTCTTCTTAAAACCCTCAGCTCGCCTTTACCACGTTTTTCCCGGCGATGCGCCCAAACACGATGCAATCCGTCATGGCAACGCTGCCCAGACGCACCGCGCCGTGCACCCCGCCTGCGGCTTCCCCGGCGGCATACAGCCCCGCAATCGGCTTCAAATCAAAACCAATCACCTGCGCATCTTTATTGATCGCCAAGCCCCCCATGGTGTGGTGAACGCGCGGCCAGAGGCGCGCTACATAGTAAGGCGGTGTAATATTGGGCGAGGCATCTTTAAAAATCATGCAACCCAGATCGGGATCGTTTTCCAGATGCTGCTCCACGTAGCCGTTCCAGCGTTTCACCTGTTCAACAAAAGCTGCCGCCGGCATGCCGTAAGCCTGCGCCACTTCTTCCAGCGTGTTGTAGGTTTTGAGCGAGCCATTTTTCAGAGCGCCGTTCATTTGCCCTTCATCGACCATTTTCAGCGTGTTAGTTTTGTCCGCAATAATCAACGCCGGATGTCCCAGTTGAATAATGGCATCGGCACGCTCTTTACGGTTGCCGGTTTCTTTAAAGAAGCGCTTGCCGTTGGCAGAGTCGACCATCAGGCCATAACCCACCACCTGTTCAACAAACTGCGGGATATAGCCAAACCCCTGTTCATCCGGACTGGTCCAAGGGCCGAGTTGGATCCAATCCATCTGCGTCGCCAAGGCGCCAATCATGCTGGCCGCCATCAGCGCTTCTCCTGTAGCCCCCGGTTGGTTGGTGGAGGTGAACGCATCCGTCAGGCGCGGGTCGTACATTTGCCGTAACGCCACGCCTTGAGAGAAGCCGCCGGATGCCAGCACCACTCCTTTTGTTGCACGGATAAACGCCACAGAGCCGGAGGCATCGTCCGGGAACTTATATTCCGCCCCGAGCACGCGCCCCTGGCTGTCGATAATCAACCGCTCCAGCTTGGTACGCTGTTCGATCACCACGCCCAGCTTCTTGGCCTTCTGGTACTGTTTCACCACCAGCCCGGAACCGGAGCGCTGCTTCAGTTGGTGCGCGCGTTTCACCGCATGGCCGCCATGATAATTAACCCGGTCAAACTCAGCCCCAAGGCTTTTGGCCCACTCTAGCGCCTCCACTGAGTGATCGGCTACAGTGCGTGCCAGTTCCGGATAGTTCAGCCAGTTACCCGCTTTCATCATGTCCTGATACATCAGTTCTGGGGAGTCCTTGATGCCCAGCGCCTGCTGCATGCTGGAGCCTGCCGCGGACAGATCGCCACCGTTGAGTATCGAGTTTCCACCAAACAGCGGCATTTTCTCGATAATCAGTACCTTCGCCTGGGCGTTACGCGCTTCAATGGCGGCGGCTAATCCGGCGAAGCCAGTGCCAATAATCAGCACATCCACGGTGGTATCCCACTTCTGCGGCACCGGCGCAGGTGGTGCCCAGCGCCATGCCGCCCAATGCCCCCATCATGATACCGGTAGATTTGAGGAAGTGACGGCGCCCCTGGGGAGTTGGGTCTTGCTTGGTGTTTTTACTCATAAGATTATCTCCATGTTCAGAAACATCGAATCGAGCTGAGAAAAAATTCAGTACAATCAAAAGATAACGAAAATTGGCGTGATGCAGCGAACGGGCAGAACACGATGCGCGCTCGCGCCTTGAGTCGGCGGCGATGCGCTATTTCACCATGAAAAGTAAGGGGTTAAACGTGAAGCGCCGCTCAATGTAGGGAATCTTTGCTGAACGTTCGGAATGCGTGTTTGTCGTATCCAGGTAAATCAATCCCATAAAGAAAAAATGAATAAATATTATCCCGTTATCATGCTTACATTCTGCCTTGGCCTGACAGGATGCCACTCCTTCGCCGAGCTAGGTAGACAGGAGCGAGACACGCCAGTCTATAAAGACCCACCGCAGTCCAGTGAAAATCTAGCGAGAATCCGTTTTGTAGGTAATGTTACAGGAATATCTCTCCTGCAAAAAAGCGACGTTCCCCAAAAAGAACGCGACCTTGTGGCGCATACCATGTTGGGTTTCTATAACGATACACGGGATATCGGGATACCGAAGCTGAGTTATCGTCCGCAGGACTATAAAAGCTACTACTTTGAAATAAAGGTAAAACCTGAACCAATCTTAATAAAAGTAAGTACTGATGTCGGCCCAAACGGTTTCTGTCAGACAGTTTTCCTCATCACGCCTGAAGCAGGAAAGGATTACGATCTCAATTACGATCAGAAAGAAAACAAAAAAATATGTGTTATGCACTTCAACGAAATTGTTCGTGATGCTACGATAGGCGTGACCGTGTTAAAATCTGCTTTTTATAAGGCCAAAAAATATCATTACACACTGAGCTTCGGTGACTAGTTTACTAAAAACCACCTATATGCTTTCTATCGTGTTGTCGTTATCAGGGTGTGTTCTGGACAGTGTGCGTACCCACTCATCTGCACTGGAAGAGATCGATAACGGCAACCTTCACACCTTGTTTATCAACGGGAAAACCACCAAGCGCGACGTATTAACAAAGCTAGGTCCTCCCATCAACGATAAGGGCGATATCGCTACGCCGATATGGTTGTACCACTATCGACATGAAAAAATACCACACTTTCTGCCGAAAGTGGGCCCGCTAGCAGGCCAGGACAAGACGCTATCACTGCGATTTGATGAGAAAGGCGTTTTGGCAGACGCGGTTTTGATTGATAAAGCCGCGAACTAACCGTCTCATCGTCACACCGGTTCATGGTTGAATCGGTTTGACGGTTTGAGCATACTGTCGCGGTAAGTAAACACTTATTGCCGCGACGAGAGGGTTTCTTCCTGCGCCAACGTGATGCCACGGCGACTCAGACGCAGCGTCATCAGCAAACCGACGCTCACCAATACCGCCGCCGCCAGATAAATAGCACCCACGCCGGTGTAGCCCATCATTACCCCCGCCAGCGGACCGACCAATCCAAGGGACAAATCGAGAAACAGCGTGTAGGTCGCCAGTGCACTGCCCTGATTTTGCGGCGCAACCACTTTGACCGTCAGTACGCCAAGCGAGGGGAACACCAGCGAGAAACCGGCACCGGCCAGAAAAGCGCCTAGTTCCGCCATCAGCGGCAGCGCTGCACTCCAGATTAGCAGCAGGCCGGTAATTTCTACGGCAAAACAGACGATAGCCACGCGCAGTCCGCCAAACCGGTTAATGCTGTTGGGAAATAGCAGACGCACGCCGACAAAGGCGCAACTGAAAATGGTCAGGGTAAGCGCGGCGCCTTCCCAGTGTCGATCGGCATAGAACAGGGTGATAAACGTGGCGATCACGCCAAACCCGACGGATGCCAACGCCAGCACAATGCCGTAAACCCACACTTTGCCCAGCACTTCGCGAAACGGCAGTTTTTTACCCGGCGTCACTTTCGCCGCCTCACGTGGCAGCGCGAGCAGCACAAACAGCAGCGCAATGGTGATGACGGTATACGACACCAGTTTTAACCCGCCAATGTGATTAATCCATACCCCGAGCGGTGCGCCGATCGCCATCGCGCCATAAGTCGCCACGCCATTCCAGGAGATCACCCGTCCGATATGCCGTGACCCCACCACGCCCCACAGCGTCGCCCCGGTGCCCGCGAAACTTTGCCCCGCACCCAGAATCAGGCGGCCGATGCACAGCAATGTCAACGCCACGATGGGTGAACTGTCGTTCCAGGCCGCCAGCGCATAAAACACCCCGCTGACCACGGCACCGCATAGCCCCAACACCACCACTTTCTTCGGCCCTTTCTCGTCCGCGATGCGTCCGGATTGCGGTCAACTCAACAGCGTAGTGAAGTACTGTAAACAGATCACCAATCCGGCCCAAAAGGCGCTAAACCGCAGATGTTCATGCACATAGCCCGGCAATACCGCAAGCGGCAGACCAATAGTCAGGTAATTGGCAAAGTTGAACATCACCACGGAAAAAATACGCAAATTAAGGCGCAACGCGCTTGGCGCAGACTCTGAAGCAGGCATGAAAGGTTTTACTCGATTAACAGCGTGGCAGCATCAGCGCAATAGCGCCAACCAAACAGACCTCAAGCGGTCTTTAACGAGTATAAACAAGCGTCAACACGCTTTCATCGTAAATGTGCGCCATATCATCACTTGAGTGATTATTCAGTACAAAACCTTTTACAGATTGAATTATGGCGCAGGTCATCCTGATTTTTTTCTTTGCGCGCTTTTATCCTCCAGCTTGCACATCAGACATGCCAAAGACACAAAGAACGCCTTCCTCTGCCGATTGTTGGTTATAATCAATCCATCGCTGTACGGCGTTTGCGGTGAAATTTGTTTATATAACCCGTTGATTGCAGGCACCATCAACACGTCGGCTTTTCATTGAACAGGAGGAAACGGATGCCCGCACCGGTCGATCCGCATCGTTCAACATCCACCGCTTCATCAGCACAGAAGGCGGCATCTTCATAGCTTTCACGATGTAAGCGTATTGCACAACGTATTCAGACTATTCCCAGCATTGCACACCTGATCCGTGCCGGGGAGCGTTTCAACGATCGCATGGGAAACCAGTTTGGCGCCGCCATCACCTATTTTTCCTTTCTATCGCTGATCCCTATTTTGATGGTCTCCTTCGCTACCGTCGGTTTCGTACTTGCCTCCAACCCCGATGTGCTGACGCAGTTGATTGACCGCATCGTCAACAGCATCAGCGACCCCAATCTGGCGCTGACGTTAAAAAATACGGTAAAGACCGCCGTTGAACAGCGCACCACCGTCGGTGTCACTGGGTTGCTGATCGCGCTCTATTCCGGTATCAGTTGGATGGGCAATTTGCGTGAAGCGATCCGCGCCCAATCCCTTGATGTATGGGAACGTAAGCCGCATGAAGAAGAAAAAATCTATTTTCAGTACGTGCGGGATTTCCTCTCCCTGATAGGGCTGTTGATCGCGCTGACCATTACGATGTTTCTCACTTCGGCAGCGGGTACGGCACAAAGCGCTATCGTTTCTGCTCTCGGGCTAGAGGGTATCGAATGGCTGCGGCCCCTGCTACGCGTGATAACACTCACCATTTCCATTTCCGCTAACTATTTGGTGTTTCTTTGGATTTTCATGATATTGCCGCGCCATAAGCCGAAGCACAAAACTCTGCTGCGCGGCACGCTGCTTGCCGCCGTGGGGTTTGAGGCCATCAAATTCGCGATGACGGTCGCCTTGCCAAAACTCGCCAGCACCCCGTCCGGGGCCGCTTTTGGCTCGGTGATTGGCCTGATGGCCTTCTTCTACTTCTTTGCTCGCCTCACGCTGTTTTGTGCGGCATGGATTGCAACGGCGAACTATAAAGGCGATAAATCAACAGATGACACATCAGGCTAACCAATAACGGGAGATCCCATGCCATTTGTTAACATCAAAATCACGCGCGATGGCGCCACCACAGAGCAAAAACGCCAGTTGATTGCGGGCGTCACCCAATTGCTGGTCGACGTCATGGGTAAAAGCCCGGCCACCACTACCGTTATCATTGATGAAGTGGATACCGACAACAGGGGGTTGGGCGGTGAAAGCGTCACCGAATTGCGTAAGCCGAAGTCCTGATATTTCGTGCGTTGAGCGCCATAAGGATCGGGAGTGGTCAATTTTCCCGATCCAGGTCATTAAAAATAAAACATAGTTTTAATAAAATTGAATCAATGCCTGCGAACGTTGAGACTGGAGCCCATTACTCTCTTTTTTTGATGGCCTTTTTCTTCACTTTTTCGAATGGGAAAGCTTCTGATGACCACTAAAAACATTGCCGTGATTGGCGAATGCATGATTGAACTGTCGCAAAAAGGCGCGGACCTCAACCGAGGCTTTGGTGGCGACACCCTGAACACCGCCGTGTATGTCGCTCGCCAGGTGAATACCGACGCTCTGGGCGTCCACTACGTGACCGCACTGGGCACGGACAGCTTCAGCACGGAAATGATGACGGCCTGGGAAAAAGAGAAGGTTGGCACCTCGCTGATTCAGCGTCTGGACAATAAGCTGCCGGGCCTGTACTTCATTGAAACCGACGATACTGGTGAGCGTACCTTCTACTACTGGCGTAATGATGCCGCCGCGCGTTTCTGGCTGGACGGCAAAGATGCCGATGAGATCTGCGCGCGTTTGGCCACCTTTGACTATCTCTATCTGAGCGGCGATCCTTAACCCTGCCAGCCGCCAGCGTTTGCTGACGTTGCTGCGTGCCTGCCGTGCTAACGGTGGCAAGGTTATTTTCGACAACAACTACCGTCCGCGCTTGTGGCAAAGCAAAGAAGAGACACAGCAAGCCTACAGTGACATCCTGGCGTGCACCGATATCGCCTTCCTGACATTGGATGACGAAGACATGCTGTGGGGCGAACAGCCGGTGGATGCGGTGCTGGCGCGCACGCACGCTTTCGGAGTGTCTGAAGTGGTGATTAAACGCGGCGCAGACTCCTGCCTGATTTCTGAAAACGGCCAGCCGTTAGTGGATGTTCCGGCGGTGAAATTGCCGAAAGAGCGCGTAGTGGATACTACTGCGGCAGGGGACTCCTTCAGCGCAGGCTATCTGTCAGTGCCCCTGTGCGGCGGCTCGACGGAAGCGGCGGCCAAGCGCGGCCACCTGACCGCCAGCACGGTGATTCAGTATCGTGGTGCCATCATCCCGCAAGACGCCATGCCGGCCTGATAACACAGCGCCAGAGTGAAAAAAAGGGAAGCCAGATGGCTTCCCTTTTTATTGGGCGAGATAACGACCAGGGCACATTACTGTGCCGGTGTTGCCTGCGCCTCCTCCTCCGATGGCGCGGCTGAAGCGGCCTACACAGCGACAGGGGGTATCATAATTTTACTGTACACCTCATATAACGCCTTGGTGTTTACTTCCGGCTCACCCTTTTGCTGTTTGAGCATCAGCGTGGTTTCCTGAGAAAGTTGCTGGTGCAGTTCCTGGTTCAGCAAAGGTAGCGTCAGTTCAGAGAGATAGGCCTGACGCAACTTCTGATATTGTTCCGGTGCAATATCCACCACGCCGTTGCGCTGTGAGCGCAAGCGCTGCTGCATCAACACATCGGTACTGGTACGGGCGTAGATCGCAAACAGTTTGCTGAGCTCGTCGCTCTTGCGCGCTATCAGCGTATCAAACTCTTGCTGCGTAAGCCCCTTGTCACGCAAGATCATCAACTCTTTTGCCAGGAAGGTCAACGCGGCCTCGGCGTTCTCGCTGTTGGGACTGTCCAAATGGATGCCACACTGCGCACGGGTATAGTACACATCGCAGTTAACGCGCACGCTGATTTCTTTAAGCCCGCTCTTTTCCAATGCCTGCTGCACATGCCAGAACAGCGCTTCGCGCGCTAAATCACTGTGCCAGTAGCGGGTAAGCGCCTGCGATTCGCGGATAGGGTGCCAGGGCATATCCCAGATCAGCGAGAGCGTCGGCATCGGAGCCGGTGTGGTGCGTTTGCCTTCCAGCGAGACAAACGCTTTACTGATAAGCTCGTTTATCTGGCGAGTTTCTACATGCCCCACCACGTACAGCGTCATCGCATCAGGGGTATACCAGGCTTTGTAAAACTGCGACATCATTTCAGCCGTTGGACGCGCTTTGACATTCTGTGCCGGATCGTGCGCCAGCATAGACGATCCTTTCAAGCGATAACGCCACGTGGGATCCTGCGGATCGGCGAGAACACTCACCACCTGATCGGGGATGCGTAACGCGTTAGCTATACTGCCATCATCAATCTTGATGCTCCCTGCCGTTTCTGCCAGCCAATTCAGCGCATCTTTAAGCAATTCAGGCCGATTATTGGGAAAACTGAGGTTGTAGGAGGTGTAGTCATACGAGACAAACGCGGGCGGCAGCGGCTTCGCACCGTTAGCCTCCGGTATCAGCAATGAGGGAAGCTATGCGACAGGTAAATTATCGCCCGGTGTCAGTGCCAAACGAGAAATAAGGTGCGCAAAGCCCGACTGTTGAGCACTCTCAGCGAGCGAACCTGCGTTAACCACTAAACGTAATTCAATCCGATCTCCAGGACGCTGCGGCGTGGTCAGTAACTGCCACGTAAAACCATTATCTAGCTTTCCCTGCTGCCAGGCAGGATCGGGTTGTAGTGTTTCAGCTTGCACGCTGCCACCAACCAACGCCAGCAACACTCCACCAACTAAGAACCCTATTTTGGTGCCCTGCATGTGAATCCCTACTTAACTGACTATCCAACACAGTAAAAGATGATTGTTACAATAAGGCCTGTACACTCTCTCACCGCCCAATACGCTTATCCCTTTCAGGATGCGCCAGCGGAGGTATTACGGGGAAATCAGAGCGATCAGTTTACCCTTACGTTAGACCGCACACTTTTGCCTATGTCACTCAATACGATGAAATAATTTTGGAAATAGAGACGAAATGATGACCAATAAGCGGTTTTTGATCGTTATGCCCCCGATACAGACCGTGCACAACGCGATTGCCTGGCCGCAACCTTATGAAAAATTCCCCGTGATGGCAAGCCGCAATCACGGGGAATCATGAGAAGCGAGGACGGGGATAGCCCGTTATCACTGCGCCAACGGGGGTTGGCGCAGGGTAAAACCCATTTATGAAAGTACGGTCGGTGCAGACGTACCGTCTTTTTTTATGCCCGGAGAGCTCGCTTTCCAGCTGCTTCTCATCCAACTCACCCACCCACTTGGCAACCACGATCGTCGCGACGCCGTTGCCGACCAGGTTGGTCAGGGCACGCGCTTCTGACATAAAACGGTCAATACCCAGGATCAACGCCAGACCAGCTACTGGCAGATGCCCCACCGCAGAAATTGTCGCTGCCAGCACGATAAACCCGCTACCGATGACGCCAGCGGCACCTTTCGAGGAGAACAACACCACCACCAGCAACGTAATCTGGTGCCAGATATCCATATGACTGTTGGTGGCCTGCGCAATAAACACCACCGCCATGGTCAGGTAGATAGAGGTGCCATCCAGGTTGAAGGAGTAGCCGGTAGGAATCACCAGACCCACCACCGATTTTTTACACCCCACTTTTTCCATCTTGTTCAGCATACGCGGCAGCACGGATTCTGACGAGGAAGTCCCCAGCACAATCAGCAGCTCTTCACGGATGTAGCGGATAAATTTGAAAACGCTGAATCCGGTAGCGCGGGCGATGCTGCCCAGCACCAGGAAAACAAACAGCAGGCACGTGATATAGAAGCAGATGATCAACTGGCCCAATTGCACCAGTGAGCCGACACCGTATTTACCAATGGTGAACGCCATCGCACCGAATGCGCCTATCGGAGCCAAACGCATGATCATATTGATCACGCCGAAAATAGTGTGTGAGAAGCTGTCAATCACGTTGAAAATGACGCGCCCTTTCTCGCCCAGGCGATGCAGTGCGAAGCCAAACATCACCGCAAACAGCAGCACCTGCAAAATGTTACCACTGGCGAAAGCGCCCACCACGCTTGCAGGAATCACATCCATCAGAAACGCGACCACGCCCTGCTGTTGCGCCTGTTGGGTGTAGACCGCCACCGCAGAGGCATCCAGTGTGGAGGCATCGACATTCATGCCCGCACCCGGTTGCATGATATTCACTACCAGCAGGCCGATAATCAGTGCCACGGTGCTGACAATTTCAAACTAAAGCAGAGCGACAGCGCCAGTACGGCCTACCGACTTCATGCTTTCCATACCGGCAATACCGGTCACTACGGTACAGAAAATGACGGGGAGCAATCACCATCTTGATCAGTTTAACAAATCAATCGCCCTGCGATTTCATTTGTGCACCCAGATCTGGGTAGAAATGTCCTAGTAGAATCCCTATCGTAATCTCTGTAAGAACTTGAAAATAAAGATTTTTAAAAATAGACGCTTTCATATACTTATCCTATGGTAGGGAAACACATAGGGTCGCAAACGACGCCTCTATGACTGCGGCGAAAAGTAACATTGCGGTAACAGAGTGGAAATGTTTTATAACTTTAGTTTGTGAACGTCAGGTTAAAAACAAGAGCTGAATCACATCAGCGAGAATGCAATCAGTCCATTCTGGGTAAAGATTGAAAAAACATATAAAATACAATTAAAATATCTTTAATTTATAAGGTTAATTTTCAGTGTTATCAGATGGTAACAGGAATGCGCGCGACTATCGCTACGGTTTGGGGGGCGGAGTCATATCATCCGCTATCTGCTGCGCTAATCTCTGCTGATTAAGGTTACAGCTACGCACCAACGCACCCAGTTCATCATCCTGATGATGTTTTGGCGGCGTCAGACGATGTTGCAATAGCTGCTCCGTCGGCACCGCCTGCAACTCGGTGATCACTGCCCGCAGCGGATGAATCATCAAGCGGTTGATGCACCAGGTCACGGCGACAGAGAGGATCAGCGCCAGCAAGAAGTAAGTCGCCAACAGCATGGAAAAGGTGCTGACGATAAACTGAAACATTCGGTAGGAATCCGCTTGCAGCACCAACGTCGCCAGCAGCGCCGATGTCGGTGCCTGCGACAGCGCATAGAGTGGCACCGCGATACGAATGGGTAATTTGAATACGCGTGCCAGCCACGCAGGCACCGGGCGTTCGCTCGGGAAGCGCGCGTGCAACGTTTGCAGGTAGCCGGGCAACATAACGTCGGCACGACTTAGAAATGCCACAGGCAGCAGGTTATCGAGGATCGCTTCAACGCGGACCACGTCACCGCGCAACACCGCCTCCGCCAACGGTTCACGCACGGAAAAAGCGATGCTCTCCAGTTGCCTGGCATAATCCTCACGCCGCTGCTGCACGAAGTGAAAAAGTTGTATCACAATAAACAGACTGAGCGTCACCACCGCCACGGCGGAAACTGCCGTCATCTGTTTGATTGTCAAAGCGTGTCTCAGCCGCAAACCTGTTCTCCGTCGATGGCGCTTGTTCAGTTGTGTTGCACGGTTCACCGGGCACGATCGCGCTAGTATAGGCCAGCTTAAGCGCGTCTCAATGTCCTTTTATGACCCCAATGGGATTTCATCTTAATCCGAACTGTGGCGCACCAGCACCGAGGGGAGGAAGCGGGCAAGAAGCGCGGGAGGCAGACCCAAGGCGAGTCTGCCTGATTAATCAGATATTACTGCGGATACGGTACCCAATCACCGCCGTTCAGGCGGATATAGACTTTGTCCTGATAAGGCATAACGATGGCATTTTCGTTTTCAGAAATGGCTTCGGTTTGCGGGAGCTCCTGCGTCAATGCCGCCCAGTCGATGCTCGGAGCTACAAAGTTTTTACCGTCCACCAGCGAAGCACCAGCGTCGAGATGGCTAAATAGCTACTCGGCGTTTTGATTTCAAGCGGTGCACCTTGATGCGGCGCAGCCGCGCCAAACAGTTTCATGCCGACCGGAATATGGGTAATGCTGGGGCTAGGGATATCACGCAATCCGGACATCTGCATCTTATCCCCTTCCAACGCAGCACCGTGCTCAGGCACCACTACCACCAGCACCTTGCGCCCCGATTTTTCCAACACGTCAAAGAACGCATTCAGCTGATCGAACAACGTCTTGGCCCGTGGCGCAAAGTCCGCCGAGGTGTTGGTGCCCACCAGACGGTTGCCATCGTGCAATGGAATCACATTATTGAAGAAGGTGGCACTGCGCGCCACACCTTGCTGTGTGGTGCCCGAGAGCCAGCGGTTGAGCAGTTCCAGATCGTTATAAATCGGTTCGCCGTCGAACGACGTGATCTGATGGCTGATAACTTGCTGTGACAGGAGCTGCGACTGCATGTCGCCCTCTTCACGCACCTCTTTGAGATAGTTACCGAACAAGCCGGAGTGATCCATCATCAGCTGTGATTTAAAACCAAGGTTAGCGAGATTATCAAACAGATAGCACTCGCGGTTGGCTGGTTGATACAACCCCTGATGCGACGTTTGCCCACAACTGGCGCGCAGCAGATGAATCGATGCCGGGCCGCTATAGGCGGTTGCTGAATTGAACTGGGAGAACATCACGTCAAAACGTTGCCACAGCGGATGGGTATCGAGATGAATGGCTTGCAAATCCGACCAGGAGAGCGAGCAAATATTGATAATCAGCACGTCAAAGGGCTGCGCATCCGCAGGCAGCGCAGCAGGAAACGCGCTAATGCGCGATTTTTCCCGCGTATAGAACTGATTAAGGTAGGCCGTCAGATTCTCATTGGTGGGCGGCAAGGTTGCCGCCGCGGGTACGCTCCCCTCGCCGGAAGGCGCGGAGGTTCCGGAAGCCACCGATGATGATGGCAGCAGTGCGATCGCGGGCCCACCCAGTGTAAGAATATTCAGCCAGGCTACCGCCGCAACGGTAAACACCGTAATGCGAATCCACTGCGACAGAAAGAGGTACGCCACCAGCAGCACAAAACCCGCCCCAACTATCTGCCAATTAATAAAGCGGTTCACCAGTTCCAGCAGATAAGCGGCGCTAAAGCCCGCGACCTGACTGCCCTGGCTGAGAATGCTGTTAACCCCTGGCAACCAGGTGTCGTGATAAAACAGGGCAATCCCAATAGGAATGGCAATCATATTGCGCGCCCGGTGCAACCCTTCCGCACGTAACGGAAACAACAGAAACGCCAGAAATACCAGGTTTAAGAACTGGTGAAAATTCAGGTAACCAAACCACAGCAGGGCGAATTTCAACAAAAAGTAGAAATTCCACCCCACAGCCCGCGCCAATAGCGCCAGAGTTGCTGATTCGGCGACACATGTTGTTTCGGCGACATCGTGTTTTTTTCATCCATGTTATTTATCCGCCTGTGACTCAGAGTCGTCACGAATCCACACTCCGTCAGATTTCAGGTAGCGTGGGCGTAACAGCCGGTTTTTCCAGTACTGATAACGCGGTGAAAGGTAACGCTGCACCAGATAGCCCAGCGGGAAAAAAACCAGCGCACTCAGTGCAATAATCTGGAGGATATCGCTGAGCATCATGGTGTATTTCCCTCCGAAGATGCTTCAAACAGCGCCAGCCCAATGGGCTCGCGACGAATCGGCACTGACGCCGGACGTTCCTCGCGTGGCAGCACCACGGACTGCACGGTACTGGAGACCACGCTCTCTTCACGCGTTTCCGACAAGGATTTCATTTCGATAAGCATCTGCACATCCTGCGACCACACCAGTCGATTGCTGAAAATCTCGTTGACCGGCAGGCGGAAAATGGATTTCAGCTCTGTCTCCAGTTCATTAGGGCGGCAAGTTGAGATATAAATAAGCAGGCGTTGCTGAACGTCGCCTGTGGCAGGTAGCCCTTGAATTGCAAAGGTCGCATCGTGGTCAGCAACGTCTCCACATCGGCAGGCACGTGACGTCCAAAGCGCTGCCCTTGTACGCTTTCCAACCGCGCCAGAAAGCGAGATAACGGCTCGGAATGAGCGACAACAATGTTCGCCCCGCAGACGAGCAGCAGCCACTCATCGCTGGATCGCAAACAAGGACGCATCTCACGAATCATGATTTTCAAGGCTTTGCCGCGCTGACGGCGCAAGCTGTGCACCCAGCGCGCCAGCATGTCTACGTCCTGCGTTTGTTGCAGCGCAAAAATCAGGGTCGCAGAGTGCGTGAGCTGGGCTTGCTGCGCCAGTTCGGCGTTACTGTCCAACAGTTGCCAGTGATCGGATAATGCGGGCGTGCCTTCCAGTACGCTGCGCTCTGCATAAAACAGGTTTTCATCGTTTAGCAGTGGCGTGATAGAGGCAGGATCGTCGTCCTCATCGCGTAACAGTTGCCATCCCTGCGCTTGCGGCGTCATCAGCACAGCCAGATTGGCATTAATACCTCCACCTTCACTCCACCAGGCGATTAAATATTGGGCGCGATCCTGCTGCCATTGCAGGTGTGCCAGGCCATACAGGGTACGGTGCTGCGTGGTCAATATCCCACGTAATCGCCCCACACCGCTGCCGTGGGCCACGACTACCAACGCACATTGCCGCTGCGCTAACCAGGTCCCCATGCGGACAATCCAGCGCTGAAGCTGTTCGGCAGAAAAATCCTTCCACTGGGTCGCGGGCAGCAGCAACACAAACAGGCGCTGACGCGGTGCGGTCGCGCGGGTGACATCGTTGGTCAAGGTCATCAATGCCGCCTTGCTCTCCGCTAAACGGTAACGAGAGAACTGAGTCAGCGCAGTGGGTAATAAGGGAATAAAAGGAGCGTCATCTGCGGCACCGCTGCGAATAAGGGTCACGTGCGCCTGCTCTGATTGCGCACCGATGCATTGCCGACAAAGTAATTCGGCATCCACAGTTCTGTCACAGTTAATCCAGTACAGTCCAGGAATCTGCATGGTGGTTAATTCATCCTGGAGTTCCCGAAGCCCTAATAAAAAGCGTGGCACCATGGGCGTTGTCTTTATCGTTAAAGAGTTGGAATAACACGTTGCACGCAGGCCGAACCACGTAGAACAGCACTACGTACAGTCCCTTGTTGAACCGTTCTTGGCAAGTACCGAGTATAGTTACGCTATTCACAAATAACAAAAATTGCGCCGCCATAATAGGAAAACATTTTTTCATGATTGCTTATGAAATTTTTACCAAACCTGAAAAAGTGTTCTATTACTTAATAGGTAATATTTCGACTAATGACAAGGGTATAGTGCTGTGTTCTCTCTCCTGAATATCAGAGATGAGAGAGCGCGAGAATGTATTTGTTAGCACGCTATTTATTATTTGAATAAGCATCATTGAGAGGCATAGGGAACCGTGGAAAATAACGCTACTCGCCAAAATGCTATCACTCTCGCAGACCATCATGACGATTTGAGTGTTTTGCGCCGCGCCTTTGCCTTGCCTCCCATTGCTTATATCGATATTACGCATCAGGCGCGTCTGACACAGATGATGGCGCGTTGGCACATTTCCCCGCCCCTGAATCACAGCACACAGAACCACAAGGATAAAAGGCATGCCGGTGATTGCGATGCAGGGGATTCGTGGCGGCGTTGGGACAACGTCGCTGACGGCAGGTTTAGCCTGGGCACTGGAGCAGCTTGGCGAACCAGTGCTGGCTATTGATTTCTCACCGGACAACCTGCTGCGCTTTCATTTCAATATGCCCGCGTCCAGCACGCGCGGCTGGGCACGTGCCGAGCTGGACGGCGACGCCTGGCACCGCGGTGCCATGTAATATCTACCCAAACTGGCGTTTATCCCTTTTGGTACACTCGCGCCGCAAGAGCATGAAACATTGGCCCTGCGCCTGCAACACATGCCTTCTTTTTGGCGTGACAATCTGCGCCATCTCGCCGGGCTTGGCCGCTACCGGTGGGTGTTGCTCGATCTGCCCGCCGGGCCTGCCACGCTGGCCGTTCAGCAAGCATTGGCACAGGCAGATACCGTGTTTACCGTTATTGTGCCGGACGCCAATTGTCATATCCGTCTGCACCAGCAAACGCTGCCCGCCGACTGCCATTTTTTAGTGAACCAATTCGCCACCATCAGCACATTACAGCAAGACCTGCATCACCTGTGGCTGCACACCCTGCCTAACCTGCTGCCACTGGTCATCCACCGCAATGAAGCGGTGGCCGAAGCCCTCGCCAGCAAACTGGCCACCGGAGAGCACAGTCCGCAAAGCCTCGCCGCCGAAGAGATGCTGACATTAGCCAACTGGTGCCTGATCAATCTGACAAGGGAGGCACCATGAGCACTGTGCTCAATCTGCTGCTGGTGCCCCCGGCCTATTCAGCAATACGCCAGCGCTACCGTGACTATCTCAAACAGGGGGCCACCCTGTTCACAGCCGGCATGGGTACGCTGTTGTCAGTGCTGGCCTGGACGTTTTTACGCCTGGAGTCACCCAGTTGGCAACGGATTCGTAGCCAGAGTGCCTTCTGGTTTCCCCATATTTCACCGCATCGGCCTCGCCCCGCCGATCCTTTGCGCTATCTGGCACAGGGGCTATGGCTGTTAGTGGTGCGTAACGGGCAAATCCCTGCTGCCCGGCGTAATCTGTTTTCGGCCCTGCCGCGCTGGCGTCAGCGCTATCTCAATATGATGCAACAATTGCCACAGCGCATGGGTATCCAAGAGGCGTCCACAGATACACAGAAACTACCCATCTCATCGTTGGAAACGCTGCTGCTGATTCTCCTCGCCTTTGCCACCACGGTGCTAGCGATATTGTGTATTACCCAGCCGCTCGACTTGCTGGCGCAGTTTGTGTTTATGCTGCTGCTGTGGGGCATTGCCATGTTGGTCCGTCGGGTACCAGGACGGCTGCCGACACTGATGATGATCGTGCTGTCGCTAACCGTCTCCAGCCTCTACCTGTGGTGGCGTTATACCTCCACCCTCAACTGGGACGACCCACTCAGCCTGATCTGTGGCTTGCTGTTACTGCTGGCAGAAACCTACGCCTGGATTGTATTGGTGCTCGGCTTCTTCCAAACCATTTGGCCACTCAACCGTCAGCCTACGGCACTGCCCGAAGACAGCCGGGAATGTCCCACCATCGACATCATGGTGCCGACCTACAATGAGCCGATGAGCGTAGTTAAACCCACGCTGTACGCGGCATTGGGGATCGACTGGCCGAAAGATAAAATCAATATCTACCTGCTCGACGATGGCAATCGCAAAGAATTTAAGGCGTTCTCCAACAGCGTCGGCATACATTACATCGCACGCCCGACGCATGAACACGCCAAAGCGGGCAATATCAACCACGCGCTGAAACAGGCGCACGGTGAGTTTGTCGCGATCTTTGACTGTGACCACGTGCCGACGCGCTCGTTCCTGCAACTGACCATGGGCTGGTTCCTCAGGGACCGCAAGCTGGGTATGTTGCAAACGCCGCACGCCGAATGAAGGCACGTTGTTCTACGGGCTGGTGCAGGACGACAACAACATGTGGGACGCCACCTTCTTCTGCGGCTCCTGTGCCATTCTGCGCCGTACCGCCCTGGATGAGGTGGGCGGCATTGCCGTGGAAACCGTGACTGAAGATGCGCACACCTCACTGCGTTTACACCGACGCGGTTACACCTCGGCCTATATCCGTATCCCACAGGCCGCCGGGCTTGCCACCGAAAGCCTGTCGGCGCACATCGGCCAGCGTATCCGCTGGGCGCGCGGTATGGTGCAGATTTTCCGTCTGGACAATCCGCTGTTCGGCAAAGGGCTGAAACTCGGGCAACGCCTCTGTTACGCCAACGCGATGCTGCACTTCCTGTCCGGCATCCCGCGTTTGATTTTTCTGACCGCCCCGCTGGCCTTTTTGCTGCTGCACGCTTACATCATCTATGCACCAGCACTCGCCATCGCGCTGTACGTGCTGCCCCACATGATCCACTCCAGCCTGACCAACTAACGCATTCAGGGCCGCTATCGCCACTCGTTCTGGAGTGAGGTGTATGAAACCGTGCTGGCGTGGTATATCGCTCGACCTACCACAGTAGCGCTGTTCAACCCGCACAAAGGCAAGTTCAACGTTACCGCCAAAGGCGGACTGGTCGAGGATGTACACGTTGACTGGATCATCACCCGTCCTTACCTGTTTCTGGTAGTGCTTAATCTGTTTGGTTTGGCCTTCGGTGCCTGGCGCATGGTGTATGGCCCGCCGGAAGAAGTGATGACGGTGATCATCAGTCTGGTGTGGGTGGCCTATAACATGACGATCCTCGGTGGTGCCGTCGCCGTTTCCGTGGAGGCCAAACAGGTTCGCCAGTCGCACCGCGTTGAAATCGCCCTCCCGGCCGCCATCCTGCGCGCAGATGGATTCCATTACGCCTGCACGCTGCGCGACTATTCCGATGGCGGTGTCGGCATCGAAATGCATGCCGATGGGCTGTTAAAAGAGGGCGACAAGGGATCGCTACTGCTAAATCGCGGCCCGCAGGAGTATGCCTTTCCGTTTGAGGTCACCCGCGCTTTCGGCACCAAGATTGGGCTGAAGATGGTCAACCTTTCGACACAGCAGCATATCGATTTTATTCAGTGCACCTTCGCACGCGCCGACACCTGGGCGCTGTGGCAGGACAGTTTTCCGGAAGACAAGCCGATGGAAAGCCTGGGTGACGTGTTGGCATTAGGGTTCAGAGGCTATTTGCGCATGGCGGATTACGCCCCGCCGCTGATTCGCGGCGTGTTCGTCGCCTTTACCTCTGCCATCGCCTGGTGTGTCTCCTTTATCCCGCGCTATGTCGGGCCGCCCCCGGCATTTGTACCAACGGAACAGGCGTAACGCGATGCAGCGTAATAACGATAACTACATGATGCTAATCATAAAACGGCCAGAGCGGCCCTTAACCGTGATGATGACATGATGACGAAAAAAATAACCTGGTTTACCGCTCTGGCTCTGGGCATGGTGCCGTTATCTCAGGCTGAAACCGCAGCCCCGCCGATCACGCAGGCCAACAATGCTGTGGCCGCTCCCGTCGCCAGTCAGCAGTTGGCGTTTAAGCAACTGGCACCTGCGCCGGGTAGCTTCGCATTGAGGGGAACGTCCCCTGTCGGCTATATCCAGTTTGGTGTGCGTCATGATGAAGTGGTGACGCAAGCTTCACTACAGTTGGAGTTTACCCCCTCACCGGCTTTGACACCGGTCGAATCACATCTCAAGGTTTATCTCAACGAGGTGTTGATGGGCGTGGTTGCCATCACCAAAGAGCAAGTGGGCCAGCCAACACGGACAACCCTACCGCTGGATCCGCGTTATATCACCGACTTTAACCGCGTGCCGCTGGAATTTGTCCCACATTACAATAACATATGCCAATACGCATCCAGCAGTAACCTGTGGCTGAATATCAGCCAAGCCAGCTCGCTCAATTTGCAGATGCAAAAGCTGCCGCTGAAAAACGATCTGTCGTCATTCCCTATCCCGTTCTTTGATGCCCGCGACAACCGGCCGCTTACGCTGCCGATGGTGTTTAATCAGCAACCCGATCTGGGACAGCAGCAGGCTGCCGCGATCCTCGCCTCCTGGTTCGGTGCCCGCGCGCAGTGGCGCGGTCAGTCCTTCCCGGCGCTGTTCAATCAACTGCCCGACAGCCACGCGGTAGTGTTCGCCACCAATGCGCAACGCCCGGATTTCCTGCGTGATTACCCGTCGGTCGATGGCCCGACGGTGGAGGTCATCAGCCATCCGCAGAATCCTTACGTTAAGCTGCTGCTGGTGCAGGGCCGCGATGACAATGACCTGATCACCGCCGTTAAAGGGATCGCACAAGGTAACATCCTGTTCCGTGGACAGAATGTCAGCGTCGATCGCGTTGAGCAACTGACACCGCGCCAGCCCTACGATTCTCCGAACTGGATCCGTACCAATCGCCCGATGACCTTTGCCGAATTGCAACAATACCCTGAGCAATTGCAGAGCAGCGGTATCGATCCCGACCCGCTGATGATGACGCTGAATTTGCCGCCGGACCTGTTTCTGATCCGCAGCAAAGGTATCGATATGCACCTGAAATATCGCTATACCGCGCCGCGCACGCTGGATGGATCGCGTTTGGCCGTCAACCTGAACAACCAGTTTGTTCAGGCCTTTAATCTGGTGCCCGAACGCGAGAAAAACGCCCTGCTGCTGCGCCTGCCAATTACTCAGGGGCTGCTGGATTCGGATAAAAACTTGTCCATTCCGGCTCTGAAGCTGGGCAGCGTCAACGAGCTGCGTTTTGATTTTGATTACGCCACGGTCACCACCAGCAATATCTCGGCGGATCGCTGCGAAACCATCGCGCCCATCGAAAACCATGCGGTTATCGACGGTAACTCCACCATCAACTTCTCCGGTTACCGCCATTTTATGGCGATGCCGGACCTGCGCGCCTTCGCCAATGCCGGTTTCCCATTCAGCCGGTTGGCCGACTTATCGCAAACCGTGACGCTGATTGATAAAACCCCCCATGCGGAGCAAGTCAGCGCGCTGCTTAATGCCGTCGGCAACATCGGGGCGCAAACCAGCTATCCAGCGTTGGCGCTACAACTGATCAACGACCCGGCACAGCTCAGCCAGGTGGACAAAGATATTCTGTTGATCGGTTCACTGCCTGAATCGCTGCGCGACGAAGCCAAAGTCGGGCTGCTGACTGAAACCACGAAGAGTTGGGTCAAGATGCCGGTACGACAAACCGTGCTGCCGGATGAAGGTTCACCCAAAACGGACGGCAGACCGGACAGCAGAACTGACGTTCGCGCCGAAACCGCCATGGCCACCATTATCGGCACGCAATCCCCCTACTTTTCCCAGCGCAGCATCGTCGCATTACTGGCAGACAGCCCACAGGGCTATACACTGCTCAACAATGCCCTGATCGACAGCACCAAACGCGCCACCGTTTTCGGCTCGGCGGCCGTCATCCGCGACTCGGGCGTCAGCAGCTTGCGCGTGGGGGATATGTACTATGTGGGTCATCTACCATGATGGGAACGCGTCTGGCACGCATTGGCGCTGCACCCGCTCTGGCTGGCCGGCATGTCTACCCTGGTCACGATCATTTTCGCCTGGCTGCTGTGGCGCGGCCTGAAAGTGCTCAGCCGTCGCAGCCTCTCGGCTGACGAGAAGGATTAACCGATGGGTATGCTGTGGCGTGCGCTATTGTTGACGCTGCTGCTGGGCGGTCACGTGTGGCCGCCACAGGCGTCTGTCACTGGCCCGCGTGGGAGCAGTACCAACGTGACTACATCAGCGCGGAAGGGCGCGTTATCGACCCGTCGACACCCAGCCAGATCACCACGTCCGAAGGGCAGAGCTACGGCCTGTTTTTCTCGCTGGTGGCCAATGACTGGGCAATGTTCGAAAAGCTGCTGCAATGGACCGAAAACAATCTGGCCTACGGCGATCTCAGCGCTCACCTTCCCGCTTGGCAATGGGGAAAAAAGATACCGCAGGCCGATGATTCGCCCTGGGGCATCTTAGATCCTAATTCCGCCTCCGATGCTGATTTGTGGATTGCCTATAACCTGCTGGAAGCCGGACGGCTGTGGCAAAGCCGCCGCTTTCTGACGCTGGGCACGCTGCTGTTGCAGCGTATCGCCCATGAAGAAGTGGCCGAGATCCCCGGTCTGGGCGTGATGCTGCTGCCGGGCAAAGTGGGGTTCGTGCACAGTGACCGTTGGCGACTGAACCCCAGCTACCAGCCACCCCAGTTACTCGCGCGTTTCTCCACTCTAAACGGCCCGTGGAAAGCGATGCGGGCGGTGAATCTGAGGCTGCTGAAAGAGAGTGCCCCCCACGGCTTTTCACCCAATTGGGTAGTTTGGAACAAGCAGCAGGGTTGGCAAGCGGATGAAACCAAGCCCAATATCGGCAGTTACGATGCGATTCGAGTCTATCTATGGGCAGCCATGCTGGCGCAAGAGAGCGAAGAGCGTGCCGCGTTGCTCACCCATTTCCAACCGATGGTGACCCTGACAGCACAATCGGGCACGCCACCCGAACAGCTCAATACCGCGACCGGAAAAGCGCAAGGTACAGGCTCAGTTGGCTTCTCAGCCGCACTGCTGCCGCTGCTGGCCACCAACCCGGTGGCGCGCGATATTCAGCGCCAGCGCTTGCACGACGCAGAGCCCGACAACAACGCCTATTTTTCTGCTTCTCTGACGCGGTTCGGTCAGGGATGGGATGAACAGCGTTACCAATTCAATCAACAGGGTGAACTTCTACCTTCCTGGGATAAGCAATGCGCAACTTCACCATAATAGGCGCTGAATTATTTTCATTAGGCCTGACGCTGGGGCCGATACCGTGACGCCCAGCGCCTTTCTCATGGAGCAAATCAGGCTGGGGGAAGCGAGCAACCGTGAAGATCTGGTGCGACAATCCCTGGCCCGTTTGACGCTGATTGACCCCGACAGCCCGGACGTGATCGCCGCGCAGTTGCGACTGGCGCTGCGTCAGGGCGATCAGGCGCAGGCACGGCAGCATCTGGAAAAGCTACACGGCGTTGCACCAGATTCCGAGCAGTACCGACAGTCAGCGATGATGCTGACCCTCACACAACAGGACACGCACCAGAAGCTGGAACAGGCACGGCTGCAAGCCACCGCCGGGCGTTATGAAGAGGCGAAGAAAGCCTACGACGACCTGTTCCACGGCGAACCGCCGACGCTCGATCTGGCCGTTGAATACTGGCGTCTGGTCGCCCGCCTGCCAGGTCAGGAGCCGGCGGCCATTCAGCAACTGGAAGCGTTGGATAAACGCTATCCCGGCAACGTCAATTTACGGCTGACGCTGGCACGCCGCCTGTTCAGTCAGGATCGCGATACCGAAGGCTATGCGCTGCTGGAGAAACTGGCGGATGATCCGATCGGACGCGGTCAGGCAGCGGGTATGTGGATGGAAATGATTAAGCGCATGACGGTGTCGCCGCAAAGTATCGCGCAACTTAACCATTTTCGCACCGTTTTCGCAGATGATCCCAGCGCAACCGGTGCGCAGCAGGAGCTGGAGCGCCAGCAAAAGTGCTGGACGATCCCGCCTATCAAGCACGGCTGCGCGGGCTGGCAAGCGTCGAGCAAGGTGCCAGCGGCAGCGCGACCATCGCGGATTTGAATAAAGCACTGGCCGAACCCCCCGACGATCCCAACCTGATTGGTGAACTGGGCATGGCCGCGATGCGCAACGGCGATCGCACCAAAGCACTGGCACTGGCACTGTTTGAGCAAGCGAAAACAGCCGACATCAATAAAGAAAACGGTGACAAATGGGACGTGCTCATCAAAAGCACCCGCTGCTGGTTAAAGATTGATGCTGGCTATCGCGCACTGAAAGCCAATAATCTGGCGCAGGCCGAACAGCACTACCAGCAGGCGCAGCAGGTGGACAACAACGATGGTTACGCCCTGAGTGGGCTGGGGGATGTAGCGACAGCGCGTCATAACGATACCGCCGCCAAGCGTTTTTATCAGCAGGCATTGCAACGTGAACCCGCTAACGGCGGTGCGATCCGCGGTATGGCAGCCCTTTATGGCCGTCAATCGCCACAGGCGGCGCTCGCCTATATCAATAACCTACCGGCCGCCCAACAGCGACCGCTGCAAGAGACGTTGACCGCCCTCAAGCGCGACATCACCACCCAGCAAGCCGACCAGTTGGCGGAGCAGGGGAAATGGCCCGAGGCGGCAGAGGCCTACCGGCAGGTCTATCAGCCCGCCGCCGATGATATCTGGTTGCCCTATCACTACGCGCAGGTGCTGCGCCAGCTCAACCAGAATGCACAGGCCGATGACATCATGCAGCGTATGGCCAATACGCCTCCCGCCAGCTCTGAACGCGCTTATGCTTACGCGCTCTATCTCTCCGCGACTGAACGCGAGACACAGGCGCTGACGCATTTGCACTCGCTGCCCGAGGCGCAGTGGAACGACAACATGCGAGAGCTGGCGCAACGGCTCACTATGGAGCGCACGCTGGTACACGTCCAGGCGCTGTATGACGCAGGCAATGAAACCGGTGCCGTCAGCTACCTGCAACAGCAGCCCGCCAATACCCCCATTTCGTTGATGTTGGCAGACTGGGCGCTGCAACGGGGCTACGCCGCCGATGCGTTGGAACGCTACCGTAAGGTGCTGGCGCAGGATGAGCAAAACGCCGACGCCCAGCTAGGGGAAGTGAAAGCGTTAATCGCCATCGGACAGCACGATGAGGCCCGTCAGCGTTTGCAAACGCTAAAAATAGCCGATGACAGTTCGCTCAATACCCAGCGCCGTGTCGCCAATGCCTAGTATGCCGTTAGCCAACCAGACGCTGCAAGCAGCAAAAACCAGCGCGCAGAAAGCACCACCCAGCCAGATTAAAGCGTGGATCTACCGCGATGCGGCACGTTTGGAAACACAGCAGGGACAATCTGCCGAGGCGCAGGCCGATTACCGCCAGGCCATGGTTGCCAGCGGCATCAGCAGCGTGTCGCCACAGGATAACGACAGCTACACCCGTTTGACACGCCCGCAGCAAAATGATGACTGGTTGCAACGCAGTATTCGTGCCGATGCGGCCGACCAGTATCGGCAGCAGGACATCAACGTGACCCTCGGCCACGATTACTGGCGCTCCAGCGACACGAACGGTATGTCCAACCTGAAAGCCCACGACACGATACTGCAAGTCGATTTTCCGCTCTATCAGGGCCGTGGCTTCGTGCGCACCGATACCATTTCAATGAATGCGGGACACTTTAACACCAACAGTAATGGCGCATTCCGTGACGTGTTTGGTACCTGTGCCACGCTGGGCTGCTACAGCGGCAGAACGCAGAAAACCTCAGGCACCGGCGTCGCCGCAGACTGGAAGAACGATCGCTGGACGGCAGATATCGGCACCACGCCCATCGGGTTCGAGGTGGTAGATGTGGTCGGCGGTGTCAGCTACAGCGGCGACTGGCAACAGTTGGGCTGGACGGCCACGGCGTCGCATCGCCCCATCTCCAGCTCGCTGCTAGCTTTCGGCGGTGCTAAAGATCCCATCACCGGCACGAAATGGGGGGGCGTGTGCGCTACCGGTGCCAGCCTGGGATTCAGCTACGATCGCGGTGAAGCACACAGCGTATGGAGCGATTTAAGCTTCCACCAAATCACTGGGAAAAATGTGGCGGATAACCATCGCGCCCGCGCCATGGCGGGTTACTACTATAAGCTTATCAATGAAGATGATCGCCGCCTCACCGTCGAGGCGAACACCATGTGGTGGAGCTACCAGAAAGATCTCAGCGGCTATTCCCTTGGGCAAGGGGGCTAATACAGCCCGCAACAATATGTTTCGTTTGGGCTTCCCATCAATTACCGCCAGCGCACCGAAAACTGGTCATGGGAATTAGGCGGCACCGTCTCTTGGTCTTATGCCAAAACCAAGAATCAGCGCCGTTATCCATTAGGCAGTCTGGTCAGCACCGCCGGGTTAACCGCCGATGAGCGGGATCGCATGGAAACAGGCAGCAGCAGCACAGGGGTAGGCTACACGCTGCGTGCCTTGATCGAACGCCGCCTCACGTCGCACTGGACGCTGGGTGCCGCCATCGATATTCAGTAAGCAAAAGACTACACGCCGAGCCACGGCATGCTCTATTTGCGCTACTCATTCGCAGGTTGGCAAGGAAGTCTGGACAGCCCACCGCAACCACCCACACCGTATTCGGATTTTAAATAGCGCGCAACGCCGCTACGGCAGGCGCAGGAGGGATGATGCGCATCGCCATTTTAGGGGCGGCAGGCAACGCTGGCCGCCTGCTGGCACAGCAGTTGGCCCCTGAGCTTGATGATCACGCTGAGCTATTGCTGGTCGGTCGACGTGACACCCCGCTGGCAGCGCTGTGTGAACAGATAAACCATCAGGCTGGGCGGACTCTGGCACACACCGCCTGCGCCGATTTCAGCGATCTTCCGCGTATGCGCACCGTACTGGCGGGCACGCAGTTGGTGGTCGTCACCGCTGCGCTGGGCGAACACACCGCACCGCTCGCCGCCCTGGTGCTTGAGATTGGGGAAGACTGGCTGGATATTATGCTCTCCAACCCCGCTAAATGGCAGGCGTTGACGGCGCTGGTACCCGCAATGGCGCAACAGGGCCGCTGCTTTATCACCGATGGCGGTTTTCATCCCGGCTTGCCTGCCGCCATGGCACGTTGGGCGGCGAACCGGATAGATGCACTGACGCAGGCAGAAATCTATGCCGCACAGCGTATCGACTGGCAAGCCAGTACACTATCAGATTCCACGCTTGCCGAGGCGCTCGACGAATTCAGCGTCTTTGATATGCACATCTGGGCACACGGTCGCCGCCGCCAGCTGAACCTGTTTGCGCTGCCGAGATTTACTCTTGCTGGACCTATTGGCCAAAAAACCTGCACCCCGATGCCGCTGGGAGAAATGCAGGCGCTTATCGACGCGATACCCACGTTGCAGCGCGCCAACTTTTACATTGCCGGATTTTCCCCGGTGTGCGACTGGCTGCTGCTACCCGCCATTGTGATGTTAACGCGCTGCGGGGCACGCACACTGGCGCTGCGTACTTTGCGCCATATGTTAACGCACCGCGCCTCTTCCCCACCGCCCCATCAGTTGGAAATCACCCTGATGGCGGAAGGGCGCGTCGCGAAGGATAACGTCAGCATGGTACTTTCCCTCTCTGGCAGCGACCCTTATTTGATAACCGTACTGCCTGCGATTGCCTGCATTCGTCAATGGCTGAGCGATGCGCCGTTCCCTCCCGGCTTGCACCATCAGGGAATGATCGTTGAACCGGAACGGTTTTTCTCCGATTTGCACCACACGACGCTGACGTTATCCTCTCGTGTCACCTCTCTCACTGAGTAAACAAGCCACACTTTCCTTACCTCTTCGGCGCAAAAACGGATGGGATGACGCGTTACGTAAACCTCGTCGGGATGCGTGCGTCAAAATCAATAAGAAAAACCTATGACAACAGGTGTGATAATGTGTAGAAGTGAAAAGATCATCAGTGACTATCTTGCCCTCTCCTCGAAAGAGCAGATCGCCTATCTGCGCAGTTTTAATCAGAACCTTGACGCAGAGTTATGCGATTTCTTTCTGTGCATCGCCCTCGACAAAACACAAGAGGCGTCGCTGCGCAAAGAAGCGATGAATGTCATCAGCCTGTTTAAAGGCCATAGCAACGACAATGCCACCAAGAAAGCTTTCTATCATCTGATACGCACGCCGAACGCGGATATTCAGATTCATGCCATCGGCGCATTAGGGTTGATGTACATCGATGAGAACGATCTGCGCTATATCACTCACCTTGCACAGCACAGCACAGCACAGCACAGCACAGCACAGTGAGGATGAACGGGTGCAGGCGGCTGCCAACGCGTTTATCGCCAGCGCGTTGTAAGGTATGACTTATTGATTCGATAAAGACAATGCATTAGCGATAACGATCACACTTTTGTACCTTATGCCTCATACCAACACATGAGGATAACGTGATGTCTGTCATTAACACGCAAGTCAAATCTTTTAAAAACCAAGCATTCAAAGACGGAAAATTTGTCGAAGTTACCGAAAGGGACATCGAAGGCAAATGGAGCGTGTTCTTCTTCTATCCGGCTGACTTTACCTTCGTTTGCCCGACCTAACTGGGCGACGTGGCTGACCACTATGCAGAATTCAAGAAACTGGGCGTAGAAATCTACTCCGTGTCCACCGACACCCATTTTACGCACAAAGCCTGGCACAGCAGCTCTGATACCATCGCTAAAATCCAATACACCATGATCGGTGACCCGACAGGCCAGCTGACGCGTAACTTTTAAAACATGCGTGAAGACCAAGGTCTGGTCGACCGCGGTACCTTTATCGTTGACCCGCAAGGCATCATCCAGGACGTAGAAATCACCGCCGAAGGCATTGGCCGTGACGCCTCCGACCTGCTGCGCAAAGTGAAAGCAGCACAGCACGTTGCCTCTCACCCCGGCGAAGTGTGCCCAGCCAAATGGCAGGAAGGCGAAGCCACGCTGGACGACTCGGCTAAATCCGCTGAAATTCGCGCGTTACTGACGGATATCGCGAGCTTATCGGCGCAGGTGACCTTCAAAAGAAGATAATGCCAGCGCAGAGCGTAAGCCCTCATTTCAGATAACCAATCCCGGCTCTCACAGCGGTCCGCGTTTTGCGGTCTCACCGATGGGCCACGAATTTACTTCGCTGGTGCTGGCACTGCTGCAAACCGGCGACCATCCGGCGAAAGAGGCGCAGGAACTGCTGAAGCAGGTGCGCGACATTGACGGCAGCGACCATTTTGAAACCTTCTATATCGCTGTCGTGCCATAACTGCCCAGACGTGGTTCAGGCACTGAACCTGATGGCGATCCTGAATCCCAAGATTACCCACACCGCGATTGACGGCGGCGTCTTCCAACAGGAAGTGCAGGACCGCAACGTGATGGGAGTGCCCACCGTTTTCCTGAACGGTGAACACTTCAGCCAGGGCCGCATGAGCCTGGGTGAAATCATCGCGATGCTCGACACCAGTGCCAGTGACAAACAGGTGGCCAAGCTCAACGCGCGCGCCGCTTACGATGTGCTGATTATTGGCAGCGGCCCGGCTGGCGCAGCGGCAGCAGTGTATTCTGCACGTAAAGGCATCCGCACCGGCCTGATGGGCGAGCGGTTTGGCGGCCAGGTGCTGGACACGGTGGATATCGAAAACTACATCTCAGTGCCAAAAACCGAAGGTGCCAAACTGGCTACCGCGCTGAAAAGCCACGTTGATGATTACGATGTGGATGTGATTGACCTGCAAACGGCCAGCAAGCTGATCCCGGCCAAGGCGCCAGGAGAACTGCACCAGATTGAAACCGCCTCCGGCGCGACGCTGAAAGCGCGCAGCATCATCTTTGCTACTGGCGCACGCTGGCGCAACATGAACGTGCCCGGCGAAGATCAGTATCGCACGCGTGGTGTGACCTATTGCCCACACTGCGATGGCCCGCTGTTCAAAGGCAAGCACGTTGCCGTCATAGGCGGTGGCAACTCCGGCGTGGAAGCGGCTATCGATCTGGCTGGGGTGGTGAAGCACGTCACGCTGCTGGAATTTACCCCCGAGCTGAAAGCAGACTCGGTATTGCAGGCAAAAGTGCGCAGCCTGCCGAACGTAGACATCATTCTTAACGCGCAGACCACGGAAGTGAAAGGAGACTGACAGAAAGTGACTGACCTGAGCAACCTCAACCGTGTAGACGATACGCAACATTCGCTGGCACTGAAAGGGATCTTCGTGCAGATCGGTTTGCTGCCGAATATCCAATGGCTGGAAGGCAGCGTGGAACGCAACCGAATGGGTGAAATCATCATCGATGCCAAATGCGAAACCACCGTCAAAGGCGTGTTTGCCACCGGTGACTGCACCACCGTGCCTTACAAACAAATCATCATCGCCACCGGTGAAGGTGCGAAAGCCTCGCTGAGTGCGTTTGATTATTTGATTCGGACGGCGTAACCGTCAGAGATTACTGAAAAATCGGTTACTCGCTCTCTTCGCCCTCCATTCCCGCCGTCCATTGTGATTCCTGAGACGGTGGGAACCTCTTTCAGAGGTAATACACGCCTTCTGCCAGCACCCACACACCCCACCAGACAATAGACCAAAATAACCACGCTAACCGTGTAAATCATTTTTGATTGAAAATTTAGCGAGTGGTTTTTTGGTATCTACTCTTTTTACTTAATCGTAGATTATCGTAATACGCAAAAACTAATTTTGTTCTCCCCTGAACACTATCTCTAATGAGACAGTATTTAATTTTTCAAACAACCCGACTATATTACGTTTTTTATAAATTACTCGTCACTTTAATTTAAACAAAAATTAACATGTTGTTTTTTATAATCTAAAAAACATATAAAATGGATTTTATTTCTAATAACTTATATAAATCGAAATTTAATTCTTGGCCTGACTAATCTATGTATCAAATTAACAGCATTATTGTTTTTTAAATATTATTGTACTAAGTTATAAATTCTTGTAACGAGCGCTTAGATAAGTGGCACTCGCTATAAAGCCCAGTGAACTTCCTAAGCTCACATCGTATGACGTTAATAACACCACGAATTATTTTATTCGCCAAAGATTTATTAATGAATTTTAAGATTATTCTTATGACCAAAGGAGGCTGTAATGGGAGATAGTATGTTTTTTGAATATACATCTGATAGTCATTTAAGATTACTGTTACGATTGGATCGCGGAAATGCAGTAAAAAAAGTGATTAGCCGAGTAATATTAAAAAATGACAGAGTGTTGGATGCAGGCACTGGCTTATTGAGTTTTATGGCATTGCAATGTGGGGCAGGGAGTGTAACTGCGGTTGATAACGCTAATCTTCCTATCGCAGAAAAACTGGCAAAAGAGAACGGCTGGGATAATAAAATAACATTCATTAATGCAGATCTCTTTGATAACGACATCCCTGGAATTGAAGGGGAATATGATGTTGTTCTGGGATTTATGTACATGAACAACATCATTCTTGATGAAGAACGAGCCCAAGTTGTGCAACGATTGGCAAATCGTTACGGGAAGCATGATGTTAAAGTTATACCTAATGGCATTCGTTATTCGGCTCAATTAGTTGAGTTCCCAGAAAATGATGTTTTAACTTACCGTTGAGATCTTGATGCTGCCAAGAAACTTCTGGAATCAAACTATGATATGAAGTTCGAGTCGCTGATTCGACAAGTTAAAAATAAGATAGGAATATATCAGGCATGTCCTATTTATAATGGACACTATTCCTGGCAACCAAGCCAGGCTAGCGCTTCAGCGCGGTTTGCAAAAGGCCATTTTAGATCTCTATCTCTACCTGAAGAAATTTCCACATATAGATTACAGAATAAAGATCGTCAATTTGTTGAAACGCCGAAAAATATTAACATAGACGTTTACCAGTCAGGGAAAGTCGATGGTGTCATCTGGCAACAAGAGCTTATTTTTGATGACATCATTATTTGGACAACAGAAACATTTAGCCCGTTCTTAGAGGCAAAAAATGTTGTCTCCGGCGAATCATTAAATATTAACTTGGATAGCGAATGAAAAAGAAACAATATTTTGATATAATTTCCATGCTGATGTAAAAATAATGAATATTTATTCTATAATTTCTAAATCAATTCCTATAAGTGATAATGAATTAGACTCAATCATGCTACCTGCTGATGGATATTATCAAAAATCAGATTTAAATCTTCATAAAATCAATAGTAATATAGCTAACTGTATTCGCGGTAAAATCGCCCCGACAAGCAAATTTATTTTACTCTGGGGGCCTTGCCGGGTAGGCAGTACTGCACTCTTGAATGTTTTCGGTGAATGCAAATTACATGCGTATTACCAGCCCATTAAGGTACTACTTAGAGAAATACTTAACACAGGAAAAATAAAGTCTGATATGCCAGATATTGAGGATATTGCGGTTATTAAGGAGACCTCTGGCCCCTATACGATAGCTGAAAGTATTTTTAATCCGCTTAGTGTCCTCCTTCAGGCAGGCGTAAAGCCTGATCAAATATCTTTAGTTGTCATGCATAGAATGGCTGATGATATGTTAGATTCATGGATAAGAAAATGGGGGGATTAATTAAAAAAGAAAATCTGTACGCCAACTTTTTGCTAGCTCATATGAATGAAAAAAGAATAAAACAGACAGCACTACAACATGGAATTAAAATTTTCTTATATCATTCTACTGGTATTAACAGTTGCAGTAATGATATAAGAAAACTTTTCACAGGATTAGGCCTTTCGCAGCTATACAACGAGGAGTCTATCCGCAACTGGAAGACAATCGACACAAATAAAGGATCGTATAATTCTGTTCTTTTCCCGGAAGAACCACCAAACTTTGAAGTGGATAATTTGCACACACCTATATTTAACTATGGAGAATCTTTTTCAACGATAAACAAAGATACCATTTTAAAACACATTGACCACTCTCTTTTTACTGTTGGAGAAATGAAAGAACTGTATCCACTGGCTGAAAATTATCTTTATGATTTTGAGCTGTAAAAAGGAGACACGGCTTATGGATAATGCTTTGCTGGACGTTATTGAATCCCGATGTGATAGCAGCCTTGATAAGGTTGCTATCACATCAGTTGACCACCATTTTAAATATAGGGATCTGCTTCAGATTAATCATGAGATAACCTCAGCACTCCTGAATTTAGACGTACCAAGATACACATATATCGCCTGTGCCTTCCCGCGGAGACCTCTAGGTGCGATACTGTGTTTATCCGTTAATGAATACTGGGCTGCAATGCCATTGCCTACGAGTCTTCAACATGATTCAGTTTTTGATATATTGCATTTAGTAAGCGTATCAGTCCTGCTTATCGAAGAGTCTCAAACACAGGTATTTAACATTGCCACAAAGATAGGATTTCCTATTGTAATAGTAAATAATCTAGGCAGGGTTATAGGAAAATACCCTGGAAAACTAGGCACTGAGTCACGAAAATTTGAAAAGCATAAAGGATATGCTTTATTAATTCCAACATCTGACTCTACGAGGCACCCTAAATACGTACCCCTTTCCAGCCATAACGTACTATCAGCAGCAAAGGGGATAATCAGTTGGTTTAATCTTACTAAAAATGACAGATGTTTTAACATGATGCCAAGTTATCATGTCCATGAATTAATTAGTGCTACGTATGCAACACTATTAAGCAATGGTACGGTCATTAACAATGATAGATTGACCCCAAATGAAGCGATCAACGAAATTAATGAGAAGCAACCAACATGGTGGACGGGTGTCCCTACTCTCTATGAATCAATCATATCAGCACATGAAACTGGTACTAAAATCGATGAAAATGCAATTAAATCCGTTCGATTTATTCGCGTATCTTCGGCGCCGTTAACAACATCACTTTTTGGGCGCCAGAGAAAGAACAAATTTTCTTCTCCAGTTATTCATTCTTATGGGTTGACGGAAACGACATCACTGATATGTTCACTACCGCTAAATATGCCTGACGATAAGACTACGTCTGTCGGGGTACCTGTTAGTTCTGAAATCAAGATTATTAATAAAAATAATTATACAGTACAACCAGGGGAAAAGGGGGAGATCATCATAAAAGGAGATAGCGTTATGGAGGGCTATCTTGATATTGGCTCTTCTGACATCCAACAGCCCTTTTTGCACAACTCCCGCTGGTTCTGTACCGGTGATGAAGAATATTTTGATCATGATGGTTTTTTACATATAACAGGAAGATTCAAAACCATTATCAGGCGAGGCGGGCACAATGTGTCACCGGCTGAAATCGATGGAATAGTCAACGGTCTAGAGGATGTAGTTAGCTGTTTGGCACTATCAGTACCTCACCCTACATTAGGTGAAGACATTGTCTGCTTATACACGAAAAAAACTTATACTGCATCTAATGAAGCAGTAGTTGATAGTCTATTGCGTTTGCAGCTTTTTGATAAACTAGAAGGCTAAAAGATACCCAGCGTTGTTTTATGTGTTAATGAAATCACAAAAAATTCAGTTGGTAAGCTAGACAGGATCAAAACACAAGAAAAATTTATAAAATCGACAGCATTCAAAACCATTAAGGAAGGCTCCTATCCAGCAACCACTCAAACAGAAAAAACCCTGGTTGCTATATGGCGCAACGCATTAAAGATGAATACCGACATACCAAAAGATGCAAATCTTCTTTTATACGGTGCAGACCCTGTAATAATAAAATCTGTTTTTCATAAAATCAACAAATTAATGTATCTTGATTTAGACATTTCATTGTTTTTTAAATATTCCTCTATTTATGAACAGGGGATGATGATTGATGCATCAATGAATTTCTCGGATCATTACATATGATCGAGATAAAAATTGAGATTACTGATGGCAGACATAAATTCTCCCTTAGCGCTTTTATTGCTCAGATATCACATCATGAAAAGGCAAATTTTTTGGGCGATGCAGACTGTTTTTTCTTTCAGGCAATGAATAACAACCACTTATTTATTGCCACTGAAAATAATAAGATCATTGCATTGAGTGCTATTGACCCTTTATGGCCTGATTTAATCGAAACCAGAACCTGCTTCGTTTTACCAGCCTATCGAGGATTAGGGTTACAAAGGGTCATGCATGAAGTCAGAGCAGTAAATATTCGACAGCGCTGGGGAAACAAGTGTCTTGCTGTTTCTGCGGTCAAACACTCTACGCGGGCAACCCGGGAAAATTTACTGACGTTAGGTTTCAAATTATGGGACACGCCAGATAAAAGGGTATTTGGCCCTTGCATTCATTGCCACGTATTTAGTGCATCTAGAGAAAAAAATTGTTATTGTGATTTTTTCTACGCTGATGAAAATGTCTTAGCGTCTTTATCTGAACGTTTATTAAAACAGCCAGTGAAACTGGTTATAAGCTCAAAAAGCATCGCTGCCATTATCGATTGCAGCTATTTTCATAATCATTTTGATTCATCAAAATAGGATGTAACATGAGTGAATCATCAATTATATCTAAAAAAATATCGCCACCACTTACCGGTGTATTAATTTATATCATTGCTATTTTTCTTATGGCCATCATGGATGCAACTGCCAAATGGCTCACAGGAGCATACCCTGTTTCTGAAATCGTTATGTTTCGTTCTGTTTTCGCATTTGTTACTTTCATGTTTATAATCTACAAATCAAATTCTGGTCTAAATCTTAAATCATCGGCATGGTTTTTTCAGATTACTCGAGGTCTTTTAGTTGCCTTTACAATCGCCAATTTTTTTCTCAGCGCCAGGCATTTACCGCTTGCCAATGTTACTGCAATATCGCTTGCCAATCCTTTTTTCATGGTATTATTCTGTTGGATACTGAAATGGGAAAAAGTTTCCATTGTTAAAATGATGATAATTGCAGTAGGATTTTCTGGCGTACTGCTAGAAATAAATGGGATTGACTTCTCATTTTCTTATTACAGTATGATTGCCGTTCTCTCTACGGTCTTTTATGCGTTAGCTGCTGTTACGACAAAATATCTTTCAACAAAAGACTCTTCTATTGTAACTGCATTTTATACTAACGTGGTGATATTTATTGTATCATTGTTGTTAATATCTGATGAGTGGAAGATACCCAATCTTCATGATTTTACGATTTTTTTATTATGGGTGTTTCTGGCGGGATCAGTAATTATCTGTTCACCGCGGCATTTCGGTTTGCGGATGTATCAACTATCGCACCTCTCGAATATACGGTGCTAATTTGGGCTGCGTTGCTTGGATTTTTTATTTTTGGAGAGATACCAACGGTAATCATGATATCAGGTGCAGCTCTGATCATCGTAAGTGGCATCGCTAATTTGCGCTACCGGACGTAATCGCACGCCGAGGACAGTACAGAAGCAAGCCGTTTTATTCTGGTTTTTACGATCGTGGAATCAATTCTTTTCCTATTCAACGAAGAAGGTTATTCAAATCTCATGCCTTCTTTTATTCGTGCAACATTCGCTTTAGACGTCAGCCTTTCTACTAAAGTAAAGGCAACATTAATTGCCGTTGCCGGGCTCTGCGAAGTAATAATATTTACGTCTACAACAATGGGTTGTTGAATAATATTGACACCCATCTCTGCTAATTGTTTTTGACGCTTGCTGCTCAGATGATACGTCGTGGCATTTCTTCCTTGAAGAACACCGCTCTTTGCTATTGATAACGCACCAACACAGACAGAAGCGATAATTTTATTTTTGGAATCAAACTTGCGAATTAAATCAAGCAGCCGCTCATCGAAAGCATCGTCATAGAAACCAGCTCGGCTCAATCCTCCAGGTATAACAATGGCATCAAAGCTATTTTCATCAATTTCATGCAGTTGATACTGTGGTTCAATAGTGAAATTCCAGGCACATTTAACTTTTTACGTATACCAACGGTTACTAATTCTATTGGTTCTAATCCGTAGGTTGTCGTCCAACCAATAACGTCTGCAAACACACTCGCTTCATACTCTTCTAAACCTTGGCAGAGGAATAAGATAACCTTCTTCATCTCATGACGTCCGTTATGGCTATATATAAAAGGGTCTTCCCCTATCATGGTGACACACACCCTCAATCAAGTATAATTATCTATACTTGTACCTTC
>NZ_PEHF01000039.1 GCF_015762685.1 Candidatus Symbiopectobacterium sp. 'North America' | reverse complement strand
CTTTATGTAAACAATCAATTATCTCCTTAGCGTGGTTTTTTACATCATTGACCGTCAAACCCCTATAAAGCCCCATCAACAGACTGCTGCACTGGAGAAAGAAGAACTTGATAAACGACGGCACCAATGCCTGAATCAGCGCAATGCCTACACCGCCAAGCGCAGCACTCACCAACAACCCAATGCGCGTATCCCAAGGAAAGCGCACCAGACAAGCAACCGTAATGATGGTAATGCCGAGCAGAATGCCGTGATACTCACCCAGATGACGTTGCAACCAGCCGTCGTAAAGCGCACAAATCCCCATTGCCAGAATGGGCAACGTGGTTAACATACCAGCCTGGCTGTCGCCCAGGCCAGTATAGTGCTGAATTTGTTCAAGTAATTTACCCACCACGGCCAGAATCGGGTGCAGGTTTATCCCGAGCAGTAGAATAGCGATAAAGAGAAATTGGCGTGAGTACCTGGGGGAAACGGGCATAAAATGATCCTGTGATGGCTATCTTGGCGCTGAGGGTTGTGTCAACAAAACGCAGATGGATGCTTACTTTCTTAGCGCGTATTCTTGCATAAATTATCTTAACGTCAAGACAATAATCATCTACCCCTATGTTACCGTTTCGCGCCACAGACAAAAAAATCCGCCATGACGGCGGATTTTTATATGGCATCGTATTGCATTTCAGAATAGATTTTCTGACCGCACAACACCCCTAGAAACGGTAGCCTACGCCAACCGCCCAACCGCCCAACCGCCCAACCTCGACGCTACGGATACGGCTTTGCTCATAACCAATATCCAGGGCAACGTCCTGAATCGGGTTGAATTGTAGACCTGCACCGTAAGTGAAACCATAGTCATCGTTATGGTTGTTGTCAGTACCGTCTACCGCATTGTAAGTGTATTTACCGTGGCTCAGGCCAATCACGCCATAGATGCTTGCCCAATTATTGGGCGGTAAGCCGGGCCCGCAGTAAAGCCCATGTATTGGCCTTTATTGTAGTAACCGCCCTTGGACTGGCTGTCTTCCAGATAGGTGAAGGAGCTGATCACGCCAACCTGGCTGTCGTCAAACTCATAGCGGTATTTAAGGTTAAAACCTTTCGCTTTGTTCACCACGCCCTGGGCATCACCGTGAGCATAACCGGAGGATACGGTACTTTGGCCGGCGAATGCGGAACCTTCGCTTACTGCAAATACGCAAGCCAGTGCGGAAAGACACGCAAATTTTTTCATATACTGCCTCGAATTCATCTTATGAAAGAAGTTTAAGCAGACTTAATATAACAAAAAAACCTGATGTGCTGCGCATTAAATATTTATCAAACCGCTTATAGATGTAACAAAAACCTTCAGTAAATACGTAACACAATGATTTATAATCATTAAAAAACACGGACCACGAAACTAAAATTAATTCCCACCTGACAGAAAAATACAGACAAATCTTAAGGCTGTGTTCAGTTAATATACAGGCCACGATTCATTCCACACCGAAAATAAATATATCGCAAATAAAAGTCAATTAAAGTAAGCGCCGTGCCGACAAATCATTTACAATAGATTGTGGAAAAACCATATTTATGGACGTTCTTTCTCACACCATCGTGACTTCTTCCCTGCTCATCAAGGCCCAAAAGATGACCTTATCTGCTTTGCGCGGCTCGACGCTGATGCCTGTTATTCTTATCGTGATTGCAATGCTTTCCATCCAAAGTGGGGCAGCTTTAGCGAAAAACTTGTTTCAGCTGATAGGGGCTCCCGGCGTTACAGCGCTGCGCCTTGGGCTTGGTGCCCTGATTTTATGCATTGTTTTTAAACCGTGGCGCATGCGTATTCAGGGGAATCGATTACCGCTGCTGCTGTACGGCCTGACCCTCGGTGGCATGAACTTTTTGTTTTATCTCTCTATTCGAACTGTTCCACTGGGTGTAGCGGTCGCGCTTGAATTTACCGGCCCACTGGCCGTGGCCATATTCTCATCGCGTAGGGCGCTTGATTTCCTTTGGATCCTTTTGGCACTAACTGGTATGTGGTTTCTATTACCGCTGGATAACGACATTGCCAACGTCGATATGCAAGGCGCGCTCTGTGCCATCGGCGCAGGTGCCTGCTGGGCCTTATATATCGTGTTCGGAAAACGCGCAGGCGCTAACCATGGCCCGGCGACAGTGGCGATT
Source organism: Candidatus Symbiopectobacterium sp. 'North America' (assembly GCF_015762685.1). Classification (GTDB taxonomy): domain Bacteria; phylum Pseudomonadota; class Gammaproteobacteria; order Enterobacterales; family Enterobacteriaceae; genus Symbiopectobacterium. The sequence continues at coordinate 40,454 of NZ_PEHF01000039.1, read as the reverse complement.
GGCTCATTGGCTGCGGCCGTGGTGTTTTGCCCCCTGGGCGCTTATTTTGCAGATACTTCATTGCTCTCCCCTGCCATTCTGCCGCTTGGTATCGCCATCGCGATCCTCTCCACGGCACTGCCCTACTCGCTGGAGATGATGGCACTGACCCGTCTCCCCGCTAAAACCTTCAGCACGTTGATGAGCATGGAATCCGCCATTGCAGCCCTATCCGGGATTCTGTTTCTCGGTGAGCACCTCTTGCTGACGCAATGGGTAGCGCTGTTTTGTATCATCGCCGCTTCCCTCGGTGCTACGCTCACAGCAAAACGAGCACGCATCACCGATAGCGCCCAAAGCTGACACGCACTCCCTTCAGAATTCAATCGCGTTTCTTCTCTTGCAAGCAGCAGACTGCGGCAAGAGAAGGCCCCTTTCAGATATATTTCATCACAAATGACAGTGGCGCCTGAATAGGCACAAGTTATTATAAGAGCTAAATAATTCTCATTCATTATCGTTATTTACTATAATAATGAAGTGCGATTTCTATAATAAAATCAGTCAAAAAGACATACGCCTGCATAGTGCATGGGCAATTTCTATAATAAGTATTACCTTGTTATTGCCTGCTTCGAATTCTGCTATAGTTATTTCCATTGAGCAGTCAGATTATTATTTCATTTGTCAGGAGGAGATACCTTATGGCTACGGCTAAATTGGTAAAAGCAGCAGCATCCGATCTCATCTATACTCGCAATAATCTGGATGAGCACGTTAAAACGTCCACCATCAAACTGTTGGACAAGTTAGTTGTCGACTTAATCGATTTATCATTGATCACCAAGCAAGCCCACTGGAACATGCGCGGTGCCAATTTCATCGCCGTTCACGAGATGCTGGACGGCTTTCGTACCGCACTGACCGACCATCTGGATACGTTGGCAGAGCGCATAGTACAACTGGGTGGCGTCGCACTGGGTACGGTCCAGGTCATTAATAAAGAAACCTCGCTGAAAAGCTATCCGACCAATATTCACAGTGTACAGGATCATCTGAAAGCGCTGGCGGAGCGTTACAGAGTTGTCGCAAACGAAGTGCGCAGTGCTATTGCGAAAACAGAAGATGAAGACAGTGAGGAGTATTTTAACGGCAGCCTCTCGCGATCTGGATAAATTCCTGTGGTTTATCGAAGCCAACATTGCAGAATAACCGTGGTATTCTATAAATAAATAGCACCAGGCCATCGTCGACATCGCGTTGCGATGGCCTGTCTATTCCATTAGGGTTTATCTATCCTGCCATTCATACATTTTCCTCTTAAAATTCGTACAAAAAAGTTAGCTTTTATCCCTTTAAACACAATCAACGGTTGTGTCTCGCAGCATAATCAGTTATTCATAGCGGCGTCCCGTTCCGGAGGCGACGTTTGCGTGCATTGGCAACACTGAATAAAAACAAGGAGTTATAAAACACAACCCTCTGTTTCTACAGCTTTTTCCTTAAATACTATTATTAGTAGTGCCTGCTTGAAACAGGCTTCCCACAAACGGCTAATTAGGAAGGATCGGATGAAATCACTACTTAAGACCTCACTGGCAGCGCTGACGCTGACCATGAGCGTTTCCAGCCACGCGGCGGATAAGCCTCTCATCGTTGCCACAGACACAGCGTTTGTTCCCTTCGAGTTCAAGCAAGGCGATAAATACGTCGGCTTTGACATCGATCTCTGGGACGCTATCGCGAAAGAGTTGAAACTGGAATACACCCTGAAACCGATGGATTTCGCAGGTATCATTCCTGCCCTGCAAACCCGCAACGTTGACTTGGCGCTGGCCGGGATCACCATTACGGAAGAACGTAAACGTGCCGTCGATTTTTCTGAGGGTTATTACAACAGCGGCTTGCTGGTCATGGTAAAATCAGATAACACCAGCATTCAGGGTGAACAGGATCTGGCGGGCAAAGTAGTGGCAGTGAAAAGTGGTACCGGTTCGGTTGACTACGCCAAGGCCAATATCAAGACCAAAGAACTGCGCCAGTTCCCAAATATTGACAATGCCTACATGGAGTTAGGTGTCGGTCGTGCCGATGCGGTACTGCATGATACGCCGAATATCCTGTACTTCATCAAAACAGCAGGCAACGGTCAGTTTAAAGCGCTGGGTGGCTCCATCAAGGCACAGCAATACGGTGTCGCCTTCCCGAAAGGCAGCGAACTGCGTGAAAAAATGAATACGGCATTGCAAACGCTGCGTGACAACGGCACCTATGCTGAAATTTATAAAAAATGGTTCGGCACTGAACCGAAATAATTGCCGTATCAGTCTGGAGAACGTTCATGCAGTTTGATTGGAGTGCCATCTGGCCTTCTCTGCCCCTTCTGTTAGAAGGGGCAAAAATGACCTTGCTGATTTCCGTGCTGGGTCTGCTGGGTGGCTTGGTTATCGGTGTCGTCGCGGGCTTTGCCCGCGTCTACGGGAGTTGGATTTCCAACAAGATCGCGTTGGTGTTTATTGAAATCATCCGCGGTACACCGATTGTTGTACAAGTCATGTTTATTTACTTCGCCTTGCCGATGATCCTGACGTCGGTGCGTATCGATCCCTTCGCTGCTGCGGTAGTCACCATCATGATCAACTCAGGTGCCTATATCGCGGAAATTACGCGCGGATCGGTATTGTCGATTCACAAAGGGTTTCGTGAGGCGGGTTTCGCACTGGGGTTATCAAAACGCGATACGCTACGCCATGTGATTGCACCGTTGGCGTTGCGCCGGATGTTACCGCCATTAGGCAACCAATGGATCATCAGTATCAAAGATACCTCGCTGTTCATCGTTATCGGCGTGGCGGAACTGACGCGTTCCGGGCAAGAAATCATTGCGGGTAATTTTCGCGCACTGGAAATCTGGAGCGCGGTTGCGGTGATTTACCTTGTCATTACCTTGGTACTGAGTTTCATTTTGCGTCAGCTGGAAAGAAAACTTAAGATTATATGATTGAATTCAAGAACGTTTCTAAACACTTTGGTCAGACAAAGGTGTTGCATGACATCAATCTGAATATCAACCAGGGTGAAGTGGTGGTGATTATCGGCCCCTCAGGCTCCGGTAAATCCACGCTGCTGCGCTGCATCAATAAGCTGGAAGAAATTACCAGCGGTGAACTGATTGTCGACGGCCTGAAAGTGAACGATCCTAAAGTTGATGAGCGCCTTATCCGCCAGGAAGCGGGTATGGTGTTTCAACAATTTTATCTTTTCCCGCATCTGACCACGCTGGAAAACGTGGCATTTGGCCCGATTCGCGTGCGCGGTGCCAGCAAAGCGGAAGCCAAAAAGTTGGCACTGGAACTGTTGGCGAAAGTGGGTCTGTCTGAACGTGCTAACCACTTTCCGTCAGAGCTTTCTGGCGGTCAGCAGCAGCGCGTAGCAATCGCACGTGCACTTGCCGTCAAACCCAAACTGATGCTGTTTGATGAGCCAACCTCGGCACTCGATCCAGAATTACGTCACGAAGTACTGACTGTAATGAAAGATCTTGCGGACGAAGGCATGACCATGGTCATCGTTACGCACGAAGTGGGATTCGCTCATAAAGTCGCTTCACGGTTGATTTTTATTGATAAAGGCCGTATCGCTCAAGATGGCGATCCTGAAGAGCTGATCACCAATCCTCCCAGTGAGCGGTTGCGTGAATTCTTGCAGCATGTCTCCTGATACTGTCGCAAGAGTGCATTAAAAAAGGGGAGCACCTTACCGGGCTCCCCTTCTCTTTGTCACTGCCCCTTGCGTTGCCCGCCGAAATCACCACGCTCCTGCCAGAACGCACCCGATTTAGAGACTCACGCTGTGTACGGGTATTCGCGTTCAATGAACGCCGCAAACGCCTCACACATCGCATTATCGCCATCCCGATTGTCTGCCAATATACGAGTACCATCGACAATACGAATGTGGGCATTCAAATCTGCATCAGCCTCAGGTTGCGGATGCTGGGCGGCATGATGGATAGCCGCTTGTGCCTGCTGCCACGCCTGCTCAATCGTCAAATTACAGGCCTCGGCCAGATACGCTGGATTGAACCCTTCGCCTGTCAAACTGCGCAGCGTGTCATCATGGCTGACGCTGTTGCCAGGACGCCAGTAATGCAGAGCCAGATCCGGGCCAATGGCTGGGTTATCCGTAAGATAGCCATCGCGCTTAAGAAAGAAATGCCGCGTCTGCTCTACCGCCATCAGCGCCAGCAGATAACCTTGGTAGGAACAGGCTGATTCCATCGATAAAAAATGCGGGATGGCAATGGTAGGACGTGGGCTGCCGTCAATGCCTAAAATACGCTGCTCGATGTCACGCGCCAGTTGTGTAATAGCTGCTGGAGTGCGTGCATCATCATCCATGCTGTAAAGCTGCCATTCAAAGTAAGGCACCAGCAAAATGTGGCGCTCGTTAAAGGCACGCATTGGTTGGCGCACAGCGATATCCGCTTTGATCAACGCTTCAGAAATGGCTTCGCCCTGGCGGTTCTTAGCATAACGTTTGAGCCAGTCAGCGTCGTGCAGCAGGCTGTAGCAAAACATGGATTGCGTTTCCGCATATGCGATCGATGTAGGCGGGAATTCCTGCGAGAAGCAAGGGGCATTCTGACGAATATTGGCAAAATGCGCCGCATGACCACCTTCATGAAACAGGGTATTGATGCCCGTTGCACCGCTGCCCACTTGATCAGGTTTAGCCAAACTGGTGAAATTGATTTTTGCTGGCAGCCACTGCCCTTCCTGCACAAAGGGCGGAACCGGACCGTGCATAAAGCCATTTTCATACTTGCCTTTGCGCACCAGCAGGTCCAGTTGCATCTCTGCACCGTTGAACCCGATGTGCAGTCGCTTAAAGCTGTTAATCCAGCGTTCTAACGAGGCCGAGAAAGGAAAGTAGGGATCCAGTTGGCGGGTGACGTCTCCTGCACTGGCATAACGAATATTCCACGGTTGCAGCGCATTATCGCCCTTTTCGCTCGCCAATGCGGCCAGACTGCGTGCATTCGCATCGCGCTTTTGCTCTTTAAAGCGGTCGAGGATGGCAAACAACTGCTCAGCGGTCATCTGCTCCGTTTTATTCACTTTATAGTCAAAATAATTGCGATACCCCATCTGCCGGGCAAAACGGTTACGCAGGGTAATCAGCTCAGGGAAACCATGGTGTAATAACCACTGTTCCACATCGCGCAGAGCCTGTTGCGAACTTTGGCGATAAGATTCATTGTCGCTGGTCGCCTGGTTGGTGAGCAGTTCACCCAAGGATGCAGCGACTTTGACGCCATCGGCATTCAGGTGAGTCACCTCATAGCTTTTTCGCCGCGTATAGAGTGCACTTTCCGCAGCGATAATCTCATCCATCAGCGCTTGTGCCCGGGGATCTTCAATCACATTACAATCAAAAAAACGATACCACCCCTGCAAGCCATGAATTAACGCGGCTGCCTGGGAGTCCTGCCCCTGGTTCGGCAAAGACTCAAGGGTTGCGATATAAGTGCGCAATTCTTTCAAACGTTCAGGCGCAGCGATAAAGCGTTTATAGGCGCTTTCAGTAGTGGAGAATTTCTCCGCTGCGCTGTCATCGCCAATGCCCATATAGTGTTGCCAAAAGCATGTTTCTTTCTCCTGATGCACGGCGAGATAGTCGCGGTTCAGGGTATTAAAATAATCCAAAGCATGTTGCATATGCATCCCTTTCTAAAATTGATCCAAGCGCCTATAAGGGTGTTTATCTGTAAAAATCAAGCCGCCCTTCTGCTCTCACTTACCACAAAGGTCAGGCTTAACAAGGCTTACTTAATCATACCTTTTGATGTGTTAGCTTGCATAGATGATGGTCCGACACCTCGCTACATCCTGCTGGGCAACAAGCGCTCACGAAGCGCGTTGATGATACTCACCAGCGAATCGGCATTGTCCATAATAATGGGGGATGCACCGCAAAGGCTGAACTGCCTTTATAGTGATGCGGAGGCACAGCAAGAAATTGCTTCATGTGATGAATCTCACGCTCAATAACATAAATACGCATTTTCTTTAATAAAAAATCAACCAATGTCGTTTATTGATAGAAACAAAAGCCATCTCCGGTAAAACAAAAGATTCGCAACTTTAACGGAGATGATGATGAAGATAAAGGCATATGCAGTTCTGCTGGTGTCATTGTACCTTACGGCATGCGCCTCTCCCGGTGCAGAAAAATACCAAACTATTATAGACAGCGCCACTGCGGGAAAAGTAAACCGAATTGTCCGATCGGACGTTGTTCCGTATGCTGAGGAAAACCACGGTGAAGTTATAAGCCGTGTGTCATCCGCTTTTCTGGGAACCCCCTATAAAGCCAGCACGCTCATCGGTGGGGCTGACATTCCTGAAGTCCTTGTTGCTAATTTTAACGGCGTAGACTGTTTCACCTTGACTGATTATGTTGAAGCCCTTAGCCGGAGCCATGACCAGAAAACGTTTCTACATAATCTCGTCAAAACGCGTTACGTAGACGGCAAGGTTAACTATCTCAGTCGGCGGCATTTCTTCTCAGACTGGTTTGCCACCGAACCACGCAATGCCCGTGACGTGACATCAGACCAGCCTTTGTCAGGATTGAAAAACAACTTAACCGCAGACCTGATGGCGGTGAATATGTGCAGGGACTGGGGATTCATCCACGCATAATAAATTATATCCCAGGTAAGGCGATTAACGAACAGGAGCTGAATCGCCTGAAAACGGGAGATTATGTTGGCGTTTACTCTCCGCTTGAGGGCTTGGATGTATCGCATGTTGGTATTGTCGTCCGGTATGATGAGCAAGTTTGGTTCCGAAATGCGTCCTCTCTGATTTCGAACAGGAAAGTGGTGGACTCGCAATTTATGGAATACATGCATTCAAAGCCAGGCATTGTTGTGTTGAGGGCTGACTGACAGGGCTGTGACCGGAGATAGGGTATGAAAAGAATTCGGATGCCAGGTAAAAAAAATGCCTGTTGCTTGATTTTTACGCTGTTGTTATCGGCGTGCCATATCTCTGAGTTCGAACCACGCATTGAAGCCTCAATGTCCGCCAGCTATGCAACGTTGAATTATATCGACCCGACCAAATCCCTTTTCCCGATAGAGGACTATTCACAGTCGGTCGATAAATGGCTTCCTCCAGATTCGGACAGGGCAGATGTTCCTCTTATCAATACAGTCACCCAAAAAAGGTATTTTTCGGCTCTTAAATCCCACCTTTTCGGAATGGGGTCTGAAGACAGATCCCCTTGGAATCCTCATTACATTGCATCAATTCTAAGTAAAGAAGCGGTAAGTATCCGCAACGCGAGCATTGACAGATTCCTTGGTAAAGACAGTATTTTCTGGGGAGAAAATTTTAGGATCCATTCAACCCGATGGAAGGAGGACGTGAGAAATAATGCATATATCGACATTGATGATATTTATCGCTCTTCCGGCCGGAATATTGTCATAAGAGAAACCCTTATCAGGGGGCTTCCAACGGATGATCCTACTTACGACAATCCTCGCCAAGCGGGGCAAGGATACCCCTTTGATAATTTACAGATATCCTCTATACGTCCTGGTACGCCAATATACTGCCAGCAGTGATAAACGCTGGCAGTATATTGTGTCCCCCACGGTGACTGGGTGGATTCACAGTGAAGATATCGCTATGGTGGATCAGAAATTTGTAACAAAGTGGGTTTCCCTGACCAGAAGAAATCTGGGCGCCATTATTAAGGTGCAGGTCTCTATTCAACAACGTGGTCAATATTATTTTACAGCAAGGCCCGGAACGGTTTTACCCTTCAAGAATAAATATCCTGGTCATATTGAAGTCGCTGTGCCTGTGGGTAACAGTGACGGTATAGCGAAAATTCGGTGGGTCAAATTGACGGATGATGAGTTTGTTGCCATGCCGTGGAAAATGACGCAAGGTAATATTGCGACACTATTAAAATCGATGAGCGGTAGGCCCTACGGCTGGGGAAATTATAATTTCTACAATGATTGCTCTGCTGAGATAAGAAGTTTGCTGATGCCTTTTGGTATATTTTTACCCAGAAACTCTGAAGAACAAATACTGGCCACATCCAAGATTGTTGATCTAAGTAGAGAAAATGTAAACACACGAATACATTATCTCAAGGAACGTGGTAAACCTTTTACTACTCTGGTTTACATTCCAGGGCATATCATGTTGTATATCGGGAACGTAGCGATTGATAATCAGATGGTTCCGATGACGTACCAAAATATTTGGGGATTGCACCCGGAAGTCTCGAAAAGTCGGAGTATCATTGGTGGTTCTGTCTTTTTCCCTTTACTTCGATCTTATTCAGAAAACATAGAATTAATATCTCTGGCAGATAAGGCACAGTTTAAACTGGGTTTTATTGAATAAGCTCACTTAATTTTCTGATACCAATGGGACTGATCACAACGCTGACCTCAGGATAAGATAAAAATCGGCCCACTGTCACTAGAGTTTCTCGGATGGGAGTGCAATTTTTGGATTGTATTTTCTGAAAGTGGATTTCCACTAAGATAAATTAAAACATCTTCAGTACTGAGCAGAATGCATTCAGAGAGAATTTCTAAATTATTATTGCTTATGTCGATTCTTTGCAGGTGTTTTGGCAATGCATCAGGTAACCCATTCAATTTATTATGATGTAAATCTGCATATTCTAGCTTGTCTGGGAGACGACCGATGGTACCACCTAATTGATTATGACTTATTTTCAAAATACTAAGAGATGAGGGGAAGTTTTCAGGAAATTTCTTTAGGGCATTACGGCACAATGTGATTTTATAAAGCTCTTCGGGCCAGATATCCGGTAATAACTCAAGTTGGTTATTACAAGCAGATAACACTAAAAGATTATTTGGCAGTATTTTAGGTAGAGCAGTCAGTTCATTGTCATTAACGCTCAATACTTGAAGGTCTTCTGGCATGTTTTCAGGTAATACGTGAATTATATTTTTATCCAAATAGAGTTGTTCCAGTTGATCAGGAATAAGGTCAGGCAATGATTCAAGTTGGTTATTACAAGCAGATAACACTAAAAGGTTCTTTGGTAGTGTTTTAGGTAGAGCTGTTAGTTCATTGTCATTAACAATCAATTAGTTAAGATCTTCTGGCATGTTTTCAGGTAGTACGTGGATTTGGTTTTTATCCAAATAGAGCTCTTCCAGTTGTTCAGGAATAAGATCAGGCAATGAGCTTAGGTTCAGTCCGCTAAGGTCAAGAAAAGCAGACTTCATTGCCAAGGCACAATGCATTCTCTCTACAGCAATATCTCTCTTCTCACCTCCGCCTACAGGAGTTCCCTCTTTCCAGGATGACCAGACTGTATGATACTCACTATGATCATGGAATATTGTCGTCGTTTGAGAAGTACTACCTGACTGAAAGGTCTGTGCGACTGTGGGTGTATCATTTGGCAAAGTAAAATGTGGCTGATTACTGTTATTGATGGGCATCATAATTTATTTCCCCCCTCAAGATCACTCATTTCAATATGATCGCGTACTAAAGAAAAAATGAATATCAAATAAAGGTATTATCAGGGTTTGCGTGCCGTACTTTACGCGATAGAATCTAAAATCAAAAAGGCATTAGCAATATTTTTATTATGGAAATGTATTGTCAGAAGTTTAAACGAAAATCTAACGGCGACCAGCGATAATGTATACGACATATCGAAAAAAAACCAGTGAATACAAAATGCATTCGATTGGTTTTTCAGGGTATCAAAGATAATATCAGATTTTGAGTGTGCAGGCATTTTAGCCAAAACGTTTGCTAATGGTCGCCACCGCTTGCTCCATAGCTGGAGACATACCGCCAGCAACCAGACAGCAAGCAAGCTGTAAACGCAGGGCATAAGGTACCGCAATTTCCCCCGCCAGGCACTGCGCTGTCCAACGCGCGGTCGTCGGTACATCACGGGCAATCGGCAACTTATCCGGTGCTACAACAATATCCTGACGCTGTTGCAGCACTACGCTGTGTTGACCCCGAATAAAATGAATTTCAGGGCATCGCTGCGGATTAGCATAGACCTCACCTTCCGTGCCGTGCATCAGCAAGGCCCTGGTCTCAATATTGAGGAAAAACTGATTAAGCCGAGTGACGTATTCCGGATGAGAAACACTGGTCAAACGCAATGCCTCTTGCTCGCCAAACGACGTCAACAATTTAGCCAACGTATGGCTGCTATTGCGCACGCCCATGCGCCAGCGCAGTTGCAACTGTCTGTCCAAGGCAGGACTCAGGGCAGAAATCGGAATAAATACCGGGAACCCTTCATCAATCAATGACTGCGCCGCCTTGGCACTGCTAGCACTTTTCACCCCGAGCGCTTGCAAAATTTCCGCGCTGGTTACCCGCGTCGGGTCATTTTCAACTCCGTGAACCACCACCGGAAAGCCCAATTTAACCAGCAACAATGCCAGCAACGGCGTCAGATTGGGCTGGCGCCTCGCACTGTTGTAGCTAGGGATGACAATAGGCATCGGGCGATCCGCAGGCGCGTGCAAGCGCAACACCTGCTCGCTGGCGGCCTGATAGAAACCACGCAGCTCTGCTTCACCTTCCCCTTTGATTCGCAAGGCAATCAGTACACCGCCCAGTTCCAGATCGGGCACATCACCTTGCAACATATGACGATATAGCGAGTAGGCAGCGTCCTGATCCAAATCACGTGCGTGATTTTTCCCCCGCCCGATCTCTTTGATGACGGTGGTAAAGTCCATGCGTTCTCCCGCGAAAAAGAAGATCGATCTCATTCTGCAAAAATAGCATGTTTATATCAGGCTGGCACATCACGTTGTTCAATGGGAAATACCGGCAACGCCGCCAACAGTTGCGCTCCGTATCCCTTGGTCAACAAGCGTCTGTCATAGATAACGATTTCACCAAAACAGGTATGACTGCGAATCAAACGCCCGACCTGCTGGATCAGATTAAATGAAGCGGCTGGCAGGCGTTGCACCACAAAGGGATGGCGTTTCTGACTTTTTAACCACTCCCCTTCGGTCAGGATCACCGGGCTGTCAATCGGGGGAAAGGCAATCTTATGAATATGCACTTGCGACAGCAGTTCACCTTTCAAATCCAGCCCTTCGGCAAAAGATTGCAAACCAACCAGTACGCTGACGTCGCCCGCCTCCACACGTTGTCGGTGCAACGCAATCAGGCGCGAACGCGGCTGATCCCCTTGCACCAGCAGCATTAAGCGCAAATCGGTGACCTGTGAGAGAAACTGCTGCATCGCTCTTTGGCTGGCGAACAACACCAGAATTCCTTTATGCGCGTGCTAGGCCAATGATTGGCGGAAAAAACGCGCCATTTCAGCAATATGTGGCACTTCATTTTCCAGCAAGGGTTCACAGTGCATTTTCGGGATCACCAGCTTGCCTTGTTGACAGTGGTTGAAAGGCGAATCCAGCGTAATAAAACGATCGCCCTCATCTTCATCCAGGCCTGACGGTTCTTTCAGCCGCTGGTAACTGTTCAGGGAGCGCAAGGTCGCGGAGGTCAGTACCACGTGCGAAACATTGCGCCACAGCAATCGGTCGAGCTGGTCACAGACGCGAATTCCCGCACAGTGCAACGATAGCCGCCACTGCCCTTCGCGGTATTCCCGATGTAGCCATTTGGATACCGGTGCATTGGATACTTTCTCCAGCACGGCCAAATGCCAAAGTTGCGTTTTACTCTCCAGACAGCCCATCGCACGGCTCATACGTAAAAGCGTCTGATGAACCCGCACTACATCGTGCTTGCCGGTTTTCTCTCCGAGATCGTGAGACAGTTATTCGGTTAAGCCGCGCAGGCCATCCGTTAGTTTATGCAGTCTGACACACACCTGGCGCATCTCTTCCGGCATAACCCCCATCGGGAAGCGATAATCGCTTTCTTGCCCTTCGCCCTGGAGAAACAGCTCACTCATGGCAACAAAGGCGGCGTTCTGCTCGACCATCTCTTCAATGTGCGCTGTCAACCGTTCAGGGTTAGTCAAACGCGGCGGCGATTTTGGCGGGAACTGCGCCATACAGGTCGCCACCAACTGGATCACACTGTCCATCTGCGCTTTGACATACGCCGGGGTAATGTCCCCCGCCATTTCCAGCGAATCGCGCGCCACATCCGGCACGTGATGCCCTTCATCGAGCACCAACAGCAGATCTTTCGCGGCAGGCAGCACCGAATCGCTTTCCATTGCCGCCATCACCAAGGCGTGATTGCTCACCACAACTTCCGTATTTTCAATCTCGCGACGGGCGATAAAAAATGGGCAGTCACGATAATAGTGACAATTTTTACCCAGACAGTTGGCTTTATCGGTACTGACCTTACGCCATAAAGCATCTTCGATCGTCAGGCTATAATGGTCGCGCATCCCGTCCCATTCATACCCTTGAAACGCTTTCGCCATCTTGAGACACGCCCCGCGCTCTTCTTTGCTGACTGGTTCCAGTTCATCACTGAGAAATGCCAGCAAATCCCCTTGTGCGGTCTCGGAGGTCAGCGCCACCAGATTGCGCGGGCAGAGATAACGCGCCCGGCCAAAAGCGGCGGTGAATGTGAGCTCAGGGATAAATTTTTTCAGCAACGGCAGATCTTTGGTGACAATCTGGTCCTGCAACGCGATATTGGCGGTGCTGATCACCAACGTCTTGCTCTCTGCGCGTGCAATCGCGATACCGGGAATCAGGTAGGACAGGGTTTTGCCCACGCCGGTAGGCGCCTCAATAACCACGTGACGCGGATATTCACTCGCCAACGTTTTCGCCACTTCGGCGATCATCTGTCGCTGCGGAGCACGGGAGATAAAATCAGGAATATGTTGTTGCAGCGCCTTATACCACTGGTCGATTTGCTGCTTGATTGTGGGAGTAAGCGCCATGCCATCTCAATGTCTGTCCAATTCTGCGACTATTGTCCCACAGACAGCGGCAAACGTCAGCCGCCATTCCCCTCGACAAACCCGCACGCAGCCAGTAGGGTAAAGCAAATCGTGATAAAGAGTCTTTCTCATGGCGGCGGTGCACCGCGTCAAGCAAAAAATTGGTTTTCTCCGCGCCTGCCTCAGGTTGAATGCCGTTCGACCTGGTGCAGCAGTCAGGGTTATAAAACCCATACACACACCCAACTCTCCCTCGGCCTGTTCGTGGCGGGCAGCACCGTCTGCCACTATCGCGGTGCAGACCACCTGTTGCGCGCCGGTGATATGGTTTTGATCGACCCGCAGCCGCACAGCTGTACCCCGCTGCCCGGACAAACGCGCAGCTATCATATGTTTTACCTCGACGCAGCCTGGTGCCGGACGCTTTTGGCCCAACAGTGCGGACAGCCAATAGCGGCGATTCATTGCCACCCGGTGCACGTGCAAGATCACGCCCTGTTTGGCGATGGCCTGCAACTGCTCAACAGTCTCTATCGCCACGATATAAACAGCGCGACACCACAGTTGAACGCGCTGGTGTCCACGCTGTTGTCCCGTTACTGCGCTGCACAACAGCCACTCGCAGAGCAATCCACCACGCGCTATATGCGCCAGCGCTTGCTCAGCAATTTGCAAACATCGCCGTCGCTGACCACGCTGGCAGAAAAGCTACATCTGCGCCGGGAAACTCTAGTACGCCATTTCCGTGAAGATACCGGCCTCACGCCCATGGCTTTCCTTAACAATGCGCGCATTGAATATGCCAAGACGCTGATTAAGCAAGGCGTACCGCTGGCCGATGCCGGATACCAAAGCGGCTTTAGCGATCAAAGTCATTTTCACAAAATCTTTGTGCTGCACACGGCGGCAACACCGAGGCAATATCAGCAAGCGGGTGAATCTCCGTCTACCACGATCACTATTTGACAATAATTAGCCTGACAAGCCCTCTAGACTTGGCCTCGTTTATTTCGTTGAGGTCACTGTTATGGTTATTGATACCCTGTTTCCTGCCCATTTCCCCGTGCTTGCCTTAGCACATTTTGTCGCATTGCTCAGCCCCGGCCCCGATTTCTTCTTGCTGGCGGCCTTCGCGCTGCGCCACCGCCTGCGCGGCAGTATCGGGATTTGTATTGGCATCGCGCTGGGCAACGGCTGCTATATCCTGCTGGCCATTATGGGCGATGCTGCCATTCAGCAAATGCCAGTGCTTTTTGTTCTGCTGCAACTCGCCGGGGCGCTGTATCTGCTGTGGATCGGTTCACAGCTGGTACGCAGTTCGGCACGAACTACCGCGCTAACGATCACGGAGACGCTGCGCGTACCTTCACTGGCACATCAGTTACTACTCGGACTGGGTTCCTCGTTGCTTAACCCCAAAAATATGCTGTTTTTATCAGCCTGATGGCCAGTATTCTTGGCCCATCCGTTACTCTGAAGCAACAAGCCGTCAGCGGCGGGTGGATGTTCATCGTGGTATTACTGTGGGATATCGCATTAGCTGCGACCATAGGTCAACAACGGCTACAGCAGACGTTGCAGCTCTCCCTTTATCTGATTGAACGCGGAGCAGGGGCTATTTTGATGCTGTTTGGCGGTTATCTGTTGCTGGGTTTATGGCTGGGCTGACACCGTTAATCGTTCAGGCCGCTTGTTTCATACGCGATAGGCTTTATAATTTATGGCGATTAACAAAAGGATAACTTTATGAACCTCGGCAAAATCGCCATGATCGGCTTGTTCTAATTGATGACGTTAGGCGGGATTAGCGGTCTGATGCTGGTCGGCTATATCATTCTGGTTCACGGCGGTTGATGCCACCGCGCCAGCGATGCCGTTAGCGAAAGCGATCCCCGGCAGAGGTCGAGGATCGTAAGTGCGCGACGGTTGTCAGAGCAGCGTAAAGCTCTGTTGTTTTACACGTTGTGAATCCAGACCAATAAATACCTCAAATTTGCCCGGTTCGACAACCTGCTGCATTTGCGCATTGTAGAACTTCAGATCATCTTCAGTGATGGTAAAGCTGATAACGCGGCTTTCGCCCGGTTGCAGCATCACCTTCTCGTAACCACGCAGTTCCTTGACTGGACGGCTGATAGAAGCGACCACATCGTGCAGGTATAGCTGCACCACGGTTTCGCCTGCACGCTTACCGGTGTTGGTGACCGTTACGCTCGCTTTCACACTGCCGTTACGTTTCATCAGCGGACTGGACATGCTCACATCCGACAGGCTGAAGGTGGTGTAACTCAAGCCGTAGCCAAACGGATACAGTGGGCCATTGGCTTCGTCATAGTAATGCGAGGTGTACTTGCCGGGATTTTCCGGCGTATATGGACGGCCAGTTGGCAAATGGTTGTAATAAATTGGGATTTGCCCAACGGAACGCGGGAAGGACATCGGCAACTTGCCTGACGGGTTATAATCACCAAACAGCACATCGGCGATCGCATTGCCCCCTTCCGTACCGCTAAACCAGGTTTCCAGCAGCGCATCCGCTTGCTGATCTTCGCGCACCAGCGCCAGTGGGCGACCGTTCATCAACACCAGCACCAACGGCTTGCCGGTGGCTTTGAGCGCGGCGATAAGATCGCGCTGGCTCTGCGGTAAATCAATGTTGGAACGGCTGGAAGCCTCATGGGCCATACCGGCTGCTTCACCAACGACCGCAACCACCACATCAGATTTCTTCGCCACCGCCACCGCTTCATCAATCATCTCTTGCGGCGAACGCGGGTCAACCTGTACCGCATCTTCGTATTGATTCAGGAAATCGATAATGCCTTTGTGATTACTGACGTTAGCGCCCTTGGCATAAAATACCGTCGCGTCATTTCCCACCGCAGTGCGAATACCGCGATACACGGTCACCGTTTGGCGCGCTAATCCGGCCGCAGACCAACTGCCCATGGTATCGCGCTTGCTGTCCGCCAACGGCCCCACCACCGCAATCACGCCCGATTTTTTCAGTGGCAGAATGTTGAGGCGGTTTTTCAGCAACACCAGGCTGCGTTTGGCAACATCACGCGCCTCGGCACGGTGTAAGCGGCTTTCCGCATTGGTATCTACCAGATCGCTGCTAGCAGCGCCCAGCATGCGGTAAGGATCGGCAAACAGCCCCATGTCATACTTCACGTTCAGCACCTGACGGCAAGCCTCATCCAGTTCTTGCATGGTGATAGCACCGCTTTTCACCAACTCAGGCAGGTACTTCACAAAGTACTCATCGCTCATGCTCATCGCGATGCCAGATTTCAGAACAATGCGCGACGCGTCACGTGGATCGCTCGCCACACCGTGTTTCATCAGTTCTTTAATCGCCCCGTGATCGGTGATGGTAATCCCTTGGAATTTCCACTGATCGCGCAGTAACTCTTTCAACAACCAGCGATTTGCGGTTGCAGGCACGCCATTGATGGAGTTCAGAGCGACCATCACGCCGCCACTGCCGGCATCAATTGCCGCTTTATAGGGCGGCAAGTAATCCTGAAACATACGCAGTGGACTCATGTCCACGGTGTTGTAATCGCGTCCGCCTTCCACCGCACCATAGAGGGCAAAATGTTTGACGCTGGTCATCAGTGAATGTCTGTCGGTCGGTGCCTCGCCCTGAAACGCTTTCACCACCACGCGCGCAATTTGGCTGGTCAGCCAGGTGTCTTCCCCAAAGCCTTCCGATACCCGCCCCCAGCGCGGATCGCGGGTGATATCGACCATCGGCGCCCAGGTCATGTTTAACCCATCTTCGGTGGCTTCATAAGCAGAGACGCGTGCGCTTTTTGCAATGTTGTTCATGTCCCAGGAAGAGGCTAACCCCAGCGCAATTGGGAAAATGGTTCGATGACCGTGCACCACATCGTAGGCAAAAAACAGCGGAATTTTCAGGCGACTCAGTTCCATCACCTGATCCTGCATCGCTCGAATGTCCTGACGCGTTACCGTGTTGAAAATCGCGCCCACCTGCCCGTCTCTGATCATCTCGCAGATCACGTGTTTCGGGTTATCAGTTCCCACACTGATCAGGCGTAACTGCCCAATTTTTTCGTCGGTGGTCATTTTACGCAGCAGATCGGAGACAAAGGCATCACGCTGCGCCTGATGAGCTGCATTGCTTTGTGCCGCAACAGGTGCAGTGTTGGTCAGTTGCGCTCCGGCCGGAGAGCAGGCCAGGCCAATCGCAATCGTCAAAGAGGTAAGCAATTTCATTCGTTATTCTAGCCCGAGCATGCCGCACTCCACGTCATCGGGGAGCGCCTGTGAGGTTTGAAAATGACGTCAGTAACGTCGTCAAAATATCCAGCGCGTAATCATAATGTATTTGTTCTGATTGTCTTTAGTAAAAACTGAAAGAATTACGCAATCCTGCGCCATCTCTCATCTACCGCGTGTCATTAGTCGCATTTCATGATACTCCTACTGATCTCTCCCACCGCTAAACTGCCTGAAGCATCATTAACGATGTATCAACTGCATATCGCCAATAAAAACTATTCGTCCTGGTCACTGCGCCCCTGGGTATTGATGACCGCACTCGATATTCCCTTTACCGAACAGCTGACGCCGTTTAGCGCAGGTGCGGTACAAAACGCCTTCAAAGCCTTTTCTCCAACAGCAAAAGTGCCTTGTCTGGTCGATGATAATCAGGTGGTGTGGGATTCGCTGGCCATCATTGAATATCTGGCTGAACGCCATCGCGGCGTGTGGCCCGAAGCGAGTACGGCTCGCACCTAGGCCCGCTGTGCGTCAGCGAAAATGCACTCAGGCTTTACCGCGTTGCGCAACCAGTGTGCTATGAGCTGTGGTGTACGCGTAGCGATACCGGAGCTGTCAGCGGCATTGCGCGATGAGTTAGCCCGCCTTGATGTGCTCTGGACGGAAGGTCTTACGCGTTTTGGCGGGCCGTTTTTGGCAGGGAACACCTTCAGCGCCGTGGATGCCTTTTTCGCGCCGGTGGTATTTCGCATTCAAACGTATAATTTGCCGGTTTCATCAGCCGTGAATAGCTACTGCCAACACCTGTTAGGGCAACCCGCCATGCAACGTTGGTACACCAGCGCGTTGGCTGAAACCTGGCGCGAACCGGCGCACGAAGAGGAAGTCACGGATAACGGCAAGCGTGTGGTGGTGGAGGATTTTCGCGCCTGACGGCGAGGAACCAAACCCGACGGAAAAGGTGTCCGTCAGGGTTTGCTACAAAGCGTCAGCGTTAAAACGCATTATTCAATATCTGTTGTAACTCGCGCCACCTGACCCGGTGCACGTGAGGCTAGCGATTTTTGCTTTTTATAGCTTAACGCGGCATCCGCAAAGTGGGTGTATTTACCGAATGCGTCCAGTACAACCAGCGCTACCGGTTTCTGATTGATCACGGTACGCATTACCAGACAATGGCCCGCCTGATTAGTAAACCCGGTTTTGGTCAACTGAATATTCCAGTCATTTTTGTAGACCAGATGATTGGTATTGCGAAAGGGCAGGCTATAGCCCGGGTTGGTGAAGGTGGCGGTTTTCTCCTGCGTGGTGCTCAACTGGCTCAGCAGCGGATATTGCTTGCTGGCAATCAGCAATTTGACCAGGTCACGCGTGGTAGAGACGTTGTTAATTGACAGCCCCGTCGGTTCCACGTAGCGGGTGTGCGTCATACCCAATGCTTTGGCCTTGGCGTTCATCGAAGCGATAAACGCCTGATAGCCGCCCGGATAGTGGTGTGCCAGACTGGCAGCGGCGCGGTTTTCGGAGGACATCAGAGCCAGCAGCAGCATGTCGCGGCGGCTGATCTGACTGTTCAGGCGCACGCGAGAATAAACACCCTTCATTTCCGGCGTGTGGCTGATATCAACTGAGATAACTTCATCCAACGGCAAATTCGCATCAAGCACCACCAGCGCCGTCATCAGTTTGGTGACAGAGGCGATAGGCACCACCGCATCCGGGTTAGCGGAATAAAGCACTTTATTATCAAGCAGATCGACCACCATCGCACTGCCTGAGGCGATCTCCTGATGTGTACTGGCAATGGCTGGCGCAGCCGTTTTCGCCAATACGGAGGGGGTGAATGTCATAGGTGCGGACAGTAGCAGCAATACAAGCAGAGAAAACTTATTTTTTTAATTATTATTTAAAGTCTTAAATAAATAACGGTTACGGTATTGGTAACAACCCGGGCATTATAAGTTAGCGCTCGCCGCTACGCACTGCGCAGCAGAAAAAGCTTTTGTGACAAAGTTTAACAGCGATTATTCTTCCTGCTTAGGCGCTGAACGCAAGAACACACAATAACTCCTGTGAACTCAGTCACAGGCGCTGCGTTGGGTGATGTTTATTGACCGGCTTTAATTTCTTTCACATACTCATCAGCACCGATACGGCCAAAGGTCACGATATCTGCCAGTGAGTTACCCCCCCAGGCGATTAGCTCCGTGTACCCCACCCGCCGCTTCACCGGCTGCAAACAGGTTCGGGATCACCTTGCCCTGATTATCGACCACCTGCGCTTTGGTGTTGATGGCGATACCGCCCATGGAGTGGTGGATACCCGGCGTCACTTCAATAGCGTAATATTTTCCGCTATCCAATGCTTGCTTAAAGCTTTCACGGCCAAACTCAGTATCTTTTTTCGCTTTCGTATAGCCCGTATAGGCCGCAAGCGTGGCAGACAGCTGTTTGGGATCCATCTTGATGGCAGTGGCAAGCGCTTCAACAGAATAGCCTTCAAACACCAATTTCTGTTTAAAATAGGTATCAATGATTTTGTTCTGTTTAACCAGCGCGTCATTAAATATCACGTAAGCATGCGCATTAGGTTGTTTTAAAATGTTTTGCGAAACCACGTCACGCGTCAGCAATTCATTAATAAAACGCTTCCCTTGTTCATTGACCAAAATAGCACCATCGCCGCGAACACCCTCCGTGATCAAAATGCCTTTTCCGGGGACGGTGGTTGGGTGAATCTGGATATATTCCATATCCACCAGCTTGGCGTTAATGCTTTCCGCCATTTTAACCCTTTCACCCAAGGAACCTGGCGCATTCGTCGTTTTAAAACCAACCAGTTTGGGATCGTAATGTTTAATCATGTCAAAGTTGGCACTAAATCCACCGGCAGTGATCATTACTTTCTTGGCATCAATAGTGTAAACGTTTCCCTCTTTGCCTTTGGCTTTAATTCCCGTTACTTCACCTTTATCATTTTTGATAATTTCCGTCGCGGAAGTGCGTGTACGCAAATCGATATTAAGCGCTTTGACTTTCTTGATCAGCGCCGTAGCAATAAAGCTGCCGGCTGGCTCCCCGCCCACGGGTCGGTGAATGCGGTCGACGCTGGCGCCACCCGTTCGCGACACATCAGCCAGTTCAGCGCCATTGATTTTCAAGAATTCAATGGAGTCTTTCGCCTGCTCTGAAAGGATACGTACCAATTCAGAATTATTAATGTTCCTCCCTCCTTTCATCGTATCTTTAAAGAACAGCTCAGGATTATCCTCAATTCCTTTGGCTTTTTGATAAGGCGTTCCCGCCGCGTTTAAACCGCCCTCCGCGCGCGCAGTATTTCCCCCGGCAAACGGCATTTTTTCCAACAGAATAACATTAACACGCTGGTTGTGTGCTTCAATGGCAGCGGACATGCCCGCTCCACCGGCACCAATGATAACCAGATCGGTAGATTCCCGGTTTTCACTTTGCGCCATAGAAGAAAAAGCGAGTGCTAGCGCACTGAATAACAGCACCTTTCTTTTCATGATATATTCCTTTATTCAATAGTATTGTCACAACTATTCACAGTGCATTGCACCATCATGACTTTTAATCATGGTATACGACGTGCAACGGCGCTGCTTTTTCAAATACTACACCCTTAGCAGAATAATTATTTTAACTCGATCATGAAATGATAACCCTCGACGCTTTTCACTACCGGTAAATTAAACGCCAGCATGATTAAACAAGTTTGTTATCAATATTCCGCATGATATCAACATAACGAAAACATTCAGTGATAACCGTTATTCAAGGAAATAATAACCGCTTCGAAATTATCGATAAAAGGGAGGATATAGCAGTGGTATTTATAATAAAGAGGAATAAAAAGTGTGGATGGTAATAACGCCTGTGACATCGGCCACAGGCGTCTGACTGATTAGGATTTCGCTTGTGCCAGCGCCTGTTTCGCAGCTTCCAGTACACCAGTACTCGACATGGTGGCACCCGTTACCGCATCAATACCGTCTGCCGTTTGTTTTTCCACAATTTCCGGCACGATATTATCAATAACACCGAGCATCAGCGCTTCTGTATCCTCGTGTTTTACCACTTCCACATTGGCAATTTTGCCCTCGCTGATTTTCACCGAAACTTCGATCTTCCCTTCTTTACCCTGCGCTTTGCCGGTGTAGGTACCGTCTTTATACGTTTGGGCAGCCTGAACGCCGGCTGAGGCAACAAACAACAAGGCAGCAGCAGCCACCAACGATGGAACGATTTTTTTCATAATTTTCTCGCTTTCTCTGATTTTGTGATAATAGCAACGCCGCTGCTCACGAAGCGGCGTCCCCTAAATAATATGACTTATTTACCTGCTTTGATTTCTTTCACGGCTTCATCGGCACCGATACGGCCAAAGGTAACAATATCCGCCAATGAATTACCACCCAGGCGGTTAGCACCGCGGACACCACCTGCCGCTTCACCCGCTGCAAACAGGTTCGGAATGACTTTCCCGTCTTTGTCGACCACTTGCGCTTTGGTGTTGATAGCAATACCGCCCATGGTGTGGTGGATGCCCGGCGTTACTTCAATCGCGTAATATTTATCGGTATCCAGCGCCTGTTTAAAGCTGTCACGCCCGAATTCAGTATCTTTGTTGGCTTTTGCGTAGCCGGTATAGGTTTTCAGGGTTAACGGCAACTGCTTGGCATCAACCTTGATAGCGTTTGCCAACGCTTCCGGTGTATCACCTTCAGCCACCAGTTTTTGCTTGAAGTAGCTGTTGATGGTTTTATTTTGTTTCACCAAATCATCGTTAAAGACCAGATAAGCGTGAGCACCCGGTTGTTTCAGGATACTTTGAGAAACCACATCGCGCGTCTGCAATTCGTTGATAAAACGTTTGCCCGCTTCATTGATCAAAATCGCGCCGTCGCCACGCACAGCTTCGGTGATCAGAATCTCTTTACCCGGCACGGTGCTGGGGTGAATCTGGATATATTCCATATCCACCAGCTTGGCGTTGATTTTCTCCGCCATCTTAACCCCTTCGCCCAGTGAACCCGGCGCATTGGTAGTTTTGAAGTTGGCGAGTTTCGGATCGTATTGCTTGATCATGTCAAAGTTGGCACCAAATCCACCTGACGTAATCATCACTTTTTTAGCATTGAGCGCAAATTCTTTGCCATCTTTGCCTTTCGCTTTAATGCCGGTGACTTCGCCCTTGTCATTTTGCACAATTTCCGTGGCGGACGTATTGGTGCACAAATCGATATTCAGCGCTTTTACCTTTTTGATCAATGCGGTCGCAATGAAACTACCGGCCGGTTCACCGCCGGCAGGCCGGTGGGTACGATCCACACTGGCACCGCCAGTACGGGTTAAATCGGCTAACTCAGAGCCGTTATCCTTCAAGAATTGCACAGAGTCTTTTGCACGTTCAGACAGCGTGCGCACCAGATCGGGTTTGTTGATGTTACGGCCACCTTTCATGGTGTCCTGGAAGAACAACTCCGGGCTGTCCTGAATACCCTTGGCCTTTTGATAATGGGTGCCGGCAGCGTTTAGCCCCGCCTCGGCGCGCGCCGTATTGCCCCCGGCAAACGGCATTTTTTCCAGCAGGATAACTTTTGCACCCTGGTTATGTGCCTCAATGGCCGCAGACATGCCTGCGCCACCCGCGCCGATGATCACCAGATCGGTAGATTCGGGCGTCTCACTTTGCGCCATGGAAGAAAAAGCGAGTGCCAGCACACTGAATAACAGAACCTTTTTTTCATAATTCGGTTCCTTTATTCTGTTATTTTGCAGGATGAAGTAAATACGATTGATTTTTTTACTTACAAAAGCCGGTGATATAATATTTACTGCCTGCCACTTTTACCACCGATATCTCAAAAATCAATTCGCCCCAGAACATCTTTATACAACGCGTTAAAGTTTTCACAACATAATTCACACCGCGCGGCCCCATCATGGATTTTAATCATGGTGTACGACGTGCAACGACGGTGCTTATTCAGATACTACGCTGATAACAGAATAATTATTTTAACTCGATCATAGAATGATAAATCCTTTTGCCAATTCTATGCATCGAGTTTAATCCAGGTTGACACCGTCAAAAACCCAATAATTGACGATATGAGCGAGGCTCTTTATTTTCCATATCCAGCCCCAGATGCAGTGTGCACTGCACACAGGCCTCTTCCAGGTCCGGCAACGCAGCCTCATCATCGGTCATGACCTATATTTCCACGTAGTGTCCCAGCATAGCAATATAGTCGAGCGTGATGTGGAACTGATCGAGGAAATAGATACTGCGGGTTTTATTTACATGATGAATGGAAATATAGCCTAACGTATGCAACATGCTGTCTACTTTTTCAAATGATTCGATATTAACAGCCTCGCAATGTCTTTCCTCTGGACCTTTAACAATCCATAATTTAATTCCAGAAGGTGACATAGACCGTAACACCATGCTCATATTTCTTTTATGTAGCGAGGCGAGTGGGTCATCGTAATAAATATCGTATTCACTATTCTCAAACACGAAAGCTTCTGGATGAAGACTTAATAAAGTGTCACGAAACTCGCTAATATCCTTAATCTTGAATTTCAGCTCGATCTCATATTTCCCCAAAAAGTGTGTCGTCATGACTCTTCTCCACGTCCGGTGAACGGCGAGGCCGCCTGCGCTGCCAAGATTCTTCATGGCATTGCTTACGGCTGTCCCTTTGGATAAAACACAGCCTGCATATCCGCTACTATGTCAAACCTACCACAGATAATAGACTTCATCACATAGTCTGCCAGCATGTTTCACTTTCCGAGCGATAAACACATCACAGTGACAATTTCTCCCGCTACCGGGCGCTGCTCCAGCGGTTGCCACCCCATTCGGGCATAGAGCGCCTGTTTGTCGGGCGTATACAAATACAGCATCTCAATGCCCTGCTGCTGACAGCGTGCCACGCAAGCATTGACCAGCGCAGTAGCCAACCCTTTACCGCGCTGAGACGGGACCGTGACCACTTCCCCCAGCCAGTATTCTCGTTCTGGGCAATCGTCCAGTTCATAGCGGATGATACTGGCGGTAGCAACCGCATGGTCATCGTGAGCAAACATCCCCAGAGAGAACGCGCGATCGGTCGCTACGCCGCGCTGGCGTATAGCAGATTCAATTGCTGGCGTACTCGACCAGCGGGGAAACGCCGACCATTCGGCGTAGAGCAATGCGGCAACACCAGCAATGTGCGCGGGGTTGTCATTCAGATCGTGGATGTCCATAAACACGCTACCAACGGCCAGAGAAAATCTGACCTTACCGCGAGACCACGCGCAGAGGCAAGCGTTAGGGGGACTCGCTGGCAGTGGTATTAACAATAAATACCGACAGATAGCCCAAGTGGTGCATAAACTCGCGCAGAATCAGCAAACGGGCCGTGAAGGCGTTGTCCAGCGGAATGGCTTCCCAACTGGCAGGGCAGCCGAGCATCACCTGCTCGAAACGTTTAAACAGTCGCTCGATATCGTCCTGCTCAATATGCCAACCGTGCGCATTGGCCGGTACGCCGGTAGTATCGGCCAATGACGTCAGGGCCGGATCGCACAGATAAAGGGGATGTTGCGTATCCACCTGCTGGCGAATGCGGGTGACCTCATCCTCTACGGTCATGATTGCCCGTTCCATTTCGTCTGGCGTCGGGGGCAGATGGCGAAAAAAAGTCGCGGCGGCTTTCTCATACCCTAACGCCAGCCGCGGCGCATCAGCGTCCGGCGATGCCACGACAACGGTTTGCTCCGCAGCGATATCCAGAAAGGTGATGGGTAAGGTGAGTCCCAGTGTCTCACACAGTTGACGATAAGCACGGCGAGCGCCCTCAGTCTGGTTGGTCATGATCTCTCCATCAATAATGGTGCGACTCATGCTTGCACGCATGAGAAACAGCGGCAATATCCTGCGGCGTGGTACGACAGCACCCACCGATCAGGCGCGCGCCCGCAGCTCTCCAGGCTGACAAATGCGCGGTCAACGAACACGCCTGCTCCCCGGTTGCGCTCCAGCGTTTGGCATTCGCATCATAATGCTCGCCGGAATTAGGATAGACAACCAGCGGCAACGCTTTCAGCGAGGATAAATGCGCTAACGCCGCCGTCGCACTTTCCAATGCGACACAGTTTACCCTCATCGCCACGACTTGCGGATGGTTATCCAATAGCGCCACAACGTCACGAAGCGGCGTGCCATCGCTGATGTGCTGCGCATCACGCAGCGTAAACGAGAACCAGGCAGTGATAGTGGGAAACTCACGCAGCAACTGTAACAGCGCGGCCATCTCCGGCAACGAGGGCTGGGTTTTGAACGCCAGCAGGTCAACGCCCGCGTCGATCAGCGCCGCAATACGTGGTCGGTGGAATGCCATCATCTCCGCCTGTGGCAGATGATAATCGCCACGATACTCAGCCCCATTCGCCAGAAAAGCCCCATAGGGCCCGACCGAGCCCGCCACTAACAGTACGCCCACATCGGGATGTGCCGCGTAATAATCTTCACGGGCACGCACCGCCAGCTCAACGCTGCGCGCGATCAGCGCCAACGACTCTGCTTCGCTCAGCCCGCGCGCCGCAAACCCCTGCGGCGTCGCCTGATAGCTGGCAGTGATGGCGCATTGCGCCCCGGCAGCAAAATAATCGTAATGCACCTGATAAATTAACTCTGGAGCTTCCATCAACACTTTCGCCGACCAGAGCGGATCGCACAAATCACAGCCGCTCGCCTCCAGTTCGGTAGCCAGCGCACCACCCAGGATCACCACGGGTGACTGCTCCAGCAGCGCGGCAAGGGGATTCTCAGGTAACATTATCCAATTCCTCAGGTAATTCACGTGTCTGTTGCCTCTGCGTGAAATAATACCCGGCATAGCACATGGCAACAAAAGGCAATCCGCACCACAAGGCAATACGCTGCGCGGGATCGAATGCCAGCCCGATACAGGCTAGCAGGCAAAGTAAAAAACCAGCGATCGGGGTAAAAGGAAACCAGGGTGCGCGGTAATTAAGCTCCGACAATGAACGCCCGGAACGCAGATGGTGACGACGAAAAGCAATATGAGACGCACAAATACTGAGCCACACAGCAACCACGGCAAACCCGGAGATGGCAGAAAGCGCCACGTATACCGTATCGGGTGCAACGATACTTGAGGCCAGGGCCAACAACCCGCCCAACATACTGACCGAGATCGCTATCAGCGGAATACCGCACCGTGTAAGGCGGGCAAAACAGGCAGGCAGCGTCTTCTCATTTGAAAGCGACCACAGCATACGCCCCGAGGCATAAAGACCGGAATTAGCCGCTGATAAGATCGCCGTCAGAATGACAAAGTTAAAAATATCCGCAGCATAGGGAATACCGATGCGCTCAAACACCTGTACAAATGGGCTTTTGACAATCCCCGCCTGTTCCTAAAAGGTAACCGATGCGATTTATCGGGCCTCAGCAAAGGACAGGCTTGACAGAACTCCTGCGGCTGAGAGGCCTTATAGTAAAAACAGCAGGTACGACGAAAGCGGATCCACTCACCGTTCGCCGGTACCCAGGTTAGCGGGCGAAAATAGACGGTAAGCGGATTAACGTCTAATCCAAACAGTGCGCCAGGAGCCTCGTGAACCACATAGTAAAAATCCTGTTTTACACGCGCTTCTGTCGCCGTATCAGAGGCTTGCATCCGATGTTCAAACAGAGAAAACAGCCGTACAGCGGTATTCTCCCACAAAATCCGCGACGAGATGCCTGACGCGGCCGACAGCACATGCCACAACGGCGTCAAATGTTCCGCAAATACGCCACGTAGCAAGGCATCACGCCAACTCGCGCGATCCAAATCCGACAGGGGCGTTGAGAGCGATAAATCGTCCATCACCATATGCGACTGCCAAAGATGTCCATCGTGACGCGTATCCAACAGGCAGTTCGTCAGCGCCATGTTTAGCCCTTTGTTGTACATCGATAAGGGATAAAAGGCAGCCGCTGTAGTAAGAAAAGCCACGCGTTTACTTAACAACGACGCGGTAATACCCAGAGAGGGGGCCCCAAATCGTGGAGCAAGCTGTTGCAACATACGCTGACAAGACGACGTATCCAGGAGTGTCGATACCGGCACCGCGCTGCTGAACGGGTACTCTGCCATCGCAATCAAGTTAAAACGATCGGCGAGATCTGCCCGCTCTTCGGCGTGAAAGGAAAGATCACGTATCGCGCAAACTTTGCTGTTTCGGCGCATAACGACCCAGTGGAATACAGAGCGGCGTACCGAACACTGGGTCAGCGATGATGCGGCTATCGAGATCGAATACGGTTTTAATCAGCGTTTCCGTCAGGATCGCCTGCGGCGCGCCTTGCGCAAATACGCCTCGCTGGTGAACCGCCACCATGTGATGTGCATAACGGCATGCCAGATTCAAGTCGTGCATTACCATGACGATGGTTTTACTGTGTTGCTCGTTGAGCTCGCGCAGCAAATCGAGCACCTCAATCTGGTGCGCCAAATCGAGATAGGTGGTTGGCTCATCCAGCAGCAAAATATCCGTATCCTGCGCCAACGTCATGGCGATCCACACTCGCTGACGTTGCCCGCCAGACAGCGTATCCACTACCCGCTCGCCCAGCGCTGTCAGCCCGGTGCTGTTCAGCGCCTGCTCCACTTTTTCTTCATCCTGCGTCGACCACTGGCGTAGCCAACTTTGGTGAGGGTAGCGCCCCATAGCAACCAGTTGACGCACGGTCATTCCCTCTGGAGCAATCGGTGTCTGTGGCAAAATTGACAGCTTACGTGCGATGGCGTGGGTTGATTGGCGATGAATATCCGCACCGTTGAGCATGACACTGCCAGAGGCTGGCGAGAGCAAACGGGCAAAGGCTTTTAGCAAGGTGCTTTTGTCACATCCGTTGCTTCCGACAAATACCGTGATGCACCCGGCAGGCACTTGCAAATCCAGATGTTCAATAATCACCTGTCGGTCATATTGCAACGTCAGTGCACGTCCTTAGAGCGGGAAAGGGTTTGGTGAATTCATCGTTATGCCTTAATGATGACGTTGCCGAATCAGTAAATAGAGAAAAAAAGGACTGCCCAACGCAGAAATAAAAATGCCTGCTGGCAAATCCAACGGTAAAAAGAGCGTACGCCCCACCCAATCCGACACCACGACCAGATTGGCACCGATCAATACCGTTGCCAGCGGACTGCCAACAAAGGCTCGACCTACCAGACGTTTCGCCATATGGGGGGCAATCAACCCCACGAAGCCGATCGCCCCCGCATGGGCGATCGCGTTACCGGCCAGCGCAACGCTCAGCAACAGCAATGCGCTACGTCGCCGCTCCAGAGTGGCACCCACGCTCGTGGCAACATCGTCGTCCAACTCATGGATCGGCACATGGCGCGCCAGTAATACCAATAGCGGCGCGATGAGCGCCAGCCATCCAGTCAGAGATGCCACATCCTGCCAGTTAGCACCGTAAACACTGCCGGTCAGCCAGATGTATGACGAGAGTGTGGTATTGAATGGGCTAAGCAGCAGCAACCCCGTCGCCACTGCTCCCATCAAAGCGGAGATCCCTACCCCAACCAATACCAGACGGTAAGGCGATACCCCGCGTCGCCAGGTCAGCAGTTAGATCAGCAGCGCCGTTCCCCAGGCTCCCGCAATGGCCGCCAACGGCATCCAATGCTGCCCGAGCACACCCGCGCCGAAAGAGAGAAAAGCGACAGCTGCGGCAGACGCGCCGCTGGTAACCCCCAGCAGATCGGGCGACGCTAACGGATTGCGCACCAGACTCTGTAATATCAGCCCCGAAAGCGCTAATGCCCCTCCCACCATCACCGCCAACACGACGCGAGGCAGGCGCAGCTCCCAGACGATAAAAGCGTTACCCTCGATAGTCTGGTGCGGTGCCAACAGTATGTGCATCACCTCCCACGGAGAGAGCGGCACAGCCCCTCGCGATAGCACCAAGAGTATCGTCACCAGCGTTACACCGAGCAGTGCAAGATTCCAAAGACACGCGCAGCTATCCACCCGACAAGACAACATGCCGATACGCAGCGAGTAAGCGTTAGCCATGACGCGCCTCCCGCCGAACCAACGCAATAAAATAAGGTGCCCCCAGCACGGCGGTCATGACCCCCAGCGGCAGTTCCTGCGGTAAAATCGCCACGCGCGCCACCATATCTGCCCAAAGTAGCAGACAAGCGCCCAGCAAAGCGCTCGCGGGGATCAGCCAACGGTGGTCGTGGGAACACAACCGACGGGCAATGTGCAGCACAATCAAACCAATGAAACCGATGTTACCCGCAATCGCCACCGCACTGCCCGCCAACGCAATCACACACACGCCCATCAGGCCGCGAATCCATCCGGTACGCACCCCTAACCCGCGTGCCACGTCATCACCCGCAACCAAAATATTAATATGCGGTGCCAGTACCCTGCTGAATACCAACCCCACCACCACATAGGGCAGCAAGGGCATCAGCAGATCGCTCTCTCGTCCAGCCACCGAGCCAGCCAGCCAAAACAGTACGCTGTCCAATCCGTCCTGATTGATCACCAACATCGCTTGGGTAAACGAGAGGAAAAGTGCCGTGATCGCTGCCCCTGCCAGCAGAATTCTCACAGGGCTTGTAGACCCTCGCCCCAACGAGCCGATGCCGAACACCAATCCTCCCGCGACTGCCGCACCGAGAAATCCGGACCACACCAACGTAGCCAGTGATGCAGCACCTAACCAAATGCTGCTCAGGACGATAAAGAAGATCGCCCCGGCATTGACGCCGAATAACCCCGGTGAGGCCAGTGGATTGCGCGTCATCGCCTGCATCAGCACCCCAGCAACGGCCAGACTGGCGCCGACCGTCAGGGCCATCAAGGTGCGTGTCAGACGCGTGGTCTGCACCAGAATATGTTCGAGCTGCGTCCCATCCGGGTGAAGCCATGCAGCCAGCACGACGCGCGGCGCGATCGGTTGTGCCCCGACCATCAGGCTGGCAAAGCTGGAGAGGATCAACAGCAGCACCCCGCCACACAACACCCACACAGGCCTCATGGCGTTGTCTCCGCAGGCAGCAGCCGTTGTGCGATCTCATCCAATATCCGGTTCGCACCTAAAATGCCTCCCGACAAACTCCAGGCCACACTGTCCACGGTGTAGACTTGCTCGCGTTGTGGGGCAATCAGGCGTTGCCATAACGGGTGCGCTGTCCAGGTGCGGTAACGTTGCGTCACCGCTGGTTTTTCCGAGCGCATAAAAACAAAAAACAGATCGGCGTCCAGCACTGGCAGACTCTCTGGCGTACTCAGTTTGCGCATCACGCTGAGCGAATCTGCCTGCGTTTCCGGCCAGATAAACCCACTTCCGAGAGCACTGAGCCGGCAAAGCTGCGTGCTAAATATTGACGAATATGGTCATCACGAAACTCAATCAGGGAAACGCGGAGTGGCCACTGTGAACCATAATGAGCACGCAGGCGGTCGCGCAATACCGATACTCGCTCCTGCCAGGCGGTGAGCAAGCCCTGTACTTGCGTCTCTCTGTCCAGAGCCTGCCCCATCAGTTGTACGGTGCGTTTGAATTCAAACACATCCTCCATCGCCACCGTGGGGGCGATCTGCGACAACAAGGTGTACACCCGTTCATGGCGAAAACGTGATGCAATGATCATGTCGGGTTTAAGCAATGCGATGGCTTCCAAATTCGGCTGCGTTTCCAACCCGACATGGGGCACATCACCTAACGCACCACGCAAATAGCGATACATCGGTTTTTCAATCCAGGAGTCCACGACGCCTACCGGCGTTATCCCCAACGCGACAGCCGTATCCGTTGCCCCCTGAAACAGGGTAACCACCCGTTTAGGTTGCCCGTTAATCACGGTTACGCCAAGCGCGTGTGACACCTGACGCGCCCAGCCTGTTGTAACCTGTAACGACAGGAACAGCAGCACCAACCATAACATCAGGTATCTTCCCATCCCGCAGCCACGGGCCACGAGACGGGATAAGTAACACTTATAAATCAATGGAGTAACCCAATGTCACGGTACGTCCACGCCCGGAGAAATAGCGGGTATTGGCCGCAGTCCCCAGTTCCACTGACTGCGAATAGTAGGTGATGTACTGTTTATCCAGCATGTTAGCAACCGCCAGATTCACACGGCCATAAGGCAGTTTGTAGCCAACGGCAGCATCCACCAGCAGATAACCGTCGAACCCTAGTCCGGCATCATCAAAACTGCGGCTGAAGGCATAGTTGCCTTGGACAAACGTGTTCACCTTCTCCGTCCAACTTGCCGACCAACTGGCAATCACCCGATCCGGCGCGATGTTCAGGCCAGTCATCTTTTTATCCAGTTTGCCATCACCATTGCTGTCGCGTTTACCTTCGGTATGGGCATAGGAAAGATTGACTTTATGCTGCTCGTTAATCTGATAACCGCTTCGGACCTCAACCCCTTGCACGCGGGTTTTCTCGCGCTTGGAAACGAAATCGTCATCGCTGTTAAGCGTAACGGAATCCCCCAGTTTCGCGCTGGAACGGAAATAGCTGGCTTCAAAATCAACAGCACCCTGCTGCACCCGGAAACCCGTCTCAATATTTTTGGTAACCACCGGTTTGACGTTATTCGCCCAGCTCAGATCGACACCCTTGGTGTCAATATCGCGCAGTGCACGTCCGACATCAGGCATGCCAAACCCTTCCGAGTAGTTGGCGAACAGACTAAGCGGTTCCCACGGCGAATAGACAATGCCAACGTTATATAACGTCTGGTTGAACTTGGGAGTTCCACCTTTTACCGCCACGCCGTCATAGACACCTTTTGCATCTGCTGATTGCGTGCGATAGTCATCAACCTTTAGTCTGGCAATTTCGTGACGTACACCCGCATGCAGCGTCACGTTATCCAGCAGCGCGTACTCGGTTTGTAAAAAAGGCGAGTAGTTGGTGTATTCGATTTCCGGCACATAGGTGCGTTTGGTCAGATAGAGATCCTGCTTGTTCTTATCAAGCAACACATCAAAACCCGCCGTCACTTTCAATGTATCTTCCAGAAGGTCGTCACGTGTGAGTGCGAGTTTTGCACCAAGTTTGGAGGATACCGCGCGAGATTGATCTTACAGCGTTTTGTTGGGCGCGGTGGTCGTGTCCTGGAACGATTGCGAATTGGTGGCACCGAACAGCGCTTCATACTCCTGGCTGAATAACAGCGTCGAGAGTTTGAACCCCGCCAGATTGTTGTGATCGTAAGTAAGGCCCGTGCTCCACACACTGTTAAACGGCGCATCGCCCGGTGGCGTACCGCGCGCGGATGTGGTCGGAATACCTTGCGCACGCACGCCATCGACGCTCAGGTAGTCATTTTCTCCGCGAATGTGGTAACGGTTGACGCTCAATTGCACGCGCTGATCGTCATTAAGCCAGTACCCTACCTTGGCCAACACATCGCAAGCGCGGGAATCCATGGTATCGCCCTGGGTGTTACCCACTCCGATGGCCCGTCCATTGCCATCAAGATAAAGCCCTTGATTTTCATACCCCAGAGACACCAGATAATCGAGTTTATCCACGCGACCATCGACGCGATAAATGGTTTTATAGCTGGCCGTTTCGCCCCGGATTTTCTCTGTGGGCAGCGTGGTTTGCACGGAAACATGCTGATTGAACGCCCCGTTTTCAGGGCGACGGGTGATCAGGTTAATAACACCGCCAGTCGCACCCAAACCATTCGTGGCATTGGCCCCGTGAATAACCTCAATCCGCTCGATCATGGAAAAATCGATGGTATGCATTTCACGTCCGGTGGGGCGTAGCGGATTCGATTGTGGAATGCCATCGACCAAAATCAACGCAGACCGACCGCGGAAGGTTTCACCGCTGCCGCTCATTTTTTGTCGGCTAGGAGAAAAGGCAGGCAACAAGTTACTCAACACTTGCGATGAATCTGATGTTACGCGCAACTGTTGCTCAATTTGCTGACGGTTGATAATGGTTACCATCTGCGGTGCTTTAGGTTGTTCCACGTTGGAACGCGACGCGCTGACCACCATTTCATCATTTCCTGCGGTTCGATTTGTACCTTCTGCATAAGCACATTGCGATACCCCCCAGACCCACGGCGCTGCCGCCAATAACATGCGCATCCGAATCACGCGCTCCTCCTGTTTTCACCTGGTAATGAGACACCGGGACCCCACATGGCCCGGCATAAAAAAATCCGCCCAACGCCACTCCGATTAGGAATGGTGTTGGCGGACAGAATTCATTACTAGTGCACGGCAGGCCGTAAGCAGCCAGGCCGTTGATGTTTATGCACTATAGATAATGAGATTATTAATGGTAATTATTACTATTCAACAACAGCAATAACAAGTTTTACGCTATATTTTCGTTACACTAACAATCACACATTTTTCATTATAAATTAAAGGGATATAGAAAACGTTTGTCGTCTGAAATCGCCGATGCAGTGCCTGCCCCCGTGTAGAAGAAACAATCGCACCTGTTAACTGAGAACCAGATCACATAAAAAATCCAAAAAACCACTAAATTTAATCATACGATTGATTGAATGGGGCTTATGCCATGCTTTTCTCGGCAACGTCGCCTACACGAGGCGACCACACCAAGCAACAACTGTTACAGGCAGCCCTTGAGGTGTTTGGCGAGTTTAGCCTGCAAGCCGCCACCACGCGCGACATTGCCCGCCGTGCCGGGCAGAACATCGCCGCTATCACCTATCATTTTCACTCCAAAGAGGGGTTATATCGCGCGGTGGCAAGCGCTATTGCCGATGAAGTGGCGCACACCTATCTCCCTTTGCGCATAGAAATTACCGAGTATCTGCAACAGCCCGCAGCCACGCCAGAGCGCTACATGGCGTATCTGCAAAAACTGGTGCTGAACTTCACCCGGCTGATGACCAGCCCGGAAACGTTGCACTTCAGCCGCTTTATGTCGCGCGAACAGTTGTCACCGACAGATGCCTATCCGCTGATGCACGATCGCATTATCGCGCCCATGCATCAGTTGATGACGCTACTGGTCGCTGGCTACACCAGGCTAAACAGCAACGATCGCAGAACCGTTATCCACGCCATGCGCTGATCTGTGAAGCACTGGCGTTCCGCTTTGCCGGAGAAACCATACGACTACGAGCGGGCTGGGACGACATCGGTTTGGAACAGAGCCTGGTGATTAACGACGTGGTGACACAACACATAGCTCTGGTGCTTGACGGCCTGAGAGCCGCACAAGAGCGCTGATGCCTTTAGCCGGTCAAAAAGGGAAGCCTTCCATCAATAAAGTTAAATTGCGCGTGACCATTCTGGTGCTTTTACTGCTGGCAGCCGCACTCTATGCTGGCTGGGCGCACTATGCACGCCGTGACACGCCCATCACGCTGTACGGTAACATGGATATTCGCACGGTGAATCTGGCATTTCGCGTCAGTGGACGTCTGGCAACTTTGCAGGTGGATGAGGGGGACAGCGTTAAGGCAGGACAGGCGATCGCGGCGCTGGATACCGCACCGCACCATAATGCGCTGCGCCAGGCTGACGCCAACGTTGCCAGCGCAGCGGCTCAGCTGGCACTGCTTCAGGAAGGTTATCGGCGTGAAGAGGTTGCTCAAGTGCGTTCTCAAGTGGACCAAGCGCAGGCCGCCTATGAGTACGCCGACAAATTCTATCAACGCCAGCAAGGCATGTGGGGCAAGGGTGCCGTGGCAAAAAATACGCTAGACGATGCCCGTTCGGCGCGTCAACAGGCACTTGCTACGCTGCAAGCCGCTAAAGAGAAATTGGGCCAATTCGAAAGCGGCAACCGCCCGCAAGAGATTGCCGCCGCTGAGGCGGCACTGGCACAGGCGCAAGCAGTACAGGCGCAGGCCATTCTCGATCTGAGCGATACCACGCTAACCGCCCCTTCTGATGGCGTGATCCTCACCCGCGCCGGAGAAGCAGGCAGTATGCTCAGCGCGGGCGGCACTGTATTTACGCTCTCGTTGACCCGCCCGGTATGGATTCGTGCCTACATTGATGAGCCACAGCTTGGGCAAGCGAAACCAGGACGAGAAGTGCTAATTTATACTGACAGCCGTCCAGACCATCCCTACCACGGCACGATCGGATTTGTGCCCCCCAGCGCAGAATTCACCCCTAAAAGTGTAGAAACCCCGGCGCTGCGCACCGATCTGGTTTATCGGCTGCGTATTATCGTGAACGATGCGGACGATCTGCTGCGCCAAGGCATGCCAGTGACGTCGCGCTTCGCCACTGACAGCGTAACGCCATGAACAGCCCCATACCACGCATTACGCTGGACGGGGTAGAAAAAACCTTCCCCGGCAGCACCACGCCCGCGCTGAAACCGCTGACTGCCACGCTTGATGCGGGTGTGGTTATCGGCTTAGTGGGGCCAGACGGCGCGGGTAAGACTACGCTGATTCGCATGCTGGCCGGTCTGTTAACACCGAGTAGTGGTACTCTGCGCGTGATGGGGCTCGATCCGGTACAGGATGACCGGCAATTGCACGCCATCCTTGGTTATATGCCGCAGAAATTTGGGCTGTATGAAGACCTGAGCGTGATGGAAAACCTGACGCTTTACGCCGACCTACGCGGTATTACCGGCACACAGAGTCAGGAAACCTTTGAACGCTTGCTGACGTTTACCGACCTAGCGCGGTTTACCACGCGTCTGGCTGGAAAGCTTTCTGGCGGTATGAAGCAGAAGCTGGGGCTGGCCTGTACTCTGCTGGGCCAGCCTAACTTACTGTTGCTGGATGAGCCGGGGGTTGGGGTTGATCCAATCTCACGGCGCGAGCTGTGGCGCATGGTGCACGAACTCGCTGGCGACGGCATGCTGATCCTGTGGAGCACCTCTTATCTCGATGAGGCAGAGCAGTGTCGTGATGTGCTGCTGCTGAATAACGGCGAATTGCTGTATCGCGGTGCGCCGCAAGATCTTACCGCCACCATGGCCGGTCGCTGTGTGCTGGCCCATACCGATGGCGTTGCACACCGCACGCTGCTGCAACAGGCATTGCAGCACCCCACCGTCAGTGACGGCGTGATTCAAGGCAAGTATTTGCGTCTGATGCTGAAGGCAGACGCAACCCCATCCAGCCTGTGTGATACGCTCCCGCTGACACCAGATAACATCGAAGCGATAGCCCCGCGCTTTGAGGATGCCTTTATCGACCTGTTAGGTGGTGGCCCCAAAGGGGATTCTTCACTGGCGCGCATTATTCCGCTCATTCCCGATGACGGCGATGGCAAGGTGATAGAAGCCCGTCATCTGACCAAAAAATTTGGTGAATTTGTCGCGACCGATCGGGTCGATTTTACCGTGCGAAGCGGCGAGATTTTCGGCCTGCTCGGCCCCAATGGCGCAGGAAAATCAACCACCTTCAAGATGATGTGCGGTTTGCTCACCCCCAGTGAAGGCCATGCGCGCGTGTTGGGCCTGGATCTTAAAATCAGCTCAGGCAAAGCGCGTCAACATCTGGGCTATATGGCACAGAAATTTTCTCTGTACGGTAACCTGACGGTTGAACAAAACCTGCGCTTTTTCTCTGGCGTCTACGGTCTACGTGGCCACCAACAACGCGAGAAAGTCGCGGCTATGACGCAGGCATTCAACTTTGCGCCGATAAGCCGACAAACGCCGGACGCCCTGCCGCTTGGATTCAAACAGCGCTTAGCCCTGGCCTGCGCCTTAATGCACGAGCCGGATATTCTGTTTCTTGACGAACCCACCTCTGGCGTCGATCCCCTCACCCGCCGGGAGTTCTGGATGCACATCAACGGCATGGTCAGCCGGGGTGTGACTGTCATGGTGACCACTCACTTTATGGATGAGGCGGAATATTGCGATCGTATCGGCCTGCTTTATCGCGGCAAACTGATTGCCAGCGGCACACCCGATGCCTTAAAGCAACAGGCGGTTACGCCAGACATGCCCGATCCCAGCATGGAGCAGGCGTTTATCGCCCTGATTCAGGCCTACGCCATGGAGAACGCCCATGACTAATGCCAACAGCAACCCCGTCTCGGACAGCACCGCCTTTTCCTGGCGACGCTTGCGGGCATTGTGTCGCAAAGAGAGCAAGCAGATTGTGCGCGATCCCAGCAGCAGTCTGATTGCCTTTGTCATCCCATTGATGCTGTTGTTTATTTTTGGCTATGGCATCAACCTCGACTCCAGTCGCTTACACGTCGGTATCCTGCTGGAAGAACAGAGTGAAGCGGCGCGCGATTTAGCCCAAACCTTTGCCGCCTCCCCCTATATTGAACCAACCATCAGCCGCGATCGCCAAACATTGATCCAGTTGATGCAAGCGGGGCGCATTCGCGGTTTGATCACCATCCCTGGCAATTTTGCCGAGCAGTTGTCACAACCCGGAGGGCTGGCCCCGCTCCAGGTGATCACTGACGGCAGTGAGCCTAATACCGCCAATTTCGTTTCCGGCTATGTGCAAGGGGTTTGGAGGGTCTGGCAGGAGCAGCGCGCGTTGGCTCAAGGGGGAACATTTTCACAACCCATAGAGGTACAGCTGCGCTATTGGTTCAACCCGGCAGCGGTCAGCCAACACTTTATCATTCCCGGTGCCATCACCATTATCATGACCGTGATTGGTGCCATCCTGACCTCGTTAGTGATTGCCCGAGAATGGGAGTGCGGCACCATGGAAGCGCTGCTGTCAACGCAAGTTACGCGTGCAGAGCTGCTGCTGGCCAAGCTGATCCCCTACTATGGGCTGGGTATGATAGCCATGGTGCTGTGCATGGTGGTGGCCGTCTTCGTGCTGCATGTTCCCTACCGCGGATCGCTCTGGATACTGTTTGGCATTAGCAGCCTGTTTCTCGCCTGCACCCTCGGCATGGGACTGCTGATTTCCACCCTGACGCGCAACCAGTTCAATGCGGCGATGGTGGCGCTGAACGCTGCATTCTTGCCGGCGGTCATGCTCTCCGGGTTTATCTTTGAGATTGACAGCATGCCGGCGCTGGTGCGAGCTGTCTCTTACGTCATTCCCGCACGCTATTTCGTCAGTACGCTGCAAAGCTTATTCCTCACGGGTAACGTGGTCAGCATCTTGCTGATCAATCTGGGCTTTTTAAGCCTTGCCACGCTGTTTTTCATCGGGCTGACCGCGTTGAAAACGCGGCGCAGATTGGATTAGGGAGGGATCGCAATGTTTTACCGCTTATGGACGCTGATCGTGAAAGAGCTTCAATCGCTGCTGCGCGAACCGCAAACCCGCAGCCTGCTAGTGCTCCCGGTGGTGCTTCAGGTCTCTCTGTTCCCATTCGCCGCGACGCTGGATGTCACCAATGCTACCATCGCTATTTATAGCGAAGACAGCGGCCCCGCATCGATTGAACTGACACAGCGCATCGCCAACGCGCGCACCTTCTCTCAGGTGCTCACGCTGCGTAGCCCGCAGGCCATCACGCCAACTACCGATAACCAGAAAGCGTTATTGCTGGTGCGCTTTCCGCCCGATTTCTCCCGCGATATTGCCAACGGCAACAGCACCTCGCTTCAGGTCATTCTGGATGGACGGCGTTCTAACAGCGCGCAAATTGCGGCAAATGATATACAGCAGATTGTTCAGGAATATGAACGGGAACTACTGGCGGGGAAAACGCGCAACAACCAGAGCGAACTGGTGGTGCGCCACTGGTATAACCCGAATCTGAACTACAAGTGGTTTGTGGTGCCTTCGCTTATCGCCATGATTACTACCATCGGCGTATTGATTGTGACGGCGCTCTCGGTAGCGCGGGAGCGTGAACAGTCAACAGGGAACACTCGACCAACTGCTGGTCTCACCGCTGGCGACCTGGCAAACTTTCGTTGGTAAAGCGGTCCCGGCACTGATTGTCGCCACCGGTCAGGCCACCATCGTGCTGCTGGCAGGGATCTTCGCT
The DNA here is from genome assembly GCF_015762685.1 of Candidatus Symbiopectobacterium sp. 'North America'. Taxonomy (GTDB): domain Bacteria; phylum Pseudomonadota; class Gammaproteobacteria; order Enterobacterales; family Enterobacteriaceae; genus Symbiopectobacterium. The sequence continues at coordinate 1,283 of NZ_PEHF01000039.1, read as the reverse complement.
TACCAGATTCCGTTTGCGGGTTCACTGCTGCTGTTTTATGCCGCGATGCTACTGTACGGCTTGTCGCTGGTGGGGTTTGGTTTACTGATTTCGTCGCTGTGCGCCACGCAACAGCAGGCGTTCATCGGCGTGTTTATCTTTCTGATGCCCGCGATCCTACTCTCAGGCTACGTCTCACCGGTGGAAAACATGCCGCTGTGGTTACAGAACCTGACCTGGGTAAATCCCATCCGCCAATTTACTGACATCACCAAGCAGATTTACCTCAAAGGGGCCGATTTCAGCGTGGTATGGCACAGCCTGTGGCCACCGCTGATTATCACTGCGACTACCGGCAGCGCGGCCTACGGGTTATTCAGGCGAAAGATGTCGTGAACCACCATCGATTTTTGCTCAACTCAACCACAAATTTCATTGAGTAACTCAGGGTGGCGATCGAGAAGTTTCAGCAATTTCACCGTAGAAGGATGGGGCTGCGATTTTCCCGCTTCATACCGGTAAAATGCGTTATCACCGCCACCAAATATCCGCCCGGCTTCCCGTTGCGATAATTCGAGTTTCTTTCGCACGTTCATGATATACCCCGGTTTGACCGTGTCATTAATAATCGAATTCTTAAACTCGACCACTTTCGCCATGTACTCAGCCGACTCGGCTTTGTCCATCACCGTTTCACCGCACTTAGGGCAATGCAACGCACGGATTTGCTGCAACATCGTTTTTTTGCCACGCCATGAATAGGGAACATCTTTTACACGTTGTTCCATTTCGGCACCGCCACACTGAGGACATTTCATTCTACTTCTCCTTAAATGAGACGATGAGTACATCTCGAGTATCGTCACTTTCATATAAAATCTGATGCCCTTTATCGTCGGGCGGTACACATCCTGCCACACCGTATGATCGTGGTATGTCGTCATACTCTTGTAAAAATCCTGACAGGTCAGCGCCATTATTACTGAACACATGCCATCAAAATCGAGATTCAGTTCGTCTGCTGAATCAAGCGCCGATCGTGTTGCTCTAACGTTTCCCTCTGCAACCATGGCCTGCACGACGTGCAGACGGGTATGTGGAGTTTTCTTTTCCATCTGCGCATCCATGCTCAGCATCAATAAAATTGTAACTCATTAGGTTATATCCATCAAAACATAATCACCAAGTAGTGTTACAAGTTTCAACATCAACCATGCGCTAATGGCCAGACTGCGCCAAAAAAATCTATGGTCACCCCCGTTTTTGCAACACTGATTTTCGATTGATGTTGGGCTTGCTTAAAT